>NZ_JBFAUW010000015.1:0-124900 GCF_040679495.1 Nocardia sp. NPDC052254 | reverse complement strand
CATGCCAGGCTTCGTGATCGAACGTTTCACGGCCTGGAGTAGGGAGTGACATCACGCAGCCGTTGTCGGTGAATTCGTTGTAGTTCACCCGCGCGCCCGGCCGGGTCCCGCCACGATCCGGGTCTGCTACCCGCCGGCCTTGTTGTAGTCGTCGATGGCCTTCTGCAGACTCTCGAGCGACTTGCCCAACTGCCCCAGATCGCCGGACTTCTGCGCGTCCTCCACACTCTTGAGCGCATCGTTGAGTTCCTTGACCGCGGCGTCCCTACCTGCCGAACCGGTCGCCGGTGGCGGGGTCACCGGTGGCGGAGAGTTCTGGTTCGACGGCGGCGGTGACGTACTGCTCTGCTGGCCGGGTGGATTTATCGCGGCCTGGCCGGGCTGCTGCGTGGTCGCCGCGCCGAGTCCGTCCTGTACGTCGTTGAGTGCGTCGCCCAGGGTGGACTGGTAGCCGACCTTGTCGCCGTAGGAGGCGAGCACCTTCACCAATTGCGGGAACGAGGCCGTGGTCGGGCCGCTGTTGCGTTCCAGATACCAGGGTTCGACATACAGAATTCCGCCCTCGCCGATCGGCAGTGTCAGCAGATTTCCGTATTTGATCTTGTTGGTATTACCACCGGTCAGCAATGTCCGATCGTTGGAGACTCTGGCATCGGTGGTCATCGATGTCTGGACCTGTTGCGGGCCCGGCGTCTGCGAATCGGTCGGTAGCTTCAGCACCGTGAACTTGCCGTAGTTCTCCGGATCCGACGACACCTGTATATAGGCGGCCAGGAACTGCCGTTTGAAGCCGACCATCGCACTGGTCAGATTGAATTGCGGCTTACCGGTTTTCGGATCACCGATCAGTACGTAGTACGGCGGCTGATGCGCGTTGGTCGGAGTGTCCGAGGTCGGATCGTTGGGGACCGACCAGAACGCGTTGTTGGTGAAGAACTCGCGCGGATCGTTGACGTGATAGCGCGCGAGCATCTCGCGCTGCACCTTGAACAGATCCTCCGGATACCGGAAGTGCGCCTGCAGCTCCGGCGGGATCTCGCTCTGCGGTTTCACCGAATTGGGGAACACCCCGCGCCACGCGTTGAGCACGGGATCGGTCGGATCCACGTCGTAGAGGTTGACCGAACCGTCGTACGCGTCGACGGTGGCCTTCACCGAGTTTCGGATATAGCTGACTTCCTTGCGCGGCAGCGAGCGCCCGGCATTCTGGTCGATGCTGTCCTCGACCACACCTTCCAGGGATGTGCGCTGCGCGTAGGGGAAGTTCTCCAGTGTCGTGTACGCGTCGACGATCCATTGGATGCGGCCGTTGACCACCGCCGGATACACATCGCCGTCGGCGGTCAGCCACGGCGCCACCTGCTGGACGCGACTACGCGGATCGCGGTTGTAGATGATCTTGGAATCCGAGCCGATCGCGCCGGAGAACAGGATGTTGCGCTCGGCGTACTTGGCGGCGAAGGCCAGCCGGTTGAACCAGTTGCCGATCGGGACGCCGCCCTTACCGGTGTAGGTGTACTGGTCGGTGCCGGTGTCGTATTCACGCGGCGGCTGGGCGTTACCACCCACGATCGCGTAGTCGGCATCGGATTTGGAGATCATCTCGCCGTAGTAGATGCGCGGCTGATCGACCGGGATGGCCTGTTTGTCCTTGGGCGTGAACAGGTCACTGACCGTCGACTTGTCGCCGACATTGAACACCGGGTATCCGTAACCGCCGCTGGAACTGCTCGTCCCGGCTCCGGTCGCGGCCTGCTGGGTCTCCTTCGGCGGTGCCACGTTCACGCGGTTGGCCGGAGAGGCGACGAAGCCGTCACCGTGGGTGTAGACGGTGTGCTTGTTGATCCAATCGGTCTGGTTACCGGACAGGTTCTGCGGCACCAGCTCTCGCGCGGCGACGATGTAGTCCTGCTTCTCGCCGTTGATGGTGTAGCGGTCGATGTCCAGCGGATCCGGGAAGCCGTAGAAGTTCTGCAGCTGCTGACGCTGGATGAAGGTCTGGGTCAGCAGATTCGGATCCAGCAGGCGGATATTGCCGATGGTCTGCTGGTCGGCAGGGATCGAGCCCGGGTCCTTGGTCTGCGAACCCTTGTAGTCGACATAGGAGACCTTGTCGTCGGTGAGTCCGTAGGCCTGCCGGGTGGCGGCGATATTGCGCTGGATATAGGTCGACTCCTTGGTCGCCGCGTTCGGGCGCACCTCGAACTGCTCGACCACCAGCGGCCAGACCGCGCCGACCAGAATCGACGACAGCAGCAACAATGCCGCCGCGATGGCCGGCACCCGCAGATCGCGCAGCACCACACCGGCGAAGAAGGCGACCGCGCAGATGATCGCGATCGACATCAGGATCAGCTTGGCGGGCAGCACCGCGTTGATGTCGGTGTAGGAACCGCCGGTGAAGGTGGGCTCCTTCCGAGTGCTCGACAGCAGGGAGTACCGGTCGAACCAGTAGGCGATGGCCTTGAGCACCACGAAGGTGCCCGCGATCACGGCCAGCTGGATGCGGGCCGGGCGGGTCAGCGTGCCCTCGCGTCCGGACAGCCGCAGGCCGCCGAAGACGTAGTGGGTGACCAGATTCGCGAAGAAGGCGATCACCACGGCCACGAACAGCCAGTTCAGCAGGAGCTTGTAGAACGGCAGATCGAAGGCGTAGAAACCGACGTCGATGTGGAACTGCGGATCCTTGATCCCGAACGATCCACCGTGCAGGAACAGCTGCACCGTGACCCAGCTCGATTGCGCGACCAGTCCCGACAGCAGGCCGACCAGCACCGGGATCCCGATGCCGAACAGGCGCAACCGCCCCATGACCGTGGTGCGGTATCGCGCGATGGGGTCACTGGGTCCCGAGACCGGGACGAAGACCGGACGGGTGCGATAGGCGGCGAGCAACGCCAGCCAGATCACCAATCCGACCACGACCGCGACCACCAGGAACAAGAGCACCCGGGTGACCAGCACCGTGGTGAACACCTGACGGAATCCGACCTCGCCGAACCACAGCCAATTGGTGTACGCGTCGGTCAGCCGCGGGCCGACCAGCAGTAACGCAGCGATCACCAGTGCGGTGATCAGCAGAATCCGGCTGCGTCGAGACAGCGACGGTAAGCCTGTCGGGGGGCGCATGCCCACGATGCCACTCTCCCAGGTCCGGCGGTGAACCGAAGCGAAACTCGGTCGGTGCACCGCAGTCCGATGTTGCGGGCGGCCCCAGCGGACCGCCTCTCGCGCCCCACTCTACGTAAAACGGGTCGGGTTGGATCGCGATGGTCGGTAAGCCGCGTCCGGCACACCCGGACCACGGAATCGGACGTACAGTGTCGGCCGTGACCCTGGACAACCCCTCTTCCGCCCTGTATCGCTGCATCCGGGACGTGGCCGAGTTCGCCGATACCGAGGGGTGGGATCAGCCGCCGCAATTGTTCGCGCTGGTGCCCACCTCGGATCTGGTGGCCGCCGAGCCGACGCTCGAGGAAGAGCTCGACGACGGCGCGGCATTGACCCCGATTGCCCAGGAACCGCTTCCCGACGATCTGACCGGCGACGCCATGGCGCTCGACGAATTCCTCGCCACCACCAGCTGGCCGCCCGCGGTACACGGCGTGGTGCTGGTTCAGCAGATCGTGGTCCTGCCGCCGACCGCCGAGCAGACCCTCGACGACGCCATCGCGCCGCTGCTGGCCGACCGCGACGCCGCCGACCGCGCGGGCCGCGACGCCGCGCAGACGCATCCCGAACGCCGCGACGCACGCCTGTACGCCGGTGTCCTGCGCGAAGGGGTCTCGTTGTGCCTGTTGCAGTTACGGCCCGAGGAGGACGAGGCCTTCCCGGATCTGGATCTGCGCACCGCGCCCAATTTGGCCCCGAACCTGGTCGACGCGCTGCGCCACACCCTGGAGAACGAGCCCGACCAGTACTAGCCGCAGCTGGGGGCCGGGCGGCCGGCGTTGATGTCGTCCAGTGATTGCACCGCGCTCGTCAGCGTGTCGACCTTCACGAGTTTCAGCCCGTCCGGCGTGCGCTGGCGGGCCTCGTTGCAGTTGTCGGCGGGGACCAGGAAGGTCTCCGCACCGGCATCCCGGGCGGCGATCATCTTGTATTGGATTCCGCCGATCGGCCCGACCTTTCCCACGGGATCGATGGTTCCGGTGCCGGCCACGAAGCGGCCGCCATTGAGTTCACCCGAGCTGAGCTTGTCCACCAGGGCGAGACTGAACATCAGACCCGCCGACGGACCGCCGATGTCGGCCAGGTTGAAGTCGACCTGCAGCGGCCCGTCCGCGATCTCCCCGGTGGTGACGCCGAGATAGGCCTTGGCCGAATCGTCCGGCCGCGCCGCCAGTTTCACCTCGACCGTCTGCTCGGCACCGTCACGGCGGATCACCATCGGCACCGTGGTCCCGGGAGCCGCGCTCTGTACCGCCTCGACCACGTCCTTGGAGGTGGTGACCGGTTTGCCGTTCACACTCACCAGCTCATCGCCCTTGCGCAGCACGTCTTTCGCGGGACCGTCCTCGACGACCGCTCGCACGGTGACCTTCGTCGGATACTTCAGGAAGTTCAGCGCCGCGAGTTCGGCGTTGTCCTCGGACTCCTTGAAGTCGGCCTGGTTGGACTCGTCCACCTTCTCGCGCGGCACGCCGGGCGGGTAGATCTCCGCGCGCGGCACCAGACCATAGCGACCGTCGACCCACAGGCCGAGTGCCTCGAAAATATTCAGCCCGTCGCGAACGGACACCGTGGTCATGTTCAGATGTCCGGACGTCGGATCCACCTGAGCGCCCGCGACCGCGACGACCGGCTTCCCGTCGACCTCACCCAGAGTATTGAAGGTGGGACCAGGGCCGAGAGCGACGAACGGCACTGTCACCACACTGCCCACCACACCGAGGACGAGTACCGGCACCAGAGCCGCTATCAAGGTGATGATCCGACGATTCACCCGGCCCACAGTAGCGGCTCGGTGATCAGCGGCCGCGTAGCCTTGGGGGCATGAGCGACGTGCCCTTCGGATTCTCGAACCGCGACGACGATCCCGATCGCGACAAGCGTGACGACCAGTCCGGTTCCGGATCGAACAACCCCTTCGGCCTGGGCGCGGGGGCTGGGGGCGCGGCCGGATTCGACCCGGCGGCGCTCGGGCAGATGCTGACCTCGCTCGGCCAGATGTTCTCCACCATGGGGCAACCGGGTAGCGGTGGTGAGTCGAGCCCGGTGAACTACGACGTCGCCAAGCGGCTGGCTCGCCAGCAGCTCGGCGCGACCATCGCGCCCGTCTCCGAAGGCTCCCAGCGCGCGATCACCGATGCCGCGCACCTCGCCGAACTCTGGCTGGACGCCGCCACCACGCTGCCCGCCGGCGCGACCAAGACCGTGGCCTGGACACCCAACGACTGGATCGAGCAGACGCTGCCGACCTGGAAACGCCTGTGTGATCCGGTGGCCGAGCAGGTTTCGGGGATGTGGAGTTCGACATTGCCGGAGGAGGCCAAGCAGTTCGCGGGCCCGATGCTCGGCATGCTGGGACAAATGGGCGGGCTGGCCTTCGGCTCCCAGTTGGGACAGGCACTGGGACAGCTCGCACAGGAGGTACTGACCTCCACCGATATCGGGCTGCCGTTGGGTCCGGCCGGAACCGCGGCACTGCTGCCGAATGCGATCAGTGAATTCTCCAAGGGCCTGGAGCGGCCGGAGAGCGAGATCCTGGTCTATCTCGCCGCGCGCGAGGCCGCCCATCAGCGGCTGTTCGCTCACGTGCCGTGGCTGCGCCAGCAGGTGCTCGGCGCGGTCGAGGATTACGCGCGCGGGATCCGGATGGACTTCTCGGCCATCGAGGAGGCGGCGCAGAACATCGATCCGATGTCGCTGACCGATCCGTCGAAACTCGAGGAACTGCTGTCGCAGGGGACCTTCGAACCGCAGACCACTCCCGAACAGAAGGCCGCGCTGGAGCGGTTGGAGACGTTGCTAGCCCTGATCGAGGGCTGGGTGCAGGTCGTGGTGTCCGAGGCGGTGGGCGACCGGCTGCCCGGTGCCGGCGCGCTCGCGGAGACGCTGCGCCGCCGGCGTGCCACGGGCGGTCCCGCCGAGCAGACCTTCGCCACCCTGGTCGGCCTCGAGCTGCGCCCGCGCAAACTGCGCGAGGCCGCCACGCTGTGGCAGCGGCTCACGACCGATGCGAGCATGTCGGAGCGCGACGCCGTGTGGGCACATCCGGACCTGCTGCCGAGTTCCGAGGATCTCGACAACCCCGGCCGGTTCATCGACGGTGTGATCGGCGGCGGTGCGAACGTCTTCGACGATCCGCTGGCACAGCTCGCCGAAACCGAGGCCCGTGAACGCCGGGAAGGCGGCGCGGCCCAGCAGGAACAGCCGCGTACCGAAGCGGACGGCGCCGCCGACTCGGATTCCGAGACCGACGAACCCGGTGACGACGCCCGCTGACACTCAGCCCAGCCGCGCCTCGGCGGTCGCGTAGCCGAACAGCTTGCGGCCCTTGGACAATGCGTCGACGACCACGGTGACCATGCGCCGGCGTGAACTCAGCCAGCCGACCTGCCCACCGAAGCGGATCGGCGCCGGAGCATCCGGGGCCACCGGCAGGTAGTGCATCTTCGGCGCGTACTGGACGCGCAGCTTCGTCAACGCGGTGGGATCGCCCAGCCAGCGTCCGAGATATCCGGAGATCAGGCCCAGGGTGAGCATGCCCGGCACCGCGCCCGCCGCATTCACGTCGACGGCGCCGGCGTGGCGCACGACATCGTCGGCGATGGTCACGGTATCGCCGGGCAGATCGCTGCCGACCGCCAGCGGCCCGAGGTCGACGACCGGCCGGGGCAGCGCCGGGGCGATCCGGCCGCGACGGGCCGTGCGCAGACAGCGCCGCGGCGGCACCGGCTCGAGTCCGTGCGGTGCGCGCGCCGCGGCCAACGGTGCGCAGGCGGCGGGCGGGGTGTGCACGAGCAGCGTCGAGGATCCGGTGGTGACGACCTGATCGTCGTGGTCGCGCAGCGATGTGGTCACCGAGACCACGTCGTAGTCGCGGTAGTGCCGGAACGATTCGAAGTCGACCTCACAGCCGATGCGGTCGCCGGCAAGTAGCGGGCGCGCGATCTCGAGGGTCCGGTCGGCGTGTACGACCCGGCCGCTGTGAAATCCCGGTACCAGAGCCTCGAGTATGCGCTCCTCGGCCTGCATCCACACCGTCGTGGCGAAGGTGGGTGGCGCCACCAGTGCGTCGAAACCCCGTGCGGCGGCGGCGCGTTCATCGCAGTGGATGGGATCGGCGGCGCCGATCGCGCGTGCGTACTCACGAATCGAGTCCCCGGCGATCACACAATCGCCACGCGAGCGGAATCGGTGTTCGCCGTACCGCGGTGCCGTCGGCGCCACACCGACGAATGGGCTGCCCATGATGCTCCTTCCACCGACCTGGATCGACCCGATTGTCGGCGACCGCCGCCCGCGCGTTAGCAATCTCGTCTCCGCTCTGGAAAATTCACGGCGAGTGCTCGGCCGATTTTGTGAGACCCCGCGTGCCACGATGGGCCGGACCGGTGCGCCGGGAGCCTGTGGACAACAGCGAACCTGTGGATAACCGGCCTTTTCACCGGCGAGCCGAGGCGGGTGACCGGCAATACTCGGCCCATGACGTTGTCACACGCACGGGGACCGATGTTGCATCCGCGAGTGGCGGTCCTGCGCCGGCCCTCGGGTGCGGTGCAGTTGGGGTGGGATCCCGAGCACGCGGTGGTACTCGATCCACCCGATGTTCCCGCCGATGCCGTCCTGACCTTCGTCCGCCTGCTGGACGGACTGCGCAGCCATCCGCAGATTCTGTGGGAGGCAGGCAGATCGGGCGTCGGCGGCGCGGCGGCGACGGGCCTGTTACGCGATATCGATACCGCGGGCCTGCTGGTGTGGCCACACTCCCGCCGCACCAGAGTGCGCTCGGTTCACGTGCACGGCCGCGGCCCACTGGCCGATACGCTGAGCACCGACATCCGGCGACTCGGCATCAAGCCGACGCATACCCACGAATACCGCTGCGGCAGTGCGGATTCACTGGGGGTCACCGATCTGGTACTCCTCACCGACGCGCTGGTGCCCAGTCCGGAGTTGGTCAGTATCCTGCTGCTGCGCCGGATTCCGCATCTGCAGGTCCGGATTCGCGACGGCCACGGGGTCATCGGCCCGCTGGTGCTGCCCGGCGGTACCAGCTGCCTGCGCTGCGCCGATCTGACCCGCACCGACTTCGACGCCGAATGGCCGCATCTGGCCGCCCAACTTCTGGGCCGCACCGGCTACGCCTCCCCCGCGACCATCTCCGCGACCGCGGCCCTGGCGCTGCGCGAGGTGGAGTCGATCATCGATGGCAAGGCCGACGACCCACCGCGAACCCTCGACACCACCCTGGAACTGGACCCCACGACCCGTCGTATCGCCGCCCGCAACTGGATTCCTCACGAAGCATGCGCCTGCCGACGCATCGAGGTCCCCGCTCCCGAGGCCGGCGAAGTCCAGCCCGCCGCAAGCACCTCATGACAGCGCCGCGGCTGCCCACAGCGGTGTGGACGAGAACTTCGGCCGTGGCCGCAGCGCCGCGACCACGAGGTAGCGCGATGGGGGAATCAGGTGGTGGGGGCGAAGGCCCAGACCGCGGCCGGACGGCCGGTGGCTTTCACCCGGGTGCGTTCGCCGGTGCGGCTGAGCCCCGGCAACGCGGCGAGGGTGCGGTTGAGATTGCCCGGATCGGGGCGGGCGCCGGTGAGGGCGGTGCCGAGTGCCACCGCCCGGGTGGCGGGAAATTGCTCGCCGAGCAGGGTACGGGTGAAGGTGAGGTCCTTCCAGAGCATCTCGGCGAGCCTGGTGCGGGCGGCACCGACGATCATGTTGTGGTCGAAGGCGAGTGTGGGGACCTCGTCGAAACTCACCCACCGCAGACCGAGATCCCCTGCCCCGGGCTCGGATTCGGCGGTGCCGCCCGGATCCGGGGTTTCCGGACCGTCCGCGCTGCCCGGTTCACCGAGCACCGCCCACATCGCGATCGACAGCGTCGGCCCGCGCGGGTCTCGATGCGGTTCGTCGAAGGTGACCAGCTGTCCGACGGCCGTGATCCGCCCGTGTGCGATCCCCAGTTTGTCGTGTACCGCGCGCCGCGCGGCCGTGGCCAGACGTTCACCGCGACCGAGCAGCACACCGGGCAGGGCGAGCGCCCCGGCGAACGGATCACGTTGCCGGGGCGCCACCCCGAAGGTGACGGTCGGGTCGTCGGCACCGAAACGGAGCGCGACGACATCGAGCGATACGGCGGATTGCTGCTCCACGGCCAACCATCATGCCGCAGCCGCGACGCGGGCCCGCCGATCGGCTCGGTCGGGTCCGTGCCCGGTCAGCATTACCGGTGCCTGCAGCCGCTCGGCCAGGAAGGCCGGCACATCGTCGGGCAGCGGCACCAGATCGGGCGTGCTGTGGCCGACCAGTTCCGTGAGCCGGCGCTGATGGTCCAGGTCTCGCCAGGGTCCGCAGTCGAGCCGCCGCAGGTAGCCGTCCGGGATGAAATATCCTGCGGCGGTACAGATGTCACCGCGCCCGGCGATGACATCGAGGTGATTCACCGCCAGTGCGTCCACTCCCCCGCAGGCGTCCACGGCGTAACGCAGCAGGATCGGATCGAGGTGCCCGACCCGGAACGCACCCTGGTATCGCCCGGTCGTGTTGTCGGGCTCCGCAATCGCGAGCGCCGCATCCTCGGTCGGGAAGGGCCCCGCGCCGTGGCGGGTCTGGTAGGCGCGCGTCACGCCCAGTACCGCACCGGGTTCGCCCATCTTCGCCAGCATGGCGCGGGCCCGGCGCGGTTCCACCGTCGACCAGGTGGTGTAGGGGTGCAGGCCGCGCCACTCGTCCAGCAGCACGCCCTGCGCACCCTCGAACACCAGCCGCCCCGTCCGCGCGAGGGCGGCGAGCCGGCCAGCGGGCACCACCGCCACCGCGCGCGCGAATTCGCTGTAGGCGGCGACGAGGTCGTCGACCGGATCATGATGGTGGCGACCGGCGGCGAGCAACGGCGCGTAGTACCGCTCGAGATCGGCCAGCTTGCGGCGCAGCACATCCGGATCGCGGCAGTCCCGGACTCGTGGCGCGTCGTGATCGAGGGCGTAGCGCGCGGTCTCACCGATGCCCATCCCGCACGAACCGTGCCGGCCGGTACCCCGCGCATCCTCCCGGCAGCGGTTGGCGGCCCCGTGGATCGGGGTGGTGAGCAGCGCTCGTTCGTCGACGGACACCAGATCCACCGGGGCGCCGACACCGAGGGCGGCCAGCGCCCGGGCCTCGGCGGCAAGGGCGATCGGGTCCACCAGGGCGTGCCGGGACAGCAGCGTCGGCACCCCCGACAGCGTCCCCGATCCGAACTGCCGGAAGGTGTGCCGCCGGGTTCCGTCGATCACGGTGTGCGCGGCCTGGGCGCCCCCGTTGAACCGCACCACCGTCGATACGTCCAACGCGGCCTGCGGCGAGCACAGCCAATCGACCGTGGCACCCTTACCGGCGTCACCGAACCCCAGATCGACCACGATCACATGCCGGTCGCCGAACATCCCCGTTCCTTCCCTGCCGAATTCGCTGGGCCGCGTCCCGATTCCCCACGGTCGTCATCCGAAGCGGACGTCGTCGTCGCCACCCGAGGCAGCCGGCAACGCACCGGCACCGCGGCCACGCACCGGGCCGTCGATCGGGGCCAGTGCCGCACCGACCACCTCGGCGGCATCGGAGCCGATATCGCGCAGATCGGCGAGCCCGGCGCCGAGATCGATCCGGTCCTCCCCGATACCGACGGTCAGCGCGATGAGCTCGCAGACCGCTGCCGGATCCTCGAGTCGCAGCACTCGTTCGCCCAGCACTCCCCGCCAGTGCTCGGTGATGTCCGGATCGTCGTAGTAGTGCGACTGCTTGGGCAGGATGTAGTAGACGTTCCACCGATCGCTCAGTTCCCGGTAGATCGAGGGCACCGAAATATCCTGTGCCACCTCGTCACCGATGACGCGCCGGACATGGGTGGCCGCCAGCCGCGATTTGTTCAACTCGTCTCCGACGATGAACAGATAGCCTTTGCGCCCGCGCTTGTCCCACGCGTCGGTCGCGGTGTGGCGGGCCATGAAATACGCCGCCAGCTCGTAGCTCTCGGACTTCTGCCCACCGCCGCCGCCCTCCAGCAGGATCAGCCGCAGCTGCTCGTCCATCCGGTTGTCGGATTCGAACTGGCCGACCTGCAGCGGTACCCGGTCGCAGTCGGCGTCGCCGATACCGCCGAACAGGATCTGCGGATCCTCCGCATACCCCTTGCGCTGCAAGAGTCCGTGCAGTGTCGCCAGCTTCTCCTGCATGATGCGTGGCACCACCCCCATCGACCCGGTGACATCGAACAACACCGCGATCGGCAGCGCGGCACCATGATCCGCGGAATCGCGCGATTCCCGCATCACCACGCCACACGGATCGAGCTCGGCGTGTGCGACCCATTCGGCGCCGGGTCTGGTCCGCATATCGGCGGTGTAGCCGAAATCGTCGAGTCCGCGCGCGGAGCGAAAGGTACGGGCCGCGTCGTAAGCACTGTCGTCCCAGTTTCCGTAACCCATGGTGATCACTGTCCTTCCGGCAGATGGAACGGCCGGAAGCGGCGTCTGCCGTACATCCGGTCGAGCAGGTCGTCGAATTCGTCGAGCAGCGTGTGCGCCTCGGACCGCAGCCGCGCCGCCGGTTGCAGGCACCCCTCGGCGAAGGCCCGCATGGGTGCGGGGGCACGGGCGCCGAGCATGGTGAGCATGAGCCGATGCGCCAGATACACATCCGTCCGCGGGCTCACCGCCTCACCGATCTCCGGCGGGTAATCGATCGTCGTGCGGGTGGCGGCGGCGGGGCGGCCGGGACGGGTCGCGAACGACCAGCCGATCAGGACCACACCGTGCAGGCGCGGATGAACCAGCACATTCTCGGCGGTGACGGCGGTGTGCACCCACTGCGCGGCCGCGGCACCGGCCAGGAAGCGCAGCAGCCGCCGGTGCATCCAGGCGTAGTCGCGCGGGTCGACTCCGTCCGGATGGGCCGCGCGGACCTGCGCCAGCGTCACGAAACCATCGGTCAGCGAGTTCAGCACATTGATCGCGCGGACGTCGCCGGCCGCCGAGTCGGTGTGGTCGACCGCGTCCAGCAGGCGCGGGAAGTACGGAGCCGGCCACGAGTGGCCGGTGGCCCAGGCCGCGATATCGGTCAGCGCGGTGCGCTCGCCGGCCAGCAGCCGGTTCGCCAGGGGGCGGCGGGCGAGCTTCACGATCACATCCGGTTCCGCCCGGAACACATCGGCGACCGAACCGCGGGCGTGCGCCGCACCGAGCCGGTACCGCCCGTGCGCACCGACGACCTCGAAGGCTTCGCTCACCGATGCGGCAGCGAGCCAGCCGCGGTACAGCCGCCCCAGCCGGACGAACGCGTCGGTCGCGGCCATGGCCTGCGCGGCCGGCACCCGATCCGGATGAAGCGCGGCGGCCAGCCGCAGATAGACCCGATGCCCGGCGCGACGAGACTCCGGATCGGTTGCCCCGGCACCGAAGAGATCCTCCGGGCATCGCACCTCCCGGAGAGCCGTCATCGCGTCTCGCATCGTCATCATTGTTTTAGTCTAAACGACTAAAACAAACGCCGCCATGGTCCCGGGCAACTTTTTGTCCACTAGACCAAAACTAGTGGGCATCCCCGGAACGCCGCGCCACACGAACCCGCGACCACGGCAGATACCACGACGGGAGCCCCCGTCCGGTCGCACTGTGACCGATGACACGTACGGCCACGAGGTCAGAGTTCACCCAATTCACATGGCACGCGGCACCTCGGGTCAGCCATGATGGGTGTGTGTCTGAGATTGTGCGCCGTAGCTCATCCCGCAATGCCAAGCTGGCCAAGATCCCGCTCGGAATCGCGGGCCGGGCCGCGGTGGGATTCGGGCGCAAGCTCGCCGGCGGCGACAAGGGCGAGATCAATGCCGAACTGAATCAGAAAGCGGCCGAACAGCTCTTCTCCGTCCTGGGCGAACTCAAGGGCGGGGCAATGAAATTCGGGCAGGCCCTGTCGGTGATGGAAGCCGCGGTGCCCGAGGAGTTCGGTGAGCACTATCGCGAGGCGCTGACGAAACTACAGGCCGCCGCGCCACCGCTGCCGGCCGCCGCTGTCCACCGCGTTCTCGATCAGCAGCTCGGCACGGCCTGGCGCAAGCGCTTCCGCACCTTCGATGACAACCCCACCGCCTCGGCGAGTATCGGACAGGTCCACAAGGCCGAATGGTCCGACGGCCGGACGGTCGCGGTGAAGGTGCAGTACCCCGGCGCGGACGAGGCCCTGCGCGCCGACCTGAAGACGCTCAACCGGATGGCCGGCATGATCGGCGCCGTCATCCCGGGTGCCGACGTCAAGCCCATCCTGGCCGAGATCACCGAGCGCACCGAGGAAGAACTGGACTATCGCACCGAGGCCGAGAATCAGCGGCGCTTCGCCAAGGCCTTCGACGGGCATCCGCGATTCCTGGTGCCGAAGGTGGTGGCGGGCGCACCGAAGGTGATCGTCACCGAGTGGCTGGACGGCACGGCTGTGTCGAAAATCATCCAGCGCGGCGCCGAGGATCCGGGAGGCACGGTGGCGCTGCGCAATCAGGTGGCCACCCTGATGGGCGAGTTCCACTTCTCCTCCCCCGCACTGGCGGGGTCGCTGCACGCCGATCCGCATCCGGGCAACTTCATGATGCTCGAGGACGGCCGCCTGGCGGTGCTGGACTTCGGCGCCTGCGCGCCCCTGCCGGACGGATTCCCGCCGATCCTGGGGCAGATGGTCGCGTTGGCGGTCGAGGATCGCTTCGAGGAACTGACCGAGCTGATGTACTCCAAGGGCTGGGTCATTCCGGGTCGCACCGTCACCCATGCCGAAATCGCCGACTATCTGCGTCCGTTCACCGATCCGATTCGTGAAGACTCGTTCCACTTCACTCGCAGGTGGATGCAGCGGGTAGCGGGCAAGGCCACCGATGTGAGCCGACCGGAGATGAAAACCGGCATGTCACTGCAGCTTCCGGCCGAGCACATCATGGTGTTCCGGGTGCTGATGGGCTCCATCGGTATCTGCGCACAGCTCGATGCCGAGGTGCCGTTCATGAAGCTGATGCACGACTGGGTGCCGGGCTACGCCGAATACCGCAGCGCCAGTTGATCGTCCGCGCCACGCGCGATCTCCGGCCGAATACGGGACGAGCCCCGCACCTTTCGTGAAGTGCGGGGCTCGTTCGCGTTCCCGATGACGGCCGAGGCGGATGTGCCCGCGGCCCGATTCGACGCCTGTCACGCCAGTGCGACCTTGCGCGGGCGGCCACGCGGCCGCTTGCGGGCGATCACAGCGCCCTGTTCGAAGATCTCACCACCCCAGACTCCCCAGGGCTCGCCACGATCCAGGGCGGCCGCGAGGCAGCCCGAGCGGATCGGGCAGGAAGCGCACAATTCCTTGGCCTCTTCCAGCTGGGTGGGGCTCTCGGCGAACCACAGGTCCGGGTCACCGACTCGGCAGGGCAGTGCGAGGACGACGCCGCGGGTGCGGGCCGGCCTCGGGACCTGAGTCGATCGGCATGTCACGCGAGTAACTGTCGCGGTGGACACGTATTGCTCCTTCAGCTCGTACAGCAGTCGTTTCGTTTCTCGACGAAACCGGTGCCGGTGGCTGGAGGCCGGATAAAACTATGGCCACGGTTTCGCGTCGGGCGATCCGTGGCCAGGAGGCTGTAGCGGTGCTACCTGAGTCGACTTCGGTGTCGGCTACTGATCACGGTCGCTGGGTGTGCATTGCGGGGGCGGTCTGCCTGCAGCTCTGCCGTCTCACGATCGGCTTCGGCTGCGAAGGCGCCGGCTGCCTCGGTGTGGAAACCGAGGTGTGCCTGATGCCAACCCCACTCGGACTTGTCTGCGGCAATTGCATAAGACGGCGCTTGCGAACGAGCACCGATAATGCTTGCGACGCACAGACCGGTCCCCTGCATAGCGAGGACCCCCCGGGAGGTGGACATGTTCGGAACCACCGGTGCCACAACGCTTCTCGAAGCGAGAGTCACGATGCTGTTCATTTTGTCTACCTCCCTCCTGCTCGTTGTCCGACTGATCACTGTGCGCGCCGGAACCCTCCCCGGTGCGTGATCACCACACTACGGGTGCGGTACATAACCGCACAACCTATTTTTCACCTGCGGTTTTGCGCTACGCGGACCGCTCGGCGAATCACCGGTCGCGCAGTCGCGAACGGATGAGCGCCAGCAACTCCAGGCCGTACTGTTGCGACTTCTGCTGGCCGAAGCCGGGAATCGAGGCGAGCGCATCCTCGTCCGTCGGCACCTGCTCGGCGATCGCGGTCAGTGTTTTGACGCTGACCACCGCGAAGGGCTTGATTCGCAATTCCTCTGCCCGTTCGCGGCGCCACTCCTGTAGCGCGGCGAGCAGATCGGTGTCCACCTCGGCCGGACACGCCGAACACCGGCCGAGCAGCGTGTCGGTGGAATTGAGCAGCGACCGCCCGCAGACGCGGCAGGTCGGAAGTTTGCGCTCGCGCACACCGGACCTGACCGCGACCGTCGACGCCGGTGAATCCTCGGGCACCAGACCGGCGAGGAACCGGCTGCGGCGCCGATTGCGGCGCCGGCCGTCGGCGCGGGCCAGCGCCCACGACAGTCGCAGATGTTCGCGCGCGCGGGTGACACCCACATAGAGCAGCCGCCGCTCCTCTTCCAGACCGGCCTCGTCGGTCACCGACCCGCCGTCGCCGAGGACGTGCGCGATGGGCAGCGTGCCGTCGGTGAGCCCGACCAGGAACACGGCATCCCATTCCAGGCCCTTGGCGGCATGGAATGAGGCCAATGTCACGCCCTGCACGGTGGGTGGATGCCGGGCTTCGGCGCGGGCCGCCAATTCCCGCAACAGACCGCGGAATTCGAGTTCGGGATCGTGGGCAGCCAGTTCCTCGGTGAGCTCCACGAGGGCGACGAGTGCGGCCCAGCGCTCCCGGGCCTGCGTTCCCGCGGGCTCGGTGGCGGTCAGTCCGAGACGCGCCAGCACCGCGCGGACCAGCGTGACCACCTCGGTTCC
The DNA here is from genome assembly GCF_040679495.1 of Nocardia sp. NPDC052254. Classification (NCBI taxonomy): domain Bacteria; kingdom Bacillati; phylum Actinomycetota; class Actinomycetes; order Mycobacteriales; family Nocardiaceae; genus Nocardia; species Nocardia sp. NPDC052254. The sequence continues at coordinate 108,734 of NZ_JBFAUW010000015.1, read as the reverse complement.
GCGGGCGTCGGGCAGATCCTCACGGACCGCGGCCTGGCGCAGCGCCTGCACCGCCTGCCGGACCTCGGGCCGCTGGAAGAAGCCCTCGCCACCGCGGACCTGATAGGAAATCCCGGCCTCGGTCAACGCCTGCTCGTAGACCTCGGACTGGGCGTTGATGCGGTAGAGCACGGCGATCTCGGCGGCCGGCACTCCCGAGCCGAGCAGGGCGGCGATCCGCTTGGCAACCCCGGTGGCCTCGGCCGTCTCGTCCTCATATTCGGCGAACTTCGGTTCCGGACCGTCGGCGCGCTGGCCGATCAATTGCAGCCGGGTGCCGGCGATGCGTCCGCGCGCGGCACCGATGACCCGGTTGGCCAGCGACACCACCTGCGGGGTGGACCGGTAGTCGCGTTCGAGCCGGACCACTGTCGCGTCCGGGAACCGCCGGGAGAAATCCAGCAGATAGGACGCGCTGGCACCGGTGAACGAATAGATCGTCTGATTGGCGTCGCCGACGACGGTCAGATCGTCGCGATCGCCGAGCCAGGCGCCGAGTACCCGCTGCTGCAGCGGGGTGACGTCCTGGTACTCGTCGACCACGAAGCAGCGGTAACGGCCGCGGAACTCCTCGGCGACAGCCGGATAGTCCTCCAGCGCGGCCGCGGTGTGCAACAGCAGATCGTCGAAATCCAGCAGCAGGCCGTCGGGGGTGTTCTTCAGCGTTTCGTAGCCGGTGTACACCGCCGCGATCTTGTCCGCCTGATACGGGATGTCGCGGTGGTGCAGGTGGGCCGCGTGGGCATAGTCCTCCGGCGCGACCAGCGACGCCTTGGCCCACTCGATCTCGCCCGCGAGGTCGCGCACACTGTCCGTGGCGGTCGGCAGCCCCACCCGCTGAGCGGCCTGGGCGACGACGGCGAATTTCGAGTCGATCAGTTTCCACGGCACATCGCCGACGACCTGCGGCCAGAAGTACTTCAGCTGACGCAGCGCCGCCGCGTGAAAGGTGCGCGCCTGCACGGTATTCGCCGCACCGCCGAGATCGAGGGCGCGCAACCTGGCACGAAGTTCACCGGCCGCGCGCGCGGTGAAGGTCACCGCCAGGACCTGATCGGCGCGCACATGTCCGGCCGACACCAGATGCGCGATCCGATGGGTGATGGTGCGCGTCTTACCGGTACCCGCACCGGCGATCACACACACCGGACCTCTCGGCGCCCGTACCGCCGCGGCCTGCTCCGGATCGAGCCCGTCGAGCCGCAGGCTGGGTGGGGTCGGAACAGGCACGCGAACCATCATGACAGGGCCCACCGACATCCGTGGCGGCGTGGGTTCACGGCGGTGGCCGGTATCGCGTGACCGGGGAGCTCAGCCGGACGGTCCCGGAACAACTCCCCTGGACCGCCGCGCCTCGGCGGTCGCCACCGGCGCCGTCGGATCCCGGTCGATCGGACGGGCCGGGCCGCCGCCCATGCGCGCCGGCCGCAACCCCCTGCGGACCGCTCATGGTGACCGATACCTCACAACCCACCGCCGGCTTCGGCCACCCGATGCGCGAAGACCAGCCGCGCACCGCTGGGAGACGTCGACGAATTCCTCGCCGGTCAGCCGCTCGACCACGAACGGCGCCTCGGGTCCGCCCTCGGGCTTCAAGGTGCCCTCGCCCCCTCGGGCGAACGGACCGTCCAGCCGGGTGTGCGCACTCACCACCTGGATCACAACCCCCACGGGAACACGCAAAACCCGTTCGATGTTCAATCAAGCGTGACTGCTACAGACCTGACCATGTACTCGACGACCTGGTGCGGCTACTGCCGCCGCTTGGAGAAGCAACTCCAGGAGGCCGGTATCGCCTATACCAAGGTCGACATCGAACAGGATCCGGAGGCGGCCGAGTTCGTCGGACGCGTCAACGGCGGCAACCATGTGGTGCCGACCCTGAAGTATGCCGACGGGTCGACCGCGACGAATCCGAGCCTCGCGCAGGTCAAGCAGGCCCTCGCCGCGATCGGCTGAGTACCGCGGCGCGGCCGGCGACGAACCGGCCGCGCATCGCGAATCAGGCTGCGGCGGCCCAGGATTCGATGATGGTACGGGCGATGGAGATGGACCCCGGCAGCAGCAGCCGTTGCTGCTCGGCCTGTCCGGTCTCCCCGGTGACCGACCCCCACGCGCCGGCGGCCAGCGCCGTGCGCACCTCCTCGCGGGTGAACCAGTGCGCTTCGGCGATCTCACCATCGGAGAAGAACAGGGGCGCCTCGGGATCGGCGACCGCCGCGAAACCGAGCATCAGGGACCGGGGCAACGGCCAGGGCTGGCTGCCCAGGTAGCGGATATCGGAGACCTCGACGCCGACCTCCTCCTGGATCTCACGCGCCACGCAGCGTTCCAGTGATTCGCCCGCCTCGACGAATCCGGCGAGCAGGGAGAACATCCGCTCCGGCCAGGTGGTCTGGCGGCCGAGCAGCACCCGGTCGCCGCCGTCGTGAATCAGGCAGATGACGGCCGGGTCGATACGCGGGAACTCCTCGTGCCCGGAGCCGTTGATCCGCGACCAACCGGCATTGGAGATCGTGGTCGGGCTGCCGTCGACGGCGCTGTAGCCGGCGCGATCATGCCAGTTCAGCAGTGCCAGCGCGGTGGACAGAATGCCCAGGGTCACATCGTCGAGATGAACGTTGCTGCCGACCACTCGCAGATCCATCAGCTGACCGTCGAGCTCGTTGTCGCGGACGGCCCAGATGTGCGCACCCTCGACGACACCGAGCAATACCGCCTCCGGCGCCGGTTCGGCCGAGTACGTCACCGCCTCGTCCAGGACCACCTGATCACCGTCGATACGAACCTGGCCCCGCCTGTTCATCCGCAGCAGCTTCGCGCTGGACCAGCCCTGCTTCAGCGACTGTTCGTCCGAACGCGCCGTCTCGGCGCGGTCGAGGGCCGAACGCGACAACAGGGGAACACCATTCAGTTCGAATACCGACACGACTTCGAGACTATCCCTCCGGGTCATTTGTGCACGCGGCGGATATAGAGCAGTTTGTCGCCGGTTTCGAGGGCGTCCACCTCCGGTTCGTCGACCCGGATCAACGTTCCCTCCCGCACCACGCCGAGCACGATATCGCGCAGGTGCCGGGGCGAGCCGCCCACCTCGTCGGATTCCACATCGCGTTCGGCGATCGCGAAACCCGCTTCCGGCGTGAGTAGATCCTCGATCATGTCCACGACGCTCGGAGTGGTGGTCGCGATACCGAGCAGGCGCCCGGCGGTCTCGGAGGAAACCACCACCGAATCGGCGCCGGACTGGCGCAACAGATGGGTGTTCTCCGCCTCCCGGATCGAGGCGACGATCTTGGCCTTGGCATTGAGTTCCCGCGCGGTGAGGGTGACCAGCACCGCGGTGTCGTCCCGATTGGCGGCCACCACCAGCGACGACGCGTGCTGAACTCCGGCCAGCCGCAACACATCCGACTTCGTCGCCGATCCGTGCACCGTCACCAGGCCCGCATTGGCCGCGGTCTCGAGCACGGTGGCGTCGGTGTCGACGACCACGATCTCCGCCGGTTGTACCCCGTCACCGAGCATCGCGTCGACCGCGGTGCGGCCCTTGGTCCCGTACCCGACGATCACGGTGTGATTGCGCACCCTCTGCCTCCATCGCTGAATCTTGAACGCCTGACGTGACCGCTCGGTGAGCACCTGCAGGGTGGTACCGACCAGGACGATCAGGAAGAGCACACGCAGCGGGGTGATGACGATCGTGTTGATCAGCCGCGCGTTCTCGGTGATCGGGGTGATGTCGCCGTAGCCGGTCGTCGACAGCGACACCGTCGAGTAATAGGCGGCATCGAGCAGGGTCAACTCCTCGCCGCGATTGTCGTGATAGCCGGCGCGACCGAAATAGACCACAAGTGTGGCCGCTACCAGCAGCAGGACCGCGAACAGGACCCGGCGAGTCAGCGAGACCCAGGGGCTGATGCGCAGTTCCGGAATGCGAAGGATACCGACCAGCGCGTAATCGGGTCTCTCGGTCAATCGGCCCAGACCTCGTGAGCCCTCACCGAACACGGTGTCCCCCGGTCATGTCGTCGCCCAACTGTGCCACAGCTGCGCAGCGTACCGGCCGAATGCGGACTCGACGGACCGGGCACGCAAGTGGAACAGTGGCTCGAGTGGGCGCAGCGGCACCGGACGTTGCCCACCATCGGCTGTTGCCGGAAGGACCGGACGCCGGAAGGGATGGATGAACATGAGTGACGTCGGCCGTGGCTCCCAACGACGCGCGGTTCTGATGAGTGCGGCACTGTTCGGCATGGGCACCCTGCATTTCGTGGTCCCCAGACCGTTCGATTCCATCGTGCCGCCCGCACTGCCGGGCAAGGCACGTACCTACACCTACGCGTCGGGAGTCGCCGAACTCGGTGTCGCGGCGGCGCTGGCGGCGCCGCGGACCCGCCGCCTGGGCGGACGGCTGGCGGCCTTGCTGTTCATCGCGGTGTTTCCCGCCAACGTCCAACTCGCGGCGGACTCCCTGCGCAAGTCCGGTACCACCGCACCACTGACGTGGGTATCGGTGCTGCGGCTGCCGCTGCAGATCCCGATGATCACCCAGGCACTGCGGATCAGCCGCGACGCCGCCTGAGCGCGGACGACTCTCACGACGGCCGGCCCGGATCCGGACGGTCGCCGGGGTCCGGTGCGATATCGGATTCGAGTATCAGGTCCGGGTCCGGCCCCGGTGCACGGTCGCGGGGCACCTCCCGATCCGACACGGCCGCACGATCGGTGCGTGAATCGGGAGTGGGCGCGGGCTCGGGGTCCCATGACCGCTCCCACTCGGATCCCGGCTCCGGATCGACGCCGGGATCGGGTTCGGGCGGCAGGTCTGCCGGTACCTGTCTCGGGGCCGCGGTGGCGATGAGGTCGGCCAGCTCGTCGGGACCCGGTAGTTCCGCGGGCGCCACGGTGCGGCCGCTGCGTATGTAATGGAACGCGGCGCCGACTCTTTCGAGAATCCGGTCTTCCGGTTCGCCGGTGCGCGCGGCCATCATGCGGGCCCAGGCGACGCGATAGACCGCCAGCTGCACCGCGACCGACCGCTCCTCGGCGCGGGTCGGTTCCGCGCCGGTCTTCCAGTCCACGACCAGCCAGCGCCCGCCCGATTCGCTGAACACCGCGTCCATCCGGCCGCGGATCACGGTGCCACCGATACTGGTCTCGAACCCCACTTCCACATCGATGGGATTGCGGTCGGCCCACGGGGAGGCCAGGAACGCCTCCTGCAGCCGGACCAGATCTCCGTCGCGCGCTCCACTGTCGGCGGCGCCGGGCAGTTCGTCGAACTCGAGCAGGCCGACAGCACCGAACCAGCGCTGCAGCCAGGCATGGAATGCGGTGCCGCGCCGGGCAAGCGGGCTCGGCGGATAGGGCAGCGGGCGACGCAATCGGGCCGCCAGTTTCGCCGGGTCGGCACGCATGTCGACCAGGGCGGTCGCGGGCAGCTGCGCGGGCAGTTCCACCTCGCGGATGCCCTCGGCCGTCGCGAAGTGCTCGGCCAGCAGCGCATCCACATCCGCGGCCCAGCCCTCGGGATCGGACTCCGAATCATTCTCGTCCGGTACGGGATCGGAGATTGCGGCGGCCGGATCAGCCGCGTCGCCTCTCGTCCCGGAAGTGCTCGCCCGCCCCGGATCACCGGTGTGACGCGGTGGTTCGGCGTCGTGATCCGATTCCTTCGACGCCGGGCCGGCACCATCGACGATTCCGTTGGCATCCGATCGTGCTGTGGCAGTGCCGGATTCGCCGCCGATATCGGCGAACAGGTCCAGCTGACGAGCCGGCTCTGTGCCCGGTGGGCCGGCACTCGAGGACTCGGCACTCGATGGTTCAGCACCCGAAGACCCGGCCGCCGCGTCCTCGCCGACCGAGGGTTCCACGGCAGGCCCCGGCCGGTTCGCCGCACGGCGCCGGCCACGGTCGGTGCGAGTCACGCCGGCCGGCGCGGCGGAAACGTGACGCGCGTCGATCTCCGGTGGCAGATCCGACAGCGCCGCGCGCACGAGTGCGGCGCCGGCTTCGACCGCGCCGCGCCTGGCCCCGAGCGGATCTCGCGGCCAGGCCGCCACGGCGGGATCGTCGGTGAACGGGTTCACGGCATCCGGCGGCGGCGCATCGTCCCATCTGTCGATGTGGACCGTGCCGTGACCCGGTGATTCCGGATGTTCGGTCCACCGCTTCAATTCGAGCAGGAAATCCGACGGACCCTTCGGCGTGGTTCCGGTCTCGGCCCAGTGGTGGGCCGAGACGAACAGTGCGCGTTCGGTTCTGGTGAGCGCGACATAGAACAGGCGACGCTCCTCATCGAGGCGTCGACGGCTCAGCGCCTCCTTGTGCTGTTTGATCGCCTGTTCCAGATCGCTGCGGTCGTACAGGTCGCTCAGATCCAGTACCGGTACCCCGTCACGGACGGAATCGGCGGCGCCCGTTTCCGGTTCACGCTGCCGATCCCCGCGCAGGGCGGTGGGCAGTTCGGCGAGCGCACCGAGCCAGGTGCCGGCGGCTGTTCCGGAGGGGAACAGCCCGCGCGACACATGGGGTACGGCAACCACTTCCCATTCGAGCCCCTTGGCGGCGTGCACGGTGAGGATCTGCACGCGGTCGTGGGCGACCTCGACTTCGCCTGGCTCCAGACCGTTCTCGACCTCTTCGGCGGCGGCGAGGAAGCTCAGCAGACCGGACAGGGTGGCACGGTGGTCCCCCGCGTACCCCGCGACCACCTCGGCGAAGGCATCCAGATGTTCCCGGCCCGCACCGCCACCGGCCGCGGCCCGGCGGGTCTGGGACTCCACCCCCACCGCAATGGTCCGTTCCACATCGGCGACGAGTTCGGGCAGAGACTGACCGCCGCGCTCGCGCAATGCCGCCAGTTCTCGTCCCAGCGCGACGATGCGCGCGTATCCCGGATCCGAATAGCGTTCCGGCGGGCCGGGATCGGCGATCGCGTCGGCGAGACTCGCTTGTTCGGCGGGTTCGGGTGCCACCGCGCGCAGCGCCTCCGAGAGGGCCGCGGTATCGGTGATGGATTCGGTCCGGCCCTGCGGAGTGATGATGGACAACTCCCGCGCCCGGGCCGACAACGCCGCCAGATCGCGCACGCCGAGCCGCCAGCGGGCGCCGGTGAGGATCCGCATCGCCGCGCTACCGGCGGACGGGTCCGCGATCAGGCGCAGGGTCGCCACCACATCGGCCACCTCCGGAGTGGCCAGCAGTCCGCCCAGACCCACGATCTCCACCGGTAGTCCCCGCGCGCGCAGTGCCTCGGCCAGTGGCGCCGCGTCGGCATTACGCCGCACCAGCACCGCCGAGGTCGGTGGCGGGTGGTCCGCGGCGACCGCGCGTGCCCACTCCGCGGCAATCTGCTCGGCAGTCCAATCACGTTCGTCGGCAACGGTTTCGGTGAGCGCCAGTGCCACGGTTCCGGCGGTAGCCTGTGGCCGGGGACGCAGCGCATCGACCCGCACCCCGCCATCACGCAGCGGGGCGGCGACCAGATTGGCCAGATCCAGCGCCTCCGGCGGATTGCGCCAGCTGGTGAGCAGCGGCAGCACCGGCGCCGGAACCCGCGGTGCGGCAGGGAAATCGGTGGTGAACCGGGGCAGATTGGCGGCCGAGGCCCCGCGCCAGCCGTAGATGGACTGCATCGGATCGCCGACCGCGGTCACCGCCGGGCGGCCCGCGAAATCCACACCGGGTACCGGGGTCCGGGTGCCGATATCGACGACGGAACGTTCCCCGAACAGCGCCGTGAGCAGGATGCGCTGGGCATGGCCGGTGTCCTGGTATTCGTCGAGCAGGACCAGCCGGAAGCGCTCGCATTCCGCGACCCCGACCTCGGGGTGGGTGGCCGCCAGCCGCGCCGCCAGCGACATCTGCGAGCCGAAATCCAAGGCGCCCCTGCGGCGTAACTCCGCTCCGAGACGCTGCACGAGCGGCAGCAGCGCCACCCGGTCCTGCTGTGCGGCCACGATGGAGCGCAGTTCCCGAGTCGGGCCACCACGCTGCCGTGGACCGGCCGGCAACGTCTCCACCAGCCGCTCCAGCTCCCGATGCGCGGTGACCAGCTGTTCGGGCTCGACCAGATGCTCGGCGAGTTGCCCGGACAGTGCCAGCACCGCCTCGGTGACCGACACCGGGGTGCGTTCGGTGTCGAGGTCACCGTCCCAGCCGGTGACCACGCGATGCGCCAGCTGCCACAGCTGTGTCTCGGTGAGCAGGGTGGCCGAGGGTTCCACCGGCAGCAACAGACCGTGTTCGGACAGCAACCGGCCCGCATAGGAGTGGTAGGTGCTGATCTCCGGTTCGGAGCCGGCGAGGGCGGCGCGTAACCGGCCGCTGCTGTCGATCTCCCGTACCAGAGGAGATCCCGCCAGCCGCGCCAGCCGGGTGCGAATTCGGGTGGTCAACTGCTGCGCGGCTTTTCGGGTGAAGGTCAGCCCCAGCACCGCGTCCGGGGCGACCAGCCGGTTGGCGACCATCCACACCACACGGGCGGCCATGGTCTCGGTCTTCCCGGCGCCCGCGCCGGCCACCACCAGGGTCGGGCCCGCGGGCGCCGCGATCACGGCGGCCTGTTCGTCGGTGGGTGGCGGCAGGCCGAGGGTCTGAGCCAGCTCCCCCGGCGTGATGCTCATGGATCCGTCACCTGCCGGCCCGCATCCTGCACCGGGCAGCTACCCGACACCCGGCAGTGCCGGCAGCCGTCATTGCGCATGGCCAGGAAACCGGGGCCACGGGTGGCCGCGGCCGCATCGTGGACGGTTCTGCGCCACCGCGTGATCCCCTCGTCGTCGAGGGCGGTCTGCACCCGCTCGGTGGCGCTGCCGCGGCTGGGCTTGGCCACATAGACCAGACGGGCCCCGCCGGGTTCCACGGTCTGTCCGTCGATCTCGGCGGACAACGCGCCCGCGCCCGCGGCGACCTGATAGGTGGCCAGCTGGGCGTGGTCCTGCGCGGACTGCTTGGAGATCGGGGTCTTTCCGGTCTTGATGTCGACGATCACGAAGCGGCCCTGCGCATCTCGCTCCACCCGATCGACCCGGCCACGAATCCGCACCGGCACCTCGTCCGGATCGCGGGCCGGCAGGACACAGTCCACCGGCACCTCGACGCCGACCTCGGCCAGTTCGTCGCGGGTATTGCGCAACCAGGCCAGGAAGGTGTCGACCATCGATTCGGTGCGGCGCAGTTCCAGCCGGGAATGCCAGCTGTGCGGACCGTCGGCACCCGAACTCGGGTCGACCGCCTTCCACGCCTTCACCAGGGCGGCTTTCACCTGCTCCTCGGTGACGCGGCCCGCCAGCGCCTGCACCAGGGTGTGCACCAGATTGCCCTTGACCGCGTGCGGGTTGTCACCGTCGTCGCCACCGTGGCGTTCCAGGGCCCAGCGCAGCGGGCAGGTCTTCAGCAGTTCCACCGTCGACGGCGACAACGCGACCGGCCCGTCGCCGTCGTCCCACAGCGCCAGTTCGGAACTCTGCGCAGCCGTGCCGTACCACTCGTCGGGGTGTGCGCCGCGCACACCCGCGCGCGCGAGCCGGGCCAACTGGGTGGCGGCGCGCTCGCGGCGGGCCGGATCGCCGGTGTCGTCGCAGACCACACCGCGCAATTCGGCGATGAGCGCTCGAGCGATGAGGGCGCGGCCCGGATCGACCGGCGCCGGAATGCGGCCCGGCTCACCAGGATCGGCCTCCGGATCGAGTTCGGCCAGGAAGCGGGACGGGACGAGATCGCGGTCGCCGGTCACGGATTCGACCGCGGTGACGAGCAGGCTGTGCCGGGCGCGGCTGCAGGCGAGCAGCAACAGCCGGCGTTCCTCGGCCAGAATCGGCGCCGAGCGACTGACCTGTTCACCGGGATCGGCCACCCCGCCCACCAGATCGACCAGTTCCTCCACCCCCAACAGGGTGCCTCGTGAGCGCAGATTCGGCCAGATCCCCTCCTGCACACCGGCAACCGCGACGACATCCCATTCCCGCCCGGCCGCGGCGTGCGCGCTGACGATCGCGACCGCGTCACCGGGGTCGGTGAGCGGCGCGGAATCCTGGTTGATCTCCTGCTGTTCCAGATATTCCACGAATCCGTCGGCGGCGGCGCCGGGCAGCCGGTCGACGTAGGCGGCGGCGGCATCGAACAATCCGACGGCCGCATCCAGATCGCGATCCGCCTGCACCGCGCCGGGACCGCCACGCTCCGATTGCGCCATCCACCGCTTCTCCAGCCGGGACGCGGTCCACAGCGCCCACAGCACATCCTCGAGCCCGGCCCCGCGCCGCAGCACCCGGCGGGCGCGATCGACCGCCTTCAGCACCCGGGCCAGTGGCGCGACCTCGACGTCGGTGAGATGCGCGACCAGAGTCCGGTCACCGACACCGGTGATGAGATCCCGCAGCACGACGGCGGAGGACCGGTCGAGTTCGGAGTAGGGGGCGAGCTCGGCCGGCTCATCGTCACCGGCGGCATCCCGGGCCGATTCGGTCGCCGGTCGCGGTGCGGCCGGGTGACCGCTCCCGCTCCCCTCATCCGGCCCGGACTCGACCGGCATCGTGGCGGTGTTCGTTTCCGCCATCACGTACCCGCGGGAGATGATCGCCCGCCGAACACCACGGCGTAACCGCCGCAGGCTGATCTGATCGGCGCCGCCGAGCGGGCCGAGCAGCAGGTCGAGCGCATCGTCCTCGGTGAAGATCTCCGGCCGGTCGCGTTCGGCAACGAGCAGAGCGCGCAGCGACTGCAGCATCCACACCGCTCCCCGCCGCCGCGCCAGCGGGACATCCGGTTTCGGTTGCAGGACAGGTACTCCCGCCGCGGTGAGCGCACGCCGTAACGGTCCCAGCGACAGCGGCACCGAGCGCACCACCACCGCCATCCGCGACCACGGCACGTCGGCGGTGAGGTGGGCACGACGCAGATGATCGGCGATCACGGCCGCTTCCTTGGCGGGTGTGGTGAGCACCCGCACCTGCACCTGCCCGTCCACGACCGGGTCGCCCAGCAGATGGTGATCGTCCCCGTGCGTCGCGAACCGGTGCGCGGTACGTCCCGGCATCCGGGCGGCGACGCGTGCCACCGCGGCGTGGACGGCCGGGGCGCAGCGATGATCGTCGTGCAGCACGATCCGGCGCTGCGGCGGCCCATCGGGTTCGGTGACGAAGCGGGGGTCGGCACCGCGGAAGGTGAAGATCGCCTGATCCGGATCGCCGGCGATCACGGTCGTCGCCGGGCCCGAGCCGATGGCCCGGATCAGTTGCGCGGCAAGTGGATCCACGTGCTGAGCATCGTCCACCAGCAGAAGACGGACCCGTTCTCGCTCGGCGGCGAGCAGATCCTCGTCCTCGATGAGCACGTCGAGGGCCGCACCGACCAGTTCGGCGGCATCGAGGGCGGGTGCGCTGGCTTCGGGTGCCTGCACACCGACCGACCAGCGCAACAGCATCGCCTGCTCGTACCGCAGCGCGAACGCCCCGGCCGCCTCCCATTCCGCGCGGTCGTGCAGGCGGCCCAGTTCGACGAGATCCTCGGGCCCCAGATCGCGCTCGGTGGCCCGCAGCATCAGGTCCCGCAGCTGCACGGCGAAGCCGTCGGTGCCGAGCGCGGCGTGCAGGCGTTGCGGCCAGAGCTCCTCCCCGCCGGCGGTGCTGTCGATCAGCTCACCGCGCAGCATCTCGCGCAGGACGACATCCTGTTCGGCTCCGGTCAGCAGGCGCGGCGGTGGATTGCCGCGGGAGGTGGCGTGGGTGCGCAGGATCGAGAACGCGTACGAGTGCACGGTGCGCACCATCGGCTCGCGACTGACGCCGGGCACACCGCCGAGGCCCGGCGCCAACGCGCCGAGTTGCCGGGTGAGCGCGTTGCGAACCCGCACGGCGGCCTGTTTGGAATGGGTGAGGATCAGGACCGACTCCGGGTCGGTGGCCGCGAGAATCCGGTCGACGGCCAGATCGGTGAGCAGCGCGGTCTTACCGGTGCCGGGCCCGCCCAGTACCTGCCACGGCCGCCAGCCCGTATCCGCGCCCGGCCCACCCGCGAACAACGTCCGGACATCGGCACCCCATTCGCGTGGCCGGGGTGCGGTCTCACTGCGGCGCACCAGTCGCACCGAGCTATCCGATCGCATCACAGCGGCTATTTCAACAGACACCCCCGACACAATTGAATTCCGTGACAGCAAACGCACCCCGTTCGTGTGATGTGTCCGACCTGTGATCGGTGCCCGCGATCACCGTTGTGATTTCGGCGAATTCCCGCGTTCCGCGCACCGGATCACATATGCGCAGGTGAAGGGCCCGGCGACGAGGCCACGCTGCCGTCGCACCCGGCCCCCGCGAATAGGGCCGCGGAATTTCCGCAGCCGCACCCGTTCGGTGCCCGTTCACCCGTTGCGGACAGCCCCGGGCAATCGCGGTCACCGAATCCGGCCCGACATTCGCGCTGGGCACCAACGCTTTCCGGGCCGGGCGCCCGCCCCTCCCGGAACCTCCGGCGGCACAATGATCGGTGTGCCCGACGCCCACGTTCACCGTTTCGGCCCCGCCGACGGCCCCCTCGTCCTGGCCCTGCACGGCCTGACCGGACACGGCCTGCGCTGGGCCGATCTGGCCCAGCGACATCTGCCCGAGGCCCGCATCGTCGCCCCCGACCTGCGCGGTCACGGCCTGGCGAGTCCACTCCCGCCGTGGACCTACGAGCAGATCGTCGACGATCTGGCCGGTCTGCTCACCGAGCCGGCGGTGGTACTCGCCCACTCCTTCGGCGGCGCGGTCGCGATCCACCTGGCACGCCGGTATCCGGCCGAGGTCCGGGCCCTGGTGCTGCTCGACCCGGCGAGCGGCCTGGACCCGCAGCTGGTCGCCGATATCGCCGCGGCCGGTCTGGCCCGGCCCGACTACGCCGACATCGCCGAGGCGCGCGACGACAAGCTGCACACCGCCTGGGCCGACGTGGCCCCCGAACTGCTCGAGAGCGAACTCGCCCAGCACCTCGTCCCGACCGCGGACGGCCGCGTGACGTGGCGGACGAACCTGCCCGCGGTCACCTCGTACTGGGGGCAGCTGGCACGCGAACTCGTCCTGCCCCCGCCGTCGATACCGACCGTGCTGGTACGCGCCGGCAAGGCGCCGTTCGTCACGGCGGCCACCGTCGACGCGTTCGCCACCCTCCCGGACTTCACGCTGCACGAATTCGACTGCGACCACATGATCGCCCAGGCCCGGCCGGCCGAAACCGCCGACATCGTCCGGTCGGTGCTCTGATGGCCACCACCGACGCCGAGATCGAGCGGGTCCGGGAACTGGTCGCGGCCATCCCGCCCGGCCGGGTCTCGACCTACGGCGACATCGCCGCGGCGGCGGGGTTGTCGACCCCGCGAACGGTCGGCTGGATCATGCGCACCGATTCCGCGGATCTGCCCTGGCATCGGGTGCTGCGCGCCGACGGCACCCCGGCCGCCCATCTGGTGCACCGGCAACTGCGCCTGCTGGCCGAGGAGGGCTGCCCGCTGCGTGGCGACCGGGTCGACCTGGCCGCGGCTCGCTTCCGCTTCGGGAACTGAACTGCCGTCCGCGTCCTGACGGCGATTCCGCCCGCTCGCGCGAAACCGCGGTTACCGTGGAGTCATGACCACCCGTCTGGCGTGCGTGGTGTTCGATGCGATCCGGCCTCGGACCGTGGCGAGGTTCTGGGCGGAGTTGCTCGGCTGGCAGATCACCGTGGATCGTCCGGAGTCGGTCGAGGTGGCCGCCCCCGATCCCGACGCGGCCGATGTGGCTCTGATGTTCCTGCCGACCTCCAGACCGAAATCCGGGAAGAACCGCATCCATCTGGATCTGGTCGGCCATTCCCTGGATCATCAACGCGTCCAAGTGGATCGGGCACGAGCGCTGGGTGCGCGGCCGGTCGACATCGGTCAGGGCGAGGTGCCATGGTCGGTGCTCACCGATCCGGAGGGCAACGAATTCTGTGTGCTCGAACCACGGGAGGAGTACGTCGACACCGGCGCGGTCGCGGCGATCGTGGTCGACACCCCGCATCCCGGGCAACTGGCCCGATTCTGGTCGGCCGCCGCGGGCTGGCCGCTGACCCACGACGAGTCCCGGTACGCCGGTATCCGCTCGGCCACCGGGCAGGGGCCGTGGCTGGAATTCCTGCGCACCCTGGTCGCGGACCGCGAATGCGATCGCCTGCACCTGGACATCGTCGCCGTCCCGGCCGGCGACCCCGCCCCCGAGATCGCACGGCTCACCGCGGCCGGTGCCGTCACCTGCGACGCCGCGCGCGCGGACCCGCCCGCCCAGGCGATTCTCACCGATCCGGGCACCAATCGTTTCCGGCTGCTGTCGACACCGGGCGATTGACCCCGCACCCGCCGTGCGCACCGCCCACTACGATCTGCGCATGATCAATCTGCCGGGCGTGCCGTGGTGACCACCGTCGATGCCATCGTGCTGGCCGGTGGGCGCGCCACTCGGATGGGTGGTGTGGACAAACCCGCGATCACCGTGGGCGGGCGCACCATGCTCGGCACCGCACTCGCCGCGGTCGCCGACTGCGCCCGTGTCGTGGTGGTCGGCCCGCCCCGGCCCGAACTGCCCGCGGAAATCCTTCAGGTACAGGAGGTTCCGTCCGGATCGGGTCCGGTCGCGGCCCTCGAATCCGGAATCCGGGCCCTGGCCGACGATCCGCACCCGGCCGATCTCGTCGTACTCCTCGCCGCCGACCTGCCGTTCCTCACCGCCTCGACGATCGAGGAATTGATCGAATACGTCACGACTTCGGTCGCGGACGCGGCCTTCGCGACCGACGAATCGGGCCGCCCGCAATATCTGGTGGGTGTGTGGCGGCGCGCGGCCTTGCTGACCGCGTTGCGGCGGTTGGACTCGGTCGAGAATCAGCCCATGAAGGCGCTCGTCCCGGCGAACACGGTGATGGTCGCGCTCACCGGCATCGCCGATTGCGATACCCCCGAACAGGTTCGCGCCGCGCAGGCCGCGGTGCCGCCACTGCCACTGGAGCGGGCCCGTGAGATCCTCGCGACGGATCCGACCCGATTGCCGGTGCGCGAGGCCACGATCGGCGCGGTCCGGGGTGCGGCACTCGCGGAACCGCTGACGGCCGCCGAGGCCCTGCCCCGCTTCGACGTATCGGCCATGGACGGCTGTGCGGTGGCGGGAACCGAACCCTGGCACCTGCGTGGCGACATCGGCTTCGCCGGCGGTGAACGCCCGGCCGGCCTGCGCGCGGGTGAGGCGGTGCGGATCGCCACCGGCGCACATGTTCCCGAGGGCAGCGACGCCGTGGTCCGCGACGAATACCTCCGGGTCGACGAGGGCATCCTGCGCCGGCTGCCCGAGGCGCCCGTCCGTGACGACATCCGCCGCCGCGGCGAGGACTGGCGCATCGGCGACATCATCGCCCACCCGGGCACACCGGTGACGGCGGCGCTGATCTCGGTGGCGGCGGCCGCCGAGGTGCGCACCGTGCGGGTGCGCGGACCGGTGCGGGCACGAATCGTCATGACCGGCGACGAGATTCGCGGCGACGGCCCACTGCGTGCCGGACAGACCCGGGACTCGATCGGCCCGGTGCTGCCGGATCTGTTGTCCCGGTACGGAATCGAACCCACCGACCGGGTCCACCTGCGAGATACCTCCCATGGCTTCGACGAACTCCTGACCACTCCGTCCGACGACAATCTGTTCGTGATCGTCGGGGCCACCGGCGGCGGTGCGGCCGATCAGCTGCGTACCGCACTGGATCGGGCGCGGGCGCGAATTCTGGTGCACCGCTTGCGGATGCGTCCCGGCGGCTCGACCGTGGTCGCGGAATTGCCGGGCGGCCCACTGATTCTCGGACTGCCGGGCAATCCCTTCGCGGCCGTGGCAACACTGTCGGCACTGGCCCCGGCCATCGTGTCCGGCCTGACCGGCCGGACCGCTCCCCGGGTCCGGTCCGCACCGCTGCTCAATGCGGGCGAGATCTCCGGACCGGTGCCGCGCATCGTGCCGGCCCGTGCCGTCGAGGACGGCTGGCTCGGCGATGCCGCCATCCGCACCGCTCACCTGGCCGGATTACTCGATCGCGAGGCTTTGGTGATCGTGCCGGCCGAAGCCGCCGACGGCGCGCGGGTCGAATATCTCCCGCTGCCGGAATAGCCCGCCGGGGTTGCGTGGCCTCGCGCCCGCGAGCATCCTGTAACACGTTCCAGAAATCTAGGAGGCCGTCCATGCCCACCCCGGCAGAGCTCGTCACCACCTTCTGCGCCGAATGGCGTACCGGAACGCCCGAGTCGATCGTCGAATACTTCAGCGACGACGCCGTTTACCACAACATTCCGATGGAACCGCTGCGCGGCAAGTCCGCGATCCTCGAGTTCCTGCGAGGATTCATCGGCAACTTCGGCAACATCGATTTCGACATCCATCATCAGGCCGAGGTCGGCGCCATGGTGCTCAATGAGCGCACCGATCGGTTCACGATCGGCGAGAACATGGTCGAGTTGCCGGTGATGGGCAGTTTCGAAGTCCGCGACGGCAAGATCGTGGCCTGGCGCGACTACTTCGACATGGCGCCGTTCACCGCGATGGCGGCCGGGCAGGGCTGAGCCCGGTCAGGCAACGGCTGCCCGGTCGCGGCGGGCCGGGTCCGGGATCGGCACCGCCGCCAGCAACCGGCGCGTGTAGGGATCGCGCGGATGCGCGAAAACCGAGCCAGCCGAACCGGTTTCGACCACCTGCCCGAACCTCAGTACCACGACCCGATCGGCGACATCGTGCACGACGGCCAGATCGTGGCTGATGAACAGGCAGGCGAAGCCGTACTCCGCGCGCAGATCGGCGAACAGTTCGAGCACCTGCGCCTGCACCGACACGTCCAGTGCGCTGGTCGGTTCGTCGGCGACCACCAGGCGTGGCGCCAGCGCGAGAGCCCGTGCCAGCACCACCCGCTGCCGCTGCCCGCCGGACAGTTCGTTCGGCCGCCTGCTCGCGTAATCGCGTGGCAGCCGGACCGATTCGAGGAGATCACCCACCCGCGCCCGCACCAGCGATCCGGTCGCCACCCGGTGCACCAGCAGCGGCTCCCCGATCGAGTCACCGACACTGCGGCGGGGGTCGAGGGCGGCGCCCACATCCTGCTGAACGAGCGCGACATCCTTGCGTGCCGCCCGCAACTCACGAGTTCTCAACCCTCGCAACGATGTTCCCCGCAGGATCACCTCGCCCGAATGCGCTCGCACCAGTCCCAGCGCCGCTCGCCCGAGCGTGCTCTTACCCGAACCGGACTCCCCGACCAGCCCGATCACCTCGCGCGGCGCGACGGTGAGCGACACCTGGTCCAACGCCCGGAACTGCTTGCCGCGGGCGCGATAGACGACGGTGAGGTCACGAACGCGCAGCACGGGTTCATCCGCCCGCCGCGCCCCGCTCACCTCGCGCACATCGCCTGTCACCGAGTCGTCGACTCTCGGTTCACCGGAACCGCCCGGTGCGCGAACACCACCCGGGTGGCCGATTCCGGGCACCGCGGCCACATCGCCGTGGCCGGCCACACGCCCGGCACCCGATCCGGCCGGAGTCTCGGGCAGTCTGGGCACCGCGGCCAGCAGTGACCGGGTGTAGTCGTGTGCGGGCGCGGCGAACAGCTCGCGCACCGGTCGCTGTTCGACCACACGCCCGGCCCGCATCACCACCACCCGATCGGCGAGTTCGGCCACCACACCGAGGTTGTGTGAGATGAACAGTATCGCGGTTCCGTTGCGGCGCCGCAGATCTCGCAGCAGGTCGAGAATCTCGGCCTGCACGGTGACATCGAGGGCGGTGGTCGGTTCGTCGGCGATCAGCAGATCCGGTTCGCCCGACAGTGCCAGCGCGAGGACCACCCGCTGTTTCTGACCGCCGGAGAGTTGATGCGGATACCACCCGACGCGTCGTCGCGGTTCCGGGATGTCCACCAGTTCCAGCAGCTCCACCGCGCGCCGACGAGCAGCGGACGCGGTGGAGCCGTGTGCCCGCAACGCCTGCACCAGCTGGGTCCCGATCTTCTGCACCGGGTTGAGCGCGGTCTGCGGATCCTGGAACACCATCGCCGCGCGGGTACCGCGGATCTCGCGGAGCCGATCCGCGGGAGCGCCGATGATCTCGATCCCGGCCAGCCGGATCGAGCCGGTCGCGCGCGCGCCGGAGGGCAGCAGTCCGAGGACCGATCGCGCGGTCAGCGATTTGCCGGACCCGGATTCACCGACCAGTGCCAGCACCTCGCCCCGGTGCACTCGCAGCCCCACTCGCTCGACGACGGTGCGGTCGCCGAAATGCACCGACAGTTCGTCGATGTCGAGAACCGATCCGGCGGCCGCGGTCTCGTCCGCTCGCGCCTCGACATCCGGATGTGCGGCGTCGGCGATACTGGTACTCATCGTCATTCGATCCTTCCCGCCCGGCCCAGGGCCTGCGCGATCAGCAGAAATCCGAGGGTCAGCCCCGCGACCACCACCAGCGGCCCGATGGCGAAGGCCGGATTGGCATCCATGTTCGATATCGATTCGGCGATGATCGATCCCAGCGACGGTTGCGGCGGACGAATCCCGATACCGATGAAACTCATCGCGCTGTCGATGAACACCGCCACCGACAACGACAGCGACAGCTGGACCGCGAGCGGTTCCACCGCATTGGGCAGGATGTGTTTACGCAGTGTCCACCAGGTGCCCGCGCCGATCACCTCGGCCGCCTCCACATACGACTGTTCCCGGATCCGCAGTATCGCGGTGCGGATCTGGCGGCCGAAGATCGGGATCTCGGCGGCCACGATCACCAGGAACACCGCATGCGCGCCCGGTCCGGTGATCGCGGTCAGCGCGATGGCGAAGATCAGCGCCGGAAACGCCAGGATCAGGTCGAACACCCGCTGCGCCAGCACATCGGCGGCCACGTTCACACTGGCCGCCAGCCCGATCAGCGCGCCGATGAGCGCACCCAGCGGCACCGCGGTGAACACGATCAGCAGATCGACGCGGATACCGTGCAGCACCCGCGAGGCCACATCGCGATTGAGATGATCGGTACCGAGCCAGTGCGCCCGGCCGGGTCCCAGCAGATTGGCGTCCGCGATCTGCTCCAGCGGATCGTAATCGGTCAGCAGGCCCGCGCCCAGCCCGGCCGCGACGACGATCGCGATCAGCGCCAGCCCGATCAGCAGCCGGGCGTCACGCAGCGACCGGATCCAGGAACGCGCCGGTGCGGCGGCGTCTCGGGGTGTCACTTCGACGGCGGTGGCGGTCACGACGCTCCTCCGATCCGGATGCGCGGATCCAGCCACGCGTGCACGAGGTCGGTGATCAGCTGGATCACCACGAAGATCGCGACCGACAGCAACATGACCACCTGCACCACCGGATAGTCGCGGCGGCTGATCCCCTGTTCGATCAACTGCCCGATACCGGGCCAGGCGAAAGCGGCCTCCACCAGCACCGCTCCGCCCAGCAACTGTCCGGCCTGCAACCCCAGCGCGGTCAGCGCCGCCGGCAGCGCATTGCGGAACGCACCGCGAATCACGATCTGCGCGTGCGGAATACCGAGCGCGGTCGCCGTGAGCACATACGGTCTGCCGAGTTCGGTCCGCAGTGCCTCGGTGAGGAAGCGGGTCAGGGCCGCGGCGGCGGGCAGGGCGAGGCAGACCGCGGGCAGGATCAGATACTGGACCGCGATATCGGGCCGGGCGATGAACCCGTCGGGCGGTAACCCACCGGCCGGCAGCACCGGCAGCGCGAGGGCGAAGACCAGCACCAGCAGCACGCTGGTCACGAAGGTCGGCAGGGCCAGCGCGACCGTACTCACCGCGGCCACCACGGCGTCGAGCCACCTGCTCGGCCACGCCACGGTCGCCAGCGAGACCAGCACGCTCACCAGTACCGCCAGCAGCAGCGCGGAACCGGCCAGGACGGCGGTATTGGCGAGCCCCTCGGCGACCAGATCGGAGATCTGCCCGCCGATCAGATACGACCGGCCCGGATTCAGCGTGAACAGGTCGCCCAGCCAGCTCAGATACTGCGCCGGAATCGACCGGTCCAGGCCCAGTTGATGCCGGATGGCCGCGATCGAGTCCGGTGTGGCATCCGGCCCGGCCAGCGTCAGCGCCGGATCACCGGGCACCCAGCGCAGCAGCAGGAAGATCAGGATCGATGCCGCGAACAGCACCAGCAACGCGGACGGTATGCGCCGCAACAGGTATCGGGTCATGCCAGGAATGCCTCGGTGAGCAGGGTTTCACGACTCTTGGTCCACGACACCGCGTGGACGCGGCGGGCGGCCGAGAACTGTTGCAGCCGAACGCCGATCTCGATGAGGAACAGTCCGTCCAGCAGTTGATCGGACAGCTCCGAATAGGCCGGGGTCAGTGGTGCGCCGGGAGCGATCTGCCAGGCGGTGTCAGCGGCCGCCGTGTAGGCGGTGGACTGGTAATGCGACGCGTTCTTGCGCGCGTTGAACGGATAGGCGCTCACACTGAGAGTCGAGGGAACGAACTGCGCCCAGGAGTGATCGGTCACCCACAGGCCCGGAAACTGCCCTCCGATGAGCTTTTTCACGAATGTCGACGGCTCGTTGGGATCCAGCTTCACATCGATGCCGGCCTCGGCGAGATCGGCTTGCACGATCTGTGCCACATCGGCGTAGTACGCGATGTCGGTGGGATAGGACAGCAGCAGCTGAGGTGGCTTGCCGACCTGCGCCACCAGCTGCCGAGCCTTGTCCACATCGCGGGCGTAGCGGGTGTTGCGGGCCTCGTCGTAGGCCGGTGAATACTTCGGCCACGGCAGATTCAGCGGATAGCCCGCACCGCGGAACACCTCGGCGATGATCCGATTCCGGTCCAGGGCGTACGCCACCGCCTGCCGCAACCGGATATCGGCCAGTGCCGGATTGGTGACATCGGCCCCGACATAGACCTGCAACTCGGCGCCGGTGTAGCTGATCGTCTTGAAAGCCGCCGAGCGGGCGAGGTTTTCGTTGTCGCGATAGTTGAGTCCGGTGGCCATGTTGATCCGCCCCGAACGCAACGCGTTCAGCTGTGCCTGGCTGTCGGGAATGATGGACACCTCCACCCGGTCCAGATAGGGCCGGTCCGCGATCCGGTAGTGCGCGTTGCGCTCGAAGACGATGCGGGTGTTGGGGTCACGGGAGGCCAGGCGGAACGGCCCGGTGCCGACGAAGGTGCCGGAGCCGGGCGCGCCGAGGGTCTCGCGATCCAGCATCGGCACGGTGGTGAGCAGATCGAAGATGTTGGTCAGCGGATGCGCGAACCGAAGGACGAGATGATGTGGCGAATCGTATTCGTAGCCGGTGATCGCGGCCGCCGTGCTCTTGAGCTGCGCCGACCATTTCGGATCCGCGTAGGTACGCAGCGAGAACTCCACATCGGCGGCGGTGAAGGGCCGGCCGCTGTGATAGGTCACGTCGTCGCGCAGTATCACTTCCAGTGATCGGCCGTCCGGCGCGAGCGTCCACGAGGACGCCAGCAGCGGTGCGGGTTCGAGGCCGTCGTGCGGATAGCGGACCAACGATTCGTAGACCAAGCCGATCACCAACGGGACCGCACCGGTATTGGTGAGCAGATTGGCCGGTACCAGATCGACCGTGGTCCCGATCTTCAACGTCCCGCCACGCACCGGTGCCGCGTTGTCGTCACCGGCTGCCCGTTGCTCCTGCACCGCCGAGGCGCAGGCCGCGAGTCCGCCGGCGCCGAAGACCGCCATCGCCGTCACGCCCGCGGCGCGCAAAAGGGTCCGGCGTGAAACACCGGTGGTTGCATTCATCGGGTAAATCCTCGAGATACGACCCGCTGCGCGGATCAGCGAAAGAATCGAACAGCCGCCCCCGTGCCGGTCAGCGACAGCAACGGCGGGGCACTGCGATCCGGTGCATGCGGCAGCGGCTGGTCGACATGCCCCGACGGTAACAATCGGGCGCGGGGCGGACACCGGTTGCGCGCACCATGCGCCAAACCCTGGTGACATGACAACAAAGGCGGATCGTGTGATGGCATGCCAGTCCCCGACCATGCCCGCGGCTACGAGACCTTCACCGGCGAGATCGGCCGCACCACCGCGGATTCCACCCCGGCCTGGAAGCGTCCACCCGTCGCGCCCGCCGGTTCACCCAACATCATCGTGGTGCTGGTCGACGATATGGGTTTCAGCGATATCGGGCCGTTCGGCTCCGAGATCGAGACGCCGACATTGGATCGACTGGCGCAGCGTGGGATCCGACTCACCAACTACCACACCACGCCGCTGTGCTCACCCTCGCGCGCGGCCCTGCTCACCGGGCTCAACTCGCATCGAGCGGGATTCGGCTTCGTCGCCAATGCCGACCCCGGGTACCCGGGACTGCGGCTGGAGCTGGCCGACGATGTGCTGACGCTGCCGGAGATTTTGCGGGCCGGCGGATACGCCACCTACGCGGTCGGCAAATGGCATCTGGTGCGCGACGCCACGATGAACCCTGCGGCACACCGGGATTCGTGGCCCACCCAGCGCGGCTTCGACCGATACTACGGGTCGCTGGAGGGCTTCAACTCCTTCTTCCACCCGAATCAGATCGTGTCCGACTCCTCGGCGCTCGATATCGAGGAGTACCCCGAGAACTATTACGTCACCGACGATCTGACCGACAAGGCCATCTCGTATCTCCAGGACCTGCGCGCCCACGACGCCGACAAGCCGTTCTTCCTCTACTTCGCGCACATCGCCATGCACGGGCCGCTGCAGGCCAAGGATGTCGATCTGGCGAAGTATCGCGGCCGCTACGCCCAGGGCTGGGACGAGGTGCGGCGCAGTCGCTTCGCCGCCCAGCTCGCGCAGGGACTGTTCGCGCCGGGCACCGAACAGCAACCGCGCAACACCGAGCCGGGATACGAAGCACAGGAATGGGATTCGCTCAGCCAGGAGGAGCAGCGTCGGTTCGCCCGGTACATGGAGGTGTACGCGGCGATGGTCGACAGTATCGACCAGAGCCTCGGGCGAATTCTGGATATCGTCGACCAACTCGGCGAAACCGAGGACACCATTGTGGTGTTCACCTCCGACAACGGGGGCACGGCCGAGGGCGGACCGGTGGGCACCCGCAGCTACCTGGCCGAATTCGCGCACACCGATGATCCGGACTGGGTCGGTGACGTACCCCACGACGAAGAACTGATCGGCACCGCGCGGCTGGGTGTGCACTATCCGCGCGGCTGGGGACAGGCGTCGAACACCCCGTTCCGCTTCTACAAGGGGCAGACCTTCGCCGGCGGCGTCCGGGTGCCGTTCATCGTGTCCTGGCCGAAGGGTCTGCCCGCCAATCGGATTCGCGACGAGTACACCTATGTCACCGATCTCGCTCCCACCCTGCTGGAGTTGGCCGGAGTCACGCGCCCGGCGGTTCGTAACGGGTTGCCCGCCAAAGAATTCGATGGGGTGTCGGCGGTGGAGGTGCTGCGGGTCGAGCATGCGCGTTCGCGGCACGTGGAGCAGTATTCGGAGATGAGCGGCCACCGCGGCTTCTACCGCGACGGCTGGAAACTGCTGGCCCTGCACGACCCCGGCAGCGATGTGGACGCCCCGAACTGGCAGCTGTTCGACGTCCGCACCGACCCCACCGAACTCCACGACGTGGCGGCCGGCAATCCGGAGAAGGTGCGGGAGCTGGCACAGGCATGGGACGACGCGGGCTGGCGCAACACCGTCTTCCCGCTGCTCACCCGCCAGGATCTGGCGCGCCGGCGCCCGGAGGAGGCCCGGCTGTCCGAACCGGTGCGCATCCTGCCCGGCACCCCCACACTGGAGCGGTACCGCTCACAGCGGCTGATCGCCTACCGCGACTTCGCCGTCACCGCCGAACTCGCGGGTTACCGCGCGGACGACGAAGGCGTACTGGTGGCGCACGGCGATCCGCAGGGCGGGTATCTGCTCTATGTCGAAGATGGCCGAATCACGTTCGGATTCAACGCGTTCGGACGGTACGCGGAGGTTTCCGCGCCGATCGCCGCCGGCACCCGGGAAATCACCCTGACCGCGACCGTGCGCCCGCGGCTGCGCTGGGATTTCGCACTGACTCTCGACGGCACCTCCGTCGCGGCGCTGCCCGGGCAGGTGCAGCTCGTCGGAATGGCGCCGTGGACAGGTATCTCGGTCGGCGTGGACGCCCGCGGGCCGGTCGCCTGGGAACTGCGTGAACGACGCGGGCCGTTCCGCTACACCGGAACCCTGCGCGCGATCACCTACACCCCCGGCCCGCTGCGCGTGCCGGAGCCGGTGGTGCGGGCGGTGGAATCGCAAGCGGAGCTCGTCGCGGAATGACCCCGAACGGTCCCTAGTCCTCGGCGGAGGGTGGCAACGCCTGAACTTCGATGGCGGCGTGCACCTTGTCGATGCCGCCCCGCAGGATCGCCTGCGGGACGAAGTAGAACGCATGGTTCCAGTAGCGCTTGATGATCTTGTCGAATACGCGCCGGGTCTCGGACGCGGGCAGCATGCGCGCCGTCGCCTCGACCGGTTGTCCCTTCACCTTGCCCAGCACTCCGCATTTCTGAATGGTGACCCGCGGGGTGTTCTGGATCCGCTTGGTCTTCCAGGATCCGTCGTCGGTGATGATCAGCAGCTTGTCGCCCTCGGGCACGCCCCACACCGGGGTCGGCTTGGGTTTGCCGTCCTTGGTGAAGGTGGTCAGCAGCAGATACCTCGCGCCGTAGACATCGTCGAAGGTCGGAGCCATGGATCCGTCCACCTTTGCTCGATCGCTTCCGAATGGTGCTTACCCGCAGCAACCCTAGCGGCGCGGCTGTCGCCGGTCCACAAGATCGGCAACGGCGACCGGTGGTCCGGGAGGAGAGCTCTCCTCCCGGCCCCTGTCAGGGCTCGAGGTCGACAACCCCTGTACCGCCGACGATATCGAGCGGCACCGACACCTGGTCGTGTGCGATCAGCCAGACACCGTCGATCTTCCGCAAGCCGAACGTGGCTCTGACCCACATCCCGGGGGTGACCGTGCCGTCGCCGAGCGTGCCGCGCAGACGTCCGAAGCCGTGCGCGAAGGCCACATCGGCACCTACCGTGACCCTCAGGTCGCGGAACTCGTAATCCACCTCGTGGAAGATCCGGAACACCTTCGCCCAGTTGTCCAGCTTCGCGGCGACCCCGGCATGCTGCAGTGGCGGTTCGACATCGAAGGACACGACGTCGGTGGTGTAGCCCTGTCTCAGGGCCTCGAGATCCTTGGCTCGCAGTCCATCGGTCAACGTGTCGAGCCGCCGGCGGATCGCCGCTTCTTCGGCGTTCACGGTGTCACCGTGTTCCCGAAAGCTGTTCTGCGTCTTCATGATCGACTCCTTCCGGGGTGGTGTTCGGGGCCGTGACAGCGGGCTTGCGCAGCGGCGCCAGCACTGTGCTCCACGCGATGAGCTGATCCAGCGTCCTGTGCAGGGCGACGCCGTGCGCCTCACCTGGGACGAAGGTCGTGCTGTTCTCGAAATCGGTGAGCACCGAGATCGCGACCTGATAGCCCACATCGGCCATGCCCAGCGTGCTGCAAACCGTGCGCAGCTGCACGACGGCGCGGGCGCCACCGTTCACGCCGTAGGAGACGAATCCGACCGCCTTGTCGGTCCACTCCGCGGCCAGGTGGTCGATGGCGTTCTTCAGGACTCCCGGCATGCCGCCGTTGTACTCCGGGGTCACCAGCACGAATCCGTCGAACGGGGCGATCCGCTCGGCCCAGGCGCGAGTGTGCTCGTGCACCGACGGGCCGAACATCGGCGGCACCGCCTCGTCGAAATGTGGAAGTGGATGATCGCGCAGGTCGATCAGCTCGAACTCGGCGTCGTCGCGCTGCGATGCCGTGTCCAGAACCCACCGGGCGATCTGCGGTCCCCTCCGGTTGGGCCGGGTACTGCCGAGGATGATGCCGATTCTTGTCATTTCCGGAACTCCTGGTTAGCTGAAACCGTCTCGACCTTCCGACGACGCAGCCGTCCCGAATGTCAGGCCACGTCCCGATCACCACTGCGCAGCCTTCGCGTGGCTGACATTCCGGCCCACTGTTTCGTCGGTCTCGGTGAGGGACACACCGGCCGAAGGAGCGCCCCATGACCGACCCGCAGCTGCCCGAGGTGATCAGCGAACGCCGTCAGCTGATCAACCTCGCCTACCGACTGCTCGGCTCCCTCGCCGAAGCCGAGGATGTGGTGCAGGAGACCTATGCGCGCTGGTACGCACTGTCCGAGCGGCAACGGCGGGAGGTGGCCGCCCCCGGTGCGTGGTTGACGACGGTGGCGAGCCGGATCTGCCTCGATCTGCTCGGCTCGGCGCGCGCCAGACGGGAACGCTATGTGGGCGAGTGGATTCCGGAACCGGTGCCGGGTCGTTCCGACGAATTCGGCGGGCCCGCCCCGGCCGATCCCGCCGATCGCGTCACGCTCGACGAGTCGATCAGCATGGCCTTTCTCATCGTGCTGGATTCCATGACACCGGCCGAGCGCGTGGCGTTCGTTCTGCACGATGTGTTCCGCTACCCGTTCGCCGACATCGCCGAGGTCGTCGGCCGCACCCCCGCCGCCTGCCGTCAGCTCGCCTCCAGTGCCCGCCGCCGCATCGACACCTCGAAGCGTCCCTCGGGCGCCGAGCGCGCCGAGGTGGTCCGGGATTTCAAGCGTGCCTGGGAGACGAGCGATATCGAGGCCCTCATCGGACTACTCGATCCGGAGGCGATCGCGACCGCCGACGGGGGTGGCTTGGCGGTGACCTTCCTCGACCCGATCGTGGGTGGCGAGCGGATCGCTCGCGCCTGGCTGGAGATCGCGCGCAACTCCGCCGCGACCCTGCTGGAGCGTACGGTGAACGGTCAACCGGGCCTGGCCGCGGAGCTGGACGGCACCATCATCTCGGTCCACGCCTTCGATGTGGCCGACGGCCGGATCACCCGCATCTGGGTGATCCGGAACCCCGAGAAACTGCGGCTGTGGACCGGCGCCGCGAACCACCCCCGAGCGGACCGCTGAAGACCGAGCGTCGATCGAGCCGAGGACTTCTCCACTCCGCAGCTCATTTCCGGCTCGATGGCGTTCGTTCGTATGCCGGATATTTCTCGGCCGCAGAGAAATTCGGTGGATCGGCGGCGCCGAAGCCGGGATCATCGGTGCCATGAATCCGACCCAGGAACGTCTCAGGCTGATCGGTCGCGAGGAGTCACCGGCCGCCGCGGCCGGGGCTCTCTCGTGGGTGATGAACGTCGACGATGCCGATACCCCGCGCGATGTGATCGACGCGCTCGCGCTCACCCCGTACCTCGACGGCAGCCAACCACACGCGATGACAAAGGAATTGGAGCATGTGAAGCCCGACGCGCCGCTGCTCCCCGGTGACGCGCGCGTCCTGCGTACCGTGGACGACGACGGCACACGCGTCGTCCTCGCCACCGGTGCGGGCTGGACCCTGCGCGTGGTGCGGCGCGAGAACGGCAGCGCCCAGCTCGATGTCACGGCGGTGACCGAAGAACTCGCCACCGACGTGATCAAGACCTGTTCCGCCGATGCCACGGTGGAACCGGAAGTCGACGACACCCAGGTATCGATGGGCTTCTGGCACAACGGATCTCACGGTCCGAACCGTCGGATGCGCACGATTTCGGCCGCGTCCTGGCCGGAGATCACCGGCAACTACGGCACCGAGGTGGGCGCGGCCATCCAGCGGCTGATGGCCGTGCGCGCCGCGGACGTCCGCGGCCGGCTGGTACTGCTGCACGGGCCGCCCGGCACCGGCAAGACCTCCGCGCTGCGCGCACTGGCCCGGGAATGGTCGGATTGGTGCCAGGTCGACTGCGTCCTCGATCCGGAGGCGTTGTTCGCCAACCCCGGCTACCTCATGGAGGTGGCGATCGGTGTCGACACCTACGACGAGGCCAAGCGCCGCTGGCGCCTGCTGGTCCTCGAGGACTGCGACGAGTTGATCCGCGGATCGGCGAAAGAGACCACCGGACAGGGGCTGTCCCGCCTGCTGAACCTCACCGACGGCATGCTCGGTCAGGGCCGCGATGTCCTCGTCGCCATCACCACCAACGAGAACCTGTCGCGCCTGCACCCGGCCGTCGTTCGCCCGGGCCGCTGCCTGGCCCAGCTCGAGGTCGGCCGGCTGTCCACCGCCGAGGCGACGGCCTGGCTGGCCCGTGAACTGCCGGACGCACCGGCCCATCCGGTCGGCCCCGACGGCATGACGCTGGCAGAGCTGATCGAACTGCGCGACAACAGATCTCGCATCCAGGCCGCACCGGCCGCTCCGATGGCGGGCGACGGCGGATACCTGTGACGGTCCGCGCCGTGACATCCGGTCACGGCGCGGACCGTAGACGCTCGCGTATGCGATCGAGCTTCACGACCATGGGAACGCTCACCGAATCCCGGTGTACTGAATACATGACAGCGACCACCGCCACCACCACGTCGACCGCCTCCGGATTCGCCACCGGCTCCCTCATCGGCGCGACCGTCACCACCGGCCTGCTGGCCGGGGTGTTCTACGCCTACGCCAGTTCGGTCATGCTGGCGCTGCGCCAGCTCGACGACCGCACGTTCGTGGATGTGATGAACCGGATCAACACCGTCATCGTCAACCCGATCTTCATGCTCTCCTTCCTCGGCTCGGTCGCCTGCACAGGGCTGGCCGCGGTGCTGTACTGGCGCACCGACCAGCGCACCGTGCTCTGGTGGGTCCTGCTCGCCCTGGCTCTGAACGTGATCAGCTTCCTCATCACCTCGGGTGGCAATGTGCCGCTCAACAACGCCTTGGCCGATACGTCCTCCGGCGATTTCGCCGCGCTGCGCCAGCAGTTCGAAGGCCCGTGGGTCACCCTCAACATCGTGCGGGCGCTGGCCAATACCGGAGCCCTTGGCGTCCTGGCCTGGGCCCTGCGCGCCGGCAACAAGGGCTGAGGCGGCGTTCCGATGCGCCGATTCCCACCCCCGGGAAGCACCGGGACATCGATCGGCGGCAACCTGAACACCATGTCGACAGCGCTCGTCAACGGTATCCAGTTGAGTTATGAGGAGTCCGGCACCGGGCCATTGGTGTTGCTGATCGCGGGCAGCGGCAATCCCGGCCGGGTGTGGCGTACCTACCAGGTGCCCGCGCTGGTCGGTGCCGGATTTCGTGTCGTGACCTTCGACAATCGCGGAATCTCACCGCACGGAGACAGCACCGTCGCGCTCGAGGATCTGGTGGCCGATTCGGCCGCGCTGATCGAACATCTCGGCGCACCGGCCCATGTGGTGGGCACCTCGCTGGGCGCGATGGTGGCCCAGGAGCTGGCCCTCGCCCACCCGAACCTGGTCGATCATGCGGTCATGCTGGCCACCGCGGGCCGGCCACATCCGATGCTGCTGGCCGTCAAGGCCGGTCAGGCCGCGCTCCACGACGACGACATTCGCCTCCCGGCCCGGTATCAGGCGGCCGTCGAGGCGGCACTGCACCTGTCGCCACGCACCCTGGCCGACCCCGATGACGCCGAACAATGGCTCGACACCTTCGAATTCGCGGCCTCCGCGCCGATGACCGCCGGGGTGCGAGCGCAACTCGGTATCGACCATTCCCGTGATCGGCTCGCCGAGTACGGCCGAATCACCAAGCCCAGCTTGATCATCGGGTTCGCCGATGATCAGCTGGCGCCCCCGATGTATTGCCGCGAAGTTGCGGCGGCCATTCCCGGCGCCCGGTACGTCGAAGTGGCCGGATGCGGTCACCTGGGTCATCTGGAGCGGCCGGAGGAGGTGGACCGTGTGTTGATCGATTTCCTCACCGGCCGGTGAGACACCGATCGCCGGACACGAGAAGCTGTTCCCATTGTTGGCGATCACGTAATACGACGGTCGAATAGCTCAATTACAGTCACCGACGTGCAAACACCCGATGAGGTGCCGCTACAACCACCGAATCGGACCTGGTTGCAACGGTTGGAAGAGCGAATTCCCGAGTTCGCGCACGAGGTCGCGCTGACAAATAGCCGATTGATATCGACATATCGAGAACTCGATCAGTGGGTGGATCGAATATGTGTCGTACTGATCGAAGCCGGTGTCCGCGCCGCGGATTCGATCGCGGTGGTGGCGCCACCACGACGCACGCCCCATACGACGGCGGCCATGCTCGCCGTCTGGCGCCTCGGTGCGGTGTATGTGCCACTGGCGGCGGATCAACCGCGCGACCGGATCACCCAGATCGTCGCGGCCTGCTCGACCCGGCTGGCCCTGCTGGATCCCGACGCCGAACCCGCCGCGCTGCCCGAACAGATCGCGACGGTCACCGTGCCGTCGCCCGGAGACGTCGTGGACCGGCCGCGGTATCCGGCCGTCGATCCGGAGAGCCTCGCCTACATCATCTTCACCTCCGGTTCCTCCGGTGCGCCGAAGGGCGTGGCGGTACCGCATCGAGGGATCCTCGCCATGGCCGATGCCACCGCGGCGGGCCTCGAACTGGGCCCCGGCGCCCGGATGCTGCAATTCGCACCGGCCTCCTTCGACGCGTCGATCGCGGAGATCACCTCGGCACTCGGCGCCGGCGCCACGGCGGTCTTCGCCGGCCACGACCAGCTGTCGGACGGGATCGCGATCGCCGAAACATTCGCCGGGCAACGGATCACGCACGCGATCATGGTGCCGTCGGTACTCGCCGCGATCCCCGAGCCTCGGGTTCCCGGCGGTGTGAGCATGATCATCGCCGGTGAGGCGGCGAATCCGGCCGTGGTCGAGGAATGGACCGCCCGGCACCGCATCGTCAATTCCTACGGGCCGACCGAAACCACCGTCTGCGCCACCATCAGCGCTCCATTGGCGGGCTCGGCACGCCCCGTCACGATCGGGCATGCCATCGCGGGCACCACGCTGCGGATCGTCGGCGAGGACGGCGCCGAGGTGGAACCCGGTGCGGCCGGTGAACTGTGGATCGGGGGACTCGGTGTGGCCCGCGAATATCTCGGAATGCCGGCCGAGACCGCGAAGGCGTTCATCGACGACCGGGTGACCGGTGACCGGTTCTACCGCTCCGGCGATCTGGTCCGGCAATTGCCCGACGGCGGACTCGAATTCCTCGGTCGTATGGACCGGCGCATCAAATTGCGCGGCCGCCGCATCGAACCCGCCGATATCGAAGTCGCCGCCCTGCGCTGTGCCGGTGTGCGGCAGTCGGCCGTCGTGGCGACCGAAACTCAACTCGTGTGCTGCGTGGTCGTCGACGAGGGCACCGACGCGGATCGGATTCGCGGATTTCTCACCGATCGGTTGCCCGGCTATCTGCTGCCGGACCGGTTCGAGATCGTGACCGATATGCCGCGGACACCGCATGGGAAGACCGATTTCGCCGCGCTGGCGGATCTGGTGCGTGCCCCCGGCTCGAGCCGCACGGCCCCGGAATCGATGACCGCGGCCGAACGCCTGCTCTGCGAACTCTTCGCCGAAATTCTGAATCTGCCCGAATATCACCCGGCGGACAGCTTTTTCGATCTCGGCGGCGAATCCATGGAGGCGGCGAGACTCACCCGCAGCATCCGCCGCAAGATCGGTGTCGAGATGACGATGCGCATGCTGCTCGACGCACCCTCACCCGCGCAATTGGCGGCACTGCTGTCGATTCCGGAGCCACACCTGGTCACCGGCCGATGACGATCACCCTCCCCGCGGCGAGCCGCGACGAGACGCGATCCTGGGATCTCACCGACCCCGCCACTCATCTGCGGCGCGATATCGGCGAATTCTGGCGTGATCGCCGGGCGCGGCAACCGATCTTCTGGCACGAGGCCGCCGCGCACCACCCCGGGTTCTGGGTCGTCACCACCCACGACCCCGCGATGCGGATCTACCGCGATGCCACCCGGTTCACCTCACAGCGGGGCAATGTCCTGCTCACACTGCTGGCCGGACGCGACAACGCCGCGGGAAAGATGCTGGCCGTGACCGATCCACCGCGGCACAACCTGCTGCGGCGGCTGATGACTCCCGTGCTGACCCGGGAGGCGGTGCAGTCGTTGGCATCTCGGATTCGCGAGCGCACCGTGCGGTTGCTCACCGAGCAGGCCGGTCCGGAGGGATTCGACTTCGCGGACGAGATCGCCTCCCGCATTCCCATCTGGACCATCTGCGATCTGCTGGACATTCCCGACAGCGAGCACGAACTGCTGGTCTCGCTGACCAAACAGGCCCTCAGCTCCGACGATGCCGCGCAGACCGGCACCGAGGCACTGGCCGCGCGCCAAGAGATCCTGCTCTGCCTGCTCGACCAGGTCCAGGATCAACGTCAGCGTCCGGCCGATGGCCTGATCACCGCGCTGATCGGTGCGGAGTTCGAGGGTTCGCCGCTGACCGACGACCAGATCGTCACCAACTGCTACAGCATCATTCTGGGTGGTGACGAGACGGCCCGGCTGACCATGATCAACGCCGTGCACGCGTTCGCGGACGACCCGGCTCTGTGGCAACGCTTCGGCGCGGTGGACGATCTCGGCGCCGCGGTCGAAGAGATCATCCGATGCTTCGCCCCCACCATGCATTTCGGCCGGATCGCGAAGACCGACGTCGATATCGACGGTGTGCGCATCGGGACGGGCGAGGTGGTCACGATGTGGAACGTGTCCGCCAATCGTGACGAGAACCGGTTCCCGGACCCGGACGCGGTGGTCTTCGATCGCAGACCCAACCCGCATCTGGCCTTCGGCTACGGCCCGCATTTCTGTATCGGCGCACCGCTGGCCCGGCTGGAGATCGCGATCGTGCTGGACGAACTCCGCCGCACCACTCGCCGGATCGTCGCCACGGGGACCCCGCGGCCGTTGTATTCGAACTTCCTGCACGGGTACGCCACCCTGCCGATCGCATTCGAATGAGCTGACCTGCGATAATCGCGGGCGGGAAATTTCTTTCGAAAAAACTTCGGCCGCCGTGTCGATCCACAGTGGGTCCCGTTCGACCTGTGTGCGAGAGGGTCCGGACAGGATCTGTGAACCGAAGGAGACACACCATGAAATACATGCTGATCATGCGGGCCACCGACGAGGCCTACGCGAGCATGGGCGATATCGACTTCGACACCATGCTCGAGACGATGGGCAAGTTCAACGACGAGCTGATCCGGGCCGGTGTCCTGCTCGCGGCCGAGGGCCTCGATGACGCCGCCCAGGGCGTGGTCGTCGACTACGACTCCGAGACCCCGGTGGTCACCGACGGCCCGTACGGTGAGACCAAGGAACTGTTCGGCGGCTTCTACATTCTCGATGTGGCCTCACAGGAGGAGGCGGTCGAATGGGCCAAGCGGATGCCGGTACTCGGGAAGGGTTTCAAGACCGAGATCCGGCGGGTCCCCACGATCGACGAATTCCCGCAGGACAATGTGTGGGTTCAGAAGGAGCGGGCCTGGCGCGAGGCCAACGGCCAGCTCTGAACGGCCGGGCCGGGTAGTGGCCGATCCCACCGGTCGCGAAGCCGTCGCCGCGGTGTGGCGGATCGAGTCGGCGCATATCGTCGGCGCCCTCGCCCGCTACACCGGCGACTTCGCGCTCGCGGAGGATCTCGCCCAGGAGGCGCTGGCCGAGGCTCTGGTGACCTGGCCACGCGAGGGAACACCGCGTAATCCGGCCGGTTGGCTGCTCACGGTGGGCCGGCGCCGGGCCATCGATGCCTTCCGCCGGCGCAGCGCACTCGACGAACGATATGCCGCTCTGGCCCACGGACTGGGCGAGGGCGGCATACTCACCGGTGGTCCCGGTACGGGTCCGGCGCCGGCGGGAACCGAACCGCTGTGGGATCCCGACCACATCGACGACGATGTGCTCGCGCTGATCTTCACCGCATGCCACCCCGTCCTGTCACGCGAGGCACGGGTGGCCCTGACCCTGCGGGTCGTCGGCGGTCTCACCAGCGACGAGATCGCCAGGGCCTTCCTGGTTCCGGCGGCCACCGTACAGGCGCGGATCACGCGAGCGAAGAAAAGCCTTGCCGCGGCGCATGTCCCGTTCGCGGTTCCGCCGGCCGGTGACCGGGCACAGCGGCTGGGTTCGGTACTGAGCGTGCTCTATCTGATCTTCACCGAGGGTTCCTCGGCCAGTTCGGGTTCGGATGTGATCCGCTTCGACCTGGCCGCCGAGGCACAACGGCTGGCGCGGGTCCTTGCCCGGCTCGTCCCCGACGAACCCGAGGTCCACGGGCTGCTCGCACTCCTGGAACTGACCGCGGCCCGGTTTCCGGCGCGCACCGCGCCCGACGGCGCGCCGATTCTGCTCGAGGACCAGGACCGCCGCCGTTGGGACCGCTCGGCGATCCGGCGCGGCCGGGCCGCGCTGGCACAGGCCACCCGGGTGGGACGCGGCCTCGGCGCCTACGGCGTACAGGCGGCGATCGCCGAATGTCACGCCGTCGCGCCCTCGGTGAGCGATACCGACTGGCAGCGGGTGGTCGAGCTCTACGCGGCGCTGGGCCGGCTCGCACCCTCACCGGTGGTGGAGCTGAACCGGGCCGTGGCGGTCGCCATGGCGGACGGCCCAGCCGCCGGCCTGCAGATCGTCGACCGTCTGCGATCCGATGGCGCCCTGCCCAATTCGCACCTGCTCCCGACGGTTCGAGGAGAATTGCTCGCCCGGATGGGCCGGGCCGAGCAGGCCCGCGCCGAATGGGAACGAGCCATGGAACTCTGTGGCAACGAAGGCGAACGAACCGTCCTGCGCCGCAAACTCGACGCCCTCACCTGACCACGGCCCGGCCACGCGCCCTCATGCTGCCGTGAGGAACCTCCCGAAACGCTGCGTCCCGAACCCGGACGCCGCCGCACCGTCGCCGAAAACGTAATCCCCGCCGACGAATACCGCACTCACCGTCTCGTCGTTGCGGTTCACCATCCGGGACAGATTCCCGTAGTACGGCACCGTCTGCTCGGTGTACCGCTCGAGCCGGGCGTCGAGGGCGGCCGGATCGATCACCACCGCATCGGCTCGATCACCCACCCGCAGATGCCCCGCGTCGAGTCCGTACCAGTCGGCGAGTTCGCCGGTCAGCCGATGCACCGCGTGCTCGACGGTCATGAACGGCTGCCCGGCCCGCTGGGCATCGCGCACCCGGCGCAGCAGCCGCAATCCGAAGTTGTAGAAGGCCATGTTCCGCAGATGTGCCCCGGCATCCGAAAAGCCCAGCTGCATACCGGGATCGGTGGCGAAGCGATCCAGTACCCGCGGCCGGTGATTCGAGATCGTGGTGCGCCAGCGCACCTTGGTCCCGTACTCCACCACCAGATCCAGGAAGGCATCCACCGGATGCACTCCGCCGCGCGCCATCCCGACCTGCCCGAAGGTCTTTCCGATCACCGAGGGGTCCGGGCACTCCACGATCTCGGCGTCGAAGAAGTCGCGATGCCATACGCGCGGACCGAATTTCCGGTCGTAGTCCTTGCGGAACTGGCGCCGGTAGCTCTCGCTCCGCAGCATCCGCTGCCGCTCGTCGAGCTGCTCCGCCAGATGCAAAGCGGCTGCACCGGAACCGAATTCCTCGAATATCACCAGGTCGATACCGTCGGCGTACACCTCGAACGGCACCGGCAGATGCTGGAACCGGAAATCACCACCGAGGGCGTCGATCACCCGCGCCAGCGCGGGAAAGACATGTGCCACCAGCGGAATCGCCTTGATGTCGGCCGCCGAGAGCAGACTCACCTTCAACGGCGGCTGTCCCACCCCGAGGCTGGACAGCGCCATCGCGATCAGGCTCTGCGGATGCGCCACATCCGGTCCGCCCTGCAGGGCGCGCCCGCGCCGCCGCAGGATCGAATTGAGCTGGTGCCGTTCGCGCATGGTCGCGTAGGTGGAGGGCAGGGTGCGGGATCGGCAGGTGTCTCCGTCGAGTTTGTCGAACAACAACTGCTGTGACGACATACCGACGAACCCGGCATCGAGAGCCTCCGCCAGATGCCGGCGCATGGCGGCGAGTTCACCGGCGGTCGGCTTCACCTCGGGCCGGGTGGCGCGATCCAGACCCATCTCGGCCGCGCGGATATCCGAATGCCCGAGGAACGCGGCAACATTCGGTCCCAGCGGCATCGCATCCAGCGCCGCGGCGTAGTCGTGGGCGCTGTGCCAGGTCTTGACCCCGTCGACCGCCTCGATCACATGTCGGCGCGGAATGGCCTCGACCCGGCCGAACAGATCACCCGCGGTCTCGGCATCGGCGTGGACGGTCGACAGCGAACAGGAACCGAGCAGGACTGTGGTGACGCCGTGACGCACCGACTCCGACAGCGACGGATCCAGGAGCACCTCGACGTCGTAGTGGGTGTGGATGTCGAGCATTCCGGGGATCACCCACTTGCCGGTGGCGTCGACGACCGTCCGGCAACCGGATTCGTCGAGCGGCTCGGCGGACACGGCGGCCACCCGTCCGTCGCGGATTCCGACGTTGCGCACCGCCGACGGTGCGCCCGTACCGTCGAACCAGGTTCCGCCGGAGATGATGCTGTCGTACATGCCAGTTCCCTCTGTTCTGCGGGACACCCGCACCCGGTCACATCGACGACCCGCCACGCGACTGTCGGTCATCGTTGCTCCTGTTCCACCCGCCGGCCCCGGGCTGGGGCGCGGTCAGATCTCTATCTCGCGGCGCACGACCTTGCCGGTCGCGTTGCGCGGCAGTGGTTGCGCGGTGATCACCCAGCGCGCCGGCACCTTGAAATAGGCCAGCCGGTCGGCGGTGAACGCGCGCAGTTGTTCCTCGGTGACCGCGCCCGGATCGGTGACGACCACGACCGCGGCCACCTCCTGGCCCAGATCCTCGTGTGGCACGCCCAGTACGGCCGACTCCACTACGTCGGGGTGTTCGTCGAGCGCGTTCTCGATCTCGGTGGGATAGACGTTCTCGCCGCCGCGCAGGATCAGATCCGATCGCCGGCCCGACAACCGCAGCCGTCCCTGCTCCAGGACACCGAAATCACCGGTGTGCAACCAGCGTTCGGCGTCGATGGCGTTCGCGGTGGCGGCGGGATCGTTCCAGTAGCCGAGCATCACGTACGGGCTGCGCACGCAGATCTCGCCCTCCTGCCCGTCCGGCAGCGGCGCGTTGTCCGGATCGCGGATCTCGACACGCACGCCGATGATCGGCGTCCCGACGGTGTCGGGGTGCGCGGCCAGCACCGGCGGGGTGGCAACCGTTGCCGCCGTACCACTTTCGGTGAGTCCGTAGCTGGTGGTGAGCGCCACCTCGGCCATCGGCAGCTCCCGGCGCAACCGCTGATGGAAGGCGGGCGAGGACGGTGCGGCATTGAGCGAGAAGGCGACCAGGCTCGACAGGTCGTAGCGGGACAGATCGCGCTCGAGCATGCGGCTCACCATGGTCGGCACCGCACCCCAGTTGGTGACCCGCTGCTGCTGCATGAGTGCCAGGACCCGATCCGGGTCGAAGCCGCCGGTGTGGATGACCACGGTGGCGCCGGTGGCCAGCCGGGGCACGATCAGATTGTGCAGGCTCGCGATGTGGAACAGCGGTGAGGTGAGCAGGAATCGCCGCGCACTGGGCCCGGAGCCGAGCTGCTGTCCGCGGAAGGCCGCCATCATGGCATCGGTGAACCGGTGATAGTCGCAGACCGCCAGCAGATTTCGATGCGAATGCACCACACCCTTGGGCTGCCCGCTGGTGCCACTGGTGTAGAGGATGACGGCCGGATCGTCCTCGTCGACCGCCGTCCGAGGTGCCGGGCCGGGATATTCGGCGATGAGGCGAGGCAGATCCGCTTCCATGCTCAGGACCGGGATGGTGGTGCCGGCGTCCGCCAGCAGCGCGGCGCGTTTCGTGTCCGCCACCACCACGGTGGGCCGGGTGTGCTCGAGTCCGTAGGCGATCTCCCGCGGCGCCCACCACGCGTTGTATCCGACCGGGATGGCGCCGAGCAGCTGGGCCGCCCAGAAGGTCATCACCCACTCCGG
Organism: Nocardia sp. NPDC052254; assembly: GCF_040679495.1. Classification (NCBI taxonomy): domain Bacteria; kingdom Bacillati; phylum Actinomycetota; class Actinomycetes; order Mycobacteriales; family Nocardiaceae; genus Nocardia; species Nocardia sp. NPDC052254. The sequence goes on along the minus strand of NZ_JBFAUW010000015.1, from coordinate 70,737 downwards.
GGTGTTCGCGGCCAGGATCCCGATCCGGTCGCCCTTCCCGATGCCGTAGCGGTCGGCCAGTGCCCGCGCCAGAGCGATCGCGGCAGCACCGTGTTCGGCGAAGGTGATGCTCCGGTCCGCGGTCACGAGATAGTCGTGATCGCCCCATGCCGTCCCCGCGTGGAACAGCTCGGCCATACTGCGCCGCCGAGTGCGCATGAGCGGAATCGGCGCGCCCAGAACCTCTTCGACACTCATCTCGAACGGCCCACCGGGTCCGGTGAGGTCGTTCGTGATCCGGGCGGCGATGGCCTGGGGGTCGGCGGCGGCTGTCATATCGTCCACTTTCTGCGTCTACGGGATGAGCACGGCGCGACCACGGATCAGACCCTGGTCGAGACGTTCGAAGGCGGCGGGCCCCTCGGCGAGGTCGAAGCGTTCCACCTCGACCCCGATGGCGCCGCGCTGCGCCAGCGCGACCGAGGCGTGGAGATCACCGCGGGTGCCGCCGTAGGACTTTCGGACGGTGGCGCCCCAGGGCAGCCCCGGGCCACCGGCGGGTCCGGCATCGATACCGGGGATACCGCCGTCGAGGCCGACCATGCGATAGGCGCCGTTGGGTGCCACCGATTCGACGGCCAGCTTCGCGGTCGCGTCGTTGCCGACGAAGTCGAACACCGCCTCCGCGCCGCGGCCGCCGGTACATTCGAGGATCTGCTCGGCGGTGCCGGCATCGGCCGTCAGTGCGATGTCCGCACCGCATCGCGTGGCGAGATCCAGTTTCTCGGCGGCGATGTCGACCGCGATGATCCGGCACGCGGTGACGGCCTTCAGGATCTGCACCGCCACATGCCCCAGTCCGCCGATGCCGATCGCGACAGCGGTGGCTCCGGGCCGCAGCTGATCGGCCGCGCCACGGATCGCGTGGTACGGCGTCAGTGCCGCATCGGCGAGCGGTGCGGCCGCGGCGAAGTCCAGATCGCCGATCGGCACGAACGAATTCGCGGGTATCCGAACGTATTCCGCCATCCCGCCGTCGGGGCCCAGTCCGGGGCACGGCGGCATCGCGGTGCGCCCGGCCGCCAGGCAGACATTCTCGTTACCGCTCACACACTCCCGGCACACACCACAGGACCAGCACAGGTACACCAGCCCCCGCTCCCCCTCGTGCCGGCCCTCGACCTGGCTGCCGACCCGCTCGATCGTGCCCGCGATCTCGTGCCCCATGGTCAACGGGTCCGCACGCAGCGCGAAGGGCAGGCCGAGGACGAACGAGTCCGAATGACAGATACCGGCCGCGCCGACCTTCAGCAGCAGATCCGCGGGGCCGATCTCCGGGACGGGCACCTCTCGCATCTGCAGGGTGCCAGGTCCGGTCAGCTGCAGTGCGCGCATCATGCCGACACCCCGGCCGCGGCGAAGACGGCTCGCAGGTAGGCGTCGGCGCGCTCGTCGATCAGCAATGACGGTCCCATTCGATTCATGCTGTATCCCACTGTGATTCGGCGTTCGAGATCGTTGACCACCAGCGCTCCCCCGTAACCGGCCCACCAGCACACCCGGCCGGGCGGCATCGCCGGTGTGGTGCGCGGATGCGCCAGCCCGTATCCGATGCCGAAGCGCACCGGCACTCCCAGCGCCAGATCGATACCGTCGGATTGCTGTTCGAAGATCAGCTCGATGGTGCGCTCGGAGAGCAGGCGCCGGCCGTCCAGTTCGCCGCCACAGGAGATCAGCGACTGCACCCGCGCGATCGAGCGGGCGTTGCCGTGTCCGTTGACCGCGCCCAATTCGGCCCGGCGCCAACTCGGCGAGGAGATCTCGGCGATATCGAGCGCGGGGGTGGTCAGCGTCCGGATCCCGATACTGTCCGGATCCAGCTTCGTCCGATCGACCGCTCGACGCGGCGGCGGCACCAGGGTCGCGATGCGCCCGAAATGCTCCGGCCCGGTGCCGATGTGGAAGTCCGCCCCGAGCGGCTCCGCCAGTTCCCCGGCGAAGAATCGGCCCAGCGAGCGCCCGGTGATCCGGCGGATCACGGCATCGATCAGGTGACCGTAGGCCAGGGCGTGATAGCCCGAGGCCGTCCCCGGTTCCCACCAGGGCGCCTGCGCGGCCAGCCGGGCGGCCGCGGCCTCCACATCGTAGATGTCGGCCAGCTCGATCGGCCGGTTCCAGCCCGATACCCCGGAGGTGTGCGAGAGCAGATGCCGAATCTCGATGCCGCCCTTACCCTCCGCGGCGAATTCCGGCCAGTAGTGGGCCACCGGGCGGTACGGATCGAGTTCTCCCCGATCGATCAGCAGCAGCGCGCACAGGGCCGTCATGGTCTTGGTGATGGAGAAGACGTTGACCAGGGTGTCGGCACCCCAGGGCGTTTCGCGGTCGGAGTCGGCACATCCGCCCCACAGGTCCACCACCGGCTCGCCGTCACGGACGACACACAGCGAGGCGCCCAGTTCCGCCCCGGAGTCGAGCCGCTCGTCGAAAACCGCACGCACAGCGGCAAATTCGTCGAGGCACACCCCCGCGCTGCTCATCGGGCACCCTCTGCGGTCCGGGGACGCACCGGCAGCGCATTTCCGGCGGCGGCCGCGCGCTTGCCGCCGAGCTCCATCTCCTTGGTCAATTCCCGCACATAGGGCACGAATTCGATCTGGATCGTGTGCCGCGGCGAATCGTAGTAGCGGGCAGCGCGCCGGGCCTCCCGTTCGGCCATCGCGGTCGCCATCTCCGGCGCGGCCGGCAGGTGGTAGCGGCCACTGAGATATTCGGCGACGAACTTCGACTGCTGCTCGGCGAAATTCACCAGCGTCGGCAGCGGTTGCGCCAGACCGAGATAGAACAGATTGTCGATGCCCGGCTTCATCATCAGCTGATACAGCGACATCCGATTCGCCTCGTCCGGCAGCAGTGCCGGATCGGAGAAGAACGGGAAGCTGATGTGATAGCCGGTGGCACACAGCACCACATCGATTTCTTCGACACTGCCGTCGGCGAAATGCACCCGCGGTCCGTCCAGCCGGGTGATCGCCGGCTTCGCGGTGATGTCGCCGCAGCCCGCCCGGTGCAGGAATTCCTCACTGGCCGACGGATGCGCTTCGAGCGGTTGATGATCCGGATCGGGCAGCCCGTAGCCGGACATCGCGCCGAGGAATTTGCGGATGAAGCGCTGTCGCAGCCTCAGCGCCAGCTTCGGCGGCATCCAGGCCGGGGTGGTGCGCCGGTCGGCGGCCACGCCGTTCACATATTTGGGCAACACCCACACGCCGCGGCGGGCCGAGACGAACAGCTTCTCGGCCAGGAAGCGCTGCGACAGTTCCGAGGCGATGTCCAGCCCCGAATTGCCCATACCGACGACCACGACCCGCTTTCCCCGCATATCCACCGGATCGAACGGATCGTTGTAGGCGTGGCTGTGCATGAGCACGCCGTCGAATTCTCCCGGATAATCGGGGAAGCGCGGATTCCAATGGTGCCCGTTGCAGACGATCAGCGCATCGTAGGTTTCGGTCTCGCCCGATTCGGTGGTGATCGTCCACAGCCCGTCGGCATCGCGCTGCGCGCCGACCACTTTCGTGTTGAAGCGGATGTGCTCACGCAACCCGAAATGTCCGACGTAGTCCTTGAAATACTCGAACAACTGGGAGTGATGGGGAAAGTCGGGCCATTCCTCCGGCGCCGGGAAGTCCTCGAACTGCAGCCGATACTTCGACGTGTCGATGTGCAGGCTCTGATAGCAGGCCGACATCCCGTTCGGATTCTTGTAATACCAATTGCCCCCGACCTCGTCGGAGGCCTCGTAGCAATCGAAGGGGATGCCGTATTCGGCGAGCCGTTTGGCGGCCGTGATTCCCGAGGGACCGGCGCCGATGACGCACACCCGGGGCAGTTCGCGTGTATCCAAGTCGATCTCCTGTTCGGCGCACGGCCGGACGTGACGTGGCACACACGGTAGCACTCGCTGGACATGGCGTCCAGTGAGTAATCATGCGTCTATCATCGAGGGCATGCCTTCCGAATCGACCGCCCGGCGTGGGTCGCTGCGCGATGAGCAGAAGCGCGCGACACGTCAGCGCATCGTCGAGGAAGCGCGGGGTCTGTTCGGCCGGGAGGGCTACACGGGTGTGCGCGTGGACGACATCGCGGCGGCCGTGGGCTGCAGCCGGGCCACGTTCTATCTGCATTTCACGGGCAAGCCCGAGGTGCTGCGAGCCATCGCCCAGGAAGGGACGCTCACCAGTGTCCAGTTCTATTACCGGGATCTGGATCGAGTCCTGAGCCTCGATTCCCGGGAGGCGTTCGCGACCTGGGTGCGCCAGGCGATCGAATGGTTCGTCGACAACAAGGATCTGCTGCCGGCCTGGGACGAGGCGACGGCACTGGAACCGGAGTTCCGAGATCTCGCCCGCGAGGGCATCATGCAGCTCGCCGACAGCATGCCGGATTATCTGTCCCGCTGGCCGCGCGAGCGCCACCACGAGGCGCGCTTGCGCATCGAACTCCTGGTGGCGCAATTGGAGCGCTTCTTCACCCGCTGGGCGATGCAGGGCACGATCGAGGTCGACGTGGCCGATGCCGCGGCCGTCCTCACCGACATCTGGTTCCCCGCCCTGCAGGCACCGCAGGAATGAGCGGCGGCCCGGGCGGCTATTTGGGCGGCAGCGAACGCGCGTAATCCATGCCGCGTTCGACCCAGACTCCCAGCGTCTCGTCGGCGGCCAGGTGCTCCGCCGTCACATGCAGCCAGTTCTGCATCTCACGGCCACCCATCACCATCGGCGCCACCGCCACACCGTCGATCAACTCCGCCGCCTCGGCCGGGTCGACCCGCACCAGCAGCCCGCCCTTCCCGCTGGCCGCCACCGCCATATTTCCGCCGACCAGGAAGGCCAGCCCACCGAACATGCGCTTCTCGACCGTCTCGGTCACCGCGGGCCCGAGCAGGTCCCGGATCCGATCGGCCAACACCTCGTCATAGGCCATACCGCATTGTCCCTCCGGGCACCGACAGAGTCACCGCGAGCGCGGCGGAGCGAAGAATTCACCGAGAATTTGCACCTATGGGAACCCGCAGCGGTTGCTCCCGGCACGAGGTTGAACCAGCATCCAACCTCATGCGGAATCGCTTGAATCCTGCCGGTGATATTCCCGATACCGGAATTCCGGAGGCGCTGGCCGCCACCATGACGATGGCCGAACAGCACGAGTGGCATCGGGGGTACCTACGGTCGCGGTCGGTTTCGCGACGCAACTTCCTGCGCGGTTCGGCGGCCGCGGCGGCCGTGGCGGCGGTGGGAACCACACCGTTCGGTGCCCGCGCCTACGCCGATCAGGCTCAACTCGCGGTGGGCGGACGGCACGTCGGCTTCGGGAGCGATGCCGCCAGTCAGCTCCGCTTCGGCGCGCAGCTGTCGCGTAATCCCGCCGGTACCAAGGTCTTCCTCGATCACGGCCCCACCCCCGCACTCGGCGGGACACTCGAGGCCGAGGTCCGCAATCTGGTCACCCAGATCCCCACCAGCGACGGCGGAGTTCTCGCCGCCGAGCAGTTCTACGCGCACGCGCCGGTCGACGGTCTGCCCGGGCGGATTCCGCACTTCTATCGCTGGCGCACCTCCGACGGCTTCACCGGTGACATCCGCGCGGCCGCCACCGCGATGCCGAGTGTGCGAAATGCCGTGGTGCCCTTCCGATTCACCATGATGGGCGATCAGGGCACCGATGCCACCCCCGCGCAGCCGGCGGGTGTCGCGCCCGGTGACTACGACGACAAGTACTACAAGCCCGACAACGATCCGGCGGTCCCGCACGCGGACAACGTGCTGAACCAGATCGTGGCGTGCAAGCCGGACTTCCACGTCCTCGCCGGTGACATCGCCTACGCCGATCCGTCGGGTGCGGGTAAGAAGCCCGAATACGTTGCCGCCGGCGGCACCGCGCCGAGCGGCTTCGACAAGTTCAACCCCTTCGTCTGGGATGTGTATCTCGGCGCGATCGAGGCCGGCGCCTCGACCACGCCGTGGATGTTCGCCACCGGCAACCACGACATGGAGGCCGCCTACGACAGCCACGGCTACGGCGGACACCTTGCGCGCCTGGACTTCCCGGGCAACGGTCCGGCCGGATGCCCGTCGGCGTACTCGTTCACCTACGGCAACGTGGCGGTGCTGTCACTGGACGCCAACGACGTCTCCTACGAGATCAAGGCCAACACCGGATATTCGGGCGGGACCCAGACCGGTTGGGCGGAGCGCACTCTCGCCGACTACCGGGCGAATCCGAATATCGACTTCATCGTCTGCTTCTTCCACCATTGCGCCTACTCCACCACCGATTCCCATGCCAGCGACGGTGGTCTGCGCGACGCCTGGTGCGGCCTGTTCGACCGCTACCAGGTCGATCTGGTGCTACAGGGCCACAACCACATCTTCGAGCGCACCGACCCGATCCGCGCCGGCCGGCCCACCAAGGCGGCGGGCGACAACGCGATCGTCTACCCCGACGTCGACGGCACCGTCTACTACACGGTCGGCGGCGGCGGCCGGCCGCGCTACGGCTTCCAGCCCGGTTCCCCCGAGACCTACCGCGGCCACGAGGTAGCCGACACGACCGTGCCCAACAGCTACGTCTGGACCCCGGCCGGCGGCAAACAGGACGAGGCCGCACCGTGGTCGCGCGTCCGCTTCCGCAATTACTCGTTCATCCGCGTCGACGTACGCCCCGGCTTCTTCTCCAGCGAAATGGATGTCGTCGCCGTGGACGAATACGGCCGCGAATTCGACAAACTCACCTACCGCCGACAAGTCGGCCGCTAGATCTCGCGACGCGGCCGCCGCCGACGGCGCGGCCGCCCGACCTGGACACTCCGGCGTCCTCGGCAACACGCACACCCCCGACGGCCGCCACATGCGCATCGGGTTGCCGACGCCATTGCCTCGCGCTGTAGCAACCGGTCTGTCCGGTAAGCTCCCGCCGGTGCAGCAAGGTACTGGGAGGCGTTCGCCGAGGATGGTCATGCCGTTGCCGGCTCGGACAGGGGCAGCCGGCACTGCTCGAGAGCCCTGGAGCCATCCGCTATGACAGCGGCCGGCGACGGTGCCGACCCGAACGAGCACGCCGACCTGATTGCCGCCCTGGGTGTTCCGATCGAAACGGGCCTGCTGACCATGGCGTTGACGCACCGCTCCTACGCGTATGAGCAGGGCGGGATGCCGACCAATGAACGACTCGAATTCCTGGGCGACTCGGTACTCGGGCTCAGCGTCACCGAATTCCTGTATCTGACGTACCCGGAACGCTCCGAGGGGGATCTGGCGAAGATCCGCTCGCGCGTGGTGAACATGCATGCCTGCGCGGAGGTCGCGCGCGGACTGGGCCCCGGCGGACTGGGCGCACATCTGCGGCTGGGCCGGGGCGAAGAGCTCACCGGTGGACGCGACAAGAACAGCATCCTCGCCGACGGCATGGAATCCATGCTGGGCGCGGTGCACCAGCAACACGGCCTCGAGGTGGCCCGCGTCGTGGTGCTGCGGCTGTTCGCCGACCTGCTCGAACGCGCCGCCAAGATGGGCGCCGCCCTGGACTGGAAGACCAGCCTGCAGGAGCACACCGCCGAGCACGGCCTGGGCGTACCCAGCTACGAGATCACCTCGACCGGCCCCGATCACAACAAGGAGTTCACCGCCACCGCGGTGGTCGCCGGGAACCCCTACGGCCAGGGCACCGGCCGATCGAAGAAGGAAGCCGAGCAGAACGCCGCGGCCGCGGCATACACCGCACTCACAGCGGACTGACCGCCCGATACCGGCCCCCCGCGGCCGCAACAGATCTCGCCGGTCGATCGGTGGAGCTTGCTGCCACGAGAACGCTCTCCCGCGCCGGAACTACACACCCAGCGCCGGGGCGAACACCGCCCACGAGTCGTGCAGATCGTCCTGCCAGTAGTCCCAGGCGTGGGTGCCGTTGTGGTGGGCGACGGTGGCCGGGATCCCCAGGGCGGCAAGACGATCGGTGAGCTGGCGGGTGCAGGCCGCCACCACGGTCTCCATGACTCCACCCACCGTGACACGGTTGATCAGCTTGCCCACATCACCGTTGATCGACGGATCGGTGAGGGTGTCGTGTGCTCCCGGAGCTCCGTTGCCGGAGGAGATGTAGAGCGCGGTGCCGCGCAGCCGGTCGGCGTTGGCGACCGGGTCGTGCGCCGCCCAGGCCGGATCGGTGGGGCCACCCCACATGTTGCCGGCGTTCGCGCCGAAAACACCCAGCTGCGAATACACGTACGCCTGCGGGAGGGCGCCGGCGGTCACCGGGCATCCGCTGTAGGCACCGACCGCCTGGTACAGACCGGGTGCCTCGATCGCCAGGTCGAGTGAGGAGGTGGCCGACATCGATGTTCCCGCGACGGCGTTGCGGCCGGTCATCTGGAAGCGGGACTCCAGCAGGGGCGGCAGCTCCCGGGTGAGGAAGGTGGTCCACTGGTTGCGCCCCAGCACCGGATCGTCGGATTTCCAGTCGGTGTAGTAGCTGGCTCGCCCGCCCATCGGGACGATCACATTGACCGGCTTGTCGGCGAAGAACTGCGCGACGTCGGTGCGATTGGTCCACGGCCCGCCGTCCTCGCCACCGTCGACGGCATTGAGCAGATACAGCGCCGGCGCCGCGGAATCCGGGTGCGACATCCACACCGTGATCTCCTTGTTCATCGCCGGGGAGTAGACCACCACCGAATACTGCCGGCCACCCAGCGGCCGCACGTCGACGATGGCCGGACCACCGGGATCGGCCGACGCGACCGCGGGCACAATGGCGGCAATCATGGCGGAGGCGGCGAGCAGGACAGCAAAACAGCGTGGTAGCCGGTGCATGCGTGGAGTATCGCACCCCGTCACGATCACCGCAGCACACTCAGCTGGCGTGTTCACCGGGCGCATGCGCCCGTAAGGCGGTGATATCGGCGGCCTCGGGCCCGGTGATACGCATCCGCTCGGCTATCTCCCAACGCAATCGCCGCGGCAGATTCGGCGCCAGCCGGGTCAGATAGGCGTACAACCATTCGGCACGGGCGACCAGAAAGGGAAAATCGGTGCTCATCATGGGCCGCAGGACCAGCATCGGCAATGGCGCGTCCAGCGGATGAAACTGCCGATTCCACAGCCCCGGGACCATACAGCCGGGATAGAACTGGCCGAGCATCCAGCCGCGCCGCACCACCTCGGTCTTGCGCGCGCGATGCACATCGTCGATGCGGCCGCAGTCGGTGAGGCCGGGAAATACGGTGACCAGCGCGGTGTTGGTACGACCGTCACCCACCAGTTCGCCGTACGCGTCGATGGCGTCGTCGATCACCGAGTGCATCGCCGCGACGGTCGCTTCGCCGGATACCATCGCAGCCCACAGTGCGTGCCGGGCCGCACTGTGCTGCACGAACGGGCAGACCGGGCCGTCGCGGCCGAGATCCGGGTGCGGCGTCATCAGATGTGAGTCGATCCAGTCGGTCAACACGCGGGCGTCGGGATGGCAATCGTGCCAGCGTTTTTCGTCGCCGTACATGTCCCACCACAGTGTCGCGGTTCGGGTACCCGAGACCATCGGATCACCGCCCCGCACGCAGATGGCCCGCCAGCAGCGGGCCGATCCGGTCCACCACATCGCTGTTGGTGAGCTGGGCATGGGTGGCCTCGACGGGATGTTCGACGATGGCGCCGGTGACGTAGGGGCGCCACAGCGAGGCGTCGAACAGTTCGGTGGGCCCACGGGTGGCCGAGAAATAGAGCAGATCACCCTCGAAGACGCCGGGCCGATACCTGTGTGAGAGCCGGACGCCGTCGACGTATGCGCGGTGCAATCGGGTCAGCTGAGCGGCCGAGAGTCCGGTGCCGAACGACGGTGCCGCAGCGGCCAATCGGTCCACGGCCTGTTCGGCGGTGACGTCGTCGAGCAGATCGGCGTCCTCGGGTTCGTCCCCGAGCAGATGGGTCAGCAGATCGCGCATCCGCGGGGTCGGTGGCGGCGGCAGCTCGTCGGTGAACACCAGACTGTCCAGCATCACGAGGGTTTCGACCTCCGCGCCGTGCTCGCGCAGCCGGACCGCGATGGCATGCGCGATCTGCCCGCCCAGCGACCAGCCCAGCAGATGGTAGGGGCCGGTGGGCCGGACGCGGCGCATCTGCTCGATATAGCGATCGGCGAGATCCGCGATATCGACTGCGGCGCCGGGAGTTTCGGCATCATCGAGCACCGGGGCCTGGAGTCCGATCACCGGCCGGTCCCGAATATGGGCCGCGAGGCCGCTGTAGCACCAGGCCAATGGCACCGCCGAGTGGACGCAGAACAGGGGCGGCCGTATTCCGTTGCGGCGCAGAGTCAGAATCGGACCGAGACCATCGTCGCCGTCATCGGGATCGGGTGCCTCGAGCCGGTCGGCCAGCTCCCCCACCGTGGACGTGGAATAGAGCCACCGGACCGTGACCGGCTGCCCGGTGGTGTTCGCGATATCCGCCGCGACGGCCACTCCCGACAGCGAATTGCCGCCCAGTTCGAAGAAGTCGTCGTCGATACCGACCCGGTCGGCGCCGGTGACCGCGGCGAAACTCGCGGCGACCAGACGCTGTGCCGCCGTTTCCGGGGGCCGGTATCGATGCGTCACGGGCGGTGGTGGCGGTAGTGCGGTGCGGTCGAGTTTGCCGTGCGGGGTCACCGGCAGCGCCGGCAGCCGGACCAGCTGGGCGGGAACCAGTGCGGCGGGCAGTCGTTCACGCAGACTGCGGATCAGTCGATGGGAGTCGATCGAATCGTCTTCGGTGGCAACTGCTTCGGCATTCATCACCACATACGCGATCAATCGCTCGCCCTGTGGCGCACGATCCACGGTGACCACGGCCTGCACGATCTCCGGCAGTTCGGTGAGGGCCGATTCGATTTCGGCGGGCTCGATCCGGCGGCCGCGCAGACTCAGCTGAGCATCGGCCCGGCCCAGGAATTCGACGACTCCCCCGGCATCGATGCGAACCCGGTCGCCGGTGCGGTAACAGCGCCGGCCCGGCGCCGAGGGGTCGGCGACGAAACAGGAAGCGGTCGCCGCCGGATCATCGCGATAGCCGGCCGCCACGCCGTCTCCGCCGATGTAGAGCTCACCGATTCCGCCGGGTGGCACCGGCAGCAGACGATCGTCGAGAACCCGCGCGCGCACCCCCGGCAGCAGCGGCCCGATCGGCACCACCGCGGCCGGCCCCCGTCGTGGTGGAATCTCGAATTGCGCTGCCATGACCGTTGTCTCGGTGGGCCCGTATCCGTTGAACAATCGCACACGCGAACTCCATCGCCGGGCGAGCTCCACCGGACAGGCCTCCCCACCCACGACCACCACCCGCAGATCCGGCAACCGCTCTGGCCCCAGAGTCGCCAGCACGGCCGGCGTGGTGAGGAAATGGGTGATCGCCTTCGCCGTCAGGAAATCGCCCAGCTCGGCACCGGCGACGACGGTATCCGGTTCGACGACCAGGCGAGCACCGCCGGCGAACGCGGCAAGCAGTTCCAGCAGGTGGGCGTCGAATGAGGGTGCGTGCGCGTGCAGGACCCTCGAATCTGTCCGCACGGCATAGGTTTCGACGATGTATCCGGTGAGTGCGCTCAGACCGCGATGGGTCACCGCGACCGCCTTCGGCCGTCCGGTGGTCCCCGAGGTGTGGATGACGTAGGCGATGTGGTCCGGACGCAGCGGCCGGATCCGGTCGCCATCGCGCACCTCGGCGGCAGACCGACTCGATACGCGCTGCGAGAGATCGGGATCGTCGAGCTCGAGCCACAGCGGCCCGAGCGGCAACCGCTCCCGCACCGATGCCACCGTCAGTCCCAGGCGTGCACCGGAATTCGCGATCACGGTATCCAGTCGCGCGTCCGGATCCGCCGGATCGACCGGGACGAAGGCGGCGCCCGTGGCCGCCACCGCGCGGATCGCGATCAGCGACTCCGCCGAGCGCGGCACCGCCACGATCACCGAATCCCCCGGCCCGACACCGTATTCGAGGAGCTCGCGCGCCCACTGCGCACACCACACGTTCCACTCCCGGCACGTCCACTGCCGCGCACCCGCACAGACCGCGACCGCGTCCGGCGCACCGGAAGAGCGCAACAGTTCGGGAAGCAGCCCGACCACCTCGGCGCCACCCCCGGACCACAGCACCGGAACGCCACTCACCGGCACCGTATCCGGCGGGCCATCGGCGATCGGGCCCGTATCCGACGCCCGATGGTCCCGTGGTCGCGCCGCCGCGCCCGGATGCTCGGCGCCGACCGCCGACTCCCCGACGGTCGGCGCGGCCACCCGCGTCACCTCCCCCTTCGGCGCCGCGTCGACAATCGCGCCCGACCCGAGCTTCGCCACCCTGAAATCCTGTGCCGCACCGAGAAATTCATCGAAGTACAGCAGAAATCGTTCATGGTGCCAGACCACGGCACCGCGCGAGTACAGCGCCGGATTGGCCTGCAGGTCGATGCGGGCGGTGCGCTCATCGGCGCCCAATTGATACCCGTTGACCAGCAGATCCTCCACCGGCCCCAGCGCCAGCAGCACCGCCGCGCCGGTGACCGGCCCCAGGCGCAGCGGTTCCACGAAACCGAGAACGTTCACGACCGGGCCGAAACCTCCTCGGGCGACCCGGTTCTCACCGCGATCCCGCTGCATGTCCTCATAGCGGTAACGCTGATGCCGCAGTGCGCCGATGAGCCGGACGCGGACCTGATCGGTCAGCGCGCCCACGGTGGTCTCGCCCAGCCCCCGCAGCCGCAACGGAACCACGTTCGACACCGATCCGGCGGAGTTGCGCAACGCCGCGGTCGGGCGCACCGCCATGGGGACGGCGACGACGAGATCATCGCGGTGGGTCATCGCCGCGAGGTAGGCGGCGAAGGCGGCGATGGTCAACTCGGTGAAACCGGCGCCCGTGCGATCGCGCACGGCCGCGAGTCGTTCCGCGGTCGTCTCGGGTAGTTGTCCGCCGACCCGATGCGGCTGTGGTGCGGGCGGAGCACCGGTCCCGCTCAATCCCGTCGACGGCGACAACCCGGCCAGTTGTTCGCGCCAGTAGGCGGCATCGACCCGGGCGCGGTCCGAATCGCGGTACGCGGCCTCGTCCGCGACGAGTTCGGCGATCGACAGCGGCGCCCGGGCACTGCGACGGACCGGTCCGAATCCGGTTGTCTCCGCGTAGATTTCGGCGGTCCGGCGCAGCACCGCCGCCGCGCCCACACCGTCGAGTGCGATGTGATGGCTGCGCAGATACAGCAGGTGCCGATCGCTACCGACCCGATACAACGTCGCCACCGTGAGCCGGTCGCCCAGCAGATCCAGCGGCATCTCGTAGTCGGCCGCCATTCGCGCCCGGGCCGCACCCACCGGATCGGCGGCACCGGACAGATCCACCACCGCCATCGGGGCGAATGCCTCGGGATCCAGGAACTGGCGCGGACCACCCGAACGGATCCGGAACCGCACCAGCGGGGACTGCAATTCGCTCGCCGCCGCGACGGCCGCCGCCCGCAACGCACCGACCTGCAACGGGCCCACCAGATCCAGATACATCGCGACGGTATCGGGCAGATCCGGATACAGCTGCTGAGCCACCCACCAGCGAAGTTGCGCCTCCGACAACGGGAAGTCGGCCGGACCACCGAGATCGGGCCGGGCAGGGAGGTCTCCGACCCGAGTCATCGGCCGGCCCAGCGAGCCGCTTCGCGATTGTCACTCACAGGGCCCCGTAACCTGCGGGACACCCGCACCCGGTCGGCCCAGCGAGCCGCTTCGCGATTGTCACTCACAGGGCCTCCTCGACACATTCGGGCAGCATGCGTCCACAGGGTTTCGAGCAAACCTACGGCATTCGTCTACCTGATTCGGGTACCCGCGCGCGAAACGGCCACACACCGCGGCTCGCGTGACTGGCCGCCGTCACGGTGTGTGGCCTTATGCTCAGCGCGCCGCGGCCGCGGCGCGGATCGCGGACAGATCGATCTTCGACATGGTCCGCAGCGCCGCAGCGGCCGCGGCGGCGTGGTCACCGCTCAGCAATTCCGGCAGCTCGGCCGGCACGACCTGCCAGGACAGCCCGTAGCGATCGGTGAGCCACCCGCAGGGGCCCGGCTCGCCGCCCTCGGTCAGCGTCGTCCACAGCCGGTCGACCTCGTCCTGCCCGTCGACCACGACCTGGATGGACGCGGCATCGGTGAACGGATGCCCCGGCCCGCCGTTCATCATGGTCACCGCGTGTCCGGCCAGGTCGAGGGTCACGATGAACGCCGACCCGTCGGGGTTGCGGGTGATGCCGGTGATCCGGGAGCCGGGGACGGCCTCGGTGTAGAACTCGGCCGCGGCCTCGGCGTCGTTGTCGTACCAGAGGAAGGTGTTGACGCTGGTCATGATGACTCCTGTGGGTTGTTCGGAAGGTGCGTTCACCCTTCGGTCGGAGCTGTTCACCCGTATTCGACACACTTCTCGAATATTTTTCCGAGACTTTCCGACGAGCCCTACTGCTCCGCGAGCCGGTCCAGTGCCGCCTGGCTGGATTCGTCCGCGGCGCGGTAGATGATGAGTCGCTGATCGGGGTCCTGCATGGGGATCAGCGCCTCGAACGACACCGTCACCACGCCCACCCGCGGATGCCGCATCGTCTTGCTCCCACGGCCCTGGACCCGCACATCGCGGCGCTCCCAGAGCTCGGCGAATTCGGCACTGCCGGTGCGGAACTCATCGATCAGATCGGCAAGGACCCGATCCTCGGGATGGGCCGCCCACGCGGCCCGCAGCCCCGCGATCCCCTCTCGCACGGTGCGCTCGCGGTCGGCGTAGAAGTCACACATCTGCGGATACAGCAGGCACAACCACATGGAATTGCGCTGGCGCGGCGGCAGGGTGTCGAAATCCAGCAGCAGCCGCGACATCTGCGAATTCCACGTCAGGATGTCGTAGCGGTGGTTGATCACCATGGCCGGCAGCGGTGCCAGTGTCGTGACCAGACAGGCGAGTTCCGGTGCGGCGACCGTGGCCGGTTTGCCGTCGTCCGGGGGCCGCTGCCGGGCCAGATCGAACAGATAGATCCGCTCGTCGGGTGCCAGGCGCAGCGCCTGGGCCAGCGCATCCAGTACCTCGGGCGAGGGGCGCAGGCCACGGCCCTGTTCCAGGCGCACGATGTAGTCGATGCTGACTCCCGCCAGCTCCGCGACCTCCTCGCGGCGCAGGCCCGGCGTGCGGCGGACCTGCCGTCGTCGCGGCATGCCGAATTCGCTCGGGTCGAGTCGTTCACGCCGGGTGCGCAGGAACGCCCCGAGCTCCTGGGTTACCTCCACCGTGCCGGTCATCGCCTCAATCCTACGGCCAGCCTGGTACCGGCGATCCCAGGAAGATTCTTCCCTTACCGCGTCCGCCGCTGCCCCGCAGACTCGACGTCGAGATCGGATCCACCACAGGAGGACACCATGGCGCTCACCCTCGACACCTACCGGCTGCTGGGCCGTTCCGGGCTGCGGGTCTCCCCGCTGGCCCTGGGCACGATGACCTTCGGCGCCGACTGGGGCTGGGGCGCGGACCGCGACGACGCACGCAAACTCTTCGACGACTACGTCTCGCGTGGCGGCAATTTCATCGACACCGCCAGCGTCTACACCAACGGCAGTTCGGAACGGCTGCTCGGCGAGTTCACCAAGGACAGCCGCGAATCTCTGGTACTGGCAACCAAATACACGATGCTGCGCCGGCCCGGCGACCCCAACTCCGGCGGTAACAACCGCAAATCGATGTTCGCCTCCGTCGAGGCCAGCCTCCGCAATCTGAACACCGACTACATCGATCTGCTGTACCTGCACGCCTGGGATTTCACGACCCCGGTCGAGGAGGTACTGCGCGGAATGGACGATCTGGTCCGGCAGGGCAAGGTGCTCTACGTCGCCATCTCCGACACCCCCGCGTGGCAGGTGGCCCGCATGCAAACCATCGCCGATCTGCGCGGATGGTCACCACTGGTGGCGCTGCAGGTGGAATACAGCCTGATCGAGCGGACGGTGGAACACGACCTGTTTCCGATGGCTCGCGAACTCGGGCTCGGCGTGATCCCGTGGTCGCCACTGGGCAGCGGAGTGCTGACCGGCAAGTACACCGCGGCCGATCTGGACGCCTCGAACACCGGAGCACCCGAGGGCACCCGCCGCGACGTCGCCGCCGCCAACGGATCGCTGACCCCGCGCGGATTGCGGATCGCCGACGTGGTCGCCGAGGTCGCCACCGAACTCGGCCACACACCCGCACAGACCGCCCTGGCCTGGACCTTGCAGAACCCGGCGGTGACCGCACCGATCATCGGCGCCCGCACCCCCGCGCAGCTGGCCGACAACTTGGGCGCGCTGGACGTGGAATTCGATGCGGCCCAGCTGGATCGGCTGAATGACGCCAGCGCCGTGGCACCCGGATTCCCGCACAACATGCTCGCCCGCGAGATGACTCGCACGGTCATCAACGGCGACCTCACCATCGCGGCCCGGGTGTGATCCGTCCCGGCACCGGGCCTCTCCACGGCGGGTACGGAGGGGTTCGGTGTCGGCTGTGCGCGATGGGCGGCAACCAGTACTCATACGCCAGAAACAATGAGTCGTCATATAGCGGCATATTGACCAAATCGGGCACGAGTCCGTGCGGATACGCCTCCACCGACGTCGCCGATTCAGGGGCGAATTACGTATTCAATTGCAGTTGAACAGGATACGAGCCCATGTCGACCACCATCACCCCTTGCCGAGCCAGTGAGCACTGCTACAGTAATTAGCGGTACGTTAAATAAAGTGCCGCTAAGTAAGGTCGCGTAAAGAGTTGGTGGGCCACCTGGATCACCTTCCCCGTGATGTGCAGGTGAGCTATGCGTGTCGACTCGAAAGTCACAATCACTCGGCCCCCCGAATGGGGTGATCTCGCAGCGGAAGTGTCCGAATACACCGTGTCGATCCGCTGGCTCGAGACCATGGGGCCACTCCTTCCGGGCGAACCCCGATGGCTGGTCGTCTCCGTGGACGGACGGGCGCGGATCGGGTTGCACGCCCGCTGGCTGGAGTCACCACCGCCGGATGCCCGGTTCGACATCGCGGCCGTACTCCGCGGCGATCTCCCGTCGCCCGAGCCACGATCGACTCCGGCCGTGACACCGGACATCACCGCGCTGTATCCATCCGTATTGGTGACCCTGCCCGGATATTCCTGCGCGGCAGCGGGTTCCGGTGTCGTGGACCCGGCGATACTGCGGGAGGCTCTGATCGCGGTGGACGTCTGGGCCGCAGAGCACGGCGCGCGGTCGGTCTCGTTCCTGTACATACCCGAGCGGCAGGAGCCACTGCGCCGGGCCCTCACCGCATTCGGCGCCGAGCAGGTGCAGTTGTACCCGACCTGTGTGCTGCCGATGACCTTCGGTGACATGGACGAATACCTGCGGCAGCTGCCGCGGCCACGACGCAAAGGTCTCGGCCGGATCCAGCGCCGCCTCGCCGAGAAGGACATGACGGTCGGTGAGGTCGATCTGGCCGAGGTTCGCGACGATGTGCTGGACCTGCGTCTGGATCTGCTGCGCAAGTACAACTCCGCCGCCGATCGCGCCACGCAGTCCGCGGCACTGGATCGGATGCTCACGCATTACCGGCCCGAGGACATCGTGGTGACGGCGGTACAGCGGGCGGGGAGAGTCGTCGGCTTCACCCACGGCCTGCGGAACGGAAACACGTTGCGGCAGTTGTGGTGCGGACATCTGCCCGAGGCATATGGCGCCTACTTCGTGACGTGCTTCCACGCACAGGTCCAGGCCGCGTTACGGCGCGGCATCGAACGCATCGACTACGGCACGCTCGAATGGGGCCTGAAGACCGAGCACGGCTCACACCTGGAACGCCTGGCCGGCTACACGTGGACGGTCCGGGGCGATGGGCGGTGACCGGCTCTTCCTGTTCGGCCAATCCATCTCGCTGCTCGGCGACGGTCTGGCCGTGCTGGCCATTCCACTGCTGGTGTTGCAGCTGACCGGTAACCCGCTGCTGTCGGCGCTGGCCGCCGCTCCGCGCGTGATCGGCTATCTGATCGCCGGACTGCCCGCGGGGCCCCTGGTGGACCGGGCCGATCCGTGGCGGGTACTCATCGCCGCCGATGTGGTGCGGATGGTGGTATTTCTGCTGCTGGCCGTCGCGGTCGCGGTGAATGGCTGCCCGGTCGCGGTGATCCTCGGTCTGGCCTGCGTCGTCGGGGTCGCCGGGGTGTTCTTCGAGACCGCGCTGGCGGTCGCGGTACGGGACCTGTACGCCGGGACCCGGCTGATGCGTGCCAACGGATTTCTGGAGACCTCCGGGCAGCTGTCACTCGTGCTCGGTCCGGCAGCGGTGGGGGTTCTGGTGGCCGCGGCGGGCCACCAGGCGGCGCTGCTGGTGAATGCCGGGACCTTCGCGGTCTCGCTGATCACGGTGTGGCGCACATACCGCGGGCTGCCCGACACCGAATCCGGCAGCGCCGCATCACCTGTGGACCAGCAGCGGCGGGCGTCCCCTGGCAGAGGGACGCTCGGTTCCATCGGCGCCGAGTTGCGGATCGGGGTGCGGTATCTGGTGACCTCACGTCTGGTCGCGGGTATCACCTTGCTGCAGGCGGTGACCGCTCTCGGTCTCGGTGCCGAAACGCTGATTCCGTTCTTCGCCCGTGAACGCCTCGGCCTGTCCGCGGTTCTCGTCGGTCTCGCGGTGGCCGGCGGCGGCGTCGGCGGGGCACTCGGCGCACTCCTCGCGGCCACCGCCGGACCGCGACTGTCACCGATCCCGGCCTGTCTGACGGGCATGCTGCTCACGGCCGCCGGGCTGACGCTGGTGAGCCTCGCCCCCGGCGCGATTTGGCTGGCCCTCGCCAATGCGCTGCTGGCGGGGTCCTCCATGGTGGTGGTCGTCGTGGTCCGCACGTTGCGTCAGCAGGTGGTGCCGAGGGAACTGCTCGGCCGGGTCACAAGCACGGCCCGATCACTCGTGCTCGCGGCCGCGGCGGCCGGGACGGCGCTGACCGGACTGCTCACCGGGCTGTGCGGCGACAACCCCCGCCCGGTGTTCGCCGGCGCCGCCGTGTTCATCGCCATATCCACCGTTCTGGTGTGGGCGGGCGTGCTCGGCCGTACCGCGCACCGGTTGAACACATTCGACAGGAGTGACCAATGCGCCCCCACATCCTCGTAATTCACCGCTCGCGCGGTCCGATGGCGCCGTACCTCGAGCGCATCGACCACACCGCCAACATCGTCACTTATGTCTGCGCCGCACAGGTTCTCCACCGCATCCCTCACGATGCGGCGGTCGAGGTGGCGGTTTTCGACGGCACCGATCCCGTCGACGACGCCGTCCGCCGGCTCGTCGACCGTCACGGCGTGCCCGAGCGCATCGTGGCGATCAGCGAGGCGGATCTGCTCGTGGCCGCGTGCCTGAGGTCGGAGTTCGGCATCGAAGGCGACCTGCCCGCGCACACACTCCCGTTCCGGGACAAGCTGGTCATGTACCAGCGAGCAGTGGCGGCCGGGGTCGCGACACCGGCGTTCGCCGACGCACCGGCCGCCGCGGCGATATCGGCCTTTGCCCGGGAATACGGTTTTCCAGTGGTAGTCAAGCCCAGACTCGGCGCCGGCAGCCGCGACATCGTCGCGTTGTCAACCGCCGGCGATCTCGACGATCTCCCTGATCTGAGTTCGGAACCCTTTCTCGTACAAAGCTTCTGCCCCGACGACACCGGCACCGTCGATGGTGTGTGGACCGGCACCGAACTCGGACCCTGGCGCGGTACGCGATACCTTCACAGCTCCTTGGACTTCGCCGACGGCGCGAACAGCTGGGGGTCGGTCGATATCGATGATCCCGCACTGAACGAACGGCTGGCGGCATTCGCGAGCACCGTACTGACCGCGCTGAGCGCGGGAGTACCCACGGTATTCCACCTCGAGCTCTTCCTGGGGCAGCCTGGATCACCGCAGCTACAGCTGGTGGAAATCGGCGGACGGATACCCGGCGCGGCGTTCACGCATCTCTGGCGGGAGGTACACGGCTACGACTTGGTCGGCGCGGCACTGGACATCCAAATGGGACGTGCCCCGGACACTCGGCCCCTTCTGCCCGAACAGGCCGCCGGACAGCTGCTGATACGGCCGCCCGTATCGCCACCGTGCGTGGTGACGGCCACGCGGTTCGAGGTGGCGCGAGACCACCAGCCCTACCATTACGCGATCCCTGCAGTCGGGCAGACCATCACCGAAACGGTCGGATATGTCGACATCGGCGCGAGTTTCCGGTTCCGCGGTGACACCTCCGCCTCGGTCATCGACGCGATCCGCCACACCCTGTCCGGGTTCCGAATGGATTGCACCACAGCTGAATTCACCGGGTCCGCGACTCGGGTGCAACCATCCTGACATCGACCCGAGGGGGAGGACGATGAAACTGTTCACCGGCCACCGGCTGGCGGAATTGGCCCGGCATCGCGGTATGTCCGATGCCTACCTGCGAGATCTGCGCGTCGTATCCGCCGTGCTGCCCTTCCGGATCAACGACTACGTCGCCGATGAGCTCATCGACTGGTCGGCCGCGCCCGACGATCCGATGTTCCGCTTGACTTTCCCGCATCGAGATATGCTGCCGCCCAGCGTATTCACCGCTGTCGCCGGACTGCTGGATACGGGTGCGGCGCCCGCGGCACTCGCCGAGACCGTCGCCGCGGCACGACACGCGATGAATCCGCATCCCGGCGGTCAGCTCGAGGACAACGTGCCGACGCTCGGCGGCGAGCCGGTGCTGGGTCTGCAGCACAAATACCGGGAGACGGTACTGGTGTTCCCGTCGCAGGGCCAGACCTGTCATTCCTATTGCGGATACTGCTTTCGCTGGGCGCAATTCGTCGGTTCGGAGACCCGGCAAGCGTTGTCGGCGCCGGACCGCATGACCGGATATCTGCGCGAGCATCCGGCGGTGACCGACCTGCTGTTCACCGGCGGCGACCCGATGATCATGCGGACCGCGGTATTGCGCAGCTGGGTGGAACCGTTCCTCGCGGCGGACCTGGAACACGTCACCACCCTGCGGTTCGGGACCAAGGCGCTGTCGTATTGGCCCGCCCGCTTCACCAGCGACCCCGATGCGGACGATCTGCTGCGACTGCTGGAACAGTGCGTCGCGGCGGGCAGGCATGTGGCGGTGATGGCCCACTTCTCGCATCCGCGGGAACTGGAGACCGCGGCCGCGCAGCGCGCCATCGAGCGGGTGCGCGCGACCGGTGCGGTGATCCGGGCGCAAGCCCCGCTGGTCGCGCATGTCAACGACAACGCCGAGTCGTGGGCGCGGTTGTGGCGGCAGTGTGTGGTGGCCGGCATCGTTCCGTACTACATGTTCGTCGAGCGGGACACCGGCGCACGCAGCTATTTCGAGGTACCCCTCACCCGAGCCCTGCGCATCTACGTGGACGCGGTATCCCGGGTCTCGGGGCTGGCCCGCACCGCCCGCGGCCCGGTGATGTCGACTCATATCGGCAAGATCGTCGTCGACGGCGCCCCGACCATCCATGGCGAGCGAGTTCTCGCGTTGCGCGTGCTCCAGGCGCGCGACCCCGCACTGGTCGGCCGGCAGTTCTTCGCACGCTACGACCGCGACGCGTGCTGGTTCGACGATCTCGAGCCCGCACCGGGCAGCGAAATCCCGGGCCGCTCGGGCGATCGGGCTGCTGTGTACTGCGGTCACTGACGAGGATCGAGCGCCGGCCTCCGGTACTCCGGGGGCCGGCGCTCGCTTCCACCACCACCGCCGCGGGTCGATCGGTCCGCGCGGCCGCGACCGAGCCCGTCCCGAATCGATCGGTGGCGTGAACGAACTCGAATCACGCAGCGGTGGAAAGATATTCGTCGGCACCGGTGCGATACCGGTCGTGCAGCAGCCGGACGATCGCCGGATGCGCTCCCAATGGTTCGGCGACCCCGTCGGCGCCCGATTCGCGCAGGCGCTGCTGGAACAGTCCGTGTGCCAGCAGATACGAACTCACGAACACCCGCTGCCGACCGGATTCCCGCAGCGCCGCGACAACGTCCGCCACCCGCGGTTCGCCGGTGGCGATGTATGCGGTGTGGACGGGGCCGCCCAGCTCGTCGGCCAGCAGTGCGGTGGCCCGCCGGACATCGTGGCGCGCACGGGCATCCGAGGAGCCCGCCGCCGCGAGCACCACGGCGTCACCCCGGCGCATACCGGCTTCGCGCAACCGCATCCGCATGACCCGGGCCAGCATCGCGTCCGGGCCCATCGCCGGGGTCACCACCACATTCGGATGGCCGCTGTCGCGGACCTCGCGCGGAACGTCCTGATATACGTGGTAACCGGAGGCCAGGAAGGCCGGAACCACGACGGCCGGCCCGCCATCGAGTTCGCGCAGCACCTCGGCGGGAGTGGGCCCGAGTACGTCGACGAAGGCGGTACACACCTGTGGTCCGGTGTCCGAACCCGCGAGTTCGGCCCGGACCGCATCGGCGAGCGTGCCGATCATCCGCACACCTCTGGCGCTGCGGGTGCCGTGCGCGACCAGCACCAGCGCGGGGGCGCTCACCACACCCCCGCCACCGGAGCCGGTCGTTGCGGTCGCACCGACGGTGCGTGCCCCGTCGGCGGGCGAGGATTGTTGTCCACACATTCCGCCGGATCCAGGGCCAGCCGGTAACCGCGCTTGACCACCGTCTGAATCGCCTTGGGAGTACCGAGACTCGCACGCAGACGGGCGATTCCGGTCTCCACGGCGTGGGTGTCGTCACCGCCGCCGGGCAGAGCCGCCAGCAGATCCTCCCGCGACACCACCCGGCCGGGCTGCCGGGCCAGGGCCCGCATCAGCGCCATCGGCGCGGGGGCCAGCTGGCGTACCCCACCGTCGACCACCACACATCCCCCGCGCACACTCAACTCGTGCCCGGCGGCGTGAATGCGATTGGCGCGCCGGGGAAGTTCCTCGGCGACATGGCGGGCCAGGGCGCCCAGTCGCGCCCGGCCGGGCATGGTCGCCGACACACCCAGTTCCTCCAGCGGCGCCGCGGTGATCGGCCCGACGCAGGCGGGCAGCACGCGGGTGCGCATCGCCTGCAGAATCCCCTCGAGCAAGCCGGTCTCCTTGGCCCGCATCAACATCGAGGCCACCGCGGGCGCACTGGTGAAGGTGACGCAGTCCAGGGCCGAGGTCACCACGCCCTCGATCAGCCGATCCATCGGCACCCGATCGTCGGGCGGGACCCAGCGATACACCGGAACCGGCACGACATCCGCTCCAGCACAACGCAATACCTCACAGAAGTCGGGAACCGGTTCCCATTCGGTGGTGGCACCGTGCAGCTGCACCGCGATCCGCACCCCTTCGACGCCCTCGGCGAGCAGGTGGTCGAGCACCTCCGCCGACGACTCCGAGGCCGGCGACCACTCCTCACGCAGTTCGGCGGCGCGAATGGCACCTTTCGCCTTGGGACCGCGCGCGAGCAGCCGGGTGGAAGCCAGTGTGGTCCGCAGATTCTCGGCCAGCCCCCAGCCCTCGGCCGCCTCCATCCAGCCACGAAAGCCGATGCCGGTGGTGGCCACGGCGATCCGGGGCGGGTCGGCCACCAGTTGCCGGGTCACCCGCTCGAGTTCGTTGTCGTCCGCCAGCGGGATGATGCGAATCGCCGGAGCGGAGACGATATTCGCGCCGCGGCGAGTCAGCAGTGTCGCCAGTTCGTCGGCCCGGCGGGCGGCGGTCACCCCGATGGTGAAGCCGTCCAGAGGTTTCGATCCGATCGCATCGGTCACGGGGTACCGCCACTGTAGAGCGGTTCGTTGGACACCGCGACGACGCCGTCGGCGACCCGCACGCCGTAGACCGGCAGCGCCACCGAGTCGTCGTCCAGGCAGTGCCCGTCGATCAGCGAGAAGGCCTGCTTGAGCAGTGGCGAGGCCACCACCGGCACACCGGCGCGATCGCCGACGATACCGCGCGACATCACCGCGGCCCGCCCGAAGGGATCGATATTGCCGACGGCATACAGCGTGCCGTCGGGCAGCAGGAACAGCGCGGCCTGCCGCCCGCCCCGCAGCAGTACCGCCACGCCGCGGCCGGGAATCAGATGGTCCAGCCGGCAGGCCGAGGTCCAGCCCGCGGTCGTGGCCGGTGTGAACCCGGGTGTGTCGATAACGGTCATCGGCAATCTCCTGTGCTTGTGCGGGACACCCGCACCCGGTCGGGCCGATGATGGCGAACAACGATCCATCGACGGCCCTCTGATGAACGCCTTACCCAATAGGTACCCGTGTCCTGTTTCCACACGATTACACAGCTATTTCTCGGGCGTGGCAGTAGTTACCGGCATATCTGGCAAACCGAGCAATACCGGCACCTTACGCGCGCCGCTGTCGTCGAAGGCGATCGTGGGATCGGCCTGCTCCGGTGCGTTGACGAAGGTCACGAAGCGTGACAGTTTCTGCGGATCCTCCAGTACAGCGGCCCATTCGTCCTTGTAACCGGCGACGTGGCGGGCCATCGCCGCCTCGAGATCGGCGGCGATACCGAGCGAGTCCTCGCACACGACCCGCTTCAGGTGTTCGAACCCGCCCGCCAGTGATTCCTGCCACGGTGCGGTGCGCTGCAGCCGGTCGGCGGTGCGGATGTAGAACATCAGGTAGCGGTCGATGTAGCGGACCAGCGTCTCGTCGTCGAGATCACCGGCCAGCAGCACCGCATGCTTGGGCGTCAGGCCGCCGTTACCGCCGACGTAGAGGTTCCACCCGTTCTCGGTGGCGATGACGCCGACATCCTTGCCGCGCGCCTCGGCGCATTCCCGCGCACACCCCGACACGGCCAGCTTGAGCTTGTGCGGCGAACGCAGGCCCCGGTAGCGCTTCTCCAGCAGCACGGCCATACCCACCGAATCCTGCTGTCCGTAGCGGCACCAGGTCGACCCCACACAGCTCTTCACCGTGCGCAGCGATTTGCCGTAGGCGTGACCGGATTCCATCCCCTTGTCCACCAGCCGCTGCCAGATCTGCGGCAGTTGCTCGACCCGGGCACCGAACAGGTCGATGCGCTGGCCTCCGGTGACCTTCACGTAGAGGCCGAAATCCTTGGCGATCTGGCCGATTTCGATCAGCTGCTCGGCAGTGACCTCACCGCCGGGCATCCGCGGCACCACCGAGTAGGTGCCGTTCTTCTGCAGGTTGGCCAGGAAGTGGTCGTTGGTGTCCTGCAGCGCGGACTGCTCACCGTCGAGGATGTGATCGCTCGAGGTGGAGGCCAGGATGGAGGCGACGGTCGGCTTGCAGATGTCGCAGCCGATTCCGTTGCCGTGCTTGGTGATCAGTTCGGAGAAGGTGCGGATCCCGGTGGCCTGCACGATCTGGAACAGTTCCGACCGCGACTGGGCGAAGTGCTCGCACAACGCCTTCGACATCTCGACGCCGGACTGTTCGAGCAGCTTCTTGAGCATGGGAACGCAACCGCCGCAGGAGGTTCCGGCGGCGGTGTGGCTCTTGACCCCGGCGATATCGCAGGCACCGTCCGCGATCGCAGCGCAGATCGCCCCCTTGGACACGTTGTTGCACGAGCAGATCTGCGCTTCGTCGGGCAGCGCGTCGGCGCCCAGTTCGGCACCCGCGGGCGAGATCAGCGCGGCCGGTTCGGCCGGCAGTTCGCTGCCGACCAGCGGGCGCAGCGCCGCGTACTGCGAGGCGTCGCCGACCAGGATGCCGCCGAGCAGGGTCTTGGCGTCGTCGGAGAGCACGAGCTTGGCATAGGTGCCCTTGGCAGCGTCGTGCAGCACCACCGACAGCGCGCCCTCGGTGGTGGCGTGCGCGTCACCGAAACTGGCCACGTCCACGCCGAGCAGCTTCAGCTTGGTCGACAGATCCGCGCCGGGGAACTCCCCCGCCCCGCCGAGCAGCCGGTCCGCGACGATCTCGGCGGTGGTGTAGCCGGGGGCGACCAGGCCGTAGCAGGTGCCCTGGACGGCCGCGACCTCACCGACGGCGAAGATGTGCGGATCCGAGGTGACCATGCCCAGGTCGGTAACCGCACCGCCGCGCGGACCGACCTCGAGCCCGGCATCGCGGGCGATCTGATCGCGTGGCCGCACACCGGCGGAGAAGACCACCAGCGAGGCGTCGATGGTCGAATCGTCGGACAGCGTAACCCGCAGTCCCGCACCATCTTCCGCCTGTTCGATGGCGGAGGTACCGACCCCGGTGCGCACGTGCAGGCCCAGATCGGTGACCAGCTTCTCCAGGATGGCCCCACCGCCCTCGTCGACCTGTACCGGCATCAGCCGCGGCGCGAATTCGACCACGTGCGGGGTGATCCCCATCAGCCGCAGCGCATTGGCCGCCTCGAGGCCCAGCAGACCACCACCGACGACCACGCCGACCGCGCCCGGCCCGGCGGTCTCGGCGGCGGCCCGGATCCCGTCGAGATCCGCCAGGGTGCGGTAGACGAAACATTCCGGCCGATCGTGTCCCGGGACCGGGGGAACGAACGCATACGATCCGGTAGCCAGCACCAGTGCGTCGTAACCGATCACATCACCCGAGGAGGTGGTGACCTTGCGGCCGGCGCGGTCGATCTCCTCGGCCCGCACGTCCAGCCGCAGATCCACCAGCGCATCACCGGCGTACTCGTTGCCCGGCAGGGCCAGGGCGGCCGGATCCCAGCTGCCGACATAGGACGAGAGTCCGACGCGGTCGTAGGCGGGCACGCTCTCCTCGCTCAGGACGACGACCTGCCAGCCGCCGGCCTCGTCGCGGGAGCGCAGGGCCTCCACGAACCGGTGCCCGACCATGCCGTGGCCGACGACCACCACGGTCTTGCGCTGTGCGGGTTCGACTGTCGTGTTCATGACTGGCCTCCGATACTGTCGTGCTGGTCAGCCGCGAGCCGCGGTGGTGGACGGGGTGTGGCCGGATTTCGCGGCCCGCTCGGCATCGAGGACCAGCGCCTCGGCCTCGGCGATCGGACCGGATTCCGTTCGCGGCGAGGAGATTCCGGGCCGCCGGAGGAAGACCGCCCAGACGACGATCGCGCAGACGAGGTAGAAGGCCAGGAACACCCAGAAAGCCGTGGTGGCGGAATTGGTGGAGGCGTAGGACGACCGCAGCACCAGGTTGATACCCACTCCACCGAGCGCTCCGATGGCGCCGACGAAACCGATCAGCGCACCCGAGGTGTTGCGCGACCAGGCCGCCTGCTCGGCCGGACTCGCCCGCAGGCTCTTGGATTTCGCGTCGAACACCGACGGGATGATCTTGGTGACCGACCCGTTGCCGATGCCCGAGAGCACGAACAGTGCGATGAATCCGGCGACCAGGACGGCCATCGTGGCGCCGGAGGCGACCCCGTTGTCGCGATCGGCGGCCACACTCGCGACGGCGACCACGACCGCGGCGGCCATCATGCCCGTGAATGCGAACAGCGTCACCCGGCTGCCACCGAACCGGTCGGCCCACTTACCGCCGTAGGGGCGGGCCAGCGAACCGAGCAGCGGGCCGATGAAAGCGATCTGTGCGGCGTGCAGGCCGGCCCGGGTGGCCGAGTCGCCGCCGGCCTTGAAGCCGATCTGCAGGACCTGTCCGAAGGCGAAGCTGAATCCGATGAACGATCCGAAGGTGCCGATGTAGAGGAACGCGATGGCCCACGACTGCGGCACCTTCAGCGATTCCAGCATGTATCCCAGATCCGCCTTCTGATTGCGCAGATTGTCCATGTACAGCGCGGCGCCGATACCGGCGATAGCGATGAAAGCCAGGTACACCAGGCACACGATCGAGGCGTAGGAGTTGCCGACGGTGGCGATCACCAGCAGGCCGATCAGCTGGATCACCGGGACGCCGATATTGCCGCCACCGGCGTTCAGCCCCAGCGCCCAGCCCTTGAGCCGCTGCGGATAGAAGGCGTTGATATTGGTCATCGAGGAGGCGAAGTTGCCGCCGCCGAAGCCGGCGAACGCGGCCACCACCATGAATGTGGTGTAGGACGTGCCGGGCTGGTTGATGAAGTACAGCGTCAGCAGCGTCGGGATCAGCAGCATCAGCGCACTGAAGATCGTCCAGTCGCGGCCGCCGAAGCGGGCGGTGGCCACGGTGTAGGGAATGCGCAGGATGCCGCCGACCAGTGTCGGCATCGCGACCAGGAAGAACTTCCCGGCGGCATCGATGCCGAACTTTTCGGTCGGCATGAACAGCACCATCACCGACCAGATCGACCACACCGAGAATCCGACATGTTCGGCAACGACCGACCAGATCAGATTGCGACGGGCGATGTCCTTGCCGCCGGCCTCCCAGGCCGCGACATCCTCGGCATCCCAATGCTCGATGTCGTGGTTACGCGTCAGCGTGCTCAACGGGGCCTCCTGAAATTCCGGTTGGCCCCAAGGTAGGAAACGGGTATTGCCGCGATGCTGCGCCACATGACGCGTAAATCAACGGTTGCTCACGATTCCGGGGGTTTCCCGGTGAGGACCCCGGCTGTGTTTCGCCCATATGACACAAGGGTTTCCGCACGTCACAAAGTGCCGACGGTCACAGCGCGAGTCGGTGAAGTCCCATCATGGCCACCGGCTCACCGCGGCGCAACCCGAGCGGTGAACCGGGCCCGCGGCGTACCGCGGGACACCTAGTGCCAGGTGTCCTCGAGCATGCGCGGTTTACATGCCTGCCAGGCGCCCGCCAGCAACACCAGCACGGCCACCGCCAGCAGGGCGAACGGCACACCCCAGCCACCGACCACACTGTGCAGCACACCGAACAGCAGCGGCCCCACACACGCGACGGTGTAGCCGATGCCCTGGGTGAATCCGGACAGCGCCGCCGAACCGGCCTGGGTACGGGTGCGCAGATTGATCAGCGTGAGCGCCATCGGGAAGGTGCTCGGCCCCATACCCAGCAGCAACACCCACAGCCACGGCGCACTCATCGGCGCGATCAGCAGTCCCGCGAAGGCCGCGAAAAACGCGACGGCGCACACGATCACGACCGGGAACGGATTGCGGATCCGCGCGGTGAACGAGGGCGCGGTGAGCGCGGCCGCCAGTCCGATGAAGGAGAAGAAGGCCACCATGGTGCCGCCGAAGGAGGCATCCGCACCGGCATCGGCGAGGATCTTGGGCAGCCAGGTGAACATGGAGTAGGTGATCAGCGAGGTCATGCCGAACATGGCCGCCATACCCCAGGCCAGCGGTGATCGCCAGATGTTGCCCGCCCGCTGGTCCGGCGTCGCCGGCATCGCGGTGGTGTCGACCCGATCGCGTCCGCGCCGGTCGCGCAGCACCCCCAGCCACGGCAGTGTGGCCGCGAAGCCGATCACAGCCCACACCGCCAGCGAGATGCGCCACCCGGCCGCATCGGCCACCGGGACCGCGATCAGCGCCGGAATCACCGTTCCGATCTGCACCATCGTGATGTAGACCGAGCTCATCACCGCGAGGTGATCCGCGAAGTATCGCTTGACCAGCGGCGGGATCACGACATTGCCGATCCCCATCCCGGCCAGGGCGATGGCGGACAGTCCCAGCAGCTCCCAGGTGTCGGGCACCAACGCGCGGGTCAGCTGGCCGACGCCGGTCAGCAGCATGGCCACCAGTGCGGTCCGCTCCAGACCGAGCCGCCGTACGAAGATCGGCGTGATCAGCCCGGCCAGGGCGAACATGGCCGTCGGAATCATGCCGAAGACGCCGACGATCGCGGTCGAATAGCCGATGTCGCCACCGATCCGCTCGGCCAGGGGGGTGAAGGCCGTGACCGCCACCCGCAACGTGAGCGCCGAGAGCACGATCGCGACCAGCACCAGAATCCGGCCCTCGGTCAGGGCACGGCGCCGCGTCTCGGTACTCGGCTGTTGATTGGTGACAGTCACCGCGAAATCATAGGATGATTGGATGAAAGCAAGCAAGAAATGTGAGGAGGGGTACTCTATTGGCCGTGCAACCAGTCCGGCGCACCAGCCTCATCGCTCAGGTCACCGAACAACTGCGCGCTGAAATCCGTTCGGGTCGTTGGGCGATCGGATCGCGCATCCCGACCGAGCCGGAGCTCACCGAACTCACCGGCACCGGGCGCAACACCGTGCGCGAGGCGGTCCAGGCACTCGTCCACGCCGGAATGCTGGAACGCAGGCAGGGGTCGGGCACCTACGTCATCGCCGCCTCGGACCTCGGCGGCACCCTGACCAAGTACTTCGCCGACGCCGGCGAACGCGATGTACTCGAACTGCGCCAGGCACTCGATGTGCAGGCGGCCCGGCTCGCCGCACTGCGCCGCGACGAGGGCGATGTGAGCACACTGCTGGGGTTGCTGGAACGACGGCAGCGGGCCTGGGACACCGACAATGCCGCGGCCGTCGACGCCGACGTCGCCCTGCACCGGGCCATCGTCGCCGCCAGCCACAATGCCGTGTACCTCGAGTTCTACGATTCCCTGCTTCCGGTGATCGAAGACGTGATCCGTTCCCGGACAACGCGATACGGTGATGACTATCACGACGAGCACGCCGAACTCGTACACGCGGTGATCGACGGCGACAGCGAACGCGCCGCCCGCGCCGCCAACTGTTTCCTGGGATCACTCATCGCCGAATACGCCAGTCCGCCGCTGGGCGCCTCCACCCACGGCGACGTGCCGCCGGACCCGGTCGTCGGCACGCCGGCGGACAACTGAGCGATTCCGTTCGTCCCCGGCGGGGAATCCACGCCTGGTAAACGATTCGTCACCGTCATGTGCGAGACGTCGTGAGCGAGATTTGCTGCGAACGTCATCGTGGGTGAACCGGGCGTAATCGCGCATTCCTACCGTTGGATCCGACCGCACGGCCCGGCGTCACACCGGGTCACACCATTGATGAGGGCGGTCGCCCCCTTCGAGAGGACGCGCCGATGACAGCCACCGACGCCGCAGTGACCGGCACATCGACCCCCGGGTTCGAATACCGAGCCCGCGGACGCTGGCTCGACCACTGGGAACCCGACGACGAGAACTTCTGGGAGAACGGCGGAAAGCGAACCGCCCGAAAGAATTTGGCATTCTCGGTATTCTCCGAGAATCTCGGGTTCAGTATCTGGGTGCTGTGGGCCAGCGTGGTGACCGCGATGGGCTCGGCCGGTTTCCACTATCTGAGCGGCCCGGACGCCGTGGGCAATTCGCTGTTGCTGACCTCCACGCCCACCCTGGTCGGCGCCGCGCTGCGCGTGCCGTACACCTTCGCCATCCCGAAATTCGGCGGACGCGCGTTCACGGTGTTCAGTGCGGGCATGCTGTTGCTGCCGACGCTGGGCCTGGTCTATTTCGTCAATCAGCCCGGGACGCCGTTCTGGGTGTTCATGCTGCTGGCCGCACTCGCCGGTGTCGGTGGCGGCAACTTCTCCTCGTCGATGGCCAATATCAACTTCTTCTATCCCGAGGGCAAGAAGGGCGCCGCGCTCGGAATCAATGCCGCGGGCGGCAACATGGGTGTCGCACAGACCCAGCTGCTGGTCCCGCTGATCATCACCCTGGGCACGCATCTTTTGGCCGAGGACCCCGCCGGCTACCGGTTCGGGATCACCCTCGCGGTCCTGGTGTGGATCCCGTTCATCCTGATAGCGATGTTCGGCGCGCTGCGCTACATGGATTCGATCACGGGCGCGAAATCCGACGGCAGCTCCTATCGGCTCGCATTGACCAACCCGCACACCTGGATCATGGCCGTGCTCTACGTCGGCACCTTCGGCTCGTTCATCGGCTTCTCCTTCGCCTTTCCCACCCTGCTGAAATCCACGTTCCCGGATCTGGCGAAGATCGGCTGGATGTCGACGATCGGCAATCTCGCATTCCTCGGTGCCTTCGTCGGGTCGCTGAGCCGTCCTGTCGGCGGCGCGATCGCGGACAGATTCACCGGGGCCCGGATCACCGCCTACGTGTTCGGTGGCATGGCCGCGGCCACCGCCCTGATCGTTGCTGCCCTGTCGATGAAAAACTTTCCGCTGTACCTGATTGCGTTCCTCCTGCTGTTCGTGCTCACCGGCGTCGGTAACGGGTCCACCTACCGGATGATCCCGTCCATCTTCGGCGCCGAGGCCAAGCGCCGCGCCGCGGAAAGCGGCCAGGATCCCGCCACGGCGACGGCCGCGGCAAAAAGGCAGGCCGGTGCGGCGATCGGTGTGGTCGGCGCGGTGGGCGCGGCCGGCGGCTGGGTACTGCAGCAGGCGCTGCGGGAATCCAATCTCCACTTCGGCGCAATGGCACCGGCGTTCTGGGCGTACGTGGTGGCGTTCCTGGTGATGGGCGGTATCACCTGGTGGTTCTACCTGCGCTCGTCGTTCGCCATCGCACGGATGCCCTCACTCGCGCACGCGGGTGTGTGACACCCGGAATGCCAGGAGGCCCGCTGATCACTCGATCGGCGGGCCCCTACAGCATCAGGCGGATCATGTCGGCCGTATGCGCCAGCCCCGGAAAGGCTTCCGCGGTCGATCGCGGATGCAGGGCGTGCACCGCCAGCCGGAACATGACCGCGCGCAACAACATCTGCGGCCACTGCGGCAGATCCGACCACCGTTCCAGCAATCCCGGATCGGCGCCGCCCCACGACAGTGCGTCGACCACGATCACCCCGGCCGCCCACGACGCCGGGCGCCAGTACGGGGTGATGTCGGTCAATCCGGGAGCCTGCCCGCCCGCGAACAGCACCGTGCCGAACAGATCACCGTGCACCAGCTGCGACGGCGTCTGCACCGGTTTGCGCAGCGTCGCCAGCTGGGCGAGCATATCGATGCTGTGGCGGCCGTCCGGTGAGGTCGCCGACAACATGCCACCCGCCCGCAGGGTGCGCAACGGCACCGTCTCCCAGGCGGCGCGGTCGGCGGCGACGAACACATCCACATCGACCCACGGTGCGATGGGCGCCTGGATCAGGAATCGCGGACGTTCCAGCTGCGCGGTGGCGTAGTGCAGGCGCAGCGACACCGAGACCACCTCGTCGTGACGCGGTTCCGGGGTGCCGTCCATGAAGGTGTCGGCACGCCACCCGGAGACCACGTAGCGGCCGTCGGTGGCGCGCACCGGCCGTGCCAGACGCACCCCGTCCACCTGCAAGGTTTCGCGGACCTTGGCCGACCATGCCGCGCGGGCATGATCAGCCACCGGGCTGAGCACCACATCCCCGCATCGCCACCCACCGTCCCAGTCGCCCAGGGCGACCGGGGACACCTCGCGCAGCCCGAATGTGGCGCGCACATGCTCCGGAGGTTCGACTGATGTCACGGCCGTACCGTAACTCCCGGAACTTGTCCACCCGGGCAACCACGCTGGACGTTCGGGAACTCCGTTGCGTTATCGAGGCTTGTCCGCCGCCCCCGGCTTTTCCGACGATGCCAGGCCGTCCCGCGGGTACCCCCGGGTCCAACCGTTGTCGCGGACCTCAGTAGACCGGCAGTGAGGGATCGATCTGGTTGGCCCAGGCGATGATTCCGCCCTGCAGGTGGGTGGCGTCGGAGAAGCCGGCGCGCTTCAGCGCCGCCAGCGCTTCCGCGGACCGGATACCGGTCTTGCAGTGCAGCACGATCGGAGTGTTCTGCGGCAGATCGGCCAGCGCCTCACCGGACAGGATGCGGTCCTTGGGAATCAGGGTCGCGCCCTCGATGCGGACGATGTCCCACTCCACCGGCTCGCGGACATCGATGATCGCGACATCCTTACCGGCGTCGAGCATGTCCTTGAGCTCCCGGGCGGTGACCGTGGCACCGATCGCGGCGGCCTGGCCCTCCTCGGACACCACACCGCAGAACGCCTCGTAGTCGATGAGCTCGGTGATGGGCTGCCGTTCGGGATCGCGGCGCAGCTTGATGGTGCGGTAGTTCATGTCCAGTGCGTCGTAGACCATCAGCCGGCCCAGCAAGGTCTCCCCGATACCGGTGATGAGCTTGATCGCCTCGGTGACCATGACCGAACCGATCGACGCGCACAGCACGCCCAGTACGCCGCCCTCGGCGCAGGAGGGAACCATCCCCGGCGGCGGCGCCTCGGGGTACAGATCCCGGTAGTTGATGCCGCGACCGTCGGGGGCATCCTCCCAGAACACCGAGACCTGGCCCTCGAACCGGTAGATCGAACCCCAGACGTAGGGCTTACCGGCCAGCACCGCGGCATCGTTGACCAGGTAGCGGGTGGCGAAGTTGTCGGTACCGTCGACGATCAGGTCGTATTGTGCGAACAGCTCGACCGCGTTCTCCGGCTCCAGCCGAATCTTGTGCAGTACCACGTCGATTCCGGAATTGATCTCCAGAATCGAGTCCCGGGCGCTGTCGGCCTTGCTGCGGCCGATATCGGATTCGCCGTGGATGATCTGGCGCTGCAGATTCGACGCGTCGACCTCGTCGAACTCCACGATGCCCAGGGTTCCGACGCCGGCCGCGGCCAGATACAGCAGCGCGGGCGAGCCGAGACCACCGGCGCCGATCACCAGCACCTTGGCATTCTTCAACCGCTTCTGCCCATCCATCCCGAGATCGGGAATGATCAGATGCCGGCTGTAGCGGGCGACCTCATCCCTGGTCAGCTCCGCGGCCGGCTCGACCAGCGGTGGCAGGGACAGTGGTGATGACACGTCGCAGACTCCTCGAATCGAATTCGCCGATAGGGCTGGTGGGTACAACACGGCGAATCGGGCCGTTCTTCCCGTTGCTAACCGCGAGGATACGGCCACGGATTGAAGCGGCACTTCTTGCCGTCCATCGGCACCACACCCTGGGGATCCAGGATGGCGATGTCGTTGTTCCGGGTGCCGAAGGTCTGTTGCATCATCACCGGCGCGAGCCCGCCGTCGGTCTCGCAGGGCTGATGTTCGTGATAGCCGATGGCGTGGCCGACCTCGTGATTGATCTGGTACTGCCGATAGGAACCGATATCGCCCTCGAAGGCGGTGGCCCCGCGCACCCAGCGCACCTCCGACACGACCACGCGATCCAGATCGGAGTTGTAGCAGGAGGAGTCGATCGGGATTTCGAATCCGCACGACGATTTGGTGGTCTTCCGCGAGGTCAGCGAAACCCGGAAATCGGGCTCGCCGTTGTCGATCCGGCGGAATCCGAATCGCGGATCGTGTGTCCAGCTCTTGGGGTTGGCCAGGGTGGTCTGAACCATTTCGGCAACTGCGCCGTCGCCGCCCAGTGAGGTCGTGTCGACCCCGTTCTCGACCTCGACGGTGTAGGTGAACAGATGCTCCTGCGCGGCGCCCACCTGCGGCGTGGTGCCGGGGACGACATGCCAGGTACCGGCCCCGGCCTCGGTGTACGGCCCGCCCGCGGGCAGCGCACCCGAGGGCAGATCACCGAATTTCCCGTCCCCCCTGGGCGGTGCGCCGATGATTCCCGCATTACTGGTGTTCTGACTGAGTTTTCCCAGTGCTGGGGTGCCGCTTCCAGAATTTCCGCCAGCCCCCTTGACAGCGTCCACCACCACCAGAACGGTGATGACCGCCAGCACCGGCAGGGCGTAAGCTCGCCAGCCGTATACGGAGACGAATCGTCCCAGCGCACTCTGCTTTTTCGTATCGCGTTCCGGGCGTGGACGATTCGAGGATTCATCGGCCCCGGTCGGATCCCATTTCGCACGCAGCGGCTGATGGGAACGATCGACTCCGTCGGCACCGGGAGCGTATTCACCGGTGTCGGAATTCGGGGCCGGCGGACCGTAGCGATCGGGGAGGTCGGCGGGTTGCTGCGGGTTCGGCGGCGGGTCCCCGGCGGACTCCACACGCGCGACCACGGCACCGGCCGGACGTGGCGAATCGGGCCCACCGGTCGGTCTACCCCTTTCGTCGCTCACCGCAACAGAGTCTCACAGCCTGCTCGAGCCCACCTAAATACCGCTCCCGAGCGGGGTGGGTTGCGAGAAATCTCACCGCTGTGCGAGATTTCTCACGGCGGTCAGTTACTGACAAGTTGCCAATAGATGTGGGAAGTTATTCGAATACCACAACGGCAGGAACGTCGGTCGGCTTATCGTCGAGTGCACCGACCCGCAGCGCGGTGGGTCACGAACGAGTATCGTTCCTTGGATACCTATGCACATCCACATTCCCGCCGGGAATCGATTGGGAGAACCGAAATGACTGACCTCGTGGACCGGATGACGTCATCACGTACGTCGTCCGAGGCCATGGCACCGAGCAAGCGCGGAACCCGCCTACCCCGCGAGGCCCGCCGTGCTCAACTGCTCGCCGCGGCCAGCGAGGTTTTCGTACTACGCGGCTATCACGCCGCCGGCATGGACGAGATCTCGCAATGCGCCGGTGTCTCCAAACCCGTTCTGTACCAGCACTTCTCGAGTAAGTTGGAGCTGTACCTGGCGGTGCTGCAGAACTACATCGATGCCCTGGTCTCCAGCGTCCGCCAGGCGCTGCGCTCGACGACCGACAACCGTCAGCGCGTTCGCGCCGCGGTCGCCGCGTACTTCGACTTCGTCGATCACGACACCCAGGGCTTCCGCCTGGTCTTCGAATCCGACCTGACCAGCGAACCGCAGGTGCAGCGCCGGGTCGAGCAGGCCACCGAGGCCTGCGTGGACGCCGTCTTCGACCTGGTGGCGCACGACTCCGGCCTGGACCCGTACCGCGCCCGCATCCTCGCCGTGGGCCTGGTGGGCGCCAGCCAGATCACCGCCCGGTACTGGCTCGAGGCGGACCGGCCGATTCCCAAGGAAGAGGCCGTGGACACCACCGTCCAGCTCTGCTGGGGTGGTCTGTCGCGGGTGCCACTGTCCCAGCGCTGAGATACATGAGAAAAGGCCCGGACCTGCTGAGCAGGTCCGGGCCTTTGCACACGCTCCGGAGAGGCGGCGATCACACCGCGGCGAAGCCCACGCGGCCGCTGGTGGAGGTGCCGATCTCGACGTAGGCGACCTTGCTGGCCTGGATCAGGTATTTGCGGCCCTTCTCGTCCTCCAGGGCCAGCACACTGCCCGAGCCGCTCAGCGCGCCGGATACCAGCGCCTCGACCTCCTCAGGGGTCTGCGAGCTGGCGATCACCAGTTCCCGCGGGCTATCCGAAATGCCGATCTTGACCTCCACGGCCAACCTCCTAGAGTCCAGATGCTGTCGTGCCAAGGCTAATGCAGTACACCCGACCGCGACGATGCGCCCACCTGTGCTCTCAGCGAACACTCCGGGCCGGTCAGGCCGCTGCGACCGGTCATGCCAGGCCCAGCACCCGCATGCGCTCGGCGTGCGAGTTCTGCATCCGCTCGAACAGGGCGGCGACACCGTTGAGGTCGCCGGTCGCGATGAGTACCAGCTCGGTGAGTTCGTCACGCTGGGCCATCACGTACTGCGCCTGGGTGATGGCCTCACCGAGCAGGCGGCGCCCCCACAGCGTGAGCCGATCACGCTCGGAGCGGCTGACGGTGACCGCCCGGCGCACCTCCTCGACGACGAATTCCGAGTGGTCGGTCTCGGCCAGCACATCGTGGACCACGGTGGCCACCTCCGGTGCCAGCGAGTCGGCGAGCACCTGGTAGAAATCCGCCGCGATTCCGTCACCGACATAGAACTTGACCATGGATTCGAGCCAGGTCGAGGGGTCGGTCGAGGCGTGATAGGCGTCGAGGGCACGCACGAACGGCGCCATCGCGTCGAAGACGTCGACACCACGGCCCTGCAGTGCCTGCTCGAGCGTGTCGAAGTGCGCCATTTCGGCGGCCGCCATCTTCGCCACCGCGACCTTGCCGCGCAGCGTGGGCGAAAGTTTCGCCTCTTCCGCCAGGCGGTAGAACGCGGAGATCTCACCGTAGGCGAGTACCGCGAACAGATCGGTGACACCGAGATGATCGGCGGGAATTCCAGAGTCGGATTCGGTCGAAACACCCAGCGCGCCAGATGTGTTTGCAGCCATGCGGTCCAGCCTAGTGGTTTCGTGCCCGGAGGCGGTGGTCCAGCGTCACGACGCGGCCCGATTCACCCCTGGTCCCGCAGGAACTTCTCGAGATGGCCCCACGTGCTGTCGCGAGCGATCAGGATGCCCAGATGGCTGCCGGGCGCGGTCTCGTAACGGACCTCGCGCGCACCGGTCAAGGTGGTGCGGCCGTGCGCCACCGCGGCGGCGGGCGCGATCACGTCCTGCGGCCCGCCCACCAGCAGCACCGGCGCGGTGACCTCCGACAGCGCGATCGGCCGCGCCCCGATGTGGACAACACCCTTGCCGATGTCGTTGGCCAGCATGAATCGGCTCCACAGCTGGTTGTAGAAGCGGCCGGGATAGCCGGGCAACTGCGCCTGGAACCGGTCGATGGTCTCCATCCGGGCCAGGGTCGCCGAGTCGGCGAGGTTGTTCGCCAGGAACAGCGGCCGGCGCAGTTCGCGGTCCCAGGCCGCGGCGCGGTAGGCGATGCGGGTCAGCGGTGCCGGCACGCCGCCGGCCGCGCGGATGAGCGTCGACATGGTCAGGCCGCCGTCGATCCGAGCCAGTGCCCGGACCTGCGGTACCCCGCTGACGTGGTTGTAGTTCAGCGGCGCGCCGACCGCGGTGATCGAGCGGATCGGCAGGGCCGCGTCGGCGGCGGCGGTCAGCAGCGCCAGCACTCCGCCCAGCGACCAGCCGACGAGGTCGACCGGTGCGCCGTCACGATCGGCCGATACCCGCCGGACGGCTTCCGGCAGGATGTCGTCGAACCAGTCCTCGAAGCCCATGCGGCGATCGGCGAAACCGATCTCGCCGTAATCGACCAGATACGGGCGGCGACCGATCTCGAGCAGGAACCGGGCCATGCTCTGATCCGGACGCAGATCGAAGCAGACCGCGGGGGCGGCCAGCGGCGGTACCAGCAGCACCGCGGCGTCATCGGCCGGTGGCGGCCCGCCGGGATCGATGTCGTATCGGCGCAGCAGCCGGTGCGGTTCGTCCCACAGCACCGTCGAGGGGGCCGGGTCGGGAGATTCGATGCCGTCGCCGAAGGTCAGCGCCCAGGCGTTGCGGGCCGCGGCGCCCACGGTGTCTGCCAAGCTCACATCGACCAACTTATCGTGTGACACAGCGTCTCAGATATGTGGTCCGGGCCACGCCGGTCCGGATCGCCCCCTCGACTCGCCGCACGGCGATGATGAAATCCCCCGCTCGAATCGGTGGCGAATTTCTTCCGGACCACGATGAATTACCGTGCGCCACACGGCGGAACGGTCAACCCCGAACCCCGAACCCGCAGCGGAAAACCAGCGCAGAAAGGTATCACGCTACAATCTCTGTGGGCAACGGAAATTTTGCTTCGCGCCGCCATATCGTGACCGGCATATCGAACCGGTCGTTCCAGGCGGCGCGACAGGGGTAACCGAAGCCCGCAGAAAATGTGCGCGCACCAGATCCGCGACACCTCAGCGCCGCGCCCGGGCCACGTCCCAGATGGCGAGAGTGCAGGTGGAAACGCCGGAAAGTGGTGACCCGGAATTCCCGGTCCCGATCCACCTCGTGCGCGCTGGATGCGATTCACACGAGGAAGGCACGAACCCTGAGCAAGATCACCGTAGAACAAGAACCCGGGTTGTCGGACACGCTGCTGACGGCGGAACTCGACACCACCCACACCCCGCCGACATTCGCCGAATTGGGAGTGCGCCCGGAAATCGTGCGCGCACTCGGCGAGATCGGAATCGAACGTACTTTCGCGATCCAGGAGCTGACCCTGCCCCTCGCGCTGGCCGGCGACGATCTGATCGGCCAGGCCCGCACCGGTATGGGTAAGACCTTCGGATTCGGCGTGCCACTGCTGCACCGAATTTCCACGACCGATTCCGGCACCGCCGCATTGGACGGCACCCCGCGTGCATTGGTCATCGTGCCGACGCGCGAGTTGTGCATTCAGGTCACCAAGGATCTGGAGAATGCCGCCAAATACGTGGTCGATGAACGAGGCCCGCTTCGGGTCACCTCGATCTACGGCGGACGGCCGTACGAATCGCAGATCGCGGCGCTACGCGAGGGTGTCGACGTGGTCGTCGGCACGCCCGGACGCCTGCTGGACCTGGCCGAGCAGCAACATCTGATCCTCGGCAAGGTCGGCGTACTGGTCCTGGACGAGGCCGACGAAATGCTCGATCTGGGCTTTTTGCCGGATATCGAGCGAATTCTGTCGATGGTTCCGGACAAGCGCCAGACCATGTTGTTCTCGGCCACGATGCCGGGGCCGATCATCACACTGGCTCGTACGTTCCTGACGAAGCCGACCCATATCCGGGCCGAGGAACCGCACGACTCGGCGGTGCACGACCGCACGGCGCAATTCGTCTACCGCGCACACGCGCTGGACAAGAGCGAATTGGTCGCACGCGTGCTGCAGGCCGAGAGCCGCGGCGCCACCATGATCTTCACCCGTACCAAGCGCACCGCCCAGAAGGTCGCCGACGATCTGGCCGAGCGCGGTTTCGCGGTCGGCGCGGTACACGGCGATCTGGGCCAGATCGCCCGCGAGAAGGCACTCGACAAATTCCGCAAGGGCAAGATCGATGTCCTGGTCGCCACCGATGTGGCCGCGCGCGGTATCGACATCGACGATGTCACCCACGTGGTGAACTACCAGTGCCCGGAGGACGAGAAGACCTACGTGCACCGGATCGGCCGCACCGGCCGCGCCGGTCGCACCGGCGTCGCGGTCACCCTGGTGGACTGGGACGAGCTGCACCGCTGGGAAAGCATCAATTCCGCACTGGGACTGGGCATTCCGGAACCGGTGGAGACATACTCCCGGTCGGAGCATCTGCGCAACGATCTCGGCATCCCGGAGAGTGCGACCGGAACGCTGCGCCGCACCCCGGTGCGCGAAGCCGACGCCGTGGTGGTCGAGCGCGAGGCCCGGCAACCGCGTAAGCGCAACCGCCGTCGCACCCGTGCGGGCCAGCCGGTCATCGAGGGTGCCGATGCCACCTCGGCCGAAGACACCGCGGATTCGGATTCCACTGCGGCGCAGCCGGTTTCGGACGACTCGGCGGAGGGCGACAAGCCCGCTCGGCGTCGTCGCCGGCGGCGGCGCAAGCCCACCGCGGGCTCCGGTGACAGCGGCGCCGGCGACTCCGGCTCCGACGCCACGACCACCGATGCGGACCAGACTGCCGCGTCGGTCTGACCGCCGAATCGGTTAGTCTCGCTGACGTGCTCGCACCCGAGCGGCGGACGCGCGCCGACCTCTATGCCGCAGTCGCGATCGTCGTCGTCGTGGTGATCGCGGTCGTTGTCGTCTGGGCGAACAGCGCTGCCCGCGGGACCGAATCCGATCCCGCGGCGCATCCGGCCTCCCCGGCGCCCGCCGCCGACCGGTTGCCGGAAACGCTCACCGAACGCTGGCACGCGCCCGACGGGGCCGCCTCCCGGGCACTGACCTCGAGCGGTGTCGCCGTCACCGGTGACGGCGGCACCGTCAGCGGACTCGATCCGGCCGACGGGCACCAGGTCTGGAGATACCGGCGCGATATTCCGCTGTGTGCGGTGGAGAGCCAATTCGCCACCGCCATCGCGACCTATCGCGACAGCCGCGGCTGCAGCCAGACCACCATGCTCGACACCGCGGACGGGAAGCGGCGCACCGCGCGCAGCAGCTATATGGATTCGCGGCTCCAGCTGTCCACCGACGGCACCTATATGGTGGCGCAGGGGCCCGATCGGCTCGAGGTCTGGCGGTCGGACCTGGTCCGCACGCTCGAATACGGCCACGTCGACGCGCCCGTGAATCCACGCACCCAGCCTCGGCAGGGCTGCCGGTTGCTGTCGGCCACCTCGGGCGGCAGCCGGCTGGCCGTGCTCGAGCGCTGCCCGGACGACGTCGCGGACCGGCTCACCGTGCTCAATCCCGCTCCCAAGGATGCCTCCGCACCGGAGGAGTACGGCTCGCACGTACTGACCGAACCGGGCGCGGCCGACGAGAAGGCCCGGGTCATCGCGGCCTCGGACAATCGGATCGTGCTGTACCTGCCCGGGAACGACATCGCCCCACCGGAATTCGCGGTCTACGACACCGCGGCCAATCCCATTGCGACACATCGGCTCACCGCGCCCCTCGCCGAGAACAGCACCGTCACCCGGCTCGGCTCGGACTATTTCGTGTTCACCGGCAACAGCGTGATCGCGTTGAACGCCACCACCTTCGAACCGCAGTGGACCGCCTCCGACGCATCGGGTTCACCGGCCATGATGGCCGGCGCCATCCTGGTCCCGGTCACCGACGGGATCGAGGCACTGGATCCGTCGACCGGAGCCGCGCGGAAGCGAATCCCGCTGCACCGCAGCGACTACCACGGCGAGCCGATCTCGCTGGCGGTCAGTGGCACGGTGGTGCTCGAACAGCGCGGCGGCAGGCTCTACGGCACCAGCTGATCCGCCCACGCCGCCACCTCCCGAGGTGCGGCATGATCGAGACCATGAGTGCATCGGACAGGAACCATCGGCTGGTGCTGCTGCGGCACGGTGAGACCGCGTGGTCGGCGGCGCACAGGCACACCGGGCGCACCGATATCGCGCTCACCGACCGCGGCGAGGAACAGGCGCGGGCGGCCGCATCCGTGCTGACGGGACTCGATCTGAGCGACCCACTGGTCCTGACCAGCCCGCGCAAACGCGCCGTGCGTACCGCCGAGCTGGCCGGGCTGCCCACCGCCCACGTCGACGACGATCTGGTCGAATGGGACTACGGCGACTACGAGGGGCTGACCACCCCGCAGATACGCGAGACCGCACCGGGTTGGACCATCTTCACCGGTGCGGTGCCCGGTGGTGAATCCCTGACCGCGGTGTCCGCCCGCGCCGACCGCGTCCTCGAATCGGTCGAATCGGCCTTGCGCACCCGCGATGTGGTGCTGGTCGGCCACGGGCACTTCTCCCGGGTGCTGATCGCGCGCTGGGCGGAATTCCCGGCTCGCGAGGGGCGGCGGTTCTTCCTGTCGACCGCCGCGAT
Organism: Nocardia sp. NPDC052254; assembly: GCF_040679495.1. Taxonomy (NCBI): domain Bacteria; kingdom Bacillati; phylum Actinomycetota; class Actinomycetes; order Mycobacteriales; family Nocardiaceae; genus Nocardia; species Nocardia sp. NPDC052254. The sequence continues at coordinate 27,786 of NZ_JBFAUW010000015.1, read as the reverse complement.
CAGCATCCTCGGCCACGACCATCAGGCCCGGACGATCCTCGCGCACAATCTGGTACCGGCGGGAGCGGACCGATGATCCGCCGCGCCACTCCCGCCGATGTGCCCGCCCTGGTCGAATTGGTCTACGACCTGGCCGAATACGAACGAGCCCGGGAACAGTGCACCCTCACCGCGCAGGATCTGCACACCGCGCTGTTCGGCCCGGCGCCCGCGGTCTTCGCCCACATCGCCACGACGGGCTCGCCCGAGCGGGTGGCCGGCTGCGCGATCTGGTTCCTGAACTACTCGACCTGGACCGGCAAACACGGCATCTACCTCGAGGACCTCTACGTCCGTCCGGACGCCCGCGGTCACGGACTGGGCAAGGCCCTGCTGGTGGAACTGGCGCGCGAGGCGGTCGCGCACGGCTACACCCGGGTGGACTGGTCGGTGCTGGACTGGAATACGCCGTCGATCGAGTTCTACCGCGGCCTGGGTGCGGTGGCACAGGACGAGTGGACCGGTTTCCGGCTGGCCGGCGATGCCCTGGACCGGCTCGGCCGCTCCTGAGAATTCACACGCCCGCTGCCCTGCCGCCGAACCGGCGGTGCTGATCGCCCGGGCCGCCTCGGCCGTTTCCGAGAATTTTTCGCATCGCTGTCGATCCGGTCGCATACCGCGCGTCGAAGAGTTGAATGGTCCGAGAGGCGGACCACCCACTCGAAGGACGAGCCGACCATGTCTCAGTATCTGATCCTGATCTACCAAGACGAGAACGCCGTACCCGAGCCGGGGCCGGACAGCCCGATGCTGGCCGAGCACCGGGAATTCGCCGAACAGCACGCCGACGCCCTGCGCGGCGGTAACGCGCTGCACCGCACCCACACCGCGACCTCGGTGCGCCCGGACGGCGCGGGAGATTTCGTGGTCACCGACGCACCGTTCGCCGAGACCAAGGAACAGCTCGGCGGCTACTACCTGATCGAGGCGACCGATCTCGATGCCGCGATCGCGATCGCGCGCCGGGTGCCGATGCCGCACGGCGGTGTCGAGGTACGGCCGATCCGCGAACTCGGCTGATTCACACCATGTTCGATCACCCGACCGACCGTGGACCGGCGCTCCCCCATCGGGGTGGCGCCGGCTCGCGCCGGGATGGCGCACCATCGGATCCGCCGTTCCCGCGGTCCGATGAGGTCGCGGCCGCCGTCGCCGAGGCACATCGCCGCGAGTGGGCATTCGTACTGGCGGCGACCGTGCGGGTGACCCGCGATCTCGATCTGGCCGAGGAGTGCGTCCAGGACGCGTACGCCCAGGCACTCGTGCGCTGGGGCACGAACGGAATTCCACGACGCCCGGCGGCCTGGCTCACCACGGTCGCGCGGAACCGGGCGCTGGACCTGCTGCGCCGGCAGTCGACCGCACGCCGGGCGTTGCCACTCCTGATCGCCGACGAGAAGACTTCCGTGACAGCGGGTCTCGCGGAACCGGCGATACCGGATCCCGACGCGGAATTCGGTGACGACCGGTTGCGGTTGATCTGTACCTGCTGCCATCCGGCACTGGCCGCCCAGACACAGATCGCGCTCACCCTGCGGTTGGTGTGCGGGCTCACCACGGCGGAGGTGGCGCGCGCGTTCCTGGTCGCCGAACCGACGATGGCCGCACGCATCACCCGCGCCAAGAAGAAGATCGCGGCCGCCCGTATTCCGTACCGGGTGCCGGGTCCCGACGAACTGCCCGAGCGCGTCGAGGCCGTGCTCGCGGTGGTCCATCTGATGTTCACCACGGGACACACCGCGCCGTCGGGATCCGACCTGATCCGCCGTGAACTCACCGAGCGCGCACTGGACCTGGCCCGGATGCTGCACACCCTGCTCCCCGGCGATCCCGATGTCACGGGGCTGCTCGCGCTGCTGCTGCTCACCGATGCGCGGCGCGCGGCACGCACCTCGCGCGAGGGCGCGATGGTGGCACTGGCCGATCAGGACCGCTCGCGCTGGGATCACGACGAGATCACTCAGGGCCTGGCCCTGGTGCGCGCGGCCCTGGAACGCAGGCCCGGCCGCTACGCGTTGCAGGCCGCCATCGCCGCGGTGCACGCGCGGGCGCCGAGCTACGACGAGACGGATTGGCGGGAAATCCTCGGCCTCTACGACGTGCTGATCGATCTGTGGCCGTCACCGGTCGTGGCACTCAACCGGGCCGTCGCCGTCGGCATGGTCCACGGAGCCGAGGCGGGATCGGCCGCGCTCGACGAACTGTCCGGCGAGCCGCAACTGGCCGGATACGGATATCTCGCCGCGGCCCGGGCGCATTTTCTGGCTCGGCGACAACGCTACGACGAGGCGCGGCTGGCCTATTCCGAGGCGTTGCTGCTGACCGAGAACGACGCCGAGCGGGCTTTTCTCGGCGCCCGGCTGGCAGAGTTGGACGACTGACCGAAAAGCCGCCGGCGGGCCGTTCAGCGGTCGTTTTCGACCGGTCCCGGGCATAGGGTGGACCGATGGAGATCACCGTTCGCCCCATCGTGGCATCGGAGGTGCGCGAGCTGGCGCGCGTACTGGCGCTGGCATTCGACGACGATCCGATGGTGCAGTGGTGCATCCCGGCCGATCGCGGCCGGCCACGGCGCGCGGCGCTGATGTTCGAGGCGCTGATCCGCCACCTCTACCTACCGCACGGAGCTGTCGACGCGGCATTCGACGCCGCGGGCCGCATCACCGGCGGGGCGGTCTGGTCACCACCGGGGACCTGGGATTCCGGGGTCACGCAAGTATTGCGGATGATGCCGTCACTGGCTCGCGCGTTCCGGCTGCGACTGGCGGCGGCGGGCCAGATGTCGGAGCGGATGGCACAGGCACACCCGCACGAGCCGCACTGGTATCTCGCGATCGTGGGTACCGACCCCGCCGCGCGCGGGCAGGGATACGGGCACGCACTGCTCGAACCCCGGCTCGCGCATTGCGACGAGATCGGCTCCCCCGCCTATCTGGAGTCCAGCAAGTTCAGCAATATCGCCTATTACGAGCGCTACGGTTTCGATCAGCGCGGCGAACTCGATGCCACCGCCGGCGGCCCGCTGCTGTGGCCGATGTGGCGTCAGTCCGCGACGTCGTAGGCTTGCGCCATCCACCGCACCGACGCCGGCGCGAAGATCAGCCCCAGGGTCACCAGCGCCAGCAGACCGACCGGAATTCCCAGCTCCAGCCGGTGTGAACTGAGCATGTACCAGGCTGCGGGCAGCAGCAGAATCTGCGCGATCACGACGATGGCCCGGCCCCAACGCCTACCCCGCAGCAGGCCGATCCCGGCCGCCAGCACCGCACCGGCGAGAATCACGAACCACGCGGCGGTCCCGTAGGCCGACTTGTCGTGCCCCGCAATCGCCAGCACGATCGCGATGATCACGCCGATCAGTCCCTCGAGCGTCGCCAGGGCACCCGCCCCGCGCACCGTGCCCGGGGTCGCCTCGGCCGCCTCGCCGGAGAGACCGGCGCCGGTGCTGTCGTCGTCCGCGTTCTGCTTCGCCACCCGCTCAGCGTATCGAGCGCGACGGCACCGGTGTCACCTCCGCCTGCGCTCCCGGCCGCCGCGGCTCAGTAGGCTGATCCGCGTGCGGACGCTGCTGATCGTGAATCCGAATGCCACCTCGACCACTCCGGCCACTCGCGATCTGCTCGCTCATGCGCTGGAGAGCCGCACACAGCTCATCGTCGCGCACACCCAGCATCGCGGCCACGCCGCCGAATTGGCGCAGTGGGCCACCGAGGCGGAGATGGATCTGATCGTCGTGCACGGCGGCGACGGCACGGTCAACGAGACCGTGAACGGATTCCTGCCGCTACCCGAGACCGGCGCGGGCACCGAATCGACTGCCGCGCAACGCTCCCCGGCGGTGGTACCGCGACTCGGAATCATTCCCGGCGGTTCGGCCAACGTGTTCGCGCGCTCGCTGGGGATCGCGCCGGATCCGGTGGCCGCGACCAATCAGCTGATCGATCTGCTGTCCCTCGACAGCGACCGCCCGGGCCATGGCGGCGACCGCCGGATCGGACTGATGGTCGCCGACGGCCGCTGGTGCGCCTTCACCGCGGGCGTCGGTCTCGACGCCGACGTGTGCGAGGCGATCGACCGCTCGCGGGCGGCCGGGCACGCCGCCACACCCGCACGCTATCTGCGAACCACGGTGCGGCAGTTCTTCCGGGCCAAACGTCGTGAGCCCGTGATCACCGTCCGGGTACCCGATCACCCACCGGTGCCGGACGTGCACTACGCCTTCGTGACCAACACGAGTCCGTGGACATATCTGGATCACCGTCCGGTCCGTACGAACCCCGGTACGACGTTCGAACGCGGCCTCGGCGTGTTCGCCATGCGAACCATGGGAGTGGCACCTACACTGTCGGTCGCCCGGCAACTGCTGACCGAGAATGGAGATCCGAAGGGGCGCAATTTGTTTCGCCTCGACGATGCGCCCACGGTCCGCATCGAGGCAGCTACCGAGGTCGGGCTGCAAATCGATGGCGATTTCATCGGCCGGCGCAACGTGGTGGATTTCACCTCCGTGCCCGAAGCACTCGAAGTGGTGGCTCCGAAGCCGGAATCGGTTCGACACAACTGAGAAACCTCGCAGTTGTGCTGCGAAAACCGGTACAAGCGAGTACAAAGGACTCCGCAGGCCCGGCTTTACAGGGCTTTAGAGCGTGAGCTTCCCCACGGTGCACCAAAAGGCTATTGACATCTACGGTGTTCGTGAAAGCATTCACAAGCAACCGTGCGGAAACATTCGAGTCGCACAAGTGAACGAACCACAAACCAGCGGCGCCTTGCGGCGCCCATGCAAAGGAGCAGAGGAATGGACTGGCGCCACAAGGCCATCTGTCGCGACGAGGACCCCGAGCTGTTCTTCCCGGTGGGTAACAGTGGTCCTGCGCTCGCGCAGATTGCCGATGCCAAGCTGGTCTGCGCCCGCTGCCCCGTAACCGCCGACTGCCTGTCCTGGGCTCTGTCCTCCGGACAGGATGCCGGCGTGTGGGGTGGCATGAGCGAAGACGAGCGCCGGGCGCTGAAGCGGCGTAACGCCCGCACCCGCACGCGCACTGTCGTCTGAGGCGACGCGCAGCGTTACCGGCCAAACGATCCTGCACAGCCCCGGCCCGTAACGCATTTCGGCCCGGCACCGGAAAGGTGCCGGGCTTCACTGTTTTCGAACCGGGTTGTTTCTCACACCGAATTTCTCGCAGCTGTTTCCGTTTTTCCGATTTACGCACGTTTATGAAGTGCGCCGGGACTTCGTCAGCGCGCGTTGCGGCGACCCAGTGGTACCCGCAATACAGCGTCGGTGCCGACATCGGCCCCGGGGTGCAAACCGATCGAACCACCGAGTTCCGCGGTCACCAGAGTGCGCACGATCTGCAGTCCCAGCCGGTCCGATCCCTCCAGGCTGAAACCTTCCGGCAAACCCCGGCCGTCATCGCTGATGATGACATCCAGCCAGCGTGCCGAACGCTCGGAACGTATTGTGACAGTGCCGTTCTCGCCGGCATCGAAGGCGTGCTCGATCGCGTTCTGCACCAGTTCGGTGAGCACCATCACCAACGGTGTCGCCCGCTCGGCGGAGAAGACACCGAGTGATCCCTCGCGACGCACCTTGATCCGCGCGGTGTGCACGGTCGCCACATCGGCCATGATCGGCAGCAGCCGATCCACCACCTCGTCGAGGTCGACCTCCTCGTCCACCGACATCGACAGCATCTCGTGCACCGATGCGATGGAGGTGACCCGGCGAACCGACTCGGTGAGCGCCACCCGGGCTTCCTCGTTCTCGGTGCGGCGGGCCTGCAGTCGCAGCAGGGCCGCGACGGTCTGCAGATTGTTCTTCACCCGATGGTGGATCTCGCGGATGGTGGCGTCCTTGGACAGCAACGCACGGTCGCGGCGCTTGACCTCGGTGACATCGCGGACCAGGACCGCCGCCCCGGCCAGTTCCCCGTGCGGGCGCAGCACCAGGGTGCGCAGCAGTACCGTGGCGCCGCGGGCCTCCACTTCCATCCGCCGCCCGGACTTGCCGGCCAGCGCGGCCTGGATGTCGGTGACCACCTCCTGGGCATCGAAGGGGTCGGTGATCAGCGATCGGGTCGACTGCGCCAGATCGTGTCCGGCCAGTTCACTCTGCAGGCCCATCCGGTGATAGGCCGACAGCGCGTTCGGGCTGGCGTAGACGACCAGACCGTCGGTGTCGAGCCGGATGAATCCATCCCCGGCCCGGGGACTGGAGTGCGAGCCCGTGCGATCCTCCAGGGTGGGGAAGGTGCCGTCGGCGATCATCTGACACAGGTCGTCGGCGCAGTTCATGTAGGCGTGCTCGAGGTTGCCGCCGACCGTGCGGCGTTGCAGTTCGGTATCGCGGCCGAGTACGGCGATGACATCGTTGCCGCAGCGCACCGGAATCCCCTCGCGGATGACCCGGGCGGGGCTGGGGTGATAGACACCGGTGGACTCCGCATCACCGTCGATGCGATCGATCTCGCCCGAGTTCAGGGCCTGGAAGATCTGCGGATGATCCTGACGGGAGGCCAGTGTGCCGACCAGATCGTCGGGTTGGACCGTCGCCGCGGTGGTGGGCCGGCACTGGGCCACACAGACGACATCGGCACCGTCGGGCACCGGCCCGACGCCGACCCACAGCTGCAGATCGGCGAAGGACAGATCCGCCAGCAGCTGCCAATCACCCACCACCCGTTGCAGGTGGTCGACCGCCGCACCGGGCAGGTCGGTGTGTTCGGCGAGTAGATCGCTGAGGGTCGACATTACGAGATGACCGCGATCAGATCGCCCTTCTGCAGCACATCGCCGGGCTTCACATTGATCGAGGCGACGGTGCCCGGTCCTTCGGCCACCACCGGGATCTCCATCTTCATCGATTCCAGGAGCACCAGGGTGTCGCCCTCGTGCACGGTCGCGCCCTCCTGGGCGACGATCTGGAAGACGGTCGACACCATCTCCGCGAGCACTTCCTCAGCCATGGCACCCTTCTCCGGTCGATCGGCGTATCCGCTGACGCTACAGCCAACCACACCGGCGGCCACAGCAATCCGCTCAGCTGGTGAATGCCTCGACCCCGAAGCGTCCCCAGGTCACGAACACCGCCGGCGCGAGGTGGACCCGATTCGCCGCCACCGCCTTCGGCTCTCTAGGGCGGCAGTGGCCGGCAGCGCGAGATCGGCCACAGCCGATACCCCGAACCGGCCGGTGCGACAACCACTTTCGCGGATCAGCGCCCGCTGACGCGCACCCAGGTGCTGTTGACCGCCGCGGTACCGGACAACGGATCCACCTGCGCCGGATCGTGCAGCAGATTCACATTCGCGCCCGGCAGCGAGGCCGCCACCCGCCAGCCCACACCGGGTTCGCGGTGCCCCCAGCCGTGCGGAATCGCGACGGTGCCGGGCCGGATCTCGTCACCGACCTCGAGTGTCACCACGATCGACCCGCTGGCCGAGGACACCGTGACCGCCTCACCGTCGGCGAGACCGCGCGACCCGGCGTCGGCGGGATGCATCAGGACGGTGCAGCGGTCACGGCCCTTGACCATCGCCGGAACGTTGTGCAACCAGGAGTTGTTGCTGCGCAGATGTCGTCGACCGATGAGACGCAGGTCGTAGCCGCCGGATCCGGCGGCCGGTGCGGCGGGCAGTTCGTCGAACAGCGTCGCGACCGCCTCGCGGAAGTCGGCCGGTGCGAGTGCGACCTTGCGATCGCGGGTGCCGATCAGCGATCGCAGGCGCGGGCGCAGCGGTCCCAGATCCACACCGCCGGGACGGTCACGCACCTTGGCGACGGTGAGCCCGGACCGGCCCCGGCGCAGTACGCCGTACGGTCCGGCCGCGACGGCGAGCGCCGTGAGCCGCAGCGGTGAGAGGCGTTCGAAGACCGCGTTCATGATCCGGCCGCTGATCCGGCGGGCCGGCAGCGGCACCAGCTCGGTGACCATCCGGGCCAGAATCTGCCAGTCCTCGAGCCCGTCGGCCGGTGGATCGAAGACCCGGGCGTCGTAGCGCAGGTTGTTGCGCACGCTGAACACCGGGAACAGCAGATTGACCTCGTCGCGTTCGAGCTGGGACACCGGCGGGAGCACGATGTCGGCGTGCCGGGTGGTCTCGGTGAGGTACATGTCCACGGCCACAAAGAAATCCAGTGATTCCAGGGCCGCGTCGAGACGGCCCGCCTGCGGCGTGGACAACACCGGATTGCCCGCATACGTGATCATCGCGCGGACCCGGCCGGGTCCCTCGGTCAGGATCTCGTCGGCCAGCGCCGCCACCGGCAACTCCGAGCGGAAGGATTTGTAGCGCCCGGACCGATCGGTCCACGCGCCGTGGCCCATCGGCAGGTACTTCCCGTATCGAGCCGCGTCCACCGGTGCGGTGGCGAACATCTGCCCGCCCGCGCGGTCCAGATTCCCGGTCACCGCATTGATCGCGTTGACCAGCCAGTGCACCAGTGTGCCGGTCACCTGCTGGCACACCCCGATCCGGGCGTACAGGACCGCCGTGCGCGCGGCCGCGTGCTCGCGGGCGAAGGTGCGGATCGTCTCGGCATCGATGCCCGCGTGCGGGGCCGCCAGCTCCGGTGTCCAGCGCGCGACCGTCTCCCGCAGTTCGTCCCAGCCCGAACACCGGGCCCGCACCGCGCGCTCGTCACACAGCTTCTCCTCGATCAGCACGTGCAGCACCGCGAGCAGCAGATGGACGTCACCGCCCGGGACGACCGCGAGATGCCGATCGGCCAGCCGCGCGGTCTCACTGCGCCGCGGGTCGACGACGACGACCCGGCCGCCGCGCTCGCGCACCCGCTTGATGCGCTGTCTGGCATTGGGCATGGTGGTGACCGAGCCGTTCGACACCGCCGGATTCGCGCCCAGGATCACCAGCCGATCGGTGCGGTCGATATCGGCGATCGGCATCAGCACATTGGACCCGAACATCCGCCAGGCGGCGAATTCCTGCGGGAACTGATCGATCGATGACGCCGAGTAGAAGTTGCGGGTCAGCAGCACCGCGCGCAGCAGTACCCCGTACATCACCGACGAGCTGTGCGCCGCCGGATTTCCCAGGTACATCCCGATCGCACTCGGACCGTGCGCCCGCCGGATCTGCCGCAGCCGCCGGCCGATCTCGGCGAATGCCGCGTCCCAGCCGATCGGTTCGAATCGGTCACCGACCCGCCGCATCGGGGTCCGCAATCGGTCGGGATCGTGGTGCAGGGCACCCATCGCGGTCGCCTTCGGGCAGATGTAGCCCTCCGACAGGACGTCGTCCGGATTCCCCTCGATCCGGACCACCCGATCCTCTTCGACGGTGACCCGGATTCCGCAGTGCGCCTCACAGAGCGTGCACTGTCGCGAAACGATGCGAGTACCCATGCCTCATCCTCTCCCGGCGGACATCTCGCAGCGTACCGGTGGCGCGGACAGCGGTACAGCCCCGCGAAACCCGCTCAGCGGTCGCGAATCTCGTACAGCAGCGCGCGGCCGTCGCGTACCACCGTGCGGACCGACTGGCGATAGACCGTCAGGGCGCCATCGGGGCGATACTCCTCGACATCCACATCGAAAAGGCTGGACTCCCGCGTCACGATGTGGACGCAGTAGGTGGTGCCGACCGGGATCTGGGTATCGATCGCCTGCTGAAGCCCCGCGGCGTCGGCGACGTTGACGGTGTCCCGGGCGACGAAGCCCTGGGCACGCTCGCCACTGCGGGCGGTGTAGTACGAGTACTCGAAGCCGAGAATCGCCCCCGGACCGTCGACGGTTCCGCCTACCCCGTTACCGACGGTGGTGCCGTCATGGGTCCCGGCCGGACACGGGGGGATCTGCGGGCCGCGCGCCGCGGTGGTCACGGCGGCCGACGAGGTGGCCGACGCCGCCACCGCGGGGTTGCCGGATTCGGGACGCGCGGTCACGACGACGGTCGTGACGATCCCGGCGACCACGGCCACCACCGCGACCGCCAGTGCGCAACCGACGATCCAACGCCTGCGCGCACCGGGCCGGTGCGGGCGCCGCGGCCTGGTATCGAGGGCAAGTTGGATGGCGTCCGGATCGATGGCCCATTCCGGGTGTTCGGGCGCGCGCCGCACGATCCGCGGCGGTGTGTCCGCGGGCCGGGATTCACGTGATCGATACGGCGGCGGTGGCGGCGCCGAAAGCCAGTCACCCGAACTCACCGGCGGGCCGAACGGCTGCGATGTGTCCTTGTGCGGCGGCCGATCGGAGTCAGAACCCATCACATCCCTCACGCCCGAATTGTCCCGGCGAGAAGACGATGCCAGCACCGTCGCCACCGCACAACACGGCACACCTCCCGGACTCGGGAGCGTGGGCCCTGCCCACGATCGGCGGAACGCTCCGGCAAACTCCCCGGATCATCGGAGCCGAGCGATCCCGCGCCGGCGAACCGGCCTCCGGGCAACCAGGGAGATATCGATACCGTCGCAACTTCATCGATTCATTGTTATAGGCAATTGATATTACTGAATGGAATCCGTCCCGGCGCACCCGTCCGGCCCCCGGCGGCCGCGCCCCACCCGGAGAGCCGGGCGCGATCGGCGCATCGATATCACTCGTCACCGGACAATTATTTCCGAAGACAAAAGAAAATGCCTCCCGAAATCATTTGCACGGACCCCGGCTTCGCTCTCGGACCGAACGGTAGACTCCGCTGGAGGAAGAATTGCCGAGCAGGAGCAGCAATGACGAAGAAGACGGTCCGCGCGGCGGGCAGCGGACTGCGCATCACCGCCGAACAACTGGCACCCCGAGATGCGGTATTCGTCTATGACGAATTCGACCGCCATCCGTCGAATATCGTCGCGGCATATGTCTTCGAGAGCCCGAGCGGCCCGATCAGCCGCGCTCAGGTTCGCGCCTGGATGCGGGAGCGACTCGGCTGTTCACCACTGTTCCACCGCCGACTCGAACGACTGCCCGGTGACCTCGATCTGCCCTACTGGGTGCCCGACTCCGAGTTCGATATCGACGATCACGTGACACTCGAGGGGCGGGCACCACAGTCCTGGCCGGCCGTGCGCGATCGGATGGCCGAGATCGCCGGTGCCCGTATGGATCTCACCCGGCCGCCGTGGGAACTGCACGTCTTCGACGGCGTCACCGGCTTTCCCGATACCTCCGCACCGGTGGCGGTCGTGGTGCTGAAGTTCCATCACAGTGTCGGCGACGGCGTGGCCACGCGGGAGCTCGAGCTGAAGCTGTTCGGCACCGACGGCGAACATCCCCCGCTGCTCGCCGTCGAGGACGGCTGGTCGGCATCCGGCGCGGCGGTGCGCGCCGCCGCGGTCCTGCCCTATCGGTGCGCGCGGTTCGTGGGCGGCGTGCTTCGCACCCGCGCCGCGGCCGGCACCGTGCGCGCCCGGGTCGCCGACGACCTGCTGCATGAGCCCGAATCATTGCGCCCGGCAACGCGTTTCAACAGCCGGATCACCCCGGCTCTCATCTTCGATCTGGTCACCGTGCCGCTGTCGGAGGTCCGCGCCGCGAAGGAGGCGTTCACCGAGCGCGTCACGATCAACGATCTGCTGCTCACTGTCGTCGCCGGCGCGCTGCGGACCTACCTGGCCGAACGCGACGAGGTGCCGGCCGCGACGCTGGCGGCCATGGTGCCGATCTCGATGCGCGGTATCGCGCAGTGGAATTCGGCCAACCAGCTGTGCCAGATGTCGGTGGATCTGCACACCGACCTGCACGACCCGGTCTCCCGGCTGCGCGCGATCCGTGGTTCGGCCGAGCGGGAGAAACAGCGCTACCGCGACGATGCGGTGATCGTGCGCGAGGGGCGGATGCAGACCTCACCGTCGTGGCTGTTGCGGCTGGCCGGCTGGGCCCGCTCGCAGCGGGCATTCGACCAGGTCGACACCGTGCCGCTGACCAACACCACGATCAGCAATGTGCCACCGGTCGCGACGCGTCTGGAATTCCTCGGCGCACCGGCGGTCACCGTCTTCGGCGTGCTGCCGATCATGGACGGCGACGGACTCCGCCATCTGATCACCTCACAGGGCGACCAGCTGGTGATCGCCTTCAGCTCCGATGCCGCGATGCTGCCCGATCCGCAACACTACGGCGATCTGCTGGTGCGGTCGCTGCGCGAACTCACCGCCGCGATCCGGGCCGAGCGCCTGGTGATTCACAGCGAAGGCGAACAGCGGTCAGTGGGCGCCGAGTGACGCCGACATCATCGGCCAGGATTTGTGCAGGTCGTCCTGCCAATAACCCCACGAGTGGGTGCCCGCCGGATGGAAGTTGTAGGTGATGTTGGTGCGCCCCAGGGCCTGTGTGCGCTCGGCGAGTTTGGCGGTGCAGTAGTTGGCCGCGGATTCGATCCCGCCACCGAGCACCACCTGGTTGGCGAGGACCCGGCTGTCGTCGCGTACTCCGGGATCGCCGAGGGTGTCGTGCCGGCCGGGCAGCCCACTGCCGCTGGAGATGTACATCGGAATATCCGGCAGCCGGTCCGCGTGCAGGTAGGGATCGTGCTCCTGCCAGCCGGCACCGCCGGTCGGGCCCCACATGTTCTGCGGATCACCCTTGCCGAGACCGACGACCAGCGAGACGAACGACTGGCCCAGCGGATCGCTGGTCATCGCGCATCCGCTGTAGGCGGCCACACTGCGGTAGAGCTTCGGCGCCCGGATCGCCAGATCCAGCACCGACGTCCCGGCCATGGAGATCCCGGCCAGTGCGTTGGCTCCGGTGGTGTGCAGGGCCGAATCGATCACGGGCGGAAGCTCTTCGGTGAGGAAGGTCGCCCACATGTTCCGGCCGTTGTTCTTCAGTTTGTTCGCCAGGCCCTCGTCGGGTCGCTCCCAGTCGGTGTAATAGCTGAACGCACCTTCCATCGGGACCACGACGTCGACCTGTTTGTCGGCGAAGAAGTCCGAGGCATCGGTCTGCTTCAGCCAGGTCGCGGCGTCCTCGCCACCACCGGCCCCGTTGAGCAGATACAGCGTGGGCGCCGGCGCCGCGGTATCGGCGGCCCGCAGGACCTGCAGCGGTATCACCCGGTCCATCGACGGTGAGTAGACGCCGAATTGGACGATCCGTCCCGGGCCTGGGGTTTCGCTGACGATCCGGGCCACGGGCGCGGCCGCGGCCGGGGGCGCGACGACAGCCCAGAGCAGAGCCGCTGCCACCACATACGCAAACACATGAGCGACCCCGCGCACCGCACCGGTCACCTTGCCGCCGAACAACACCATCGCCCTCACACCACCGTGGCTCACGAACGCACCGTGGGGGCACACTCGATGAGCGAGTGTGCCCCCACGGTCGACAACTGGATTACTTACCGGCGGCCGGAGTGCCACCACTGAGAGTGATGAGCGCATTCACGATATTGGTGCCGATGGGGGCCGCACTCCCAACGCCCTGACCGAGAATATCGACGAGCGATCCCATATTGTTCTCCTAAATTTCTCGTGCAACGGAATTCCACGCCGGAAATCCCGAAGGTCGAACCAAGTTCTGAGCGTCTACTTGACGATGTTCCCGAGCGAACCGAGGAATACATCCCACAGCCCGTCACCCGCTACAGCAGAACCCAGCGCCGGAATCAACGCCGTGATCACGTCAGTCAACGAACCCATTGACGAATCTCCTTTGTGAGCATGTTCGATCACTCTCAGCCGCCGGAATCGCGCCTGAGAGTACAAAGGTCACGGTCCGGTATCGACAGTGACGCAGGCAACATATCAAGCGCCCAGTTTTCAAGCAAGCTGTTCCTCTAAATATATGACCGGCAGTAACACTGAAGAGTAGCTAACTTACAGCTACCATGTGCCCGCGCAGCCCTGCGCGGCCGAATCGGACACATCACTCGGCACCGCAACCCTTCGTCGAGTTGCCTTGCTCCGCAATACTTTTCACTTCCGGTCGGAAGCATCACGGAACGTCTGCCGCTCGGCCCGGGCAACGGCCGCGATCGCCTGGTCGGGGTCACAACCCCTTCGTTTCCCTAGGAAAATTTCTTCGGCGGGATCTCGCCACCCCCGCCGGGCGCGCAGAAATCGGGCAAACATCACCTTTCGCGACCGGTTCGCCTACCGCGCCACCGGTGTGCGATGATCGTGCCGAAGAGCCCGGCCGGTCGTCGGATCCATTGTCCGGCGACCGAAGTCGTTCCCCCCGTTGGCTTTTCCTGGTCGAAAGACCCAGTGCAAGTGCTCGACCCGCTGATGCACGCCGGGCCGTTCGCTCCTCGGGAGCGGTGCTGTCGCCGCAGGTTTGCCACGTCCGACAATCGGTTCGTCGTCGGCGTCGGTCGCATCGGCCGCTAGTCGGATTCCGATCGAACGTCGAAAGGACCTTGGCACGTGACATACCCGGATACCCCCGCGGCACCCGCCACACCCCACTGGCCGGCGGGCCGCCGGTCGTGACGGCAGCGGACGAGATCCTCGAACTGACCGACGACTTCTACCAGGACCCGCATGCGATCTACCGGGAGCTGCGCGCGCGTGGCCCGATCCATCGCATCCGGATCGACGGGGTGCTCGGCCGGCTGGTGGTCGATCACGAGGTGGCCAAACAGGCCTTCATGGAGCCCGGCATCAGCAAGAAGATCGGCTCGCCGCAGGGCCAGGAGGTGTTGGCACGCAACGGCGCCGCCGACATGTTCAACGGTGCCATCAACGACAACATGCTCTTCTCGGATCCGCCACAGCACACCCGGCTGCGCAAGCTGGTCACCAAGGCCTTCACCGGTCGCGCGGTCCGTGAGCTGGGACCGCGGATCACCGCGATCGCCGATGAACTGCTCGACGAGATGAGCGGCCGTACCCAGGTGGACATGCTCGACGCCTACGCCTTCCCGCTGCCGATCGCGGTGATCTGTGAATTGCTGGGCGTACCGGACGACGACAAGGACGACTTCCGTGCCTGGACGGCGGTGGTCGTCGACGATTCCGCGCCGATCGAGGAGCGCACCACCGCGGGTATCGCCTTCTTCACCTACATGACGAAGCTGATCGCCGCCCGTACCGACAGCCCGGGCGAGGATCTGCTGTCGGAGCTGATCGTCGCCAAGGAGGACGGGGATCGGCTCGACCAGAGCGAGCTGATCTCGATGCTGTTGCTGCTGCTGGCCGCGGGGCACGAAACCACGGTCAATCTCATCGGCAACGCGGTCCACGAGATGCTGCGCGATCCCGGTATCGCCGCGCGGCTGCGAGCCGACCGCACGGCCGTGCCCGCCTATGTGGAGGAGGTGCTGCGCAGTCAGGGCCCGATCCATCTGGCGACCGCCCGCTACACCACCCGCCCGATCGTCCTGGGCGGCCAGGAGATCGATGCCGGGGAATTCGTGATGATCTCGCTGGCGGCGACCAACCGCGATCCGGCCCGCTTCGAGCAGGCCGGCCGGATCGACATCGATCGGGAGGACAAGCGGCACATCGCCTTCGGCCACGGCATCCACTTCTGCCTGGGCGCCGCCCTGGCTCGCATGGAGGCCACCGTCGCGATCACCCGGCTGCTGGAACGGATTCCGGCGCTGTCCCTCGACCCCGGAGCGGGTGCGCCGACCTGGCGCAAGAGTCTGCTGATCCGCGGCCTGGAAACCCTGCCGGTGAGCCTGGTTCCGGCCGATCAGCCGGAGCGCGAGCTCTCCGCCGTCTGAGACATGAGCGCCGGGCGGGGCCATCGCCGCCGCCCGGCGACATCGTCACAGCGCTTGCGCACCAAAATATCTCAGCGTTCGCGTACCACGATGACCGGACATTCGGCCGACTGCAGCAACGCATGACCGGTGGAACCCAGCAGCATGCCGGTGAAACCACCTCGACCGTGACTGCCGATCACGACCAGCTGTGCGTGCTCGGACTCGGCGAGCAGGGCGCGCGCGGGCCGGTCGGCCCAGACCACCGGCCGCACCTCGACATCCGGATACTGCTCACGCCAGCCGGCGAGGCTCTCCGAGAGCGCGGCGCGTTCGGAGTCGCGCAGGGTGTCCCAGCCGGCGACCGCCACCTCGGGCAGACTGATATCGCTCCAGGTGTGCACGGCGATCAGCGGCACCTTCCGCCGCGACGCCTCGTCGAAGGCCACCCCGATCGCGGGCACACTGTTGTCGGTGCCGTCCACACCGACCACCACCGGTTTCGCGGCGGTCACCACATCGGTGGCGGAATTGCCGGGCACCACCGTCACCGGGCAGCGGGCCCGCTGCACCACCGCCGAACTCACCGAGCCCAGTAGCGCCCGTCGCACCGCACCGCGGCCACGGCTGCCGACGACCAGCCGATACGCCTGCTCCGATCGAGCGACGAGGGTCGGAATGATGGGATCGAAGACCAGTTCGGTGCGAATCTCGGGCGGACCACTCACCAGTCCGGCGATCCTGCGGGCCTCGGTGATGATGCGTTCACCGTCCTCGCGAATCCAGTCCGCGCCGCCCGCCCACACCTCCGCGCCGAAGCTCGCGGGCAGCGTCGCGGAGGTGATGATGTCGAGGCGGCGACCGTGCAATGTCGCATCGACCGCGGCCCATGCCACCGCTTGATTGGAGATCTCGGAGCCGTCGGCGGCGACCACGATGGGCATATCGGGCGACTCCTCGCCCCGGACGGCGGCGGATTCCTCGGTCATGGACGATTCCCTTCGGTTCGGCCTGCGGGTCTCGGCACCGAGGCTACCGGCGCCACGTGATCAGAGCATCGCACGTTTCGGATGAACCGTCCCGGACCGGCGCACCGGGATGCGCTCCAGCACACCACCGGCGAAAAGGTCGTAGAGCGGGAGCGTCTCGAGGTGGGTGTATCCGATGTGGCAGTCGCACACCGCAAGCGGACAGGGCCGCGGGCGCAGCGCCGCCCGGTAGGAACCGTCATACAGATTGCCGATCACCTCGGGCACGAAATGGCAGCGGCGGACGGTGCCTTCACCATCGACCGATATCACCGATTCCCCGGTGCGACACGGTGATCCGGCGGAGCGGTGCGGATACCGGCTGTAGCCGAAATGCGGATCGAGTGCGGTCCAGCGGGCCGCCTCGGCATCGGTCAGGTCGTATCCCTCGGGAGCGTTCACCCACAGATAGACGTGCTCGGGCAGATCGGCGCGCAATCGCAACGCGGGCTCGTGATGCTCCGGCAGTCCGACCACGCCGACGCTGAACCGGATCCCCCGGCGAGCCAGATCCGCACATTTGCCGATGAACCGCTCATAGGGGGTCTGCCCCGGATGGTAGGTGCACCACAGCGCGACCACATCCGGATCGGCCGCCGCGAGCCAGTCGGTGCGGCAGCTCAGATTCGTCTGGATCGCGACCCGGCCGACGGTGGGCAGCCGCGACAGATCCACCAGCGCCCGGCGATACCAGGACCGCACCAGACCCTCGCCCCACGGGGTGAACAGAATCGAGAGCCGATCCTCGTGCTGGTCACCGGCCCATGCGACGAACCGTTCCACGGCGGCGCGATCGGCGCGCAACTGCTCGCGGCTGTCCCGGCGCTTCGCGAAAGGGCAATAGGGACAGTCGAAATCGCACGAGGACAGCGGACCTCGATAGAGAATGCTCAGATCCATCCGATCATCTCGGCTCGTAGGCGGCCATGGCCGCGCGGACCGCGGGTGAGAACAGCCGTGGGCCCAGGGCATCGGAATACGCCAGCCCCTCGGCACTCAGGCGCAGCAGATCCGGGCCGGTGCCGCAATCGAGCCAGCCGCGCTCGGCGAATTCGGCGAATTCGACCGGGAAATGCTCGACCGGACCGGCACCGAACCGGTCGCGGTAGGCGCGGACATCCATCCCCTCGGCCCGCAGCAGCGACTGCAGCAGATGCCGGCGCCGCGCCTCGTCGGCGTCGATGCGCCGGCCCACCGGCGGATGTCCGAAATCCGCTGTCCGCGTGTAGGCGTCGATGATGCCGCGGACCTCACGCATATCCACCGCGTAATCGAACGAGTAGTGCAGTCCGGCCGTGTAGGAGCGCGCACCGCAGCCGAGCCCGACCATGCCGTCGGTCTGGCAGGCATGGTCGGCGAACTCCGATCCCGGCGGTTCGTGGGTGGCGCCCGGACGCCGGAACATGCGCATCGACACCTGCTCGTACCCGTTGGCCAGCAGATGATCCCGGCCGCAGGCGTACAACCGCAGCCGCTGCGTATCCCAGTCCTCGTCGCCGCCGGTTCCGGACGCCGAGCGGCCGAGTCCGGTCAGGGGACGCACGTAGAGCGGGTACAGGTACAGCTCCTCGGGCCGCCAGGCCAGCGCCGCGTCCAGGGAGTACCGCCAGCTCCGCTCGGTCTGGCCGTCGATACCGTAGATGAGGTCGATATTGAGGATCGGCACGCCCGCCGCGCGAATCCGGTCCAGCGCGCCGTCGACCTCGCCACGATGCTGTGGCCGGACCGCGGCACGGGCCTCCGATGCCACGAAACTCTGTACACCGATGCTGATCCGGGTGGCCCCGCGCTCGGCGAGCACCCCCAGCCGGTCGGCGGTGGCGGTACCCGGTGAGGTCTCGACCGACAGCGGGATCGCGCGCAGATCCGCACCCGTGCGCAGCTCCGCGATATCGCACAACCGCTCCAGCTCGGCGGCCGACAGATAGGTGGGGGTGCCACCACCGAACGCGGCGGCCGCGAACCCGATCGGCCGGTCCCCCAGCGCATCGCGCACGGCGACGGCCTGCCGCTCCAGCGCGTCGAGATATCGGGTGGTCAGCTCGTCGGGTGCGCCGATACGAGTGAACAGATTGCAGAATCCGCAGCGGAATTCACAGAACGGGATGTGCGCGTACAGCGACAGCGCGTCCGCGGGTTCACCGGCCCACAGCTCGCGCAGGTCGAGACCGCCGGTGAGCGGACGGTAGGCCGTCTTGTGCGGATAGCCGTAGACATAGTTCCGATACGGCCGGGTGTGCGGGAGTGCGGTCATCGGGATGCCTCGAGAAAGAACTGAGCGTAGGGCACGGTCCAGACCGATTCGTGGCCCAGCCGGTGGCCGGTGAAACCGTCGTCGCCGTAGGCGGTGCCGTGATCGGAGCACACGATGGCGAAGCAGCGGCGGCGACTGCTCGCCGCCGCGAACAGCCGCCCGATATGGCGGTCGATGTATTCCAGTGCGGCGGCGTGGGTTTCGCGGGTGTCACCGGATTCGCGGGTGGCGCCCGGCAGATGGAACCAATTCGGCTGATGCAGCGCCGAGACGTTGACGAACAACAGCAGCCGCTGCTCGGATGGTGTTTCCGCGACGACCTGTTCGGCCCGATCGATCTGAGCCTCGAACGAGGCCGGCGCCGTGACGGAGAACTCCGGCTCCCAATGGCTGTCCTGGAACAACCCGGGCAGCACGCTGCCCATCGGGCCGCGCTTGTCGAAGAAGCCGACGCCGCCGATGCAGACGGTGCGATATCCACGCTCGGCCAGCCCCGTCACCAGATCCGGGGAGTCGTAGACGAAGGTGCGGCTCGCGGTCGTCTCACTGCCGTCGAAACGCGCGGCGAACAATCGCGGATGCGGACCGGGAGTCGCCGGGGTCGGCAGGAATCCGGCGAAGATCGCGTGATGCGAGGCATAGGTGAAACTGCCTGGTGCGTGCCGTTTCTCCCATCGGCCACCAGGCAGGTGGCGGACGAGGTTGGGCAGGCGGCCGGCGGCGGCGAGCTCGGCGGCCACGTCGTAGCGCAACGTGTCGAGGGTGATCAGCAGCAGATCGTCGCGGCCGACGATCTCGTTCATATCGGGTCGGTCCGGCTCAGGCATGGACAGCGTGCTCACCTTCGATCGGCCGGTATCGCCGCAGGATCGCGGCGACCTGCGCATCGTAGGTGTCGCCCGCGGCACCGCTGCCGGGCAGTGCGGGCAGACCGGGGAGCAGATCGCCGAAGGCGTTCACCTCGCCGACCACGAACCGCCGCCAGCCGACACCGGGCAGGACATCGACACCCACCCGGGAGAAGCGGGGGAAGCAGGCCGCGGCGCGCTCGGCGAGTTCCAGCACCTCCGACCAGCGGCCGCCGGCCTGTTCGGTCGTGGTTCGGGCCAGGTCCAGATCGCCCCGGGCACCGCCGAGGTGCAGATTCGTCATCGGGCCGGTACCGGTCCGTACCACCGCGTGGGTGGCCCGCCCGCCGACCACCACGATCCGCAGATCGGCACTGCGCCCGTGCTGGGATGCCTTGGGATGCCAGCGCTCCACATGCAGACCGTCGGGTGCCAGCGCATCGATGATCGCGGCGACCTCGGTCTCGGTGCGGTACTGCCGCACTCGCAACGAATTGTGCAGTCGGCCGGCGTCGAGTGCGACCGAGGTCGTGGCCTGGATCCGGCCGGAGCCGGCGGTCTGCAGTGCCAGCACCCCCGAGGCCGAGGATCCGTGTGCGAGTTTGACGAAGGCGCGCCGCAGCCCCGCCGCATCGAGCAGGTCGTGTAGCCCGGCCCAGCCCTCGATCGGCGTGGTCACCCCCGAGGTCGGCGAGAACGGCACCGGCACACCCGAGGCACGCAGCAGGGCGTGGCAGCGTCGCTTGTCGAACAACACCGCCAGATCATCGGGATCGTCGAGAAGTGTTGCACCACAGTGGGATACCCGAACCGCCAGGGATCTCGCCGCGGCGGTGAAGCGGCCGTACCAGCGCGCGGTCCCTTCTACCCGGGTGGAATCGGGGACGCCGCGCAGCAGCCGATCGAGCACCGGATCCTCACCCGGTGATTCACAGCGGACAAGCTCCCCGGGCGCGAAATCCACACGGCCCGAGACGATGTCACGCCAGGCGACCACCCGGGCGGCGGGCATTCCCGCCCGCCGCAGCGCATCCTGGAACAGCGAAACCCGCCGGTTGCCCGCGACGCCCGCCACCGCGAGACGTAACGGCCCGTGATCGTTCATTCCGCCACGGCGGTGTAGCGTTCCTCCTGCTCACCGGTCTCGCTCTCGCATTCGGAGAGATCCACCTCGACGCCGGGCAGCGCGGCGAGCAACCGCGCGCGCATGGGTTCGCCGATGAAATGGTGATGCAGGTCGAGGGTTTTCAGATGGGTCAGCGGCTGACCGCCGAGCAGGGCCTCGACCCCCTCGTCACCGAGTGTGCCCATGGACAGATCCAGTGCTGTCAGCTGCGGCACCACCGGTGCGGACGCGAAGGCCGCGGCGATCTCGTCCTGGATCTCACTGTTGCGCAACGCGAGTGAGCGCAGCTTGGGCAGCCGGGTGCCCTGCAGCAATGGTTCCATATCGGCGATCGTGGCATTTCCGCCGTACCAGGAGGTGCCCAGCCAGATGTCGAGATGTTCCAGTTCCGGGAAATCACTGGCCGCGATACCACGTACCACTTCACCGTCGAGACCGCCGGTCTGCACCACGAGCGAACGCAGGGCGGCGTGCCGGATCGGCGGGAAGGCGAGCGACTCACCGCCGCGCACACCGAATTCCACGAGCTGATCGAATGCGGCCAGCAACCGGGTCACATCGGACTGGTTGATCCAGGAGATCTCGCTCTCCTCGAAGGTGACATCGCCCAGGAACACCGCGCGCAGCCCGGTGAATCGCGCACGGACCGCGAGCAGTTCGTCGATGACCGCCGCCGAACTCTGGTCGTACATCTCGCCCCAGACGCCGATCACCAGGGCGCGCACACCGGCCGGGTCCACAGCCCCGAGGAATCGGGCGAAGGTCTCCGCCCAGCTCTCGTCACCCTCCCCGAACGGATCGGCGGAGATGCGCCAGGCGACCTCACCCGCGGCGGGTGGCTCGCCGGCCGTTTCGGCATCGGGGAACTCGTGCACCGGCAGTCCGTGCCAGGTCTCGAGATGGTCGGAAACGGTCATGTGGGTGGCTCCGTGAACGCGAGAGTCGATCAGATGTCAGCAGCTTTCTACCAAGTCGCACCGACAGCCGCGAGTGCGGCCCGGACCGCGTGATCGACCGGGCCGGAGCTGTCGGACCCGATCGCTATCTTCGATGCCACGACCGGCGCACGGAGTGCCGGTCCAGGAGGGAAGACTCGTGTTTCGACAGGGAGACGTGCTGATCGTGCCGATGGCCGAACAGTCGGTGCCGCAGGCGGTCACCGAGGCCCCCGGGAAGCCGCGCGATGCCCGCGGCCGCATGGTGCTGGCACTCGGCGAGGTCACCGGGCACGCGCATGCGATCGTCGCTCCGGGCCGGTTGATCCACACCGGCGGTGACGGCGCCGTGCTGCATCTGCCCGAGGGCGGGCGCCTGGTCCACGAGGAGCATGCCGCGATCGGCCTGCCGAAGGGCTGGTACCGGGTGGTGCGGCAGCGTGAATACCTGCCGGGCGCGGTACGAGTGGTGGCGGACTGACTCATGGAAGGCACCGGAGTACAGCAACTTTCCGACTGGCGCGCGGTGGCGACCGCGGTGGGACCGGCCGATCGAGCGGTGACCGAAGCCGGGGTGCGCGCGGCCTACCGCGAGGCGGGTCTCCCCGAGCCCGACCACATCGTGTGGGTGCCGTCCCCGCTCGCCGCGGTCGCGGCGATCCGCGCCCTCGACGATGCGGGAATCGCGGTGCGCGAACGCATCCGGACCGCACCATGGGCCGCGGCGCGGCAACGGATGCACGACGAGCTCGGCGCCGGTGGATGGGCCGCCCACTGGCGGGCCACCGGCGCGCCGATGTGGGACATCACCCGTGCGTTGGCGGATCGGTTGCGCGACGCCGTGGTTGCGCAGGTGGTGACCGTCGATCCGGCCGATCGCCCGGCCCGGATCGCGGCCGAACGCGAGCTTCGCGGTCTGCTCCTCGACGCCGTACTCGGCCAGCAGGACGCGCCCTGGCTGGCCGCCTTCGGCGACTCCGCGACGGAACTCGGCGGTCTGAAGACCGTGGCCCGCACCGCGGGCTGGTGGTGGCCGTACGAGCGGGTCGCGGTGGTCAGCGAACGGCCGGTCCGGTTGCGCCGCGACGAAGCCGGGCGGCTGCACAGCGACGACGGCCCGGCGGTGGCCTTCGCCGACGGTTTCGCCCTGCACGCCTGGCGCGGTATGCCGGTACCCGCCGGCTTCTTCGCCGAACTCGGCACCCTGACCGCCGAGCGCATCCGCACCGAGGAGAACGCCGAACTGCGGCGTGTGCTGCTCGAGCACTACGGCTACGATCGCTATCTCGCCGAATCCGGCGCCGAGCCCATCGACCGCGACGAGTCCGGAATCCTCTGGCGCATAACACTTCCCGACGATGAGGACGTCGTCATGGTCGAGGTCGTCAATTCCACCCCGGAGCCCGACGGCACCCATCGCACCTACTGGCTGCGGGTGCCGCCGACCATTCGCACCGCAACCGCCGGTGTGGCCTGGACCTTCGGTCTGGACGCGGCGGAGTACCGGCCGCTGCGGCAGACCTGAGCTCCCGCGCACCGTGTCACGGCGGCTACTTCCCCGAATAGATCTCGCGCATCGTCTCCCCCATGATGCCGACGGCCTTCTTGCGAGGCAGCCACCGCGACAGCAGCAGGCCACTGAACCTGTTGGCACGACCCGGAATGACCGACGGCTGCTTACCGAGTGCGGCCAGGCCCGCGGCGACCACCGGGCCGACCGGCATCACCTTCGGTGAGCGGCGAATCTGCCGCGGCGCGTCCGCCCGGTACCCGGGTGTGTCGGTCGGCCCGGGGATGACCGCGACGACGTCGACACCCTGCGAACGCCATTCGTCCCACAGGGTTTCGGCGAGGTTGAGGGTGAGCGCCTTGGTGCCCGCGTACGAGCCGTACATGGGCGTACCGATCAGTCCCGACATCGAGCTGAGCAGTACCACAGCACCGTGGCCGCGTTCGATCATCGGCGGGGTGAATCGGTGCAGGACGGTCATCATCGCGATCACGTTGATGTCGACCACCTCGAGATGGCGCTCCAGCGGCGTGTCCAGCCACCGGCCGCAGACCGAGAGCCCGGCGTTGTACACGATCATCCCGAGCTCGACGTCGTCGACCAGCCGCGCCACCGATTCCAGTACGTCGGCGTCGGTGATGTCACCGGTGATCGCCTGCGTCCGCACGCCGTAGCGCTGCGCCACCTCCGTTGCGAGCGTGTCGAGTTCGTCCTTCTCCAGCGCGACCATGATCAGGTCGAGGCCGCGTTCGGCGAGCTGCCGGCAGAATTCGGCCCCCAACCCGACCGCGGCACCCACCACCAGCGCCCACGGGCCGTATCGCTGCGGATAGCTCATGTGTACTCCTCGACGATCAGAAACGAATGCGCGTCCGATCATCGCATCGGCGGTGGCGGATGTCCGCGCCGAATACCGGTGTGGAGTGGTGCGGCCGGACCGGCGGCCCAGCGAGCCGAATCAGGCGGTGCGCGCGGGCAGATGCTCCCAGCCGCGGACCGTCGAGGTCGGCGACAATCGCGCGGCGGACATGTCGACCTCCCACTCCGGGAACCGCTTCAGGATCTCCTCGAGGGCGATCCGGCCCTCCAGCCGCGCCAGCGCCGACCCCAGGCAGAAGTGGGTTCCGACGCTGAAGGCCAGGTGCGGCTGCGGTGCGCGGGTGATGTCGAAAACGTCACCGTCGGGCGCGAATTGGCGATGGTCGCGGTTGGCGGCGCCGACCAGGAACATCATCACCGAGCCCTCCGGCACCTTCTGCCCGTGGTACTCGACCTCGCGGGCGACGTAGCGGCAAGCGTGCGGCGCGGGAGATTCGTAGCGCAGCAACTCCTCGATGGCCTGCGGAATCAGCGCCGGGTTCTCCACCAGCATGCGTCGCTGATCCGGATGCTCGGCGAGTACCTTTCCGGTCCAGCCGATCAGTCGCGTGGTGGTCTCGTTACCGGCGCCCGCCACCACGCTCACATACATCAGCAGTTCGTCGCGGCTCAGTTTGCGCTCGGTGCCGGTCTCGTCGACGAATTCGACATTGAGCAGTTCGGTCATGATGTCGTCGGAGGGATGTTCGACGCGCCAGTCGATATAGGGCCCGAAGATGTCACCGGAGTCCATCCCCTCGGAAGCGGCCTTCATCTGCCCGCCCTCCTCGGTGCGCATCTGCTCGTTGGCGAAGTCCCGGATCGCTTCCTGATCCTCCTCCGGAATGCCCAGCAGCATGCTGATGGTGCGCATCGGCATCTGCGCGCCGAGATCGTCGATGAAGTCGATCTTCCCGGTGCCGATGAGCGGATCCAGGCTGGCCGCGCAGAAATCGCGGACCTTGGCCTCCAGTGCCGCGATCTTGCGCGGGGTGAACATCCGCGACAGCAGCTTGCGATGGATGGTGTGCACCGGCGGGTCCTCGAAAAGCAGGACGCCGGAGGGTATCTCGATATTCGCCTTGATCAGCTCCAGGATCGCGCCGCGACCGGAGATGAAGGTGTCCTTGTCGATCAGGCCCGCGTTGACATCGGCGAATCGACTCAGCAGGTAGAAATCGTGCTGCTCGTTGTAGTAGAGCGGCATCTCCTCGCGGAGCCGCTTGAACATGGGATAGGGATCGGCATTGAGTTCGACGTCGTACGGGTCGTAGTGGACATCGCTGGCCGCGCTGATGGTCACTGATTCACCTCTTGCGGGACTGATCCGGATTGCGGCTGCGCCGCGGACTCGACGCAGGCAGGCGACCGCCGACCTCGCGTCATGGCGCCTCCCTCCACCGTGAGAGAAGAATATTCTCGAAATTAGTCAATGACAATCCCCCCGAACACGGCCGGATCCCGCAATATCCACAGCAAATGCTGCCAGTCGCAGGTAGAGTACTGTTCTCAGTGCGCGGAAATATTGTTCTCGCAGGCCTGCCCTGCCACCGGCTCGACGAACGGAGCACGCAGCGATGTCCGGTAATCAGCTGTCACCGCCGGATGACACCGACGGCGATCTCCTGCTCGCCGCCGAAGCCGCCGAAGCCGAAGCAGAAGCCGCCGAAGCGACGGCCACGGCGGCCCGTGCGCGAGCCCGGGCCGCCCAGTTACGCCACCGCGCGGCCGCGGCCGGCACCGGCGGCCGGGCGTCGAGCGCGAACACCGGAGAAGCGGCACCAGGCGAAGCCGATACGCCGACGAGCGATGTTCCCGCCGTCACCGCCCCGGCCGACGAGACCACCACACCCGAGCCGGCCCCGGCCGCCGCGTCTGCCGCCGGGGGCGCAGCCACGGCGACATCCGAATCCGTGGTCTCGGCCGATGTCGGCGACGAGCCCGCCGACTCCGGGCGCGACGACCGCAAGCAGCGCTTGCGCCGCCTCGGAATCGCGCTGCCGCACATCACCTGCCGCGCCGCGGGGGTGACGGTGGCCGCGGTGGTGTTGTGCGCGGGTCTGGGCAGCAGCGGTTATCTCCTGTGGCACCACCACGACGTCACCGCGCAACAGCATCGGGAGGCCGAGTTCGTCGCCGCGGCCCGCCAGGGCGTGACGAGCCTGACCTCCCTGGACTTCAATCACGCCGCCGACGATGTCAAACGGGTCCTCGACGACTCGACCGGCACGTTCCGCGACGACTTCCGCACCCGGGCCGATGATTTCGCGAAAGTGATCCAGCAGTCCCAGGTCGCCACCGAGGGTCATGTGAACTCCGCCGCCGTACAGTCGATGACCGGGGATTCGGCCGTGGTCCTGGTCGCGGCGACCTCGAAGGTCACCAATTCCGCAGGGGCGAAACAGGAACCGCGCGCATGGCGGCTCAGTGTCACCGTGGAGCGAGTCGACGGACAGCTCAAGATGTCGAAGGTGGAGTTCGTACCGTGAGCACAGCAACCGAATCCGAGAACCGCGACGCGACCGACGACGCCGCACCGACGACCGACGGCGCCGAATCCTGTTCCGCCGGCACCGAATCCACCGGCACCCACTCCGCGAGCACCGGGCGCACCCGCACGGCCCTGTCCTGGATCCGCCGGCATCGCGCGGGTCTCGGGATCGGCGCGATCGGCACCCTCACCGTGGCCGCGGTGGCCACCGCGGCCAGCCTGTACTTCACCCAGTACCGCACCGATCAGCAGACCGACGACAGTGCCGCGCGAGCGGTCGGCGCGGCCGCGTCGAACGGCTCCGTCGCCATCCTGTCCTACGCGCCCGAGAGCCTGGACCGCGATCTCACCAATGCCAAATCCTTTCTCACCGGCGATTTCGCCACCTACTACGGCCAGTTCACCGATCAGGTGGTGGCACCGGCGGCCAAGGACAAGGCGGTGAAGACCTCCGCCGTTGTGGTGCGATCGGCGGTCCAGGAGATGCATCCGGATTCCGCGGTGGTGCTGGTGTTCATCAACCAGACCACGACCACGAAGGACAAGCCCGATCCGTCGATGACCTCGAGCAGCGTCAAGGTGTCGCTGCGCGAGGTCGGCGGCAAATGGTTGATCTCCGCCTTCGACCCGGTGTGATCTGGCTGTATCTTCTGCGTCGCCGTATTTTCTGCGTCGGCTCCGCCGACGCGGGGTTTCGGCCCCCTGGGCCTCGATTCTTCCCTTCTCCGCTCCTCCGCTCCGGCAGTCCAGAATCGAGGCGGGCCGAAACCCACCCGGGTGCACTGTCTTGTAAGCGTTTACGAGACAGCGCGCCTGGACCGAGCTCGGCGCAGGAGGGTTCCGCTCGGACAGCGGATCTCACCCGCGCCGACGCCCATGTCGGGCGTCCACAGACGTGCTCGAATAGCCGACAACAGGCGCGAAAGACGACACCCCCACACAAGGCACCCCCGCACGCACAAAGCGTTTCCGAGGAAGTGCTACCCGGGTGGGTTCGCGGCCGTCTCGCCGTTCGGGTGCCGCTGCGCAAGCGACGAAGGAGCAAGCAGCCGGTCGAATTCAGGCGTCAGCGTCGCGGTGCGG
>NZ_JBFAUW010000014.1:0-130894 GCF_040679495.1 Nocardia sp. NPDC052254 | reverse complement strand
CACGTCGTGATATCGGTCCCGTCGATGTAGATCGAGCCACGCTCCGGCCGCAACAGACCGATCAACGACTTCAGAAAAACGGACTTACCGGTACCAGAGGGGCCGAGCAGCGCACTGACTTCCCCCGTCGGCAGGGTCAAGGTGACATCCTGCCAAATTCGCTGGGACCCGAAAGATTTCGTGACACCTTCGGTCCTGACCTCGACGCCCACGTCAACCTCCACCGATCTTCCGACGAGCGCTCGCCGTTCCGGCTCGCCCGCGGCGGGCACGTCCATGGCCCGTGCGTGCCCGCCGATGATGCGGAGCTCCTGTCCGCGATCGACATATGTTAACGCAAATTCTCGCCCTGTAAAGGGTCGATCTTGAGGCGGAGCGGTAACTGGACCGATGAGTTTGTCCTGCTCATATTGGATTTTTGGGCAAATCCCCGCTCTGGTCACCATTGTGAGAAGTGACTGTTGAAAAGGGGTGCTCGTCGTGATGTGCCTGGTCCCGGCGATGGGGTGCCGCGGGGTGTGGTCAGAGGTCGAAGCCGGAGCCCCAGTGCTGCAGGGCTCGGTCGAGGATGTCGGTGAGCTGCTCGTCGGGGTGGTCGAGCCAGTGTTCGTATCCGGCGATGGCGACACCGAGTGCGCAGTGGCCCACGACCTGGGGGAGCAGGTCGCGCGTCTGCGATCCCATTCTGCGGGCGGTGAATTCGGCGACGACGTTGCGCCATTCCTGGTACCGAAGTGTCGAGTGTGCTTGCAGGGTGGGGACTTTGAGGATCAATTCCATGCGTTTGCGGTGCCAGGGGACCTCGTCCGGGTCGTAGTCGTTGAACGCGACGACGACGGTGCGGATGGCGTCGGCGACGGGCTGATCCGGCGCGCACCGGGCGAACAGGTCGCGCATGGCCTGCAGTTGCTCGGTGAAGTTGCCCCAGACGACGTCGTTCTTGGACTCGAAGTAGCGGAAGAAGGTGCGCTTGCTGACCCCGACCGCCGCCGCGATGTCTTCGACCGTGGTGTCGTCGAAACCGCGCTTCTCGAACAGGTCGAACGCGGCTCGTTCCAGCTCCGCCGCACTCGTCGAAGGCTTGCGACCTGCGCGTACGCGGGGGCCGGCAACTTTTTCCGCCGTCACCCCTTCCGTTTTGTCACCTGGTGACATTATGCTGTGCCTCACACCCGTTATCCATCGCCCGACTCGAAGGAGCGATCATGAAAGAACCCGTCACCAGCCAGACAGTAGTCCCCGCCGAGGACGGTCTCGTCGAAGACGACCTGCTCGTCGAAGATGTGTCGATCGATGGCATGTGCGGTGTCTACTGACGGTTTCGATCCGGCCGGCTCGTATCGGCTCGCGCCCTCGATCTCGTTGCGGCCCGAGCCGTTCGGGGCGCTGGTCTACGACTTCACCACCCGCCGCCTGTCGTTTCTGAAGACGAAACAACTGGTGGCGGTGGTGGAGGGGCTGGCCGAAGCGCCCGACGCGGCCGCCGCGCTGGCGGCCGCGGGGGTCGGTCCGGACGAACGCCCGAGTTATCTCCACGCACTCGCGGGCCTGCTGAAGGCAGGCACGATCGAGTCCCGCCCCGGCGAATGAGGATCACCGATGAAACTGGTCGAACATTTCAAGAATGGTCTCGAGGCGCCGATCTGCCTGACCTGGGAACTGACCTATGCCTGCAATCTGGCGTGTGAGCATTGCCTGTCGTCGTCGGGGCGGCGTGATCCGCGGGAGTTGACGACCGCGGAGTGCAAGGCGTTCATCGACGAGCTCGAGCGGATGCAGGTCTTCTATGTCAACATCGGCGGCGGTGAGCCGACGGTGCGCAGCGATTTCTGGGAGCTGCTGGACTACGCGATCGCTCATCATGTCGGAGTCAAGTTCTCCACCAACGGTGTTCGCCTCACCCCCGAACGCGCCCGGCAGCTGGCCGCCACCGATTACGTCGATGTGCAGATCTCCATCGACGGCGCCACCGCCGAGGTGAACGACGCGGTGCGCGGTCCCGGATCGTTCGACACCGCGATGCAGGCCATGCAGAATCTCGCGGACGCGGGGTTCGAGAACTTCAAGATCTCGGTCGTGATGACCCGTCACAATGTGGATCAGCTCGACGAGTTCAAGGCCATCGCGGACCGTTTCGGCGCCCAGTTGCGCATCACCCGGCTGCGCCCGTCGGGGCGCGGCGCGGATGTGTGGAACGAGCTGCACCCCACGACCGATCAGCAGTTGAAGATCTACGACTGGCTCGTCGCCCACGGCGAGGGCGTGCTGACCGGGGACTCGTTCTTCCACCTCAACGCACTGGGCTCGACGCCGATCGCCGGTTTGAACCTGTGCGGCGCGGGCCGCGTGGTGTGCCTGGTCGATCCGGTCGGAGACGTCTACGCCTGCCCGTTCGCGATCCACGACGAATTCCTCGCCGGCAATGTCCGCGATACCGGCGGCTTCGACAGTGTCTGGCGCACATCGGATCTGTTCGAGCGCCTGCGCCAACCGCAGACCGGTGGCGCGTGCACGTCGTGTTCGGCCTATGACTCCTGTCAGGGCGGTTGTATGGCGGCGAAGTTCTTCACCGGACTGCCCCTGGACGGGCCCGATCCCGAATGCGTGCGCGGTAATGCCGAACTCGCCTTGGCCGGAGTCGGCGCGAAACCGCAACCGGACAAGAACCACTCGCGCAGCGCACGGCCGCGCCGCGCGGTCGCACTCGGAATACCCACCCGCGCCAAGGTCACCACACCCGACCGTGCGTGTGACACCAGTCCGCTCGCCGGACTCACCTGACCGTTCCGCCGACCCTCGAAGTCACCGCATCCGGCCGCCCGGATGCTCGCAGCATCTCGAACTGCGCATCCGGCGGCGACCGCACGACACGGCCGGCTGCCCGCACTTCGACCGCAACACAAGGATTCTCATGGCAAGCACACGTGACTGGTTCGAATCGGTCGCCGAGGCCCAGCGCCGCGCGAAGAGGCGCGTCCCGAAGGCCGTCTACCTCGCACTGCTGGCCGGTTCCGAGGCCGGCGCCACCCTCGACGACAATGCCGCGGCGTTCACCGAACTCGGCCTGCGCCCGCACATCGCCGATCTGCCCGCGACCCGCGAACTCGGCACCACCGTTCTCGGGCAGGAGATCTCGATGCCGGTGATCTGCTCACCCACCGGTGTGCAGGCGGTCGACCCGGCGGGTGAGGTGGGCGTGGCCCGTGGCGCCGCGATGTCGGGGACCGCGCTGGGGTTGTCGTCGTTCGGGTCCAAGCCGATCGAGGAGGTCGTGGCCGCCAACGACAAGACGTTCTTCCAGATCTATTGGCTCGGTAGCAGAGACGATATGGCCGCCCGGCTCGACCGCGCTCGCGAAGCGGGTGCCAAGGGCATCATCGTCACCCTCGACTGGGTGTTCGCGACCGCCCGCGACTGGGGCAGCCCGCCACTGCCGGAGAAGATCGATGTGAAGACCGCGGTGCGGTTCGCGCCCCAGGTCGTGACGAAGCCCGGCTGGCTGCTGCGCTTCGCCCGCTCGGGCAAACTGCCCGACCTCACCACCCCCAACCTCGTCGCACGCGGTGAGCAGGGGCCGACCTTCTTCGGCGCCTACGGCCAGTGGATGGGCACGCCGCCGGTCACCTGGGACGATCTCGCGTGGTTGCGGCAGCAGTGGGACGGGCCGTTCCTCATCAAGGGCATCGGCCGTCCCGATGACGCGAAGCGGGCTGTCGATGTCGGCGCGAGCGCCATCTCCGTGTCCAACCACGGCGGCAACAATCTCGACACCACCCCCGCGGCGATTCGCATGCTGCCCAGCGTCGTTCAGGCCGTCGGTGGCCAGGTCGAGATCCTGCTCGACGGTGGCATCCGCCGCGGTAGCGACGTCGTCAAGGCCGTCGCACTCGGCGCGAACGCCGTGATGATCGGGCGCCCGTACCTGTGGGGTATGGCCGCCGCCGGTGATCGCGGTGTGCACAACGTGCTCGAAGTGATCCGCCAGGGCATCGACTCGGCGCTCTACGGCCTGGGACATTCCTCGATCCACGACCTGTCTCCCGAGGACGTCATCGTGCCCGACGGATTCACCCGGGGGATGTAGTGGATCGGCCACCGGTCGCGGTCGTGACGGGAGCGGCGCGAGGTATCGGCGCCGCGACCGTGCACACACTCGCGGCCGGTGGCTGGCGCGTGGTGGCAGTGGATCTCTGCCACGACGACCCCGCGCTCGACTATCCGCTCGGCACCCGCGAGCAGCTCGCGGCG
This sequence comes from Nocardia sp. NPDC052254, assembly GCF_040679495.1. Classification (NCBI taxonomy): domain Bacteria; kingdom Bacillati; phylum Actinomycetota; class Actinomycetes; order Mycobacteriales; family Nocardiaceae; genus Nocardia; species Nocardia sp. NPDC052254. The sequence continues at coordinate 126,646 of NZ_JBFAUW010000014.1, read as the reverse complement.
GTCGCGGCACCCTACGAGGGCGCCGTCGTCGACGTGCCCGGCGATGTCCGGAATCCGGAAGACCTCACCGCGGCAGTCGAACTCGCGCGCGAGCGATTTGGCGGCCTCGACGCCGCGGTGGCCGCGGCGGCGGTGATGACCGGCGGCCGGCCGCTGTGGGAGACCGGTACCGCGGACTGGGCGCCGATGTTCGACATCGGTGTCCACGGTATGGCCAACCTCGCCCGCGCCGCCATCCCGGCCATGCTCGCCGCGCCCGAACCCCGGACCGGGCGCTTCATCGGGATCGCCTCCAGCGCCGGTCATCACGGCATGTGGCACCTGTCGGGGTACAACGCCGCCAAACACGCCGTCGTCGGACTGATCAAGGGACTCGCCCACGACCTGCGGGGCACCGGAATCACCGCGTCGGCGGTCTCGCCGGGCTCCACCCGCACCGCGCTGCTCACCGAGACCGCGCGTCTGTACGACCTCGCCGACGTCGACGAATTCGCGGCCCATCAGCTGGTCGATCGGATCCTCGAACCCGAGGAGGTCGCTGCCACCGTGGCCTGGCTGTGCACACCCGAATCCGCGGCGGTCACCGGCAGCGTCGTCCACGCCGACGGCGGATTCCTTCCCTGACCGGGGAACCGATCGACGGCATCGAGCGCATCGATCGGCCGGACGTTTCTACAGTGAGCTCACCTCGATCACCGGATCGTTCCAGTACGACTACCGAACCCTGGTGACCAAGAGGATCGTTCCCGTGGCGAAGCAGAAGGGCGTCACGACCCGGGCCCATATCGTCGCGACCGGTGTCCTGGCCGCCGCACCGCATCGTCCCACCTCCCGGACGGGGGTGTTCAGCCGTTCCACTTCCATGAATCCTCCAGCGGATTGCCCGGATGCTGCGGACCATGCCGTGCCGAGCCGGCCGAATAATTAACTATTGGTCCTACAGTTTGACTGACAATATATTGAGGTGGCTGGCGGAGAAGGAGTTTCCGAGGAATTGCCGGGCTACCGCGCCGCGGCCGCCAGCATGTCGCGAAGGCCGTGGATGTCGACCTTTCCGGTGCTGCCGCGGGGGATGGCGTCCTCGGAATTCAACAGCAGCCAGACGGTCGGGATCTTGAAGGAACTCAACACCTCGCGTGCCGCCCGGCGCAGCCGGACCACGGTGATGGTCGCGGTATCGCACACCACCGCCGCGGCGACGCAGATCCCCTGGGGCGCTGCGATATCGGTGACGAAGGCGGCGGACACCCCGGCGAGGGTGCGCAGTGCGGCCTCCACCTCGGTGGGATACACGGTGGCGCCGCTGATCTTGACCATATCGTCGGATCTGCCGTGGTGGAACAGGAATCCGGCATCGTCGACATGGCCGAGGTCACCGGTGGAGTAGAAGCCGTCCCGAGTGAACAGTTGCTCGCGGCCGCGCCGGCACATACCGCGCAGGGTGTGCGGTCCGCGCAGCTGGATCACCCCTACCTCGCCCGGCGGAACAGGTAGTCCGTCTTCGGGATTCGCGATCCGGACCTCCATACCGCCGAACGGGCGTCCGCAGCTGCCCCAGGCCGCCGGCCGCATGTCGGTGTCGGCGGGGTAGCCACAGTAGGGGCCGAACGATTCGGTCATCCCGAACAGGTTGGCCCGTGCGCCGGGCCGGGGCCGCCGGTCCGGCGGCAGCATCGCGTCCAGACTTCCGGCGTGCAGTGGTGGAATCTCGACGCCGAGTTCACCGGCTCGGCGCGCCAGCGTCCGCGCCTGGTCGGGCCAGCCGCGGAACAGGGTGACACCGTGGTCGCGCAGCAATGCCAGGGTGCTCCGGTCGGTGGGGGTCGCCTCGGTCACCAGGGTCGCGCCGGCCGCCAATGCCGAGAGCAGGCCGCCGCCGAAGCCGCCGACCCAGAACAACGGCATCGGCAGATACAGCCGGGTTCCCGCATCGACGCAGCGGCTCGCCAGTCCGGAACGCACCGCGCCGAAGGCGTTTCCGTGCGAATGGATCACGCCCTTGGGCATGCCGCGGCTGCCCGAGGTGAACATGACCGCCAAGGGATCGGCCGGGGTGACGGTCGCGGTCAGCGCGTCCAGCACGGCCGCCGCCCGGTGATCCGGCGTCTCGGTGAGCAGGTCCGCGGCGAGTTGGACACCTCGCAGGGCGGGGAGCGCCGGATCCGGCGGCATCGGTTCGCGCGCCGGGGTGAGCTCGAGTTCATCGAGGTGGCGCCGGCCACGGAACTCCTCGACCGCGATGAGGTACTGCACGGCCGCGACGCGTAGCTGGGTGCGCAGCTCCGGCGGGCGCAGCAGTGTGCTCAGCGGTACGAGCACCGCCCCGATGCGCGTGACGGCGACCGCGAACCGCACCCACTCGGTGCCGTTGGGCATGAGCAGCCCGACCCGGGTGCCCTTGCCGACACCGCGGCCGATCAGTGTCGCGGCCAGATTCTGTGTCGCGGTGTCCAATTCGGCATAGGTGAGATAGGAGCCGGGGTCCACCACCATGGTGGCGTCCGGTGCCGCGGCCGCTCGCGCGCGGATGAGGCCGTCCATGGTCGCCACAGTGTCGGTGTCAGTCATCGAATACCTTCTTCAGCTCCCGCAGATCGACCTTGCCGCTGGACAGCAGTGGAACCTCGGCGGCGGTGATCACGGCGAACCGGCCGGGAATCTTGTAGGCCGACAACTGTGTCCGCAGCTGCGTCCGCAACGCCGCCTCGTCGAATGCGGCGGGCTCGTCCACCGTGACGACCGCCGCCACCTGCTGTCCGCGGCTCGGATGGGGCAGGCCGACGACATACGCGGTGCCGCCGGTGAGGTCGGCGATCGCCTTCTCGACCTCCGCGGGAGCGACGTTCGCGCCCGCGGTCTTGATCATGGCGCCGCTGCGTCCGAGGAAGTAGACGAATCCGTCCGCGTCGGTCCGGGCGAGGTCGCCGGTGTGGAACCACCCATCGGCGTCGAAGCATTCCTCGCGACTGCGTTTGTGATATCCCTGCATCAGGTAGGGGCCGCGCAGACAGAGTTCGCCGACCTCGCCGACGGCGACGGGCGCGCCGGTGCCGAGGTCGACGATCTCGGTCTCGAAGCCGGGCGCGGGCCGGCCGAAGGAGCCGCGCCGGTGCTCGGGCTGATCGGATTCGTCGGCGTCGATCAGGACGACACTGCCGGTCTCGGTCATACCGAGCAGGTTGTGGCGCAGCTCCGGATCGGCCGGGCGCAGCTCGGCGGGCATGATCGGGTAGAGATTGCCGCGCCGCAGCGAGGACAGATCGCGACCGGTGAAGCTCGGGTGCTGCGCGAGATGCGCGATCCCGGCCGCGAAACCATTCGCGACCGTGGGCTTTTCGGATTCGAGCAGATCGAGGGTGGCACTCGCGTCGGGGGAGTTGCTGCAGAGCAGCGTCGAGCCCGCGATGAGGGAGGCCACCAGCCCGAAGGCGAATCCGCCGATCCAGAAGAACGGCGAATTGCAGAACAGCACATCGGAGTCCACCAGTCCGCGGATCCGGTTGAGATTGCGCTGATGCTCGAGCAGCCCCGCCTGGGTGTGCACGACCCCCTTGGGCGCGCTCGTCGATCCCGAGGTGTAGACGATCGTCATCGGGTCGCAGCCGTCGACATCGTCCTCGACCGCCGTCAGCAGGGCGTCGTCGATGCCGCGCGCGGCCTGGATCAGCGAGCCGGCATCGTGCGGGCCGGGGCCCCCGTCGATGAGCACGTGCCGCAGCTGCGGCACCGCCGGGCAGAACAGACGGCCGGAGGAATCTCGCTCGGCCCCCGTGAGCACCTCGCCGAGCCGGCGCACATAGTCGTGCGAGCGGTACCCCGACGCTGCCAGCAGGATACTGGTGTCGCTGTGCACCAGCTGTTCTCGCAACTCGCGGGCGGTGGAGAAGGTGGAGAAGGGGACCACGACGGCCCCGATGCGGGCGATGGCGAGTGTCCCGACGACGAAGTCGGCGCCGTTGGGGTACAGCAGGCCGACATGGGTGCCCTTTCCCGCGCCGAGTGCGAGCAGACCGCGCGCCACCTCGGCCGAACGGCGTTGTGCCGCACCGTAGGTCAGCCGGTCGGCATCACAGATCAGCAGGGGGCGGTCGGATGCGGCGCCGGCGTGGGCCCGCAACAGCGGTGCGAGGGTGGTGGTGCCCGCGGCGGGCACCCTGTCGGTGTCGTGATCACTCATCAGCGGATCCAGGGTTCGGGCCGGGCGCGGCGCTCATCGGCATGTGCTGCCAATTCGGCCTTGCCCAGCGGATTTCCGAGTCGGGTGTAGATCAGGCCCTGATCCAGCGCGGCGCGATAGGGCCTGTCCAGCGACTCCCAGATCGCCTTCACGGTGCCCTGTGTCGCGGCCGCGGGTTTCGCGGCGATCGCCGCGGCGAGGCGATGGGCGCGCGGCCACAGCTGTTCGGGTGCCACCACTTCCGAGACCAGGCCGATCCGCAACGCGGTCTCGGCGCACACTCGTTCGTCATTGCCCATCAACGCGATGCGCAAGGTCTCCCCGAGGCCGATGCGCCGCCGCAGGCCGATCGGTTCCAGCGCCGACACCAATCCGGTCGAGACGTGTGAGTCGAAGAAGGTCGCCTCCGACGAGCAGATCACCACATCGGCCTCGTTGACGAAATAGAACCCGCCCGCGGTGCACATGCCCTGCACCGCGCACACGACCGGCTTCCACATCTTCTGCCATTTCGGGCTGAGCGCCTCGCCGGGATCTTCGTGATGCCACACGCTGTCGGGCTGGCCGTAGGGCTTGGTGATGTCCAATCCGGCGTTGAAGGCGCGGTCGCCGGCCGCGCGCAGCACCACCGCGTTGACCGAGTCGTCCGCCTTCACCAGCTGCCAGGCCCGGACCATCTCCTCGCACATGGTCCGGTCGAAGGCATTGAGACGCTCGGGCCGATTCAACGTGATGGTGGCGACCCGGTCGGCCGGATCGCGCTCCAGGAGGATGGTCTCGAAGGCGGTGTCGACGCGGTCCGCTTCACTGCTCATGGGCTTCGCCCGCTCTGAACGACATGTGCTTCCTCGTGATTCGACGGTGCGGAAACTCAGCGTCCTCGGAAGTCCGGCGTGCGCCGCTCCCGGAACGCTGCCAGTCCCTCTTTGAAATCGGTGGTTCGGCAAGCCAATTCGAGATCGAACAGCTCCTGGTTCAGCGATTGGCCGAGTGACGCGTGCTGCCCGTAGGCCAATGCCTGCTTGGTCAGCCCGATCGCGACCGTGGGACCGGCGGCGAGCCGGGCCAGCAGCGCGGCGACGGCGTCGTCGAGTTCGTCGGCGGGCACGCTGCTGTCGATCAGGCCCCAGTCCGTGGCCTGGGCGGCGCCGACCTTCTCGCCGAGCAGCAGCATCCGCTTGGCGCGGGTGAGTCCGATCAGCCGGGGCAACAGCCAGGTGGAGCCCGAGTCGGGGCTGAAGCCGTGGGTCAGGAACGGCTCCCAGAACACGGCGTCGTCGGCGGCCACGGTGAAATCCGCTGCCAGCGCGAGATTGCAGCCCAATCCGGCCGCCCAGCCGCGTACTGCGCAGACCACGGGAAGCTGAACGGTGTGCAGTAATTCGATCACCCGGTGTGCCGTGTGCGGAATGCGGCGGACCAGATCGCCGGTGCGGGGCCGGGGGCCGTCGGCGTTGTTGCTCGCCACCCAGTCCACGCCGGAACAGAAGTCGGCGCCGCTACCGCTCAGATGAATCGCGCGCAGCTCGGGGTCGCTCGCGGCGTCGGTCAGGGCCGCCACGAGCGTATCGATCATCGCGGCGCCGAGTGAATTCCTTGCCCCGGGACGATCGATGAGCAGGTGCATGATCGGGCCGTCGCGGCGGACGACGACCGTGCCGATGGGGGGTGCTCCGGTGTCAGTACTCACTGTTCCACCCGTATCTCGCAGAGCATACTGTCATATATACGGTATATGATACCGTTGTGCATTGCACAAGGCCGGTGGCGAACAGCCGGAGACGAAAGAGGGCTCATGCCGGAGTTTTCACGGTCCGATTCCGCCGCGCCACCTGCCCGGTTCGGTGCGACGCCGCTGGCTCAGACCCGTACGGCGGCGGCCGCGCTACGCCGGCTCACCGGATTGCTGCTGGCACAGGAACATCCACACCCTGCGGTCGAGGATCTGCTCGCGCGGGTCCCGGACTGGGAACGGGACCTGTCGGCCACCGCGCCGTCGGACTGTTCGCCGCGGATCGGCGACGGTGCGGGGGAGAATCAGCGGATATATCTCGACCACGCCTTCGGCATCGGCGAGTACAACCCCGTTTTCCCCGAATATCACTTCGAGCGAATGGATCCGGAGCGAGCCGGCGGGGTGGTGAGTTTCCCGCTGGCCTTCGAGGGGCCTCCGGGACTGGTGCACGGCGGATTTCTCGGTGTGCTCTTCGATTGCGTCGTCCAGCACCACAATTGTGCCGTGGGCCGTGCGGGTAAGACGCGGTCGCTGATGGTGACCTATCGCCGTCCGACGCCGCTGCTGACCGAACTGCGATTCGACATCGAGCGATCGGCCGGGGAGCGCTCGCTCGTCTCGACGGCTCGTCTGACGCTCGGGGACACCCTGTTGTGCACGGGGTCGGTCGAGGCGGTCGCCGCCGCGCCGGACACCCTGGCGGGGACGCGCTACGGCGAGCGCGGGCCGGCGTGAGGACGAATCGAGTCGCCGGCCCGCGCTGCGATGCTATTTCGCCGCAGTGGATTTGGCCGAGCGTCGCGTGGCCGGTGACTTTGCCGTCGTCTTCTTGACCGCGGTGGTCTTCTTCGCTGCGACGGTCTTCTTCGCCGGTGCTTTCTTGGCGGCCGGCTTCGCCGTCGCGGTCCGCTTCGGCGCGGTCGCCCGCTGCGCGCGCCCGCCGGATCCGGCCGCGATCAGCCGATCGGCGTGCTCGAGGATGCGGTCGAGCCCGTACTCGAAGTTGCGGTCGTCGGGCGCACCACTGTGCAGACCCTTGGTACTCGCCTCCGCGAGCAGTGGGGTGGTGTCGGGGGAGATGGTGAGATTCTCGTAGTACGCGCTCGCGCCCGACTCCGATTCCTTGTTCTTGTCGTAGAGCCGTTGCAGCACAACGGTTCCGTGCACGTGCAGCTGGACCGCCGAGTAGGTGTCCACGGCCTCTTCGAGAGTGAGGCCGGCCTCGACCAGGTTGGCGATCACCTGCTCGGTCTGCTGGGCGCCCAGCTGCGCCGCCTCCGGGCTCAGTGCCGAGCGGATGAGGATGAGGTCGCAGAGAATCGGGTTGTGCGCGAAGGTCTTCCGCATGGTGCGGGCGTGCCGGCGGAGCGATTCACGCCAGTCGCTGGCCTCGACGAACGGGGTGACGAACGTGGCGTACTGGTGCAGCGCCCGGTCGGTCATCGCGTTGAGCAGGTCGTCCTTCTTGCGGAAGTACCAGTAGATGCTGGTGACACCGACATCCAGATGCTTGCCCAGCATCGGCATGCTCAGGTTGTCCAGCGAGACCTGTTCGGCGAGTTCGAAGGCACCGTCGATGATGTCCTCGGGATTGAGCGAACCGCGCTCACGCCGCGGTCGTTTCTCTGCGGCTGCCCGCTTCGCCATGGTCGCGACCACCTCCGTGAAGTCCGTTGTCTCCGAGTCCGTCCACTCTCCGTCGAAAGCGGCAGAACGCTCATAGTACCTCTCACCGTAAATCCTACTGCGGGCGCTTCTATCGGCGCGTCGCCGACCCGGCGGCGGTGCGCGCGGGTCACCTTGTTTTGAATGTATTACAGTATGGCTTTTTGTTATGCTCGCCGCGAGATGTGGGGCGCGATGTGCGGCCACGCATGTTCGTCGCGAGGTGGAGGTGGCAGCGCCATGGATCTGGGACTGAAGGATGCGGCGGCGGTGGTGGTCGGCGGCAGCCGGGGGATGGGGCTGGCCACCGCCCGGTGCCTGGCCGAGGAGGGTGCCCGGGTGGCGGTGCTGGGGCGCGCCCGTGATGCTCTCGATCACGCGGTCGGCGAGCTGTCGCGCAGCGGCAGTCCCGATGCCGTCGGACTCGTGGCGGATGTGCGCGACGGCGCGGCGATCGAGGCGGCGTTCGCGGAACTGGGCAGGCGCTGGGACGGCGAACTCAATGTTCTGGTCAACACCGTCGGCCCCTATGTCCAGGGCAGTTTCGACGTGCTGGCCGACGAGCAGTGGCGCGAGGCCGTCGACGACGGGGTGATGTCGATGGTGCGCAGTGTCCGGGCCGCGCTGCCGTTGCTGCGCAGGGCGCAGTGGGCGCGCATCGTCAACTTCTCCGCGCATTCCACGCAGCGGCAGAGCGTTCCACTGGTGGCCTACACGGCGGCCAAGGCCATGCTGACGAGCGCGTCGAAGAATCTGTCGCTACTGCTGGCGCCCGAGGAGATCCTGGTGAACGTGGTCTCGCCCGGCACGTTCGTCACCCCGGGCCTGGTCGACTGGGCCCGCTCGGTCGGCATCGACAGCGAGGACCCCTACCGGCTCATGTCGGTCATCGGTGAGCATTACGGTCATCCAGCGCAGCTGCCGCGCGCCGGCCGCCCCGAGGAGATCGGCCCGGTGGTGACATTTCTGGCCTCGCGCCGCAACTCGTACATGACCGGCGCGAACGTCAATGTCGACGGCGGATCGGATTTCACCTGACCGCCCGGGGCGCCGGTGCGCGCGACGGCCGGCGGATCACAGGCGGTAGTCGCGCAGCACGCCCTTGCTGATGATCCGTTTCTGGATCTCACTGGTTCCCTCGCCGATCAGCATGAACGGCGCTTCGCGCATGAGCCGCTCGATCTCGTATTCGATCGAATAGCCGTACCCGCCGTGGATGCGGAAACTCGCCTGGGTGATCTCGTTGCAGAACTCGCTGGCCAGGTATTTGGCCATCCCGGCGGCCACGTCGTTGCGCTCACCGGAGTCCTTGAGCCGGGCCGCGTTGACCATCATCAGGTGGGCGGCCTCGACCTTGGTGGCCATCTCCGCCAGCGCGAAGCCGATCGCCTGATGGTCGACGATGGGTTTGCCGAACGTCGAGCGCTGCTGCGCGTAGCGGGCGCCGAGTTCGAAGGCGCGCAAGCCGATTCCGCAGGCGCGCGCGGCGACGTTGACGCGGCCCACCTCGACGCCGTCCATCATCTGTGTGAAGCCGTGACCGGGCAGGCCGCCGAGTACCGTGCCGGCCGGTGCGGCGTAGCCGTCGAGCAGCAGCTCGGTGGTGTCGATGCCCTTGTACCCCATCTTGTGGATCTTGCCGGGGACGGTCAGCCCGGGTGCGACGGTGCCCAGCCCGGTCGGCTTCTCGATCAGGAAGGTCGTGAGGTTCTCGTGCGGGCGTTCCCGGCCCTCGTCGGTGCGGACCAGCACGGCCACCAGGTTGGCCGTCGAACCGTTGGTCAGCCACATCTTGCGGCCGTCGATGCGGTAGTCGCCGGCCGCGTCGCGCACCGCCTTGGTCTTGATCGCCGCCACGTCGGAGCCGAGTTCGGGTTCCGACATCGAGAACGCGCCGCGAATCTCACCGGTCGCCATGCGCGGCAGGAAGTGCCGGCGCTGCTGCGGTGTGCCGTGCCGGGCGATCAGGTAGGCCACGATGAAATGCGTGTTGATCACCCCCGAGACGCTCATCCAGCCGCGGGCGAGTTCCTCGACGCACAGCGCGTAGGTGAGCAGGGATTCGCCGAGACCTCCGAATTCCTCGGAAATGGTCAGGCCGAACAGGCCCATCGCGGCCATCTGATCCACGATCGCCTGCGGATAGGTATCGGTCCGCTCCAGCTCCGGAGCATTCGGAATGATCTGCTTGTCCACGAAAGTGCGCACGGCGGCGAGGATTTCGGTCTGCGCCTCGGTCAGTCCGTGGGTTTGTGCGAGTTTCACCTGTGTGTCCGTTCCGTTGTCGTCCGCCGCGGTCGCCCGGCGCTCATATCGCGCGCTCGAACACCGCCGCCAGGCCCTGGCCGCCGCCGATGCACATGGTCTCGAGCCCGTATCGCACCTCGCGCCGGTGCATTTCGCGGGCGAGGGTGGCGAGCATCCGGCCCCCGGTCGCGCCGACCGGATGACCGAGTGAGATGCCCGAGCCGTGCACATTGGTGCGCTCGGGGTCGTGCTCCCCGAATTTCCACTCGCGCATCACCGCGAGCGCCTGGGCGGCGAAGGCCTCGTTGAGTTCGATCAGTCCCATGTCGGCGAGGGTGAGTCCGGCGCGCTGGAGGGCGGCCTCGGTCGCCGGAACCGGGCCGATGCCCATCACCTCGGGGCCCACTCCGGCCACCGCCCACGACTTCAGCGTGACCAGCGGGGTCAGACCCAGCTCCGCGGCCTTGTCGCGGGTGGTCACCAGGCACATGGCGGCCGCGTCGTTCTGCCCGCTGGAGTTGCCCGCGGTGACCGTGGACTCCGGATCGATACGCGCGCGAACGGGTTTCAGCTTCGCCAGCGATTCCACGGTCGTGTCCGCGCGGGGATGCTCGTCGGTGTCGACGATCTCCGGCCCGCCGCGCATCGGTATCACCGCCGGAACGATCTGCTCGGCGCTGACGCCGGACCGCGCGGCCTCGATCGCTCGCTGATGGGACAGGACAGCGAGGCGATCCTGTTCCTCGCGCGTGATCGCGTAGGTGCGCCGCAGATTCTCGGCGGTCTCGAGCATGCCGCCGGGCACCGGATGGTGTTGCCCGCCCGCGGTTTCCCGTCCGCGAGCCAGGCCGTCGTGCACCCGGACGCCGCCGCGAGCGCCGCCCCAGCGCATATCGAGGGAGTAGAAGGCGACATTGCTCATACTCTCGGCGCCACCGGCCACCACCACATCGTTGGCGCCACTGGCGACCTGCAGGACGGCGTGGATGACCGCCTGCAGGCCGGAGCCACAGCGCCGGTCGACCTGCATGCCACCGACCGTGATCGGCAGTCCGGAATCGAGCGCGACGACCCGACCGATGGCGGGTGCCTCACTGTTGGGGTAGCAGTGGCCGAGGATGACGTCCTCGACGAGGCCCGCATCGATCCCGGTGCGATCGAGCAGGCCGCGCAACGCGATCACTCCGAGTTCGACCGCCGACAGCGAGCGCAACACGCCACCGTAGCGTCCGATGGGAGTGCGGACGGGTTCGCAGATGACTGCCTCACGCATGGAATCGTTCTCCTGGGGAAAGGAATTCACCGGTCAGTTCGGTGTGGGTGACGGGCTGTCCGGTGGCGTCGGTACCGGCCACGGCGACGGCGAAATCCGCGCCCGGCGCCGTGCGACGCAGCAGCCGGACCGGATTCGCACAGAACAACGGCGCGAGATTGCGATGACGCAGCACGGCCGGGATTCGTTCGGGCACATCCCGCCGCAGTGTCTCGGCCAGCGCCAGGGTCATCAGCGGGCCGTGGACCACCAGTCCGGGATAGCCCTCCACGGCGGTGGCATAGGGCCAGTCATAGTGGATGCGATGCGCGTTGGCGGTGGCGGCGCTGAATCGCATGAGCACGGTGGGATCGGTGCGCAATTCCCAATTCCCCTCGGCCAGCCGCCGCATCGGGGATCCGACCGGTGCGCCGGTGGGTGCTGGTGCCGGCTCGCCGGCCGGGGCGGCGGGCGCTTCCCGGTAGATGAGATGCTGTCGTTCCAGCAGCGCGGGCGGCGCATCGCCGGCGGACAGTTCGATCTCGACGACCACCACCACGAGCCGGCCACCGCGTCCCGACTTCGGCGTCACCGATACCACCCGGGCCGCGCGGCGCACGGTCGAGCCGACGGTGATCTCGCCCCGCACTCGAACCTCACCCCCCGCGAACATGCGCCGGGGCAGGTCCACCGGGGGCAGGAACGTGCCGCGCGCGGGATGGCCGTCCGGTCCGATGTCCGAGGACAATGGCCAGCGCGGCAGAGCCACCCAATGCCACAGCGGCGGTAGCGGATCGCCGGGCCCGATCGTGGGCGCACCCGAATCCAGCAGTGCGGCCAGGGCGGCAACCGGGCCGGGATCGACGAGCTCCTCGTTGACGACCGTATGCGGTGTCCACTCGCTCACATGAACCGCCCGCCGGTCACTTCCAGCGTTGTACCGGTCATATAGGACGACAGGTCCGATGCCAGGAACAGGGCCACCTTCGCCACCTCCTCGACCTCACCCGCGCGGGCCATCGGAATCTCGGCCATCTTCCGGTCCCACACCTTCTCCGGCATGGCCGTGGTCATGGGTGTGCGGATGAGTCCGGGTCGAATCGCGTTGACCCGCACACCGAATCGGGCCACCTCCTTGGCCGCGGCCTTGGTCAGCCCGACGATTCCGGCCTTGGCCGCCGAGTAGTTCGTCTGACCGGCCATCCCGACCTTGCCCGACAACGACGAGATGTTGACGATGCTGCCGTGGCCCTGTTCGCGCATGATCGCCGCGGCCAGCCGCGTACCGTGCCAGGTGCCCTTGAGATGCACCGCGATCACCTGATCGAAGTCGTCCTCGGTCATCGTGCGCATCGTGGCGTCGCGGGTGATCCCCGCATTGTTGACCATGACGTCGACCGGGCCGAACTCGGCGCGAGCGGTGGCGAGCAGCGCTTCGACGTCGGCGGCGCGGGTGACATCGCACGGCACCGCACGGACCCGATCGGCCCCCAGCTTCCGGTGCGCGTCACCAGGATTCAGATCGCCCACGACGACCCGGGCACCTTCGCGGACGAACGCCTCGGCGATGGCGAATCCGATGCCCCGCGCACCACCGGTGACGGCCGCGACGCGACCTTCGAGCAGCGACATGGTTGCACAACCCCTTCCGGGTCAGTACTGCGTGGAACCGAGATCGACCGCGATGGCCGCGGCGGTGACGAATCGGGCATCGTCGCTGGCGAGCCAGGCGACCGTGGCGGCCACATCCTCCGGCTCGGCGATCCAGGCCGGAAGAAAAGGTGTGATCATCTGCGCCAGGCCAGGATTGGATTCCAGCGTCCGTCCGAGGTTGGCGACCATCTCGCCGCCGCCCATCGGGGTGTTGACCGCACCGGGATGCACACTGTTGACCCGGATCGAATGCTTGCCGAGTTCGGCTGCCAGTGCCCGGGCCATTCCGGTGACCGCGTGCTTGCTCGCGGTGTAGTGCACCATGAACGGTTGCATCTTCAGTCCGGCCGCCGAGCTGATCAGCGAAATCGAACCCCCGCGGCCGCCGTCGATGATGTACTGGGTCCCGGCGACAACGGTGTTCCACGTGCCGGTGACATTGATGTCGAGTACGTCGCGGAAGGATTCGGGGGTGATCTCGTCCCATGTCTCGGGTGCGCAGATCCCGGCATTCGCCACGATGGTGTCGAGACGGCCCAGCGCCGCCACGCCCTCGGCGACCACCTTGCGCAGGCCGTCGAGATCCCGGGTGTCGGCCTGAGCGGCGATGATCCGACGGCCGGTCTCCTCCACCAGGCGGACCGTCTCCTCCAGGTCGTCCGGTGTCGCGGACTCGTAGGACACCACCGGTGGCAGCGGGCCCGCGATGTCGACGGCGATGATGTCGGCACCCTCGCCGGCCAGGCGCAGGGCATGGGCCCGTCCCTGCCCGCGCGCTGCTCCGGTGATGAATGCGACCTTGCCCTCGTGTCGGCCTGTCACGTGCCCTCCTGGTGTTCGTCGGACGTCTTCCGGTCCGGACGTGATCGTAGTTGCGGCCGTGGTGGTTCGGAAGTAACCGGACAGTAGATATCGTCGCACATATCGTAAGCGCAACGGTAGCTCCGGTGGGCGGTTCCTCGCGGATCGCTTCACGGGGTCGTCGCGGCGGCCGGTCGTCGCGACCGGGTCTCGGAATCCGCAGCGGCAGCACCCGTAGTCGGTGTTACAGTTTGTCTTACTGGATAAGTGACTGTCCTACTTCGGCTCGGTGGTGTTCCGCCGGGGCGAAGGCTGTTGAGGAGTTCGGATGTCGCAGGTCGTCGGTTTCGTGGGTGCGGGACAGATGGGGGAGCCGATGGTCTCGCGGCTGTTACGCGCCGGCCATACGGTGCGGGTCTTCGCGCGCAAGGACTCGGTGCGGGAGCGGTTGCTCGCGGCCGGAGCCGAGCTGGTGGAGTCCGTCGCCGCCACCGCCGCCGGTGCCGATCTGGTGATCGTCTGTGTCTTCTCCGACGCGCAGCTGGTCGAGGTGCTGGGCGGGCCGGCCGGTGTGCTGGCCGCGGCGAGTGCGAAGTGTGTCGTCGTCTCGCACACGACCGGCACCATGTCGACAGTGCAGGCTCTGGCCTCCGGATTTCCGGACGGTCCGGTGCTGCTCGACGGTCCGGTGAGCGGCTCGGCCGAAGACATCGCGGCGGGCCGGCTGACCGTGTTGCTGGGCGGACCGCCCGAGTCGGTGGCGGCGGTGCGCCCGGCCCTGGAGTCCTACGCCGACACCATCGTGGCGACCGGTCCCGTGGGCAGTGCGCTGGCGGTGAAACTGGTGAACAACGCGTTGTTCGCCGCGAACGCGCAATTGGTCGCCGCGGCCGCCGATATCGGCCGGCGACTGGGGATCGAGCCGACGGGACTGCTGCACGCACTGCGGGCGAGCAGCGGTCGCAGCTACGCCGCCGAGTCGATCCAGCGCACCGGCGGGCTGGAGAAATTCCAGCATCTGGCCGCGCCGTTTCTCCGCAAGGATGTGGCCGCGTGCCTCGCCGCGACCACCGACGCGGGCATCGAGCTGGGGCAGCTGGCCGCGGTGATCCACGACGGTCCGCTCGAACTCGGCTGAACCGCACGGAAAGTGGCACGGATGAACAGTGAAACCACCGGGCGAACCGGCGACGCCACCGCATCGGGCGGTGCGGTGACCGACGCCGCGGCACTGCTGCGCCGGCAACGCCGGGCCTACCTGCAGGAGGGACCGCCCTCGGCCGCGCTGCGGCGCAACCGGATCGATCGCCTGCTGGCCATGGTGCTGGACAACATCGACGAATATGTCGACGCCCTGGTCGGCGATTTCGGCACACGATCACGGACCGGTGTCCTGTTCGCCGAGGTGATGGGCATGCTCACCACCATCGAGCACACCCGCGCCCACATCGACCGGTGGATGCGTCCGCGCAATCCGAAACCCCTTGCGCGCCTGTACGGTATCCGCGCACAGGTGCGGCCGACCCCGCTGGGCGTCGTGGGCATCATCGGGCCGTGGAATTTTCCGTTGCAGCTGGTCGTGGTGCCCGCCGCGGCGGCCTTCGCCGCGGGCAACCGGGTCATGATCAAGATGTCGGAGATCACCGCACGCACCGCGGAGCTGACCCGCAGGCTCGCACCCGACTACTTCGACCCGGCCGAGCTCGCGGTGGTCACCGGCGGACCGGATATCGCCGCGGCCTTTTCCGAATTGCCGTTCGACCACTTGTTCTTCACCGGTTCGACCCGGGTGGGCCGGTTGGTGCAGCGGGCGGCGGCGGCGAATCTGGTGCCGGTGACGCTGGAACTCGGCGGAAAGAATCCGGTGGTCGTCTCGCCGGATGCCGACCTGGAACGCGCGGCGGCCCGCATCGCGCGGGCCCGTCTGATCAACGGCGGTCAGGTCTGCGTGAGCCCGGACGCCGTCTTCGTCCCCGGCGACCGGGTGGACGCCTTCGTGGCGGCGGCGCGCATCGCCTTTCACGACCTGATGCCCGAAATCGCCGGGAACGACGACTACACCGCCTGTGTCGATCAGGCGAACTACGAACGCGTCCTCGGGCTCGTCGAGGATGCGCGGGCACGCGGTGCGCGCGTCGAGGACGTTGTTCCGCGCGGTGAGACGCTGCCGGATCCGGATCGCCGCAAGATCGCACCGACCATTGTCCGGGATGTCACCGGTGATATGGCGATCGCGGCCGAAGAGATCTTCGGCCCGGTCCTGGTGGTGCGGCCGTACTCGACGTTGGGTGAGGTCGTCGACGCGTTGAATGCGGGTCCCGCCCCCTTGGTCGCCTACTGGTACGGACCCGGCGGCGCGGGCTTCGACGACTTCGTCCGCCGCACCCGCAGCGGCGGCGTCTCCCGGAACGACTTCGCGCTGAACATGTTTCCCGAGGACGCGCCGTTCGGCGGGGTGGGCGACAGCGGGATGGGGGCGTATCGCGGTAAGGCCGGTTTCGACACCTTCACCCACTACCGGACGGTGGTCGGTACCGATCTGCCGTTCGTCATCACCTCGATGGCCGCACCACCCTACGGTGCCGCGCTGCGCCGGGGAATCGATATCGCCCTGCGCCGAGCCCGCCGGCGCACCCACCGCCGCCTGAACCCCTGACCACGCGCCGCCGGTCACCCCGAAGCTGATGGCGCGCAGAAGTATTCGATTTCGCCCGCGCGGCGGACAACCGAAGGAGGCCCCGTTGTCTCAGTCCGTGACCGATTCCCAGACCTCGACATCAGCCCTGACGATCGTGGCGGCGGCCGATGCCGCGGCGGCCGCACTGCCGGATCGGGACCTGGTGGTCCGTGGCGACCGGCGCTTCACCTACGCCCAGATCGCCGAGCGGTCCAAGCGGCTGGCGGCCTATCTGCGCAGCCGCGGATTGGGATGTCACACCGAGCGGTCCGAACTCGCGGGCCACGAGGTCGGTCAGGATCTGCTCGGCATCTACGCCTACAACGGCAACGAGTACATCGAGTCCACGATCGGCTCCTTCCGGGCCCGGGTGGCGCCGTTCAATGTGAACTACCGCTACGTCGGCGCCGAGCTGCGGCACCTGCTGACCGACGCCGGTGCGACCGCGCTGGTCTACCACGCCGCCTTCGCGCCGGTCCTCGCCCAGGTGCTGCCGGACCTTCCGCAGCTGAAGGTCCTGATCCAGATCGCCGACGACTCGGGTAGCGAACTGTTGGACGGCGCGGTCGATTACGAGACCGTGATCGCGGAGACCGCACCCCGGCAGCTACCGGAGCCGAGCCCCGACGATCTGTACGTGCTCTACACCGGTGGGACGACGGGTATGCCCAAGGGCGTGCTGTGGCGGCAGTACGACATCTACATGGCCGGCTGCGGTGGCCGCGACAACCAGAGCGGCGCGGTGGTCGAATCCGCGGCCGAGGTGGGCGAACGTGCCGCGGCGAATCCCGGTGTCAACCTGATGATCCTGCCGCCGCTGATGCACGGTGCGGCGCAATGGGCCTTCCTGACCGCCATGACGACGGGACAGACCATCATCTTCCCGTCGGTGGTCGATCGATTCGACGCGCGGGATGTGGTGCGCACGATCGCGCGTGAGCGGGCCTCGGTGGTGATCGTGGTCGGTGACGCGGTGGCGCGTCCGCTGCTGGCGGTGGTCGAGGCGGAGAAGCCGGATCTGTCGGCGATGGTGGCCCTCGCCAGTGGTGGTGCCGTGCTGAGTCCGGCGGTGAAGCAGCGCTGGATCGACGCGGTTCCCGGACTGGTGGTGCTCGACGCCGTGGGGGCGTCGGAAACCGGCGCCCAGATGCATCATGTCTCGGCGGCCGGTCTCGTCTCCTCGGGCACCTTCGCCGCCGGTGTCGACACCTGCGTGGTCTCCGAGGATCTGTCCGCGGTACTGGAACCCGGCCACGACGGCATCGGCTGGCTGGCGCAGAAGCGGTTCACCCCGCTGGGCTACAAGGGCGATGCGGCCAAGTCCGCGCAGACCTTTCCGATCATCGGCGGGGTCCGGGTCGTGCTGCCGGGGGATCGGGCCCGGCAGCTGGACAACGGAGCGATCGAACTGCTCGGGCGGGACTCGGTCACGGTGAATTCCGGCGGGGAGAAGATCTTCGTCGAGGAGGTCGAGGTGGCGATCTCCTCGCATCCGGGCGTCGCCGACGTCGTCGTGGTGGGACGGCCGAGCGAGCAGTGGGGACAGGAGGTCGTGGCGATCGTGGCACCGGCCGCGGGCGCGAGTCCCACCGCAGACGAGTTGATCGCCCATGCCGCGCAGTCGATTTCGCGGTTCAAGCTCCCGAAGGTCGTCGTGTTCCGGCCCGAGATCCAGCGCAGCCCGGTGGGGAAGGCGGACTACCGGTGGGCACGCGATCAGGCGGTCGCCGCCGGCTGATCTGGGGCGGTGCGGGCCCATGATCGCTGGGCCGGTGCGGTGTGCGACCGAGTGGTGCGGTGTAGGACCGAGTGGTGCGGTGTAGGACCGACCGGCGAGGTGTGCGACCGAGTGGTGCGGTGTAGGACCGACCGGCGCGGAGTGCGACCGGGCCGCGCGGCGCAAGGACCGAGCGGGCGTCGTGCAACTGGCTGGCGTGCGCGCGCAGACCGTCGGCGTAGATCTCGACACCACGGGCGGCGGGCCCGAAAATGGGCCCGCCGCCGGTGTGTGACTCTGTGGCGTCACAGACTCCTGCGGGCATTGCCGATCAGCCGCCCGCCGACGATGAGACGCTGAATCTCGCTGGTGCCCTCGTAGAGTCGCAGCAGTCGCACATCGCGGTAGATCCGCTCGACCGCCACACCGCGCATATATCCGGTGCCGCCGTGAATCTGCACCGCCGAATCGGCCACGCGCCCGGCCATTTCGGTGCAGAAGAGTTTCGCCGCCGATGGGGCGATGCGGCGGTCCTCATCGGCGACCCAGGCCCGGGCGGCGTCGCGCACGAGAGCTCGCCCGGCCATGACCCCGGTCTGCATATCGGCCAGATGTGCCTGCACCAGCTGGAATTGCCCGATCGGCGTGCCGCCCTGCGTGGCGCTCGCCGCATAGGACACCGATTCGTCGAGTGCGCGCTGTGCGGTGCCGACCGACAGTGCGGCGATGTGCACGCGGCCGCGGGCCAAGGAGGTCATCGCGGCCCGGTAGCCGATGTCCTCACTGCCGCCCACCAGAGCCTCGGGGCCGACGCGTACATCGGAGAACCGGACTTCGGCGGTCCATGCGCCTTCCTGCCCCATCTTGAGGTCCTTCGGTCCGACCTCCACACCCGGTGCGTCGGCCGGCACCAGGAATACCGAGATGCCGGGCCCGTCGGCATCGGCCGGGCGGGTCCGGGCGAAGGCGACGAAGAGATTCGCCACCGGCGCGTTGGTGATGAACCGCTTCTCGCCGTTGATGATCCAATCGTCGCTGGAGCGCCGCGCTGTGGTTCGCAGCGCTGCCGGATCGGATCCGGCGCCGGATTCGGTGAGCGCGAACGAGGCCACGACTTCACCCGAGGCGATGCGTTCGAGCCACGCCGACTTCTGTTCGTTCGTTCCGAATCCGACGAGAACCTGACCGGCGATCCCGTTGTTGGTGCCGAACAGCGATCGCAGCGCGAGCGTCGTGTATCCCAGTTCCATCGCCAATTCGACGTCCTGGGCCAGATTCAATCCCAGCCCACCCCACTGCTGCGGGATGGCGTAGCCGAACAGGCCCATCGCCTTGGCCTGCTGGATGATCTCGTCCGGCATCCGGTTGTCCTCGGCGATCCGCGTCTCCTGCGCCAACACCACCGAGCGGACGAAACTTCGTGTCTGCTCCAGGATTACGCGAAAGTCCTCCGCGGTGACGGTGCCGGCTCCGATGGACGTGCTCGTCATGGCAATACCTCCTCGTGGCCGGGCGTGCGGCCGATGTCGCGGTGGGGTGCGGACCAACCGGTGATGCGGCGGCGCCTTGACGTCCCGACCGCTGTGTATAGCATTACTGTAAGTCTAGCGGTAAGCGTGCTGGAATCTCCTTCGGACGGTCCGCCGGGACAACCGAGTTCATCACCGGATCGGGGTGCAACCATGAAGACACCGGACGAAACCGCGCCAGAGCGCGCGGATTCGGGACGCGACGTGGCCGGGACCGCCTTCGCTGCCGAGCTGTCCACGCACCTGGCCGACTACGGTGACCGGCCGTGTATCGAATACGAGCAGCGCTGGTATTCGGGAGCGGAGTTCACGAACGCGATGCGCGAGATCGATCGGCGACTCGCGGGCGCCGGTGTGCCGGTCTCCGCCCGGATCGCCGTGGTGGTGCGCAATCGAGTCCCGCACGCCGCCGCGGTCCTGGGATCCATCGCCGGCAATCGGCCACTCGCGGTGATCGACTGCTACCAGTCCGGTGCCGGTATGGGGCGCGATATCGAACGGATCCGGCCCGGTGCGGTGATCGCCGCGGCCGAGGATTGGACCGCGCCGGTCGTCGACGCGTGTGCACGGACAGGATGCGCGGGACTGGTGCTGTCCCCGGCCCTCGGCGATGTCCGGATCATCGCCGAACGCGACTCCGGTGTGATCGCCGATCCGGTCGGCGACGTCCCGGGCCTGCATCTGCTGACCAGTGGGACAACCGGTCCGCCCCGACGCATTCCGATACCCACCGCCGCACTCGCGCACACGGTCGCCACGATGACCGGCGGCGCGACGGCCGCACCCGACGATCCGCCGGAACTGGTCCACTGGCCGTTCGGCAGTGTCGGAATCTGCCAGCTGCTCGCCGCCCCGTTCCTCGGCAAGCGGATGGTCCTGCTGGAGAAGTTCGATGTCGCGCAGTGGGTGCGGGCGGTGCGCACGTATCGGATCCGGCGTACCGGAGTGCAGCCGGCCATTCTGCGCATGCTGCTGGAAGCCGATGTGCCCCGCGCGGATCTGGCCTCGCTGGAATATCTTCCCGGTGGTTCCGGGCCACTGGAACCGGAATTGCGGGAGGAGTTCGAGCGCCGTTACGGCATTCCATTGCTGTGGGCCTACGGCGCAACGGAATTCGCCGGTTCGGTCTGTGCGTGGACGCCCGAGTTGCACCGGCGATTCGGAGCGGAGAAGGCGGGCAGTGCGGGCAGGCCACTGCCGGGTGTGGACGTTCGCATCGTCGATCCCGATACCGGCGACGAGCTCGCCGCCGATGAGCAGGGCCTGCTCGAGGCGAGCGTCGCCGTGCTCGGCCCCGACTGGGTTCGTACCGGCGACCTCGCCTCGGTGGATTCCGACGGATTCATCACCATTCACGGCCGGGGCGACGGTGCGATCAACCGCGGCGGGTTCAAGATCCTGCCCGAGACGGTGCGCGCGGTGCTGCTCGCCCATCCCGCGGTCCGGGACGCGTGTGTGGTCGGCGTACCCGATCCGCGCTTGGGGCACGTGCCGTTCGCGGCGGTCGAGACGCGCCACGGCAGCCCGGCGCCGACCGAGGACGAACTACGCCGGGCGGTCCGCGACGCGCTGCCGAGCCATCACGTACCGGTGGCGATCGCCGTGGTGGACCGGCTGCCGCGCAATGCGGCACTGAAAGCGAAGATCGACGACGTCGCCGCGCTGTACCGCCGGGACTGACGCCGCCCCGCCGGATGACTACTCCGCGGATGCGGAAGATCGTGCGCCGGTGTCGAATTCGACCGTCGCGAAACTGACCGTGGCCAAGGCGACCGGCCGCTCACAGCCCGGCTGGACGACCTCCACCTCGACGACGACGCTCCGCCTGCCCGAATGCACGATCCTGGTCCGGGCCTGCGCGGCACCCGCTGTGACAGCGCGGAAGTACCGCACGTGCAGATCCGAGGTGACCACTCCGCTGCCGGAAGGCCGCTGCTGGAGGGCGACGGTTCCGGCGGCCACGTCCACGAGGGTCGCGATCAGTCCGCCCTGCAGGCCGCCGGAGGTGTTCACCACGTGCGGGGCCACCGGCAGTTCCCAGATGCGGGTGCCGTCGGCATCGAGTGTGGATCGAAAACCGATGTAGTCCATGAAGGCGGTGATCTGTTCCGTCGATGCGGGGCGAGTGGTTTTCATGGACGTCTCCGGTCCTCGGATGGTTGTGCGGGATGCCGCGTCCTCTGGCGGAAGCGCTGTCGACATGAATCGCTGCCGGGTGCCCGGGCGATCAACTCGCGTCCACGTCGCCGACTCCGGCCGCCTCGAAGTGGGCGCGTACCGCCGTCAGGTCCGCCTTGCCCGACGGGGTGCGGGGGATGGTGTCGACGATCACGATGTCGGCGGGAATCTCGTAGGGGGCCAGTCTGTCTCGGAGATGGCCCAGCAGGACGGCGCTGTCGAGGTCCGCGCCGGTGGCCGCTTCGACCAGCGCGACCGGAACCTCGCCGAGGCGAGGATCGGGCCGGGCGACGACGGCGGCGCCCAGGACGGCCGGATGACTTTCCAGGGCGTTGCGCACATCGTCGGGCATGATCTTGAACCCGCCGCGGATGATGGCCTGATCCGCCCGGCCGAGGATCCAGAGGAATCCGTCGGCGTCGATGCGGGCCATATCGGTGGTGCGCATCCAGGTCGCGCCCGGACCGAGCTGGCCGGGTGCCACTTGCAGCAGTCCGGGGCGGTCGGCGGGCAACTCGGCGCCGTCCTCGTCGACCACGCGCAGCCGGGCCCCGCCTGTGGCGCGTCCGACGCTGCCGCGTTTGTCCTGCCAGAACCGCTGATGGTCGGCGAGTGTCCAACCGGCCACGCCGCCGCCGAATTCCGTTGCGGCATAGGAGGTCAGAATCGGAATGCCGAACTTCTCGCAGAACGCGTCGGCGTCGTCCGCGGACAGCGGCGCGGTGCCGGAGGTGACGACCCGGATGCTCGACAGGTCCTCGCGGGTCAGCTCGGAGTGCAGGACCGCCCGCACCGCGGCGGGGACCAGGGATACGGCCTTGGGGCGATGGACGCGTACCGCGCGGGCCCACTGTTCGAGCTGGAAGCGCGGCAGCAGGACGAACGAGCGGGCCTCGGCGACGCACTGCAGGATGCGGAAGACGCCGCCGATGTGCACCAGCGGGGCGTTCACGACCGCGATCCCCGAGCGTGGCTGTGCCGGAACGGGGGTGTGCTCGGGGTCCGGGCCGATGACACTGCGCGCCAGCATGTCGTAGGTGATGTCGATGCGTTTGGGCGGTCCGGTGGTGCCGCTGGTCAGCATGCGCACCGCCACCCCGGACTGCGCGACACCGGTATGTGCGCGGCGGCCGGGCGACGCGTGCAGCCGCGGTTCGGCGGCCGTGTCCTCGATCGCCAGGGTCGCCGTGCCGGGGGCCGCGGTGACCAGTGCGGCCAGATCGCCGGGCGCGCCGATGAGCAGAGGTAACCGCAGCGCGGCGATATCGGCGCGGGTCCGCTCGTCGCCGCGTGACGGGTTGATCACCACGACCGTTCCGCCGCCCAGCAGTACCCCCAGCAGCGCGGCGACATGTTCGGGACGATTGCGCAGCAGGATGCCGATCTCGCGACGGCCCAGGGGATGTGCGGTGACGAAGGTGCGGATGCGCTGCGCGAGATCGCCGAGTTCGCGCCAGGTGACCCACCGCTGCTCGTATTCGATCGCGGGGCCGTCCGGTCGCAGCGCGAGGGTGGCGGCGATCCGCCGGCTCAGCGCATGGGTCGTGTGGTTCATCGGCACTGCCAATTCGGGGTCCTCTTCTCCACGAAGGCTTTCGGTCCCTCGAGCGCGTCCTCGGTGCGGGTCACCCGCTCACGGAACGATTCGGCGAGCATCTCGGCCTCGTGCAGCGGTACGTTCAGGCCCTTGACGATCGCCAGGCGGGTGCCGCGAACGGCCAGGGGTGCATTGGAATTCACGATGCCGGCGATCTCGTGCGCCCGCTCGAGCAGCCGATCGTGTTCGACGACCTCGGTGATCATGCCGAGTTCGTACGCGCGCCGGGCGTCCATGCGCTCGTGCTTGCCCATCAGTGCCATGCGCAGGGCGACGGTGCGGGGCAGCACCCGCGACAGCCGCACGACCTCACGACCGGCCACGAGGCCGATACTCACATGCGGGTCGAAGAACTGCGCGCGGTCGGAGGCGATGACGATGTCCCCGGTGGTGACCCAGTCCAGTCCGGCGCCACAGCACAATCCGTTGATCGCGGCCAGTACCGGTTTGGTCATCGTCCGGAACGGCGGGGTGCCCTCCTGCGGCGCCTCCCACTGTTCGTAGGTGGACAGATACGGTTGTTCGTTGATCACCTTGCCGTCGCCGGGGATGGCCTTGACATCGGCGCCGGTACAGAAGGCGCGGCCGTTCCCGGTCACGACGACGGTCCAGACCTTGTCGTCGTTCTCGCTCTCGGCGTAGGCGGCCCGCAGTTCGGAGATCATGTGCGGGCTCAGCGCATTGAGTGCGTCCGGCCGGTCGAGGGTGATCGTGGCCGTATGCCCGTCGACGCGGTATTCGATGGTGTCGAACGGCATGGAGATTCCTTCACGTGCTGGTCGGGCGATGGAAGCGGAGGTGCTCGGAGCGCGGTGACGGACTCGTCGCGTACCCGATACTGTTATAACTACAGTAGATAGTACCGGCAGTGTCCCGGCAATGGGCGGGCACGCACTGGCGGGCCGTGCGACAACCAGGAAGAGGCAACCCGATGAGCAGCTCCAGCACCGCCGACGGCCGCATACTGTGCGAGGTGGATCCCGACCGGCGGATCGCCACTGTCACGATCGACAACCCCGCCCAGCGCAACTCCTACGACGCGGCCATGCGCGACGGCCTCGCACGGTATCTCGACGATATCGCCGCCGACGACGACATCGTCGTGGTCCTGCTGCGCGGCGCCGACGGTGTGTTCAGCACCGGCGCCGATATGAACAATGCCTACGGCTGGTACGGGGAAGGCGGCAGCGACAGGCCCGAGAAGAGCCGGCCCAGTCAGCGCCGCCGCCTCGCGGTGGACCGGAAATCCTTCGGCTTCTACCACAATTTCCTGGGCTTTCCGAAGGTCACCGTCGGTGAGATCAGCGGCTACGCGCTGGGCGGCGGCTTCGAAATGGCGCTGATGACCGATATTTCGGTGGTCGCCCGTGACACCCGGATCGGGATGCCCGCGGCCCGCTTCCTCGGACCCGCGCTGGGAAGTCTGCACATGTTCTTCCACCGGCTCGGCCCGGTGCTGGCACGCCGGCTGCTGCTGACCGGCGACATCGTCGAGGTGAGCACGCTGGAACAGCTCGGCGTCTTCACCGAGGTCTGCGATCCGGCGGTGGTCGGCGCGCGGGCGCGGTACTGGGCGGAGAAGGCCGCGAAGATGCCGGCCGACGGCGTGGTGATCGCCAAGGAGGCGTTCCGGCTGGTGGAGCAGAGTCAGGCCTATCAGGGCGAGGAGGTGGCCAGCTATCTGTTCCACGCCTTCGGTACGAACCTGCAGTTCTCCGCCGGGGAGTTCAATTTCGTGAAGACCCGTGCCGAACACGGCACGAAACAGGCGTTCCGGTTGCGCGACGAGCACTTCGACGTTCCGGAGCCCGGCCCTCGCTGACGTGTGCGCGCCAGGGGGCGGCGGCAGCGTGATTCAGCTCGCCGCCGCACCGTTGGCCCGCGATCCCCGGTTGCGTTCGATCAGACGGCCGGTGTGATCGAGGATGCACCGCAAGCCGTATTCGAAGTTGTGTTCGTCCGGTGCTCCCGAGCGCAGCCCCTTGGCCATCGCCTCCGCGAGCAGGGGCGTGGTCTCCGGTTCGATCAGGATGCTGTCGTAATAGGCGCGCGGAGCGCCGTCGGGATCCCGGTTCTTGTCGTAGAGCCGTTGCAGCACCACCGATCCCCGAATGTGGAGATTGATCGCGGAGTACGTGTCGAGGGCCTCGTCGACCGACAGCCCCGCGTTCACCAGACTGGACACCGTCCGCTCGACCTGGTCGGCGCCGACCCGGCCCGCGTGCTGGCTCAGCGCCGAACGCACCAGGATCAGATCGCACAGGATCGGATTGTCCAGGAATGTGCGCCGCATGGTGCGCGCGTGATTGACCAGGCTCTCCCGCCAATTCGACGCGTGGACATAGGGGAACGGCATGGCGTAGACATACAGGCGCAGGGCGCGATCGGTCATCGCGTTGAGCAGATCGTCCTTCTTGCGGAAATACCAGTAGATACTGGTGACCCCCACATTCAGATGACGGCCGAGCAGCGGCATGCTGAGGCCGTCGATGGAGACCTCCTGCGCCAGCTCGAAGGCGCCGTTGATGATGTCCTCGGGATTGAGCGAGCCGCGTTCGCGACGCTGACGCTTGTGTCCCGCAACGCGTTTGGCCATCATGGCCGGCCTCCCGTTCCCCAGGCCCCGGTGAAGACGGGGTCACGCTTCTCGGCGAAGGCCGCGAACGCCTCGATGACGTCGGCGCCCGACAGATTGATCGTCTGCGCGCGCAGCTCATCGGCGAGGGCGTCGCGCAGCGTGCGGTCGGCGCCGTTGTTGACCAGTGCCTTGGTCTGTGCCAGCGCCAGCGGCGGCCCGGCGGCGAGCCGGGCGGCGATATCGCCGACGAAGGAATCGATCGACTCCTCGGGCTGCACCCAGGTGACCAGGCCGAGAGAATGCGCCTCCTCGGCGCGGATGGTGTCGGCCAGCAGGGTCAGGCGCTTGGCCTGTTGCAGGCCCACGAGTTTGGGCAGCAGCCAGCTGCCGCCGCAATCCGGTGACAGCGCCCGTCTGGTGAAGATCTGGCAGAACCGGGCCTGCGGGGTGGCGACCACCAGATCGCAGCCGAGGGCGATGTTCCAGCCCGCCCCGGCCGCCACGCCCCGCACCTTGGCGATGGTGGGGACGGGCAGATCGTGCAGCTGCTGGATCACGTCGTTGATGGCGCGGATCATCCGGCTAGGATCCGAAAACCCCTCCGCCCCGGCGGCATCGGAGATGTCGGCTCCGGAGCAGAAGTTTCCGTCCGCCCCGGTGACGACGACCGCACGGACCTCGGTGCCGCGCGCGACGGCGTGCAGTGCCTCGCCCAGTTCGTCCCACAACCGGGTGTTGATCGCGTTCTTGAGCGCCGGGCGGTTCAAGGTCAGCGTCAGCACGCCGCCGGTTCGGCTGTGCCGCAGAATCTCTGATCGATCTGTCACTGTGTCGTCCTTTCGTGTCCGGAATCGCCGGCGGCTGCACCGGCAGCGGGACCGAGCGCACCGCGCTCCCGCAGGGCGCCGATCTCGAGGGCGTCGAATCCCGCCGCGAGCAGGACGATGTCGGTGTATGGATGTCGATCGGACGCCGCACGGATTCCTCGGTGGTTGTGGCGAACATCGCGGCAGCGTCGCATCGAATACTCCTCGGGCGCCCGATGTTCCGGGTGGACGACGGTGATCAGGTGACGACATCGAAGGTCACCGGCAGCGTGTTGGGGGAGCGGAACGGCTGACCGAAGATGTGCGGATCACCCTCGGAGCTCAGGGTGAAGTCGGTGAGCCGGTCGAACAGGCATTCCATCGCGACGCGGGTCTCCATCCGGGCCAGATGCAGTCCCAGGCAGGTGTGCGCGCCCGCGGTGAAGCTGATGTGCGGGATGTGCGTCCGGAAGATGTCGAACTCCTCCGGGCGCTCCCAGCGGTTCTCGTCGCGATTGGCCGATCCCAGGCACAGGTCCAGGACCGCGCCCTGTGGAATGTCGGTGCCCTCGAGGCGCGTGTCCTCGGTGACGTAGCGCTGGACGAAGGTCAGCGGTGTCTCGTAGCGCAGGCCCTCCTCGACGGCCTGCGGGAGCAGATCCCGGTTCTGCTGTACGGCACGGAACTGCTCCGGGTGATCGAGCAACAGCCACAGCAGATTTCCCGCGGAACGGTAGGTGGTCTCCAATCCCGCCGGCAGCAGCAATCGCAGGAAGGAGTAGATGGCCTCCTCGGTGAGCTTCTCGCCGTCGATCTCGGCGGTCACCAGATCGTTGATGATGTCGTCGGTCGGGTTCGCCCGGCGCTGTTCGATCTGGCCGAGGAAGTAGTGTTTCAGGTCCTTGGACGCCTGCAGTGCCCGCGGCACCTTGTCGGCGTAGCTGATGATCGCCACCGCGGCCCGGCGGAAGAACGGCAGATCCTCCTCCGGCAGGCCGAGCAGCGCGGCGATGACCCGGGTCGGGAATTCGAAGGTGAATTCCTTGACCAGATCGGCGCTGCCACGCTCGGCGAATTCGTCGATCAGCGCATTGCACACCGGCCGGACGATCTCCGGTTCCCAGCGCATCAGGGCCTGTGGCCGGAACGCGGTGGACACCAGTCCGCGGTGCGCGCGGTGGCGGGCGCCGTCCATCGCCAGGATGGTGGGGCCCATGAAGACCCCGATGGTGGAGTCGTAGAGCTGTGAACTGAACACCCGGTTGTTGCGCAGGGCGGAGCTGACCGCCGAATAGGACACCGCGGCATAGGAATCGGAGGGGCGCAGCGACTCGGGGGTCTTGGAGTAGTCCATGACCGTGCCGTGGAACACGGGGCCCCCGCGCCGCTTGGCGGCGAAGTACGGGTAGGGGTCGCGCAGGTCGAGGGTGTCCCCGGCCGTCGCTGATTGGTCCTGAACAGGGATGTCCACAGCTCACCTCGTAATGGTCACTCGCACGGCTTGGGCGGAATTAATTACTGTAAGTAATACAGTATAGGGTGATGTCATGCGAACCGTGCGTCTTCGCGGTGTCACCGGCGCCCGACCGGTCGTGTTCGCTACAGCTGAATCGGCGGCCCGGCGACCAGTGGGGCGACGAATCCGCCGTCGACATGGAGGTCCTGGCCGTTGATCCAGCGGGCCTGTGCGGAGCCCAGGAAGGAGATGGCGGGCACGATGTCGTCGACGGTGGCGTGCCGTCCGATCGTCGCCTTCACGCCGTCGAGCACGTCTTTACCCATCGAGGTCTCGAAATCGGCCAGGATCGGGGTCTCGGTGGGCCCGGGGCTCACCGTGTTCACCCGGATCCCGAACTTCTGCCAGGCCGCGGGCGCGAGCCGCTTGGCGAAGATGATCGCGGCCTGTTTCGAGGTGCTGTACACCGGATAGTTCGGGTCCTGATCCGCCTGCCAGCGGTCGATCTCGCCGGGGTCGGTGGTCGCGAGCAGGCCCGACAGCGCCGCCACGCGTTCCTGCCAGCCGAGTGCCGCGACGGAGGCCACGGTCACGATCGCGCCGCCTTCGCGCAGTCGCGTCAGCATGCCCTCGGCCATGAGCCGCATGCCGAGATAGTTCACCCGCAGGACGTCACCGGCCGGTGCGGTGCCGGGAACGCCGGCGACGTAGGCCAGCAGGTCCCAGCCCGGCTCGATACGCTCGAGCAGAGCGGCGATGGCGGCGGGGTCGCGCAGATCGCACCGTTCGTGCCGCGCGGCCGGAGTGTTGTTGGGGCGCAAGTCGATTGCGAGAACGTGATCGCCACTGTCGTGGAAGTGCGCGGCGGCCGCCGCGCCGATGCCCGAGCCCGCGCCGACCACGACGACCTTGCGTTGATCGGATCCCATGAATTTCACCGTTCGGTTGTCCGGACTAGTTATAGAATGCTTGACAGTAAGGGTCACTATAAATCACTCTAGTGGCCGCCACAACGGACCGCTGCCAGTGTGTGGCGGGGCGGTGGAACATGAAGGCCCACATACCGAAAGAGTCGCTCATGAGCATGCCGATCGTCGACGACGCCGCGAAGGTATTGGCGAATCCGAAGTCCTACACCGACGAACCGGCGTTGCACGCGGCCCTGGCCGGATTGCGTGCCAAGGCGCCGGTCTCGCTGGTGACCGTGCCCGACTACACACCGTTCTGGGCGATCACCAAGCATGCCGACATCATGGCGGTCGAACGAGCCAATCAGCTGTTCACCAATTGGCCGCGCCCGGTGCTCATGACCACCGCCTCGGACGAGATGCAGGCCGCGGTCGGGATCCGTACCCTGATCCACATGGACGACCCACAGCACCGGGTCGTCCGTGCGATCGGCGCGGACTGGTTCAGCCCCAAGGCGATGAAGGCGATGGGTGAGCGCATCGAGCAACTCGCGAAGCGATACGTCGATCAGATGCGCGACGCCGGCGGGGAGTGCGACTTCGTGCAGGAGGTCGCGGTCAATTTCCCGCTGTACGTGATCATGTCGCTGCTCGGTGTGCCCGAGGCGGACTTCCCGCTGATGTTGAAGCTGACCCAGGAGCTCATGGGGAGCGACGACGACGAGATGCAGCGCAGCGCGCAGTCCGACGAGGCGATGAACTCCCTGGTGGAACTGTTCCAGTACTTCCAGAATCTGACGGCGCGCTGGCGCGAACATCCCACGGGCGATCTGGGTTCGACGATCGCCAACGCCCGCGTCGACGGTGAGCCGCTGTCGGACATCGACACCATGTCGTATTACGCGATCATCGCCACCGCCGGGCACGACACCACCAGCAGCAGCATTTCCGGTGGTCTGCGCGCACTGGTCGAGCATCCGGAGCAGCGAGATCGCCTGCGCGACAACCTGGATCTGATGCCGCGCGCGACCGAGGAGATCATCCGGTGGGTGACGCCGGTCAAGGCATTCATGCGCACCGCCGCCCAGGACGCGACCGTCGGCGGAGTTCCGATCGCGGCGGGCGATTCGCTGTTGCTGTCCTACGTCTCCGGTAACCGGGACGAGGACGCCTTCGACGATCCGTTCCGATTCGACGTCGGGCGCGAGCCGAACAAGCACGTGGCCTTCGGTTTCGGCGTGCACTTCTGTCTCGGCGCCGGACTCGCGCGCATGGAGATCAACAAGTTCTTCTCCGAATTGCTGCCGCGGCTGAAGTCCATCGAACTCGACGGTGCCCCCGAACTCACCGCGACCACCTTCGTGGGCGGACTCAAACATCTGCCGATTCGCTACTCACTGATCTAGGACGCGCACATGACCAATTCCCGGACCTGGGACGACACCCTCATCGATCTGGAGCAGCGCCGCACGCGAGTACAGGCCATGGGTGGCCCCGAGCGGGTCGCCACACATCGTGGCAAGGGCAAGCTGGACGCGCGGGCCCGGATCGAGCACCTCCTCGATCCGGGTACCTTCCAGGAGTTCGGCACACTGGTCGGAGGCGAGGTCGCCGCGGACGCGATCGTGGCCGGCTCCGGACTGATCGACGGTTCGCCGGTGATGGTGGGCGCGGAGGACTTCACCACGCTGGCCGGCAGTATCGCGCCGGGCAGCAATTCCAAACGGTATCGCCTGGCCGAACTGGCGGTGCGCAACCGCGTGCCGCTGGTGATGTTGCTGGAGGGCGCGGGCTTCCGTCCGACCGGTGACCACTACGGGCGCACGCCGACCGATCTGCTCGCCCAGGCGAAATGCTCGGGCAAGGTTCCGATGGTGACCGGCGTGCTGGGCGCCTCGGCCGGGCACGGCGCGCTGATCGCGCCGGTTTCGGATTTCGCGATCATGAGTGGCCACGGCGCGATCTTCACCGCCGGCCCGCCGGTGGTGAAAGTATCGACGGGCGAGGACATCTCGAAGGAGGATCTCGGCGGACCCGATGTGGCGCTGCCGAGCGGGCTGATCCACAATCTGGCCGACACCGATGAGGCGGTACTGGACGAGATCCGGCGCTACCTGTCGTATTTCCCGCCCAGTGCGTGGTCGTATCCGCCGTCGCTGGCGCCCGACGCCGCCGGCGCACCACGGCGCACACCGGAACTGCTCGAGATCATCTCCCGCGACAATCGCCGCACCTACGACATGCGCACGGTGCTGGACGCGGTGTTCGACAGTACGGACTGGTTCGAGGTGCAGCCGGAGTTCGGGCCGGCCATCATCTGCGCGCTCGCGCACCTGGGCGGGCATCCGGTCGCGGTGGTGGCGAATCAGCCTCAGGTGCTGGCCGGTTCGATCGACGCCGACGCCGCGGACAAGGCCGCCCATTTCATCAGCGTCGCCGACGCGTTCCATCTGCCGCTGGTGTTCCTCGCCGACAATCCGGGCATGCTGCCGGGCAGCGAGTCCGAAGCCGATGGCGTCCTGCGCAGCGGTGCACGGATGTTCGTCGCCCAGACCGCGGCGACGACACTGAAACTGCATGTGACACTGCGCAAGGCCTACGGGTTCGGATCCATGGTCATGTCGCTGATCAGCTTCGACAATCAGGTGGGGACCTTCGCCTATCCCGGTGCGACGATGGGGGCGATGAGCGCGGCGGCATTGAGCAACGCGTCCAATGCCGAACAGGATGTCGCGGCCTCGCTGCGCGAGATGGAGCTGCAGGCCTCCTATCACTCGGCCGAGCACATGGGGTTCGACGAGCTCATCGGACCGGCCGAGACCCGCAATGCGCTGCTGCTGTCGCTGCAACGGGCGATGTACGCGCGGCAGGTGGCCGCCGAGCCGGTGGCCCGCAGCGTGATCGTGCCCTGATCGGGATCCGGCCGGGCCGTGCGAGTCTTGTGCGGCCCTATACTGATAGGTATACAGTAGGTATATCTATTCGACTCGCGGGAGGGTGTACCGGTCTCGGTGCCGGCCGCAGTGACGGCGCCCGGGGCCGTTCGGGACCGGAATCTCCTGCCGTGCGGCGACGCGACTCGGCGCAGTCCGCGCAGGCCGCACACAGACAACACGGTGAACTGAAAGGACTGGCGATGACCGCGCTCGACTACAAGGCGATCGACGTCGACAATCACTACTACGAGCCACTGGATGCGTTCACCCGGCACCTGGACAAGAGGTTTCGCCGTCGTGGTGTCCAGATCGTCCAGGACGGCAAGTACCACACCGCGATCATCGGTGACCGGGTGAACCGCTTCATCCCCAACCCGACCTTCGACCCGATCATCGTGCCCGGCTGCCTGGACCTGATCTTCCGCGGACAGGTTCCGGAGGGAGTCGACCCCGCGACGCTGATGAAGGTGGAGAGCCTCCAATTGCGCCCGGAGTATCGCGATCGGGACGCGCGTGCCGCGGTGGTCGACGAGCAGGGCATCGAGACGGTCGTCATGTTCCCCACCTTCGGCTGCGGTGTGGAAGAGGCGCTGAAGGGCGATGTCGAGGCCACCGTGGCGTCGCTGCACGCGTTCAACCTGTGGCTGGACGAGGACTGGGGATTCGACCGTCCCGATCACCGCATCATCGCGGCGCCGATGATCTCGCTGGCCGACCCGCAGGCGGCGGTGGCCGAGATCGACTTCGTCCTCGGCCGGGGCGCACGCGTGATCCACATCCGCCCCGCCCCGGTACCCGGTGTCGGTAAGCCGCGCTCGCTCGGCGACCGTGCCCACGACCCGGTGTGGGCGCGCCTCGCCGAGGCGAACGTGCCCGTCGCCTTCCACCTCGGTGACAGCGGCTACCTGAAGATCGCGGCGATGTGGGGCGGTAAGGACACCTTCGAACCCTTCGGCGGTCCGGGCGACGCACTGGACAAGATCCTCGTCGACGACCGCGCCATTCACGACACCATGGCGTCGCTGATCATCCACGGAGTCTTCGACCGGCACCCGGCCCTGCGGGTCGCCAGCATCGAGAACGGATCGGACTTCGTGCACCGGCTCGGCAAGCGGATGCGCAAGCTCGCCAACCAGTCTCCCCGGTCGTTCCCGAACGATCCGATCGACACCTTGCGCGAGCACGTCTGGGTCGCCCCGTACTACGAGGACGATCTGCCGAAGCTGGCCGAGGCGATCGGAGTCGAGCGGATCTTGTTCGGCTCGGACTGGCCGCACGGCGAGGGCCTGGAGGAACCGGTGGCCTTCACCGGCGAGCTGACCGGGTTCGATGCCGCCGACGTGCGAAAGATCATGCGGGACAACGCCTCGGAATTCCTCGGCGTGCCCGTCGCCTCGGCCGCGCGATAGTCGCGAAGGACGCGCAGCGATGTGTGCTCGACCAGCCGCCCGGCCCTGCCGACACGTGGTGGCGGGCGGTCGTGATCTCGGAGGCCTCTGTTGACGGAATGGACCATTCCCGCCGTGTTCGACGCGATCGCGTCCGCGGTGCCCGGCCGCACGATGACCATCTGTGGTGATCACCGCCGCAGTTTCGGGGAGGCGGCGCTACGCACTCGCCGCCTCGCGAACTTCCTGGCGGACAAGGGATTCGGTGAGCACATGCCGCGCGCGCGGTTGCGGCGCTGGGAATGCGGCCAGGACCGCATCGCCCTGCTGATGCACAACGACCAGTATCTCGACGCGATGATCGGCTGCCTCAAAGCGCGGGTGGTGCCGATCAACGTCAATCCGCACTACACCGCGCGCGAGGTTCGTGATCTGCTCGCCTACCTGCGGCCGCGAGGCATCGTCTACCACCGCGGCTTCGGCCCGGTGGTGGCCGAGGCCGCCCCCGACGGAGTGGAACTGCTGATCTCCGTCGAGGACGACAGCGGCGCGACGGAACTCGCCGGCGCGGTCACGATGGAGGACGCCGTCCGCGCGGGCGCCGCCGACCCGGTCATCGAGACGTCACCGGACGATCTTGTGATGCTGTGCACCGGCGGGACCACGGGGCGTCCGAAGGGTGTGCTGTGGCGGCAGGGCGACATGTACGTGTCGTCGATGAACGGCGCCGACCACGAGTCGGCGGACCCGCTGCGCGCGCTGGCGGCGATGACCGGCCACGTCTGGTTCGCGGCCTCGCCGCTGTCGCATGCCGCCGGGATCTGGACGTCGTTCGCCGGACTGCTCGCCGGGCAGACGATCCTGCTCTACGACGACCGCCGCCGGTTCGACGCGCACCTGGCGCTGTCGGTCGCCGAACGCGAACGCGCGGCGCTGATGACGATCGTGGGGGACGCGTATGCCGCGCCGCTGGTGCGGGCGCTGTGCGAACGCACCTACGATCTGTCGGCACTGCTCGCCATCGGCACCGGCGGCGCGGCGACCAATCCGGTCCACAAACACGAACTGCTGGAACGCATTCCGCACGCCTACCTGGTCGAGGGCTACGGCTCCTCGGAAACCGGCGGAATGGGGTTCGGGCGCAGCACCCGGGGGGCCGAGGTGGAGGCGTTCGCGCCGATGCCCGGTGGTACCGCGGTATCGCACGACCGCACCAGATTCCTGCGGCCGGGAGAGTCCGAGATCGGCTGGGCGGCACGCACCGGCCGGGTGCCACTGGGCTATCTGGACGACCGGGATGCCACCGAACGCACCTTTCCCGAGATCGACGGGACGCGAATGGCGATTCCCGGCGATCGCGCGACGCTCGACGCCGACGGGAACCTCCGGCTGCTCGGCCGGGATGCGCTGGTGGTCAACACGGGTGGGGAGAAGGTCTTCGTCGAGGAGGTCGAAGAGGTCCTGCGCGGACTTCCCGGAATCGGCGACGCGCTGGTGGTGGGACGACCGAGTCCGCGCTGGGGTCAGGAAGTGGTCGCACTGGTGTGCGGCGACCCCGCCGGTCGCCCCGGCGACGCCGAGATCCGCGCCGCCTGCCGAACCCGGCTGGCCGGATTCAAGGTGCCGAAGGCGATCGTCGTCGTGCCCGAGATCCGGCGGCTGGGCAACGGCAAACCCGACTACCGATGGGCCGCGGGGCAAGTGGGCGACGCGGCCCCGGACGCCGCGCGAGAAATGGGAGCGTGACAGATGCGCAAGGTGATCGACGGTCTGGTCAATGTGCACTTCGGCGAGCGTGAGCAGCCCGGGTGGATGCACAAGGTCCGCGACGACTATTTCAAAGGGCCGGCCTCGCTCTACACACAGGTCGAACTCGGCGAACTGCTCGAGGAGATGGACGAGCAGGGGGTCGAGCAGGCGGTGCTGATGTATTCGATGGCCAAGCCGTCGACGACCGCGCTGAAGTTCGCCGAGGAACGCCCGGATCGATTCTCGCTGGCGATCAACGGGGTCGATCTACTGCATCCGGTCGCCTCACTGCGCGAGCTCGAATCGATGGTCCGTGATCTGCCGGTGGTGTACACGACGGTGGGCGCGAGCTTCTGGGGCGACGGGCAGTACCCGCCGACCGACGCCGCCTACCATCCGCTGTACTACAAGTGCGCGGAAATGGATCTGCCGCTGTGCATGAACACCGGGCTGCCCGGTCCGCCGATCCCGGGTGAGGTCCAGAATCCGATCTACCTCGACCGGGTCTGCTACCGCTTCCCGGAACTGCGCCTGTGCATGATCCACGGCGCCGATCCGTGGTGGGACACCGCGATCCGGCTGCTCATGAAATACGAGAACCTGCGACTGATGACCTCGGCCTGGTCACCGAAACGGTTGCCGGACAGCCTGATCCATTTCATGCGGACCCGGGGCAAGCAGAAGGTGATGTTCGGCTCGGACTGGCCGGTGCTGCGTATGCGCCGGGTGGTGCCCGAGGCACTCGCCCTGGAACTGCCCGACGACGCACTGGACAACTACCTCTACCGCAACGCACACGAATTCTTCTTCGCCGACCGAACCGCACCGACTCAGAGGCAGCGGAACGAGGAGTCACAGGGATGAACCGCTACGAATTGCGCCGTCAGGATTACAGCCTGTCCGGCGACCAGACCGAACTGCAGGCGGTGTACGCGAAGTTCTTCCGCACCCGATGCCCGCTGGATGTGGTGCGCGCGGCCGAGGCGACCGGATTCGACAAGGATCTGTGGGAACAGTTGTGCGCCACCGGTGCCACCACCATGGCACTGCCCGAAACCGCCGGCGGTGACGGCGCCACCCTCGTCGACCTCGTGCTCGTCGCCGAGGAACTCGGCCGCACCATCGCGCCGGTGCCGTGGATCGATCACGTGGTCGGCAGCAGGTTGCTGGCACGCCTGGACGCGCTGCGGCCCGAGGCCGAACACGCCGCCGCCATCGCCGAGGGCCGCCGGATCGTCGCGCTGGACGCACGGGTGGACGCCACATCCGGGCGGCGGCTCATTCCGGCGGGCGCGGTCGCCGATCACATCCTGGTGCGCGACGGCGGCGATGTCGTCGAGCTGAGCTTCGACGCCCGCCCGGCGAAGGTCGACAACATCGGGCGGCTGCCGATGGCCTGGGTCGATCCCGCCGCCGCCGACCGGCGCACCGTCGTGGGCTCCGGCGCGCGGGCGCTCGCGGCCTACGAGTTCGCCCTCGACGAATGGCGGGCACTCACCGCCGCCGCACTGGTCGGCCTGGTATCGGAAACACTCTCCGTGGCAGTGGAATTCGCCAAGAACCGGTACACCATGGGAGTGCCGATCTCGACACTGCAGGGCATCTCGCATCCGCTGGCCAATATCGAGATCTTCGTCCAGGGCGGGCGCAATCTGGCCCGGCGTGCGGCATGGTTCCTCGACAACGAACCCGAGGCGCAGCGTGGCCTCGCGGCCGCGGCATTCGTCCACGCCTCCGAAGAGGCGGCCAAGGCCGCGACGATGGCCGTGCACATCCAGGGCGGGCTGGGCGTGAGCGCCGAATCGGCGTCCTCGGCGTATCTGCTGCGCGCGCGGGGCTGGCCGCTGGCCGCCGGGGATCCGGGCGCGAGCGCGGTTCGCGCCGCGGAATTGTTCGCGGCGGCGTCGAACTGACGCACGATCCTATCGAATCGGCTGCGGCGCAATAGATTCAGGAGATATCGATGGACTTTTCACTGGTCGAGCTGTCCGCGGAAGACGCGGCATACCGCGATCGCCTGCGGGCATTCCTCGACACCCATGTCACCGACGAGGTGCGCCGCCGCGACCGCGAGACCGGTGACAACTTCGACGAGGGCGTACATCTCGCGATGGGAGCCGACGGCCGGCTGGCCGCGGAACTGGATCCCGGCGCGCTGACCCGGGTGCAGCGCCGGATCTGGGATCTGGAGCGTCGCCGCGTCCACGTCCCGTGGGTCACCTGGGGTACCACCGCCATCGTCACCGAATCGGTGCGCGACTTCGGCTCACCCGAACTGCAGGCCGATGTGCTGCCCCGGGTCGCCACCGGCGAGGTGCGGTTGTGCCTGGGCTACACCGAACCCGACGGTGGATCCGATATCGCGATGTGCAAGACCCGGGCCGTGCGTGACGGTGGCCAGTGGGTGATCAACGGTTCCAAGATGTTCACCACCGGTGCGCACAACTGCCAGTACGTCTTCCTCATCACCAATACCGACCCGGAGGCGCGAAAGCACAAGAGCCTCACCATGTTCCTGGTTCCGCTCGATACCCCGGGCATCGACATCCAGGGCATCCGGACGGTCGACGGTGACCGCACCAACATCGTCTATTACACCGACGTCCGCATCGACGACAAGTACCGGCTGGGCGAGGTGAACAACGGCTGGCAGGTGCTCCTGGCACCGCTGGCCCACGAACACGGCGTGGTCGACGCGGCCGCGGACGGACTCGACGACATCTCGATCATGATCCACCAGGGCACCATGGCCGCCACCGCGATGGACCGGGTGACCAGGCTGGCGGGGCGGCCCGGCCCGGATGGGCGCCGTCCGGTCGACGACGGTGCGGTGGCGTACCGGCTCGGCCGCAGCATCGCCCGGATGGAGGCGGCGCTGGCCACCCCGAACATGTTCGGGCGCGTGGCGCTGGCACAGGCGATCCGGGACGTCGCACCCGATCTGATGGATGTGCTGGGCGCGGCGGCGGCGCTGCCGATCGACGCCGACGGCGCGGCCGACGAGGGCGGTATGGAATACGTCTACCGCTGGGCGCCGCTGCTCGGCATCTACGGCGGCACGCTCGAGGTGTTCCGCAACATGATCGCCCAGCACATCCTCGGCCTGGGCCGGCCCGACTATTCCCCGCCGAAGGCGGCGGCCGGCTGAGAGGAGTGCGCGGCCGTGGCCTCACGTCCCGTCGGTTTCCCGGTGTTCGACGCCGACAATCACATGTACGAAACGCGTGACGCGCTGACCAAGTATCTGCCCGAACACGCGAAGAGCACGATCCGATACGTCGATATCGACGGGGCGGACCAAGATCGTGGTGCGCAATGTGATCAGCGAGTTCATCCCGAATCCCACCTTCTCGGTGGTCGCGAGGCTGAGCCTGCTCGATCATTTCGACGGCATCTCCGAGCCGGACATTCGAAAAAGCATGGGCGGCAACATGTTGCGGCTACTGGGCATCGAATGGGGCATCGAATCACATTGAAAGGCTTCTGATGAGCACCGATCTCGTTCTCCATGACGTGGCCGACGGCATCGCCACGATCTCGCTCAATCGTCCCGACGTGCACAACGCGCAGAACATGGAGCTGCTGGACGAACTCGACGCCGCGTGGACCCGCGCCGCCGACGATCCCGAGGTGCGCGTGATCGTCCTGCGCGCCAACGGCAAACATTTCTCCGCCGGCCACGACATCGACCCCAAGACCTGGGACAACAAGGACAAGTGGCTGGTCTCCGACATCTATGAGGTCGAAGCGCGCCGGTATGTGGGCTATTCGCTGAAATGGCGCAACATTCCCAAGCCGTCGATCGCCGCGGTGCACGGGGTCTGTATCGCCGGTGGGCTGCTGCTGGCCTGGCCGTGTGATCTGATCGTCGCCGCCGACAATGCCCGGTTCTCCGATCCGGTCGTGGCGATGGGTATCGGTGGCGTCGAATACCACGGCCACACCTGGGAACTGGGCGCGCGCCTGGCCAAGGAGATCCTGTTCACCGGCCGTGCGATCCACGCCGACGAAGCGCTCGCCATCCGAATGGTCAACAAGGTCGTCGCCCGCGACGAACTCGATTCCGCCACGAGGGAACTCGCACTCCAGATCGCCGCGAAACACCCGTTCGCCCTGCGCGCCGCCAAACGCGCGGTCAACCAGACCCTCGACATCCAGGGCTTCACCACCGCGGTGCAATCGGTGTTCGACATCCACCAGCTCGGGCACGCCCACGCCATCTCCGAAACCGGCCAGCCCGTCATGATGGCCCTGGACGGAATGAAGGGCGAAGTCTCCCAGCAGAAGCGATGACGGGGCGCGAGGGGCGCGCCGTGAAGCGAGGAGGTCCCGTGTCCGATGCGGTGATGCGCCCGGTGCCGTCGACGACGCCGGAAACCGAGTTCTTCTGGACCTCCGGCGCCGACGGCCGCCTGCGGATACAGCAATGCCTGTCCTGTTCGGCGTTGATCCATCCGCCACAACCGATCTGTCGATACTGCCGGGGCGAGCGGCGGGGGGTGCGGGTGGTGTCGGGGTACGCCACACTCATCGGATTCACCGTCAACCACCGCTTCAGCATGCCCGCGATGCCCGCGCCCTATGTGGTCGCGCAGGTGGCGCTGGAAGAGGATCCGCGCGTCCGGCTCACCACCAACGCGGTCGACTGCGAGCCCGCGGAGCTGGAACTCGGGCAGCGGATGGAAGTGGTCTTCGAACCGGCCGGGCAGGTGTGGCTGCCACTGTTCCGTCCGGCCGCCGACGCGGCGACATCGCCTGCGCCGCTGCCGGTCGACGAGATCGCGCCCGCCGAGATGCGCCGATGGGTCCGGCCGATGGCCACCGACACCAAGTTCGAGGACAAGGTCGCGCTGACCGGCATCGGGATGTCGCGGCTGGGCCGCCGGCTGATGGCCGACCCGCTGTCGCTGACCGTCGAGGCCTGCCGCGCGGCGGTGGCGGATGCCGGTCTGCGGCTGGAGGAGGTCGACGGCCTGTCGACCTATCCGGGATCCGGGGCGCCGGGGCCGTTCTCCGAAGGCGGTGTCACCGCGGTGGAATCGGCGCTCGGGATCCGGCCGACCTGGTACAACGGCGGCGGGGAGACCTTCGGGCCGGGCGGTTCGGTGATCGCCGCGATGCTGGCCGTGGCCGCCGGATTCGCCCGGCACGTGCTGTGTTTCCGCACCGTGTGGGAGTCCACCTACGCGGAACTGGTTCGCGCCGGGCGGATTTCGCCCTCGGGCGCGATCGCCGACAGCTGGCTCGTGCCGTTCGGCGCGATCTCCGCGGCACATCTGCTGGCGCAGACCGCGCAACGGCACTTCCACACCTACGGCACCGATCGCGAGACGCTGGGGTGGATCGCGCTGAACCAGCGCGCCAATGCCGCACTCGATCCGACGGCGATCTATCGCGATCCGCTCACGATGGCGGATTATCTGTCCGCCCGCACGATCACCACGCCGTTCGGCCTCTACGACTGTGATGTGCCGTGTGACGGTTCGGTCGCGGTGATCGTGTCGGCCCGCGCGACGGCGGCGGACCTGGCCCGGCCGCCGGTGCTGGTGGAGGCCGTGGGGACCCAGATCATCGAACGCCTGGAATGGGATCAGAGCACCCTGACCCATGAGCCGCAGGTCCTCGGACAGGCCGCGCACCTGTGGACCCGCACCGACCTGCGGCCCGCCGATGTCGATGTGGCCGAGCTCTATGACGGCTTCACCTTCAACTGCCTGTCCTGGATCGAGGCGCTCGGATTCTGCGGAATCGGTGAGGGCAAGGACTTTCTCGATCAGGGAACCAACATCGCCCGCGACGGCGTGCTGCCGCTGAACACCCATGGGGGACAGCTGTCGCACGGACGCACTCACGGGATGGGGCTGGTGCACGAGGCCGTCACCCAATTGCGCGGCGACGCCGGCGCGCGCCAGATCGACGATGCCCGCGTGGCCGTCGTCACCAGCGGCGGCCTGACGCCCAGCGGTGTCCTGCTCCTGCGAGCCGACCGATGACCGCGGAGATCGTCGCGGCCCGGACCGGCGCCGGCGCGGTCACCCGCTGCGTCCTGGAGGTGGACGGCATACCCATGTCGGCGTTGTGCGCCCGGGTCGCCGATCCCCGTGCGGTCCTGCTGGTTCTGCACGGCGGAGCGACCACGGCCCGGTACTTCGACTGCCCCGGTCATCCCGACCTGTCGCTGATGCGGCCGGCCGCGTCGCTGGGCTGCACGGTGCTCGCGGTCGACCGGCCCGGCTACGGCGCCTCGGCCGGGCACGACGACATCTTCGCCGACCCGGACCGGCGCGTCGAGGCATACCATCGGCTGGCCGACCACGAACGCTTCTGGCGCACCGATCCGCCCGCACTCGCCGAGATCCGGGCCCTGTGCACCGGCGCCCCACGATTCGTCGCGCGCACCCAGGCCGACAGCGGTCACAACCTGAGCGTCGGATTCGCCGCCACGGCCTATCACCTCGGCCTGTTGTCGTTCGTGGCGGAGTGCTTGCGGCGAGCTGAACGGGAAGCGCCACAATGAAATACGTTCTCGGGTACCCGAGCGCCTCCGATGTCCTCCTGCGATCCGAGGTGATCGGCGGTCTCGCGTCGGCGGCCGAGAAGGGCGGATTCGCCGCCGTCGCCCTGAGGCCCGCGCACCCGCGCTGCGAGCCGATGCGGCAAGAAGGCCGCAGCACCTTCTGTGATGTATTACTGTAAGTCTAACAGTATTGATCGGTATCGATCCGAATCGTCCTGGACGGGACTGGAGGTGTGATGTGAAGGTTCCTTTCACCTGGAAGGTGACCGGGTGGTTCATGGTGGGGTGGTCGGCCGAATTTCCGCAGGGCGAGGCCACACCGCTGCGATATTTCGGCGAGGACCTGGTGGCCTACCGCGACGACTTCGGTGAACTGCACATCCTCACCGGCCACTGCCGTCATCTCGGCGCCCATATCGGCCATGGCGGCAAGGTCGTCGGTGATTGCGTCGAATGCCCGTTCCACGGCTGGCGCTGGGGCCCCGACGGCCGCAACAAGAACATCCCCGGTGAGAACCGGGTCAATCGCGGACTGCGGCTACGGGTGTACCCGGTCGCCGAACAGCACGGCTGTGTCTTCATGTGGCACCAGCCCGACGGTGCCGCACCGAACTGGGACATGCCCGATATCTTCGAGCTCTTTCCCGAGGTGGGGACCGCGCCGACCGGTTACTACCGCCCGTATCCGGAGTTCTCCCGCAAAACCGAGCGCGAACCGGTGCATCCACAGGTGGCGCTCGAAAACGGGCCGGACAGCCTGCATTTCGAATATGTGCACGGCGCCACCGTCACCCCGCAGATGCTCGATTGGAACGAGGACGGGCAGACGTGGTCGTTTCTCACCGGCTGGCCGGACGCGCGCAGCGACGATCCGGAGAAGATGGCGTTGCGGATCCACGCGCACATGTTCGGGCTCGGTGGGTCGATCAGCGCCTTCGAGGGGTCGTCGAAGCACCGCCTGATCTTCTGCACCACACCGGTCGACGACGAATCCTCGGACATGTTCTATTCGATCTGGTGGCCCCGCAATCCGGGTGACGAGTCCGAGGTACCGCCGCCGGAGGTGCGCGAACGCGTGGAGAAGCAGTTCCTCGTCACCGTCTGGGAGGACCTGAGCATCTGGCGGTACCAGGAATACGTCGAGCATCCACCGCTGTCGCCCAAGGATGCGAAACCGTATATGTCCCTGCGCAAGTGGGCCACGCAGTTCTACGACGTGCCGCCGCCCGGCCTGGTGGGCGACCACACGTGACCGAGGTCCCGCGCCCGGCGGATCTGCTCGCACCGGCCCACACGGCCGTGGTCGTCCAGGAGTGTCAGGGCGCGGTGGTCGGCCCGGACGCCGGGCTGCCCGCACTCGCGGCCGAAGCCCGGCGGGAGGCGCTGCCGAACATCGGCTCACTGCTGCCCGCCGCCCGCACCGCCGGTGTCCGGGTGGTGCACTGTGTGGTCACCCGGCGCGCGGACGGGCAGGGCGCCAATCACAATGCGAGGCTGTTCGACATCGGACGCCGTGGTGTCACGATCACACCGGGCAGCGCCGGTGCGGCGGTCCTGCCGGAACTGGGGCCCGAGCCGGCGGATCTGGTGCTGACCCGGCAACACGGCCTGGGCCCGATGGGTGGCACCGACCTGGACGCGGTACTGCGCAATCTCGGTGTGACGACGATCGTGGCCGTCGGGGTCTCGCTCAACGTGGCCATTCCGAATCTCGTGATGGACGCGGTCAATTCCGCCTACCGGGTGGTCCTGCCGCGCGATGCGGTGGCCGGGGTGCCACGTGCGTACGCGACCGCGGTCATCGACAACACCCTGTCACTGCTGGCGACCGTCATGACGACCGCCGATGTGATCGCCGCCTGGCAGAAGTAGTCGCCTACTCCTGCCGGGCGGTCCCATCCGGCCACTGGTCGGTGGCTGCGACCACCGCCGGTCCGCGCGGCGAACCGGCGGCCCGGATCAGGGCGGCGAGCTGTTCGATCCGGCCGATGCGCGCGCCGGACGACTCGGCGAGCGGGCGGACGTTCAACGTCGTGACACCGGCCTTCGCACGCTCCATCTCGGCGATCTCGTCCACGACGCCGACGAAGTCGTCGGCGTGGTTGGTCTGGATACCGATCCGCACGACCGCGGACCTCCTACCTGCCCGCGGGCATAGCTGACGGGCCCGACGCGGGCCTCGATCGTGGCTGTGGATTCGGCTGTCAGTCGCTGGACGGCAAGGCCCTGGCCTGCTCGAGCTGTAATGGGATGTCGCCGATGGTGAGTGTGCCCGCCCCGGCGCGGGTCACCAGCAATTCGGCGCCGGATTCGTCGGTGTAGCGCTTGCCGATCGCCGAACCGTCCGCGAAGCGGGGGTCGGGACCGGCGGCGGCAGTGGTGGATTCACCGACCGGGACCATGGGGGCGCCACCGCAGCGCAGATGTGTGAGGTTCTCGCTCGCGCGGATGACGATGATCTGGGTGTCGCAGACCTGGCTCTGCAGACGGGCTCCGGACTTGATCACGATACTTCCTCGATGGTGTCGTCCGATGGGCTGAATTGTTCGACGAGGCTGCGTCGCAGGATTTTCCCCGTGGGTGTGGTGGGCAGCAGGTCGGTGAACTCGACGCGGTCCGGGGTCCGGGACCCGCGCAGTCGTTCGCACCGCACCGGACGCGGTGTCGGTGGTGGTTCACGCCGGGGCGGCCCTCCGTCCGGCTGTGCGTGGGCGCACGGCCGCGCCGCGACAGGTCGTGTCGCGGCGTCCGGATCAACTCGCGGTGTGCGCGGTGGCCGCTTGGATCTGGGACTGGAAGGCCCGCAACTT
This sequence comes from Nocardia sp. NPDC052254, assembly GCF_040679495.1. NCBI lineage: Bacteria > Bacillati > Actinomycetota > Actinomycetes > Mycobacteriales > Nocardiaceae > Nocardia > Nocardia sp. NPDC052254. Next base: position 82,270 of record NZ_JBFAUW010000014.1, on the reverse strand, counting down.
CTCCTGGGCGGAGGTGGACTTGTGACTGCGGGCCTGGATGCTCACGTCGTGGTCGGCGGCGGCCGCCCGCAGGGCACCCACGGTGGCCCGCTCCCGCGGTACGTGGGCGAAGGGATCGAAGGAGTACCACCGCATGGCATTGAGGTGGGTCATCTTGTCGATCTCGTCGTCGGGCACCTGTTCGGTCCGCAGCACCTCGTAAAGCACCTCGGGGGCGTCGGGCCACATGGAGTCGCTGTGCGGATAGTCCATCTCCCACGAGATGTTGTCGACACCGATCTCGTGGCGCAACCGGACACCGATCGGATCGCTGATGAAGCAGGTCAGGAAATGGTCCCGGAACACCTCCGACGGCAGTTTGCCGCCGAAGTCCTGCAACGTCCAGGCCGAATGCATCTCGAAGGTGCGGTCGACACGTTCGAGGAAGTACGGGATCCATCCGGTGCCGCCCTCGGAGAGCGCGATCTTCAGATCCGGGTAGTCCTTGACCGGCTTGGACCACAGCAGATCCGCGGCGGCCTGCACGATGTTGAGCGGCTGCAGGGTGATCATCACATCCGGTGGCGAATCCACGGCCGGAATCGAGAGCCTGCCCGAGGATCCGATGTGCACACTGAGCACCGTGTCGGTGTCCACCAGAGCCTTCCAGAGCGGATTCCAGTACTCGTCGTGGAAGCTCGGATAGCCCAGGGCCGCAGGGTTTTCCGAGAATGTCAGCGAGTGTACGCCCATGTCGGCCACGCGGCGCACCTCGGCGGCGCACGCCTGCGCGTCCCAGATCACCGGCAACGCCATCGGGATGAACCGGCCCGGGTGGGCGCCGCACCACTCGTCGATGTGCCAGTCGTTGTAGGCGCGGACCAGCGCCAGGGAGAATTCGGGGTCCTCGGTGGCGAACAGGCGCGCCGCGAAGCCGGGGAACGAGGGGAAGTTCATCGACGCGAGAATGCCGCCGGCGTTCATGTCCTTCACGCGCTCGTCGACGTCGTAACAGCCCGGGCGGATCTCGTCGAGTCCTTCCGGTTCGAGGCCGTACTCGTTCTTCGGGCGCCCCGCGACGGCGTTGAGTGCCACATTCGGCACGACGACCTCGCGGAATTTCCACACGTCGGCGCCGTCGTCGGTGTGGATCAGCCGCGGGGCGTCCGCGGCGTATTTCCGCGGGAGATGGTTGGCGAACATGTCCGGCGGTTCGATGATGTGGTCATCGACGCTGATCAGGACCATGTCGTTCTTGTCCACGATCACACTCCTTCGAGTGAGTTACAGTATGGCTTACAATATAGCTGGGAATCCTGGATCAGAGGACCGCACCCGCATCCTTGGCGGCGATGATGTCGTCCCATTGCAGTCCGAGTTCGAGCAGGATCGTCTCGGTGTGCTCCCCGTGCTCGGGGGACCGGGTCGGCGGTGCCGGGGTCTCGTCGAATTGCACCGGGGCGCTGACGGTTCGATAGGTCTTGCCGGCATCGTCGGTGACGCTCATCAGGTAGCCGTTCGCGGTGACCTGCGGATCCTCGAGCACCTCCTGCGGGCTGGCCAGGACCGACCACACGCCGGGCTCGTCGGCGAGAATCTTCTTCCACTGTTCCAGGTCGCGCTCGGCGAAGGTCCTGCGCAGTTCGGCGGTGGCCGCTTCCTGGTTGGCGACCAGGTTGGCCAGCGGGACGAAACGCTCGTCGGTGCCGAGGTCGGGTCGGCCGATGCGCTCACAGAAGCCGCGCCAGTAGCGGTCGGTCTGCAGGAACATCAGCTGGACCCAGCGGCCGTCGCGGGTCCGGTAGCGGTTGACGGCGGGGTTGAGCGCGGTTCCGGCGGGGCCGGCGGGCAGGCGGTCGACGCCGTAGTAGTCGGCGGCCGCCAGATCCGGCGCGATGGCCCACATGCCCTGTGCCAGTAACGAACTGTCGACGAGGGGGGCGTGGCCGGTGCGTTCGCGGTGGAACAGCGCGGCCGCGATACCACCGGCGAGGGTGATCCCGCCCTGGAGATCGCCGAATGCCGGGCCCTGGGTCACCGGATACTCGATATCGGTCGGTGACAACGCGTAGGCGACGCCCGCGCGGGCCATGTAGGCGGAGGCGTCGAATCCGCCGCGATCCTTGTCGGGGCCGCGGCTGCCCTGACCACTGCCCCGGGCGATGATGAGGCCGGGGTTGTATTCGCGCAGCTTGTCGATCGTGAGGCCGGCCCGCTCGAGGGTGCCGGGAAGCCAATTGGTCAGGAAGACATCGGCACTCGCGAGTAGCTTGCCCAGGATCTCGCGGCCGCTCTCGGTCTTGATGTCGATGCCGATACTGCGCTTACCGTGATTGCCCAGTTCCATCATGAAATTGGCGCGCACCGGCGCAGTCGCCGGGTCCAGGCCGCCGACCACCAGGTAGCGGCACGGATCCCCGCCCTTGGTGTCCTCGACCTTGATGACATCCGCGCCCCAGTCCGCCAGCGCGGCGCCGCCGCAGGGGACATACGTCCAGGACGCCAGCTCGACCACCCGGATGCCGTTGAGCAGGCCCGACATGGCTGCTCCCTTCTTCCTTGTCACACAGTGTCTTGAAGTACTATACGGTAAACATTACAGTTACTCCTCCAGGATGGATCAGGAGACGATGTGAGCGAGACCGTCGGGGAGATACCGGCCACCAGCGTGGAATCGGGGCGCCGCGCGGGTGAGCGAGCCGAATTCCGCATGCTCGTCGACGGCGCCTTGTCGCCCGCCGCCGACGGAGCGGCATTCGACAACGTCAGCCCGGCCACCGGCGCGCTGCTCGGAACCACCGCGGCCGCGGGCGTCGAGGACATGGCGCGCGCCATCGCCGCGGCACGCCGCGCGTTCGACGAGACGACCTGGTCGACCGATGGGCCGTTGCGGCGGCGGTGCCTGGAACAATTGCAGCGCGGACTCGAAGCCGAAAGGCAGGAGTTCGCCACCGAACTCGTCGCCGAGGTCGGCTGCCCGGCGATGACGCTGAGCACCGCTCAGCTGGACTGGCCGCTGGCCGAATCGCTGCGGTATCCGGCCGGTCTGATCGACGAGTTCGCCTGGGAGCGAACGCTGCACGGCGGTGGTCTGTTCGGCGAGCGCAACGTGCGCACGGTGGTGCAGGAGCCGGTCGGTGTGGTCGCGGCCATCTGCCCGTCGAACTTTCCGGTCGAGGTCATCCTCAACAAACTCGGGCCCGCCCTGGCGGCCGGTGACACCGTGATACTCAAGCCGGATCCGAACACCCCGTGGAATGCCACCCGGATCGGGCGGATCATCGCCGAGAAGACCGATATCCCACCGGGTGTGGTCAACGTCGTTCCCACACCGGCCAACGACGTGGCCGCCGTCCTGGCGACCGATCCGCGGGTCGACATGATCTCCTTCACCGGTTCGACGGCGGTCGGGCGCACCCTGATGCGGCTGGGCGCGGACACGATGAAGCGCACATTTCTCGAACTGGGCGGCAAGTCGGCGCTGATCGTCCTCGACGACGCCGATCCGGCGGCTGCCCTGCGCGGTGCGGTCGGCGCTTGTGTGCACGCCGGGCAGGCCTGTGCGGCGACGACCCGGATGCTGGTGCACCGCAGCGTATTCGACGAGATGGTGACCGCGGTCGCGGCCGCGTTCGACGCGGTGCCGGTCGGCGATCCCGCCCGGCCCGACACGGTCGTCGGGCCGGTGATCAGTGCGGCCCAACGCGATCGAGTCCTCGACGCGTGCACGCGAGCCGTCACCGACGGCGCCCGGCTGATCACCGGTGGCGGTGGCGTGGACGCGTTGCCGCCGGAGTTGGCCCGCGGCCACTTCGTGCGGCCCACGGTGTTCGCCTGCGACGATCCGGCCCTGCCGATCGCCCAGGAGGAGATCTTCGGGCCGGTGCTGGTCATGATCCCGTTCGCCGACGACGAGGACGCGATACGCATCGCGAACAACAGCGTCTACGGACTGGCGGGTGCGGTGTTGTCGGGCTCGGCCGAGCGGGGGATGGCCGTCGCCCGGCGGATCCGCACCGGAGCGATCGGGGTCAACGGGGGCATGTTCTACGGCGCCGACGCCCCGTTCGGCGGTTACAAGAACAGCGGGGTGGGGCGCCAGTGCGGGCTCGAGGGCTTCCAGCAGTACCTGGAGACGAAAACCATCGGGTACCGGATACCGCGGCAGCGCTGAGCGGCCGACGCAGACACGACAACACGAAAGGTCCTCACGCATGGGAAAATTGAGTGGCAAGGTGGCCGTGGTCCCGGGCGCCGCGCGCGGGCAGGGGCGATCCCACGCGGTGAGCCCGGCCGCCGAGGGCGCTTCGATCATCGCCTTGGACATACATCACCGGAAGCCAGATCCGTGTGGACGCGGGCGGCTACGTGAAGGCCGTGCCGTGGGGCAGCTGAGCACCGGCGTGACAGCGCGACATCCGCGAGGGGCCCGATGAACGAGACGACGACGAAGTACCAGCTGTTCCGTTGTGTCATCTGCGGATTCGAGTACGACGAGGAGCTCGGCCGGCCCGACGACGGTATCGCGCCCGGCACCCGCTGGGACGACATTGCCGAGGATTGGACCTGCCCGGACTGCGGCGCCGAGAAGTCCGATTTCGAGATGGTGGAGGTCCCGCGGTGACGGTGGCGCCCGACGGTCGGATCCCGATCATCGGGACGGGTGCCGCGGCGGCCGTGGCCGAGTGGACCAGGCGTCCTGGACCACCCCGCCTATAAGATATACAGTAAACAATACTGTATGGCGTAGACAACCGCAGCCGCCTTGCCTTCCGGCAAGGTGGCCCGAAACCTCAGAGGTTGATAGATATGGCCGAAGCCGTCATTGTCAGCGCGGCCCGCACCGCGATCGGACGCTCCTTCAAAGGGGCCCTGGCCAATGTTGCCTCGGAGACGCTCGCGACCACCATCGTGCCGGAAGCGGTGCGCCGTGCCGGTATCGATCCGGCGATCGTCGACGATGTGATCCTGGCCGAATTGAATTACGGCGGTGGTGATCTCGCCCGGCACGCCGCGGTCGCCAGTGGCATGACCACTGTTCCCGGGCAGGCCGTGAACCGGCACTGCACGGGAAGCCTCACCGCCATCGCCAATGGCGCCGCGCACATCGTCGCCGGCATGGAACGGGTCATCGTGGCCGGGGGAGTGCAGTCGCTGTCCACCGCGCCGCTGATGAAATGGCGCGTTCCGGACGCCGCCGAGATGCGGTTCGTCGAACCGTGGATGCCGCCCTCGCATCCGGAGACGCCCGACGCGCCCACGCTGGACATGGCGGTCACCGTCGGGTGGAACACGGCGAAGAAGGCGGGTATCAGCCGTGCGGAGATGGACGCCTGGGCTTTGCGGTCGCATCAGCGCGCGGTCGCGGCCATCGATGCCGGCAAGTTCGTCGACGAGATCGTGCCGTTGAAGGTGCAGCAACACGATGGATCGGTCCTCGATTTCGCGGTCGACGAATTCCCGCGCCGGGACACCACCCTGGAGCGGCTGGCATCGCTGCCGGTGTTGCATCCCGAAATCGAGGGCTTCTCGATCACCGCGGGCAACAGCAGCGGCATCAACGACGCCGCGGCCGCGGTCGCGCTGGTCGGTGACGACTTCGCGGCGGCCGAGGGGCTCGAGGTCATGGGCAAGGTCCGGGCCTGGGCCAATGCCGCGATGACCCCGGCCGACACCGGCCTCGCGGCGGTGAAGGTCATCGGCAAGGTACTCGACCGCGCCGGCCTGAAAGCCTCCGATGTCGCGCTCTGGGAGATCAACGAGGCCTTCGCCTCGGTGCCGATCGCTGCCTGCCGCGAGCACGGATTGGACGAGGAGCTGGTCAACTTCTCCGGCAGCGGATGCAGTCTCGGACATCCGATCTCGGCGTCCGGAGCCCGGATGGTCACCACTTTGCTGTACGAACTGCGGCGCCGGGGCGGCGGTATCGGTGTCGCGGCGATGTGCGCCGGCGGCGGTCAGGGTGGCGCGCTCGTCGTCGAGGTCTGAGCGACTGCTGCCGAAGTTTCTTGTCGTCAACATCACCGTCTGGTGAACGGAAAGAGGGAGGGTCCGGTGTCGGACGAAGTTTTGCGGGAACGTCGCGGGCGCACGCTGGTGATCACGATCAATCGGCCGGATGCGCGCAATGCGATCGACACCGCGGTCAGTCGAGGTTTGGCCGATGCCGTCGACGAGCTGGACGCGAGCCCGGAGCTGTCGGTGGCCGTGGTGACCGGGGCGGGAGGAAACTTCAGCGCGGGAATGGATTTGAAGGCCTTCGCCGCCGGTGAGGTGGTGATCGTTCCGGGGCGTGGCCTCGGGTTCACCGAGAAGCCGCCGACCAAGCCGATCATCGCGGCGGTCGAGGGCTACGCGCTGGCGGGCGGCACCGAGGTCGTGCTCGCCACCGATCTGATCGTCGCCTCGAAGACGGCGAAGTTCGGAATACCTGAGGTCAAACGCGGTCTGGTGGCCGCGGGCGGCGGACTGCTGCGCCTGCAGCATCGCATCCCCTATCAGAAGGCGATGGAGCTCGCGCTCACCGGCGACAGCTTCACTGCCGCGGAAGCCGCGGGATACGGCCTGGTCAACGAACTGACAGCACCGGGACTGGCGCTGGAGCGGGCCTTGGCCCTGGCCGAGCGGATCACGGCGAACGGACCACTCGCGGTGGCGAAGACGAAAGAGGTCCTCGTCAGCTCCGCGGACTGGACGACCGAAGAGATGTGGCGCAAGCAGCTGGAACTGGTCATCCCGGTATTCCAGTCCAAGGACGCCCAGGAGGGCGCGACCGCCTTCGCCGAGAAACGCAAGCCCGAATGGACCGGCGCGTAAGGACTTCGGACGGTGGAACCACCGCCGTGTCCGAGCAGAACAATCACGAAGTGAGGAGACACAGTGTCGTTCGAAGGTGAAGTCGTACTGGTGACCGGCGGTGCCGGCGGTCTGGGCGCGGCGACGGTTCGCCGATTGCACGGTGCGGGAGCCGCTGTCGTCGTGGCCGATGTCAACGACGAGAAGGGCAAGGCGCTGGCCGATGAACTCGGCAACAAGGCCGTCTACGTCCGGACCGACGTGCTCGACGAGGATGCCATCCAATCGGCGCTGGCCGCCGCCGACGATCTGGGCACGCTGCGCTACGCGGTGATCGCCCACGGCGGTTTCGGAGTGCTGGAGAAGGTCGTCAACCGCGACGGCACTCCGCATACGTTCAAGGGTTTCACCGACACGATCGCCCTGTATCTCAGCGGGACCTACAACGTCCTGCGGCTGGCGGCGGCGAAGATCGCGACACTGGACCCGAAGGACAACGGTGAGCGCGGCGCCGTCGTGATGACGAGTTCCATCGCCGGTTACGAGGGCCAGATCGGGCAGTCCGCCTACGCGGCGGCCAAGGGCGGGGTGATCGGCCTGACGCTGGCGGGTGCGCGCGACCTGAGCGCCATCGGTATCCGGCTCAACAGCATCGCCCCGGGAACCATGCGGACCCCCATCATGGAATTCCTCGGCGAGGAGAAGCTCGCGAATTTCGCTGCGTCGGTGCCTTTTCCGAAGCGGCTGGGCGCACCCGACGAGTACGCCTCGCTGGCGCAGCATCTGCTGGAGAACCCGTACATCAACGGTGAAGTCGTCCGCATCGACGGAGCCCAGCGTTTCCAGCCGAAGTAGGCGGGGCCGCACAGCGAGCGATAGGTGTGCGCGGTGAGACGGGCCCGACACCGAAGTGTCCGGCCCGGGCGCTGGCGATGCCCGCGGCGCGTTCGCCGTCGATCATCGCCGCCAGCGGTGCGACGAACGAAAGTCGGACGCTGTCCCACAGTAGACGGTGCCGGGGTGATCCGGATCCATCAGCCAGAATGCTTGTGGGAGAAAGGACTTACTCATACACCTGAACACCGAGCGCGGTCACGCACGCCGCCATGTCCTCGAAATGGAAGTAGAACGCCGAGCGGCCGGCTCCGGCAACCGCGGCGAGATCGGCGACGTCGATCTCCTGGAGAAGCTGCACCTTCAGCCGCTCGTCCAGCGCGCGCGGCAACGCGGACCATGCATGGTTCAAGTGAGGAGAACGGGAGCGTCGCGACCCACGGGCTCGAGTGCGCGGAATCGATTCAGCCGGATACGGAGCCGGTCTGGGCGCGGATCGCCGGGGCGAGCCAGCGGCGAAGGTAGTCGCGCAGATCCTCGGCATCTCGTGGCGGGGCATCGGAGTCGTACATGAACGATTGGACCACGCGCAACGCCCACTCGATCAGCTCATCGAAACTGCCGGTCGCCGAGAATGTTTCGGTCCAGTCGATCGCCGTGTTGTCCACCAGAACCGAATGGGCGATCCGGCGAGCGGAATCCGAGGTCATGCCGCGCAGCAGTGTATGTGTGGGCTCGTTGAGCAGCACCTGCAGATACGGTTCGTCGGCGATATTGGTCACCGTGTGGACGATGCCTTCGATCACCGCTTCGGAGATGTCGTCGACCGACCGCAGGCGCGCGCCGAGCTTCTCGACGAATCGGCGGGTGCCGTCTTGCGCGGCCGCCATCAGCATCGCGCTGGTACTGGGGAAGTACCGATAGACGGTCGCCCGGCTCACTCCGAGTTCCGACGCCACATGCGCGATGGTGGTCTGCCCGCCACGCTGCTGTACACACCGATGGGTTGCCGCGATGATCCGGGCGACGGCCTCCTCGTCGGTGCTGGGCGGTGCGCCGTTCCAGCCGTGGGTCCGCATACCGGTCACTCTAGAGGCCGGGCCGACACGTGATCACCCTGGTGAACTCGAATACCAGTGGCAGACGTCCTCGCCGCGCGCGAAGCGCTCGAACCAGCGATCGGCGAACTCCGGCAGCGGTTCGCGCGCCGGATCGTGAAAGGGATTCTGGCTCAGCAGGACTCGTCGCGCCGTGCGCAGCTTCGTTCGCCGCCCGATACCGGCGAATGCGGGACGCGCACGCTCGATCGCCGTGCCACCGGCGGGGCCGGGGCGGTTCCGGATGGCGGCGATCATCCCGGGAAGCGGCCTGATGGTGTGCGCGTCGATCGCGCGCTCGGCGGGTGGGACGTGCGCGTTGATACCTGCGCAGAGGAGCCGGGTGACTCGGAACAGGTGTGCCACCACCCGGGGAAGTACCCGGGTGCGGTAGAACGGATCGGCCACCACCGCGTCGTAGACGACGAGTGCTGAGCTGCGGTGCTCGACTTCCTCGACGAAATGCCAGACCAGTAGCGACGCGACCCGATCGTCGCCGGGGCGGAACAGGCTGGTCTCGTGGTCGAGCATCATCGTGAAGAAGGGGGTGAAGGTCGCCTCCAGATCGGCGATGTAGGCGAGGCGGTAGCGCAGTGGGGTGGACGCGGTGAGCTCGTCGTAGGCCGCGATCGCCTCGTCGAGGGTGTGCTGCAGTCCGGGATGGTGACGAATCAAGGCGCGCACGTGTTTTCGATGGGCCGCTGCGTGCTGCGCCTCCTGACGCAGGAACAGGTCGGCCTCCTCGGCGGCCTCGGGGTCGGCGAGGAGTGGCATGGCCTCCTTGACCGCGGCGACCACCATCTTCTCGAAGCAGATCGCGATGATGGACACGATGTTCATGTAGGTGGAAAACGCCGGGTTGCCCGGATTCCAGTTGAACGGGACCTCGTCGTCGAAGTCGAACCGGAGCTTGCGGATCCGCAGATTGCTCATTGCTCACCTCGGTAGCTGTGGCCGGACCACCGGTCCGGCCTGGAATGCGAACATAGACGATACGTCTATGATAGATATGTATCGTCATCAATTCGGTATGGATGACAGTATCTGTGCTACGGCGGTGGGAGCTGTCCGTGGTGATCCGGAACGCATCGGCCGGGCGTCGTCCGGACAACGAAGAGGGACCCGCCGATGTCTGACATCTGTCTCGCCGAGGTCGAGCGCCTCGCCGGTGAACTCGGCTTCTCCTGCGCGAACGCATCACCGTTCGTGACGCTGCGCGATCCGTTGCATCCGGCGAACTGGACCCTGCCACTGCTGGAATTCACCGTCGTCGCGGGCGCCGTCCTGGCCCTGGTGGCGGCTGTGCGGCGCCTTCGAGGAACGGGTGACCCCACCGATCTCGTCCTGTGGTTCAGCGGTGTGGTCTACCTGCTGATCATCGAACCGCCGATCTACTTTCCCCGGGTTTTCGGTGTCGAGGATCAGCTCGGAATCGTGTTCGTACACAACGAGTTCACCGTCGACTTCCTGTTCGACCGGCTACCGCTCTACATCGTCGCCCTCTATCCCGCATTGCTCACACTGGCCTGTCACATCGTGCGCGGTCTCGGCATCGTCGACCGGTACGGGCCACTGGCCGGCGCGGTCGCGGTCGGCTTCGTGCACAGCTGCTTCTACGAGATCTTCGACCACCTCGGGCCGCAACTGCGATGGTGGATCTGGAACAGCGACAACGCCGCGACACGACCGGCGTTCGCCTCGGTACCGATCGCCAGTATCGCGATATTCTCCGCCCTGGCCCCGGCGCTGCTGGCATATCTCGTTCATCGACTGGTCGCGTTGCCGTTCGCCCGCGGGCAGCGTCCCGGTGCGGGGGCGCTTGTGTGCCGCACGATATCGGTCGGCATTCTGACGTCGATCGGCATCGTCGTGTGTGGCATTCCGGCCTGGATCTTTCCCGGCCGCCCCGTTGTTCAAGGCTGGGTGTACTGGGTGGAGATCGGTGTGGTCGCGATCGGTGGCGCGGTCACCGTCGCCCGGGCGCTGGGTGCGCGGTGTGGTGCCGGCGAACTCGGCTACGTCAGGATTTTCGGCGCGGCCTTCCTCGCGGTGATGGTGATCGGCTGGGGTGCGGCAATGCCCGAATATCTCGGCGCGACAGGCGGAATCACCGCGTCGGGTACGCCCACCGGCAACCTCGCTTACGCGTCGATCTGTTTCCTCGTCGCTCTGGTGCTGGTCGTCGCGTCGTTCACGCCGGTCGATCGTTCACCGATCGGCCGGATGTCCCCGGTAACAGGTCGAGTGCGCCGGTATCGCGGACATGTGCGCAGTGCCGGTCGAGGGTGGTGAGAAACAGTTCGTCGCCGCGGGGCGTCCGCTCGACGACCATGGACGCGGTGACGGCCATGATCACGCCCATGAAGCTCTGCGCTCGCACCGCCTGCCGGACCTCGCCGAGCGTGCTGGGCGAATCCGGTCCCAGTGCCGCGTGATACGCGGTCAGTAGTTCGTCGTAGTGCGCGCGGCGGTCGGTGGTGGGCAAGGCACAGCCGAGGAAGTAGGCGAGATCGACCTGTGCCGGCCCGGACATGACGCCCTGCCAGTCCACCACCGTCAGTGGCCGTGCGGCGCCGGACTTTCCGAACAGAAGATTGTCCATGCGATAGTCACCGTGGATCAGGCCGGTCCGGCCGCGGCCGACCTCGGCGACATAGGTGTCGTAGGCGGCCACCAGCGGATCGCAGACCGCGCGATGCTCGGCGGTGAGCGCGTCGTGGTACCGGTCCAGGAACGAGTCGTACAACTGGCTCAGCAGATCCCCGGTCAGAATGGATCCGCGATCGAGCCACGCTGCCTCGGCGAGTTCGGGCCGGCGCAGCAGCAGCGCGTGCATCCGGCCGAGTTCCCGGCAGGCCACGAGCGCCTGTTCGATTGTCGCGCCGTGGATCTCGTCTCCGACGACGCTGTCGGTGACATCGTCGATGAGCAGGTCGAACGCGCCGGTCGCGGTGTCGATGGCGGCGTGATGACAGGGCGCGATCGGGCCGTCGGCGACATGAGGCGCGATCTCACGATAGAAGCGGACCTCACTGTCGTAGAGCCCCATCAGATGTCCGGTCCGGCGGCTCACGGGGTCGGCCGCGGCGACTTTGAGCACGACCGTGGCCGGACCGGTCGTGCCCGCCGCGTATTCGAGCCGCACGCGGTAGCACTCGCTGACTTGGCCGGTACCGATGCGCTCATATCCGAACCCGGTCACCGGCCCGGCTGCCAGCGTGGTCGTGAGCCATGCGGTGGTGAGGGCGGCCGGGTGTTCGACAACATCGCCATTCGTGGTGTCGTACATCAGCAAAGCGTAGGCGGAGTCGTCTGATCGCAGGATCGGATTCGGCGGTACAGTTTCGACAATCGTATGTATTACAGCATCGGCTTCGATGTGCTTGTGGGGCGCAGCAAGTGTTATATACAGTAATAGTTACTGTCGTGACTCTATCCAGCGTGTGGCGCATCGATCGACAGGAGGCCGGAGTGAGTATCCGAACCCCAGCCGGTGCCGGTGGTGGATGCGGGCGATGTGCGGCCGCCCCAGTGGATCCGGCGATCGCTCGCGCGCTGCGGGACTCGGCGACGGCGCTGGCCGGCACTGCCGAGGCGTGGTTCGGAGGCGCCGCTCTCGGCGGGCAGGCTCTCGCGGGGCAATCGAGCTTTCGACTTTGTCGCTCTCGGTGGCGCGATGACGGAGGCGGCCATGAGCACATTCTTCGCGCCGCTGGATCAGGCCGATCCCGCTGCGTGACAACCGTTCACGGGGCCCGGGCCGTCGGTCGTGCCGCGGGTGCGAAACGCACGGACAGGGCCTGCGCCCCGGCGGGCGCATCCCAGATGAGGTCGACACCCTCGACCTCGGTTCCCGCACCGCATGCGGAATCGCCGACTGGGTGGGCCCGGGCGCAGGCAATAGTGATCGACGGTGCCGGGGGCGTACGGTCCGGTGCGAGGCTCGGGTGTCGATCAGTGTGTGGCGCCGCCGAACATGCGGGCGTGCAGCCCGTCGAGAACGACCTCGAGTCCGCTGTCGAAGCGGTCTTCGGTGAGCCGATGGCGCGACCCGGCCAGTGAACGCAGGTGTTCGAGTCCGTGGCCGCGCACGGTGTCGCGCAGATATCGATCGATCTCCGGGTGTCCGGCGAACGGTCGCGTCGTCCGGATCAATTCGCTGTGGTTGCTGTGCGTGGTGATCCTGCCCTTCCCGACCGAGATGGTCGGTGAGTACGGTGCCGACCACTTCGTCATCTCGCTCTATATCGGCGTTCTCCTGGCCAGCAGCCTCACTCTCACCGCACTCGCCATCGCGCTGCGCCGGATCAATCCGCCGGAGTCGGCGCCGGACCGGGCCGGAGTCGAGGGCCTGATCGGAAACGCGGCCTGCCTGACGCTGGCCTTCGTGATCGCACTCGTCGTGCCCGGCGTGGGCTACTGGCCGCTGGCGCTACTCCTGCTCGACGGCCCGGTGCTGGCTCTCGCTCGCCGTCGCATCCAGCCGAGCGAGACTTCCTCATGAGTGACTCGGCGCCGCGACGGCAACGGTGCCGATCGGTCATTCGATGACGATGGCGTACTCGGGGCAGGCATTCTCCGCGTCGGTGACAGCGGCGTGGTGTTCGGCGGGAACCTGGCCCCGGGGTGCCGTGGCGTAGCCGTCGTCGGTGAGCTCGAACACGGTGGGGCACAGGGCCACACAGACGCCGTGGCCGCGGCAGCGATCCGAGTCGACGGAAACTTTCATCGCAGCGCCCGACCGTACGTGATGTGCAATTGCTGCAATCCGCGCAGCAGGAAGGTCGGTTCGTAGGAGTAGTGGCGGTCGTCGCCTGGACCGTGGACGGTGTCGTCGATCCCGATGTCTTCGACGCGGTCGAGCATCCGGTCGAGGGTGACCCGGCCCTCCGTACGGGCCAATGGGGCTCCGGCGCAGGTGTGGATACCGCGCCCGAAGGCGATGTGCTCGCGGGAGTTCGGGCGGTCGAGGCGGAACTCGTCGGGATCGTCGAACTTACGGGGGTCGCGGTTGGCCGCGCCGATGCACAACATCACCACCGTCCCCGCGGGGATGTCGACGTCACCGACCCGGGTGGTCCTGCGGGTGAGCCGGAAGTCGACCTTGGTGGGGCTCTCGATGCGCAGTGATTCTTCGATGAACGGAGCGACCAGGCGTCGGTCCTCGCGCAGAATGCGCTGGTACTCCGGACGTTCGGCGAGTACGCGGACGGCGGAGCCGAGCAGCTTGGCGACGGTTTCCTGCCCCGCGGCGAACAGGAAGGTCGCCGGGCGCACGACATCGATGAGTGCGGGCAGTGTCCCGTCGGGGTAGGTGGTGGCGGCCAGAACGCCGAGGATGTCCGCGCTCGGCGTGGCTCTGCGTTCGCTGATGTAGCTGCCGAAGGTGTCTTCGAGCCACTGCAATGGGTTGCTGCCCACCGGTTCGTGGTCCAGGGCGCCGACCCGGCTGCCCGGTTCGGTGTGCCCGGCCAGCCGCGTCCGGAACTCGTCGCGGTCGCCCTCGGGGACGCCGAGCAGGTCGGCGATGACGAGGGTGGCGAAGGGTTTGGCGTAGTCACCCAGGAACTCGCAGTGTCCCGCCGTGGCGATCTCGTCGAACTGGCGGTCCGCCAGCTGCCACATGTAGTCCTGATTCTCCTCGAGCCGCTTGGGGGTCAGCAGCCGGCTCAGCAGCGTGCGGGTGCGGGTGTGCTCCGGCGGATCCATGGTGACCATGTGCTCGAAGATCGGAAATCGGTGGCGGTGTTCCTCGATCTGCGCGCTGATGTCGTCGCCCGCCGGGACGAACGGCAGCGGCGGGAACGGTCCGCCGATCGAGACGCATGCCGAGAACGCCTCCGGATTCCGGAAGATCTCATTGGCCTCCTGGTAGCCCGTGACGGCCATGACACCGTGGTGCGGGTCGCGGGTCACCGGGTTCCGGCTGCGGAGACAGGCCAGGTATTCGTACGGGTCCTGGGCCACCGTGGCGTCGGAGAAGTAGTCGAGGGATGCCAGATCGGTCATGGCCGGCCTTTCGTGATGGGACCGGGGAGCGTTCGAACGGCGTCATCGCCGCAGTCGCCGGATCCACCATTTCTGATCGATCGATCAAGATGTCGATAACGGTAACTAGCTAACATGAGAATCTGATTTCCGTCAACCGGCTTGTGAGAGTGGATATGTGCGCTCGGCGGCGGAGTCTCGGGAGCTCGAATTTGAGCGATCGATCAGGATTCGACGACAATGAGGTATGTCATGACCGGGTGAGTGGAGGGCAAGGTCGCCCTCATCGAGCGGGCTGTCGTCGGCGAGCCGGATCGCGCCGGAAACCTACCGGGAGTCGTGGGATACGGTCGCGCGCAGTTCGTCGCGGCGCGTCAGCGCGTGGCCGATGTTCTCGGCCGCGGCGCGCACGGGCCCGGCCTGCGCCTGCGGGCGGAAGCGGTGGGAGGGTCCGGTGAGACTCAGCGCGGCGACGACCTGGCCGCCCTGCCGGATCGGGGCGCTGACGCAGACGACGCCCAGTGCCGACTCCTCGAATTCGTAGGCCAGGCCGTCGGCGACGATGCCATCCAGTCGCGAACGCAGCACCCCGGCGGTGACGACCGTGTGCTTCGTCTTGCGCTCCAGCGGACCGGCCAGCACCGATTGCTGCAATTCGTCGCCACCGAAGGCGAGCAGGGTTTTGCCGATCGCGGTGCAGTGCAACGGCATTCGACCGCCGAGCCGGGAGGGCGCCACCGCCTGGCGATGGCCGCCGATCTTCGACAGGTAGACGACTTCGGCCCCGTCCAGCACGCCGAGGTGGACCGTCTCGCCGGTGCGAACGTAGAGATCCTCCATGAACGGGATGGCCACCTCGATGAGGCTGCGCTCCACCGATGCGCGCATGCCGAGTTCGAACAGATAACCACCGAGCCGGTAGCCGGCGTCCACGCGATCGATCAGCCGGGCGGTCGTCATATCCGCGAGGACGCGATGCAGTGTCCCCTTCGACAGCCCGGTCCGCCGGCCGAGCTCGGCGAAACCGAGCGTGGCGTCGTCCAGGGTGAACGACTGCAGCACGAGCATGATCTTGCCGAGCACCGTCGATTGATCCGCCGCGGCCCGCGCGGGGGTGCTGCTGGGAGGTGCGGGTTCCGGCATATCGCCACACTACGCCGAGTTCCGCTGGCCGGAACCATTCGCTCGCGCCGGCCGAACCCTCGCTGAAGAGTGGTGGTGCCCTCACATCCCCGGACATTGGACAATTCATGAGCCCCTCCGAGCTGCCGACCTCCGCCGGTCCCGTCGCCACCGTGTCGACGATCGCGCGCGCGGCCACTCGCCTGCGCGAAGCCCAAGCGACCCGCACCGCCTGCGCACCGGTCCGCGACCTCATCGGCAGCGACGACGTCGTCACCGCGTACGCCGTGCAGCGAGCGCAGATCGAGGCGCGGGTCGCGGCCGGTGCGCGGGTCGTCGGCCGCAAGATCGGCCTGACCTCCCCGGCCGTACAGCGCCAGCTCGGCGTCGGTCAGCCGGATCTGGGCGTCCTGCTCGACGATATGGCCGACACCGAGGCCGGTGGTGTCCCGCTGTGGCGGCTCATGCAACCGAAGGTCGAAGCCGAGATCGCGTTCATCCTCACCGAGGATCTGGCCGACGGTGAACTGGGGCCGGACCGTATCCGCCATGCCGTGGGCTACGCGGCCGCGGCCATCGAAATCGTCGACAGCCGAATTGCCGACTGGGACATCACCTTCGGCGATACGGTCGCCGACAACGGGTCCAGTGCCCGATTCGTCCTCGGCGCCGCGCGGCGCACCCTCGACGAGTTCGAGCCGGTCGAGGCGGTGATGGAGATGACGCTCGACGGTGCCCGGGTGTCGACCGGCACCGGGGATGCCTGCCTCGGTGATCCGCTCGATGCGCTGGCATGGCTGGCCACCACCGCGCGCGAATTCGGCGATCCGCTGCGGGCCGGTGAGGTCGTCCTGTCCGGTGCACTCGGACCGATGGTCGCGGTCACCGGGCCCTGCGTCGTCCGCACCGAGATCAGTGGTCTGGGCTCGGTGACCGCTCGATTCGTGGAACAGGAGGGTCTCGCATGACCGATCGCGACAAGGTGAAGGTCGCCATCATCGGGTCCGGCAACATCGGAACCGATCTGATGATCAAGGTGATCCGCACCTCGAAGAATCTGGCGATGGGTGCGATGGTGGGCATCGACCCCGCCTCCGACGGTCTCGCCCGCGCCGAGCGCCTCGGCGTGCCCACCACCGCTCGCGGCGTCGACGGTCTGCTCGAACTCCCGAATTTCGGCGAGATGGCTCTCGTTTTCGACGCGACCTCCGCCCGGGCGCACATCGCCAATGCCGAGAAGCTGCTTCCGTACGGTAAACGCCTCGTCGATCTGACGCCCGCCGCGATCGGGCCGTTCGTCGTTCCCGCGGTCAACCTCGACGAGCACCGCGCCGCGCCCGATGTGAACATGGTGACCTGCGGCGGTCAGGCGACGATTCCGATCGTCGCGGCCGTGTCCCGGGTGACCGATGTGCCGTACGCGGAGATCGTCGCGTCGATCGCCTCGAAGTCCGCCGGGCCCGGCACCCGCGCGAACATCGACGAATTCACCGAGACGACCGCGCACGCGATCGAAGCGGTCGGCGGGGCCGCGCACGGCAAGGCGATCATCATCCTCAATCCCGCCGAGCCGCCACTGATCATGCGCGACACCGTGCTGTGCCTCATCGCCGATCCGGATCCGGCCGTGCACGAGAAGATCACGCGGTCCGTCGCCGACATGGTCGCCGCGGTGGCGCGGTACGTTCCGGGCTATCGCCTCAAGCACGAGGTACAGATCACCCCGATCGCGGCCGGACAGCCCGTGCACACCCTCGAATCCACCGCGGCCGGTGCGACTCATCAGGTGTCGGTCTTTCTCGAGGTCGAGGGGGCCGCGCATTATCTGCCGGCATACGCCGGGAATCTCGACATCATGACCTCGGCGGCGCTGCGCTACGCCGAGGCCGTCGCACCGGATCTGCGGACGCCGTCGAACGACACAGTGGAGACACGATGACCACACAGCTCTTCATCCAGGACGTCACCTTGCGCGACGGTATGCACGCCGTGCGCCACCGCATCACTCCCGAGGATGTGGGGCGCATCGTCGCCGCTCTCGACGCCGCGGGCGTGGACGGTATCGAGGTCGCGCACGGCGACGGGCTGGCCGGGGGCAGTTTGAATTACGGTCCCGGCAGCAATACCGACTGGGAGTGGATCGAGGCGGCGGCGGCGAATCTGGAGCATGCGCGCCTGACGACTTTGCTGCTCCCGGGGATCGGGACGATCAAGGAATTGCGGCACGCCTACGACCTCGGAGTTCGTTCCGTCCGGGTCGCCACGCACTGCACCGAGGCCGATGTGGCCGCTCAGCACATCGGCACCGCGCGGGAACTCGGTATGGACGTGTCCGGATTTCTGATGATGAGTCACATGACCGATGCCGGGGAGCTGGCGCGGCAGGCCAAGCTGATGGAATCGTATGGGGCGCACTGTGTGTACGTCACCGACTCCGGTGGGCGCCTGACGCTCACGGGGGTGCGTGAGCGCGTCCGTGCGTACCGGGACCTGCTCGACCCGGCCACCGAGATCGGTATCCACGCCCACGAGAATCTGTCGCTGTCGGTGGCCAATTCCGTGATCGCGGTGGAGGAGGGGGCGATTCGTGTCGACGCGTCGCTGGCGGGGCATGGTGCCGGCGCGGGCAACTGCCCGATCGAGCCCTTCGTCGCGGTGGCGGATCTGTACGGCTGGAAGCACAACAGCGACCTGTTCGCCCTGCAGGATGCCGCCGACGATCTGGTGCGGCCGCTGCAGGACCGGCCGGTGCGCGTCGACCGGGAAACCCTCACTCTCGGTTACGCGGGGGTGTATTCGTCGTTCCTGCGCCATGCGGAGTCCGCCGCCGAGCGATTCGGGCTCGATGTGCGCACGATCCTGCTCGAGGTCGGCCGCCGCGGTCTGGTCGGTGGTCAGGAAGATCTCATCGTCGACATCGCGTTGGATCTCGCGGCGCGCGAATAGGTACTCGCCGCCGGACGCGACAACGCGTCCGGCGGCGAGAGGCTGTGGCCACCGTCAGGATGCGATCGTGTCCGCCCGATCGGCCGTAGCCAGTGGGATGGGCTCGAACATGGCCGCCTCGTCCTCGGGAAACAGTGCGGTCGGGCCGTAGATCCAGTCGATGAACGAATAGTCGTCGACCGCGCGGGCCCGCAACAGCCGGTTGCGCTGTTCGCGCTCGCGGCCGTCGAGGTGCCACAGCTCGCCCCAGGCGCGGGCGGTGGTCAGTACCCGGCGGCAGTGCTCGGGCCGCACCGCCTCGTACGCCGACAGGGTGCCCGCCCAGTCGATCACGCCGTTCGCGTCGCGCAGGCGTTCGGCGTGCGCGGCCAGCACCCAGCCGTCCTCGATCGCCATGATCGCGCCCTGGGCCATGTACTGCAGCGGCGGGTGCGCGGCGTCGCCGAGCAGGGCGATCCGGCCCTGGACCCAGGTGTCGATCGGGTCGCGGTCGAACATGCGCCACCATTTGTCGCGCCACATGTGCGGCAAACCCTGCCGGACCGAATCGCCGGTCCGGGCGAAGGCGGCGTCGAGTTCGTCGGGCGTGCCCCAATCATCCTGTCCCGCCAGGGCTTTGGCGGACCGGAAGACCGCCACCTGGTTGAGCAGTGCGCCGCCACGCAGACCGTAGTGGACGAAATGGCACTGCGGGCCCACGTGGACGACGACTTCGGACAGGTCGACCGGTCGGTCCACCTGCTCGATCGGCACCGTGCCGCGGTAGGCGACGTAGGCCGAGGACACCGGCTCGTCGTCGACGAACAGCGTGCGGGCCACCGAGTGCAGGCCGTCGGCGGCGATCACGACGCCGGCCTCGTGGACGATGCCGGATTCCGTTGTGGCGGTGGCGGTATCGCCGTGCCGGCCGTAGCCGGTGACGTTCTGTTCGGTGAGCAGTTCGACGCCCGCGTCGCGGCACGCCCGCAGGAACAGCGCGTGCAGGTCGCTGCGGTGGATGACCAGATACGGGAAGCCGTACCTGCGCTCGAGATCGCGGAGATCGAGGGCGGTGAGCTCGTCGCCGTCGACGGCGTCGCGCATGACCATGCGTCCGGGAACGACGCCGCGGGTTTTCGCCTCGTCCAGCAGACCGTAGTCGTCGAGGATGCGGGTGCAGTTGGGGGCCAGCTGCAGACCGGCGCCGACTTCGCCGAACTCCTTGGCGCGTTCGAGCACCCGGACCCGCAGGCCGAGGCGCGACAGGGCGAAAGCGGCACTCAGACCGCCGATTCCGCCACCGACGACGAGGACATCGGGATTCATGGTGGTGACAGGGGTACGCACGAGGCGGCCTCCTCTAGAGCCAGGGGCCGAGGGCTGTGGCCTCGGCGAGGGAATGGGGGCGTCCGGCGAGGTAGGCGGCCACCTCGGGCAGCGGCCCGTCGGGAACATCCGCGAGTGCGAGGCCGCGCTTGGCCCGGATGTCGGCGATCAGCGCGGACAGGAACTCCACCGGCAGGTCGGCGAATGTCGCCCCCGTGCCGAGATCCACGGCGTGCACACAGACCTCGCGCGCCCGGAGCCACGGGATCTCCGTGGCGGGCACGGTCCGGCCCTGCGCGGTGACGACCTCGGTCTGCCATCCCGCGGTGGTCAGCGCGTGCATCGAGGTGGTGAGGGTGGCGGCCGCATCGGTGAGCCAGGTCCTCAGCTCGTGTGCCGGACGC
This sequence comes from Nocardia sp. NPDC052254, assembly GCF_040679495.1. Lineage (NCBI taxonomy): Bacteria > Bacillati > Actinomycetota > Actinomycetes > Mycobacteriales > Nocardiaceae > Nocardia > Nocardia sp. NPDC052254. Next base: position 61,800 of record NZ_JBFAUW010000014.1, on the reverse strand, counting down.
CCGGCGCCGGTCTCGATGTCGGTGTCGCGCTGCCCCATCGAGGAATACATGGGAGTCTGCTCGCCCGTGCGTGCCCAGTGGACGAGATTGCCGAGCGCGTCGGCATTGGCGGCAACATGCGCCACGAGATGCTTGCGGGTCCAGCCGGGCAGGATGCTCGGCGCCGACATGGACTGCTCGTCGAGGGTCGCGACCTGCCCGGTGAGCAGGTGCGTGCCGTACTCGGCCCAGGTCAGGGAATCGGCGAGACCGCGCGTCGTCACGACTGCCGCACGACCAGGTTGGTGCACGCACCCAGCCCGGCGATCCTCGTGACCACGGTTTCGCCGCCGGTCAGGTAGATCTTCGGGTCCCGGGCGTGACCGACGCCGGCGGGAGTGCCGGTGGCGATCAGATCCCCCGGGTTGAGGCGGATGACGGTGGAGATGTACTGCACCAGACGCACGGGATCGAACAGCAGTGTGCCGGTGTCGTCGTGCTGCATCACGGTGTCGTCGACGATCGTCTCGACCGCCAGTGCGGGCCGGACGCCGCCGACCTCGTCGGGGGTCACCACGTAGGGGCCGACCGGGGTGACCGAATCCCAGATCTTGCCCTGGGTCCACTCGATGGTGCGGAACTGCCAGTCCCGCATCGACACGTCGTTCATGACGGTGAAGCCCGCGATGGCCGCGGCGGCTTCGTCCTCGCTCGCGCGGCGCACCGGCTTGCCGACGACCACCACCAGTTCGACCTCCCAATCCAGGGCATCGGTCTCGGCCGGCTTGCGGATCGCATCGTTCGGGCCGATGAGGCTGTCGGCGAACTTCGGGAACAGGGTCGGGTAGCGGGGCAGCTCGCGGCCCATCTCCTTGATGTGGTCGGTGTAGTTGTGCCCGACGCAGATGACCTTGGACGGGTGCGGCACGACCGGGGCGAGGTCGGCGCCTTCGGCCGGCCAGGACCGACCGGTGGCCGCGGCGGCGATGGCGGCCCAATCGTCCTGGGCGAACAGGACACCGAGGTCGTCGTAGCCGAGGTCGACCAGGGTGTCGCCGTCGAGGCGGACGGCGCGGGTGCCGTTGTCGACGCGGAGGGTGGCGAGCTTCATCGGATGGTCTCCTGACGATCGAGCCGGAGCGCCTCGAAGATGGGCGCGTCCGAGAAACGGAAGAGGTCGAGGGCGCCGGAGTCGGAGTCGGTGCGGCCGGCTTCGGACTTGGCGCAGAAGGGTTCCCACGATGGGACGACGAACAGATCGCCGCGGGTGACCGACCAGGTCCGGTCGCCGACGGTCACCGTGCCGGAACCATCGAACACCTGGTAGACCGATGACCCGGTCTCGCGAACGGGTGCGGTCTGTGTGCCGCGGGCGATGCGGTGGAACTCGGCACGGATGGTCGGCAGCACATCGGTGCCGTCGTGCGGGTTGGCGAAACGGACGGCCGCGTGGCCGGGCTCGACGGTGCCGCCGTAGCCCTCCTGCTCCAGCTGCAGCTGATCGTCGAGCGCGGCGTCGGTGTGCTCCCACTTGTAGGCCAGCAGCGGCGAGCCGGGCGCCACGGTGCCGACCGACAGCGGCCGCAGGCCGGGGTGGCCCCACAGACGTTCGGAGCGTGAGCGTTCCGGTGTGATCCGCTCGTCGTCGGCGAGCGCGTCGCGGCCGAACTGGAAGAACTGCGATTCGACGACGTACTGGAACGGGATGTCGAGCCCGTCGATCCAGGCCATCGGCTCCGAGGTCGCATTGTGGTGGGCGTGCCAGTTCCAGCCTGCCTGCGGCAGGAAATCACCGCGGCGCATCGGGACGGCGTCGCCGACCGCCTGGTCACCGGAACCGCCGACCACGGTCCACACGCCCGACCCCTCGACCACGAAGCGGAAGGCGTGCTGGGTGTGCCGGTGCTCGGGAGCGTCTTCGCCGGGCATCAGGTACTGGATCGCCGCCCACAGCGTCGGGGTGGCGAACGGCCGCCCGCCCAGTGCGGGATTGGCCAGCGCGATGGCGCGGCGCTCGCCGCCGCGCCCCACCGGAACGATGTCTCCGGCCTTCTCGGCCAGGCGTAGCAGGTTCTCCCAGCGCCACCGGTGCGCGACCGCGCGCGAACGCGGATGTGCCGGCATCAGATCGCCGATCTCGGTCCACAGCGGAACCAGCAGCTCCTGCTCGAAACCGCGATAGAGCTCCTCGAGCGCGGGAGTCACGTCCGGCTGGCCCGGCGCCGCGACCGCCCGCAAGCGGACTGGGGTGTCAGTCGTGGTCATGCCACCTACAGTGACGCGCGACCGAGCATCAGAACATGAAATTCTGGAGAGCGGAATCAGGGGATCGGCCTGCAGCCGAAGAACCCGTTATCCCGTCCGCACGGGTCAGGGAGTCGCGGTACGCGCGTTCGGATCGAACCCGCCGGGAATCTCGTAGACCACACCGGTGAACGTCGCCGCGAACAACCGGCCCGCCGAGAATCCGCCGGTGCCACGGCCGTAGGTGACGACGCTGGTGAGCGGGCTGCCGGTACCGAGCTCACAGAATTGGCCCGGGGCATCGATCCGGACGATCCGGCCCGAGGGATTGAAGGGGACCACCGGGCGATTCTGCGAGTCCAGCGTCAGGCCGTCCGGCGCCGCCGTCGCGTCGGCACCGGTCAGATCCAGCAGCGACTGGGGAGCCGAGGGGTTTGCGACGGGAATCCGGCTCACCCCCGGGTTGGTGAATGTGCGTGAGACATACAGGTATTCGTCGCCGGCGCCGAGTACGGCGCCGTTGGCGCTGGGCAACCGCGCCCAATCCGCTTGCACGCGACCGTCCGGAGCCACGCGGCCGATGAGATTGCCGAAGTCGTTGGTCGCGTACGCGGTACCGTCCGCGGCGACGTCCATACCATTGGCCGCACTGAGGCCGGCCGCGTAGGGCAGCACCGCGCCGGTGTCCGGGTCGATTTTCACGATCCCGGCCTGACGAGCGGTGTCACCGATGACCACCCGGGGGTCCGCGCCGTAGCCGACGAGGAGTTTGTCGTCGGGCGTCCAGGCGAGCGCTCCGGCACCGCCGCTGGGCACGGTCGCGATGGGTACCGCCGCGGCGCCGGGCGCATCGATGCGGAATACGCGCCCGGTGACGATATCGGTGGTGTAGGCCCGGCCGCGAGAGTCCACGGTGAGCCCTTCGAGCGCGCCGGGTACCGATCCGGCCTGCACCGTCGGCTGGCCCGCGCCGGGGCAGATCCCCGCGGCGGCAGCCGCTTTCGGCGCGCCGACGGCGGTCACGGTGATGAATGCCAGCGCCGCGACTGCGGCGGCAACTCGGCTGGAGCCCGTCATGGTGGACACCTCACTGCATCGGATGGGTGGGTGAGCTGGATGTCGTGCCGGCCGCCGGGACGGTCATCCGAAGACTAGACGGCGTTGCCGGGACCCGTGGCCGAACACGCGCGGGCGCGTCGCGCGTGCCCGGCCACGGCCTCGGCGACCTCGAGGCCGCGCCGGCTCGGCGGCGGCGTTGTCGCCCCCGCTGTCGGCACATCGCGCCGGCCGGTTGTTTCCGCGGCGCCGGAACGGGAAAGCGTGGATACGTCGGCCGGTCGCCGCGGATCCCTCGCCGCACCGACGGCGTCGTACTTCGGCGAGAAGGCCCGACAGTGGCCGGAAGGAGTCGTGGGTAGATGCAGACGGTGGCGTACGTGTCGATCGGCGGGCTTTCGGTGGCCGCGGGGGTGGTCCTGGCATTCGCCGGCGCGCTACGGGTGGCGCGGGAACCGCGCCGGCTCTCGTCGGCCTTCGTCTTACTGGCCGCGCTCACGCTGCTGGGCAGCGGAAGTGCGACGGTGATCGTCCGGCTGTCGCGGGACACGCCCTCACAACTCGGGCTGATCGCCGTGCTGGCCGTTCCGCCGACCGTGGTCGGTATCGCGTTGCTGGTCAACGGGATAGCGCTGATATCCCGGGAGGGATTCGCGGCGATCACCGCGTTGCCGGTCGCCTTCGGCCTCGGTCTGGTCGGGTTGGTGGCGGCGGCCGTGACGGCCGCGAGCGGTCCGGCTGTTCCGAGTTGGGCCACCCAGCTGACGGTGCTGGCCACCGCCGCGGGGGTCTACTTCGTGGCGCATCTGATCGCGTTCGGCGGCTACGCACTGTTCTACGGCAGTCTGGCGGCGCGCCCCGAAGCCGATGCCGTCGTGATCCTGGGATGCGGCCTGAACCGCCGGTCGGTCACCCCGTTGCTGGCCGCACGGCTCGACCGCGGCGTCGACGCCTACCGCACGGCGGTGCGGTCCGGGCGCCATCCTGTCCTGGTCACCTGCGGCGGGCAGGGGCCCGACGAGGCGACGACCGAAGCCGATGCCATGGCTCGCTATCTGATCGGCCGCGGCGTGGCCGGACACGCCATCGTCCGAGAACGGCACTCGCGCAACACCGCCGAGAACCTGCGTAATTGCCTGGAGGAACTGAACCGGCGCGGAATTGCTCCCGAAGATCTGCGAATCACTGTGGTGACCAGTAACTTTCACGTCCTGCGCACGGCCGCGCTGACTCGGCGCCTCGATATCGATGCCCAGGTCCTGGGAGCTCGCACCGCCGCCTATTTCCTGCCCGCCGCTTTTCTCCGGGAGTTCGTCGCCGTGCTGGCGACGCACTACCGCCGCAGCCACATCACCGTCGCCGTCTCGCTGTTGATCGTGCTGCTTGCCGTCATCGCCCTGCCGTGACAGTCACCGGCGGAGACTCGGCGCACCCGTCCGGTGGCCGAATCGGCAAGATTCTTCGAACAGCAAACTATTGGCAAATCAATTCGGGTGGTGCGGGCGGATGGGCGGGAGCCCGGAGTCGGTGAACTCCGGGCTCCCGGGTGACCGTGCGGTGTCCCCGGTGCCGGGGTGTCACCGCGGCACCGTTCAGTTCGGCTGCATCTGACGGACCTGCTGCCGCATCTGGTGCATCTGCAGCTCCCACTGCATGGCGCGATCCTGCGCCCGGGTGGCCTGATCGTCGGCTTGCTGCGCCAGCTGGGCCGCCTGCTCGGCCTGATCCTGGGCCGCCTGCGAACGCTGGTTGGCCTGGTTGCACTCGCCCTGCGCCTGCTGCGCCTGGTTCTGTGCCCGGTCTGCCTCGCTTTGCGCCTGTTGTGCCTGGTTCTGGGCCTGCATCGCCTGCTGGCGAGCCTGCTGGGCCTGCTGGTTGGCCTGGTTGGCCTCGTTCTGCGCGGACTGGGCCTGATGGGCCACCTGCCGCGATTGCTGCTGCGCTTGCCGAGCGAGGTTCTGTGCCTGCTGGGCATACTGGCGAGCGCCCTGCGCTTCCTGCCGCAATTCGTCCAGACCCGACCGCATGGCATCCAGACCCGACCGCAGGCCGTCCATGCTCTGGGGGTCCCGCACGCCGTTCCGGGTTGCCGTAGCAGTGCTGTCTTGCGCCATCTGAGCTTCCTTTCAGTGGTGTGAATGGAACTCGAGTGAATGGAGCAAACGGTGAAGCGGAAGCAATTCTTGCATACCGGAGAGGTCATGGCTACAGCTGGGCAAACATTCGCAAATGCAGCGTTCACGCCGCTGAAATGGAACGATTCCCGGTCGGTGATGGGTGCCCGAGGCGGGCCGGAACCCGGAGGTGCCGGATGTGGGGACCAATGGCTCTGCCCGTGCCGCACCGCTCGGGCGGACGATGGGGCGATGGAACTGACTGCGGTGCGCATCGACAAACCCGATGAGCTCGATGTCATCATCGGCCAGTCTCATTTCATCAAGACCGTGGAGGATCTCCACGAAGCCCTCGTCGGCACCGGTCCCCATCTGAAGTTCGGCCTGGCCTTCTGTGAAGCCTCCGGTCCCCGGCTGGTGCGCCACTCGGGCAATGACGATGAACTCGTGGCGCTGGCCACCGAGAACGCGCAGTCGATCGGAGCGGGGCACTCGTTCATCGTGTTTCTGCGCGAGGGGTATCCGGTGAACGTTCTCAACGCCATCCGCCGAGTACCGGAGGTGTGCGGAATCTTCTGTGCGACAGCCAATCCGGTGGAAGTGCTCATCGCCGGGACCGAGCTCGGGCGGGGAATCGTCGGCGTCGTGGACGGGCCGGCGCCGCTCGGGGTGGAAAGCGCCGAAGATCAACTCGATCGCAAACGCCTGCTGCGCGCCATCGGCTACAAGTTGTGAGGTCGATTCGGCCGGATCGCGCCGAGTGATCGCGAGGGGGACGGGTGGCCGATGCGTGGCGCTGCCCGTCGGTGCCGGTGCCGGATGCGGAATTCAACGGACGCCATTACCCGAAATTCGACTATGCTAAACCTCATCCTTCAAAAGCTTGGGCCGATCCATTTCGGACGGCTCGTTCGGCTAGGGGGACGATATTGTGCAGGTCGGAGGATCGCCAGAACATGATGCCGGCTCCGGTGTGACGCCGTGGCAGGCGATCGGGTCACCCGACTCGGTGCGGGACACACTGGGGCGGTTGCGGCTGCGGGAACTGCTGTCCGAGGTGCGGGATCGGATCAACCAGTTGATCGATACCCGGGACCGGATGGACGGGCTGGTCGAGGCGATGCTGTCGGTCAGTGCCGGCCTCGATCTGGACCGGACGCTGCGTGCCATCGTGCACACCGCGATCGAACTCGTCGACGCCCGCTATGGCGCACTCGGGGTCCGTGGGCCCGACGGTCAGCTCGACCAGTTCATCTACGAGGGCATCGGCGACGCCGAGCGCGCCCGCATCGGTGACCTGCCGCAAGGGCGCGGAGTTCTGGGACTGCTCATCAGTCAGCCGAAACCCCTGCGTCTGGACGATTTGGCGCAACACCCGTCGTCGGTCGGATTCCCGCCGCATCATCCGCCGATGCGGACCTTTCTCGGCGTACCGGTCCGGATCCGGGACGAGGTTTTCGGCGACCTGTACCTGACCGAAAAAGCCGGAGGGCAACCGTTCACCGCGGATGACGAGGTGATCGTGCAGGCGCTGGCCGCCGCCGCGGGAATCGCGATCGACAACGCTCACCTCTACGCGCAATCGCACGCCCGGCAGGAGTGGATCGCGGCGACGAGGGATGTGGCCACGGATTTCCTCGCCGGAACGGACGCCGAGCACGTACTTCAGGATGTTGTCGACAACGCGTGCCGGCTCACCGGCTCCCAACACGCCCTGCTGGCGGTGCCCGGGGACCCCGAAGCCGTGCCGGAGGAGGTGGCGGACCTGACGGTGAGCCACTGCGCGGGAGCGGGCCCGGACAGCCGGGGGACGTCGTTGCCGCTGAGTGGCACACCGATCGGGGCGGCAATTCTGGAACGACGGCCCGTGCCGATTCCGCGCGATCGAGTCGACCACCGCTTCGCCGCCCCCCTCTTCACCGAGCCGGGTCCGATGCTGTTCCTGCCCTTGAATGCCGGTGAGGCGATCCTCGGAGTGCTCGTCGCGGCGCGTGGCCGCGACGGCAAGACGTATTCGGCCGAGACCGTCGAGCTGGCGGGGGCCTTCGGCGACCAGGCGGCGTTCGCGATGCAGATGGCCTCTGCTCAGCAGCATGTGCGCGAGCTCGACGTACTGTCCGATCGCGATCGCATCGCTCGTGATCTGCACGACCACGTGATCCAGCGACTGTTCGAGCTCGGTCTGAACGCGCAGGGCACTCTGGCCCGATCCCGAAATCCCGACGTCCGGAATCGACTGGCCGGCCTGGTCGAGGGTCTGCAGCAGGTGATCGAGGAGATACGCACATCGATCTTCGACCTGCACCCCGACAGCGGGGACGGTGCGCGGCATCGGTGACCACCCGGACGTCGGGACCGGTCGATGTGTCGGACTATTGTCGCGAGGTCATGAATGCGTAGTGCCCGTCGTAACGGTGATACAGAACGCAGCCGCGATCGAGGGCCGGGTCGCGATAGAACAGAAACGGTGATCCGCTCAGGGCCAGTTCGGCCAGTGCCTCTTCCCGGCCGAGTTCCGGAACCGGTTTCCCGGGTGTCACCAGCGGCAGGCAGCTGGGCGCGACAGCCTGTGGTCGCGAAGCGATCTGCAGAAGCCGGTAGTCGCCGTGCGCGGTGCGATGCAGGAGACTTTCCGCGCCCGTGCCCGATTCGACGAACAACCGGAACGAATAGTCCATCATGGTCATTTCGTGCGCGGCCATGTCGCAGGTGTCGTGATCGAGATGAAATGACTTGGTGCGCACTATTGTTCGCTGTCGCGTCGGGCGCAGGTACAGGAGCGTGTCCGCCGGACGGCAGGATGCGCCGAAAGGCACCCGTCGTCCGTACAGCGCCCGGAGGCGGACCCGGGTGCGCGACTGCAACATGTCGACAGCCTCGCGTGCCGTCGCCCCGGCGGCCTGTACCCGAATAGCCCTCTCCGTTGCGATATTCGCTTGGGCGACAAAGGGATTGGCGACCGCGGAATCATGATGCGAAGCCAGTCGAACCAGTATCGACGAGACCGGAAGCTGTGCGTCTTCGACCACGCGCCGGATTCGCCGGCGTGCGTATTCCCCGAACATGCTCGGGACGTCGTCGCCGAGCCGGATGTCGACGGCGGGCATTGTCGTGGCGGGGGATTCGAGTTGATTACACGCCATCGGCATCCCGAGGAGTGCGGAGCAGGCCGGCATCGAGCAGGCGTTGCCTCGCCAGGCGCTCGCCCAATTCCGGAAGTGCTCCGCGGGGCGTTCCGGCCAGATCGTCGATGCAGCGCCGGACAACGGCGTCGATCGCACCGCGACGGACGTGGTGCCGGAATTCCTCGTCCAGCCGATCGACGACGTGATCGACCACCGATTGCTCGGTGGCCGGCCGCAGATGGCGGGCAACTTGGCCGCGCTGCCGCGCTCGAAGGTCCGCGATATCGGCGATCTTCCCGGCAGGTGGCGTGAGCGCATGCCGTTGCGGCATGGGGCGACGCGCCTGCTGTGTGGGTGCCGATTCGTGGTCGGGTGGTGGGAGTGTGTGGTCGGCGAGCGGGTTCGGCCCGAGTGGATGGACTGCCAAATCGTCTCCTCGTGCGGCGTTCGACTTTCTGCACGCCACTATCGCTCGGCATCCGCGTTGCTCACAGGGTCGAAAGTCCCGAACTGCACAGGACGGCACCGAATGGGGGATACCGTGGTGACCGACGGTGTGGCCGAGGTCCTCACCTGGGGACTTCGGTGATTTCCGCATCGGCCCGACGCCTCGCCCGCCGGATGCGGCGTGCGGTCGACTCGGGAACGATCGGATGGGCGGCCACGAATCATCGAGGAGTCGACATGACCGACCGACACCGCGAGGGGGCGGTGCTCGCCGCCGTCGACGGCTCGACCACCGGATATCGCGCCGCGGCGTGGGCCGCGGCCGAGGCGGCGTTACACGAACGCCGGTTGCACCTTGTCACCTCGACGGCGATCCCCGGCAGGCCGGAGCCGGCGATCACCGGCGACGCCATCGGCCTGCTGCATCGAGACGGCGAACGGATACTCGGCGAGGCGAGCCGGGTAGCGCGCGTGGCCGCCGGGGAACCGACGCCGCAGATCACCACCGAGGTGACCGACGAACCGATCATCGAGCATCTCATCGAGCGATCTCGTGATGTGTGGATGCTCGTCGTCGGGAGCCGGGGACTCGGCGCGATCCGGCGTGGCCTGCTGGGATCGGTGTCCGCGGCGGCGACCCAGCATGCCCACTGCGCGGTGACCGTCGTCCACAACGTCTCGGCGACCGACGCCGTGACAGCGGCATTGCCGATCCTGGTCGGCGTCGACGGCACGGAGAACAGCGTCCCTGCCCTGGAGGCCGCGTTCGACGAGGCGTCCCGGAGAAAGGTGGGCTTGGTCGCGTTGCACGCGTGGAGCGACATCAGCAGCGAGTTGCAGCTCACGGTCGAGGGGTGGGTCCGGATTCGTGAATCCGAGGACGCCCTGCTGGCGGAGAATCTGGCAGGTTTCGCCGAGCGTTATCCGGATGTGGAGGTGCGGCGCGTGCTGGTGTACCACCGTCCGGTTCGCTCGTTGCTCGACGAGGCGGAGAATGCGCAGCTCGTGGTGGTGGGCAGCCACGGCCGTGGCGGATTCGCCGGGATGCTGCTGGGCTCGACCGGTGCTGCCCTGGTGCAGTCGGCGGACTGCCCGGTCATGATCGTTCGACGCTCGCCCTAGCCACACACCACACGGGCCACACCCGCACCGCTCAGGCCGCGTCCGGCGGCAGGAATGCCGGCAACATGAAGGTCTCGAGCAGTCGGCGATGGGAGGGGTCGTCCGGATCCTCGAAGTCCAACCGGCCGACGAGGATCAGCTGGACCAGAGCGAGCCATTCGCAGGCGTCTTCGTTGCTGAGGCCGTCGCGCAATTCGCCGCGCTCGCGGGCGCGGTCGAGGATGGGACCCCACATTTCCAGTGTCAGATTGCTGGCGAGCTTGGAGGTGCCGACGACCGCGGCGGCGAGGTCCATGTGTTCGGGACTCACGATCAACCGGATGAGCGGATCCTTGCGGCCGCGATCGACCAGGAATATCAGGCCGTCGACGATCTGGTCGCGGAAATGTTCGCGCTCCAGGACATATTTGGTGCCGGTGATGAAGAGTTTTCGGGCGCGCAGCCGGATCAATTCGGCAACCAGGGTGTCCCGGTCACGGAAGTATCGGTAGATTGTCGGCCGGGATACGCCCGCGGCTTTCGCGATGTCGTCCATCGTCGTTTTACTCACGCCGAAATGCAGGAATGTCGATTGAGCGGCTTCGAGTATCTGCCCGCGTGCTTCCTCGACGTCCCCGCTCAGGACGTTGCTGTTACGTCGAGCCATTCTCTTATCCTGCCCTCCACGGATTTTCTGCAATTGTTTGCAGACTCAGCGACACCATGGACGATACTCGTAATTTGTTGTTCGTTCGACGTCGCCGGATGCGCGGTGTCGTCCTGCGCCGGGGTGGAACTCGAAAACCGTTGTGGCCGAGCGGGTCCGGAGCGGTCGCGACCAGTGCTGATCGTGCTGCGGCGCCGCGCGTCGATCCGCCCCTCGGGTGAGCACTCTCACATACCGATATCTGTCTGTTGTCGCCGCGCCCCGGGACGGGTGAGGGCCGCGGTCTGCGGCCCTCACCGGCGTTCATCTGCTCGGTGTGAACGTGATCGGCAGCCGGGCGCAGCCACGGACCTGGCTGGCGTGCATCACCGGCGGATCACCCTCCACGAGAGCGTAATCCGGTATGCGGCGGTGGATTTCCTCGAGAGCGAGCCGGAGTTCGATCCGCGCCAGATGGGAGCCGAGGCAGCGGTGCGCACCGGCACCGAAGGACAGATGACGATTGGGGCTGCGGTCGAGCTGCAACTGCTCGGGGGCGTCGAATTCCCCGGAGTCCCGGTTCGCCGAGCAGAGCATCAGGATCAGCTGATCGCCCGCCGCGATCGGCACGCCGCCCAGTTCGGTGGGCCGGGTGGCCCGGCGCCCGGGTACCACCGCGGCCTCGATGCGCAAGATCTCCTCCACCGCCGAGGGAATCAGGCTTTCGTCGGCGATGAGCTGCTCGCGCTGCTCCTTGTTGTGGGACAGATGGATGATGCTCCAGGCCAGCGAACCTTGGACCGTGTGCAGGCCGGCGATCAGCAACAGGAACAGCATCCGGTTGAGCTCTTCGTCGGTCAGCAGCCGGGTGCCGTCCTCGAGTGCGACCTCGGTATGGATGATCTGCGAGGTGACGTCGTCACCGGGATTCGCCCTGCGGTCGTCGATGACATTCTGGAAATAGGCGAGCATCTCGAAAGCCGCCGCACCGCGTGCCTGATTGGATTCCTCCTCGGTGGCGCCGGGAATTCCGGTCAGGAGAACGTCGGTGGCGTGGGTGAACTTGGGTGCGTCCGCGAGTGGCCAGTCCATCAGGGCCAGGAAGACCCGAGTCGGCAATTCGTGCGCGAAGTCGGCTATGAATTCCGATGTTCCGGTCTCGGCGAATCGATCGATGAGGTCGTTGATCACCGCCCGGATATCGTCCTCGAGTGCCTTCATTCGATTCGGGCTGAACAACGGCTGGAGCGCGAGTCGATATCCGGTGTGCTCCGGCGGATCGAGTTCCAAGGGGATGAATTTCCCGAAACCCGCGGTCGTGGTGACCAGATTGTTGGGGTGACTGGAAAAGGTCTCGGGGTCGCGCAGGACCTCGTGGATCTCCTGATACCTGGTTACGATCCAGTGTCCGCCGTGGGCGGTGGAATAGACGACCGGGCCCCGCTGCGCGAGTTCGGCGACGCGTTCCTGCACGGTGTCTTCGGGAAAAGCCAGCGATTGGTCGTAGATGTCGAAGTCGACGACCAGTTCGCTGGAGACCTCTGCGGTGGTAGTGGTCATGATGATGATTCCTCGGATAGGGGAAGGGCGCTCGTCAGCGTCAGCGCACGCTCGGGACACGCGGCGGCGGCCCGATGTGCGGCATCGAGATGTGTGTCGGGGATCGGATCGCTCACGACGACGGGGTTGCCGACGTCATCCGATTCGAGCAGGTCCGGTGCGGTCGCATAGCACAGCCCGTGGCCGGCGCAGGCTGTGCGATCGACGGCCAGGTGGTGGGGCTCGGCCATGTCACAGATCTCCGGGGGAGCCCTTGTCCTCGGCGAACCACATGCCGACGCGGGCCAGCGTGCCACCGTCGGTGGACGGCAGGACGAGACCGGACAGGTACTGCGAATCGTCGGAGGCCAGGAACAGCGCGACCTTCGCGTTGTCGAGCAGTGACGGGGGACGCTGAAGCTTGAGCGGAATCGGCGAGATCGACGGATCCCAGGGCCCGGCGACCTGTTCGTAGGACTGACCGACGACGGGGGAGCCGGGCGGCATCAGGAAGTTCGGCGACATGCCGTGGGTGGGGCAGATGGCGTTGACCCGGATCCCGTACCTGCCGAGATCCAGGCTCAGCCCGCGGACCAGGCCGTTGACGCCGGCCTTGGTGGCCGAATACATCGCGATGTTGTGGTATGCGACCAGCGAGGCCGCCGAGGAGGTGGCCAGGATGGTGCCGCCGCCGTTGTCGCGCAGATACGGCACGGCGGCCTTGGCGGAGTAGACGACACCGCTGAGATTGACGCCGAGCACATGCTGCCAGTCGGCCACGGTCAGATCCTGGAATTCGACCTCCTCGCCGCCCGCGACCGACGGCACACCGCCGCGCGAGACGACGCCCGCGTTGGCGAACATGATGTCGAGCTTGCCGAAATGCTCGACCGACGCGGCCACGGCGGAAGTCACCTGCGCCTCATCGCTCACGTCGGCGGTGACGGCGATGGCCTTACCGCCTTGCTGTTCGACGAGTTCCACTGTCCCCGCGGCGCGTTCGGGGTCGATGTCGACCACGGCGATCGATGCGCCCTCGGATGCGAACAACTGGGAACACTGACGGCCGAAGCCGGAGCCGGCTCCGGTGATGACGGCGACTTTGCCTTCGAGCTTCATGGTGGACTCCGATTTCCAGAAGGATGCTGCCGGCGCGGAAGAGGGCCGGTGCTGACCGAGGCGCGGCTGACCCGGCGCGTGGAACGCCACGCGGTCTGCCCGTCCGATGAGGAGTGGGAGTGCTGTGCCTCACATTCGAAGCTACGTCATTAGACGACTGACGTCAATCGTCATTTGTCAGTATCGTGGTCGTGGCGACAGCTCGCGAGTGGTGTAGTTTGCATTCCGGCCGGGATTCGATGCCCGGTGATGTTGTCCCGCCACCGGCTGGCCCGCAGTCGGTGGACCGTGCCATGGAGGTGATCAGTGCGCGCCGAGATGCCGCCGGCCGTGCCGCGCTGGCCGTGGTTTCCGAAACGCGCTGCCCCGCTGGCGGATTGCGCGACGGTGCCCGCCCGGCTGACGGTCGATATCGCGCATCGGATCATGCAGCAGCACGCGCACTGGTCGGGTGGATCGTGCCGGCGTCGCGCGGCGGCGCTCGAGCATCTGGTGGCACTGGGGCGGTATGTGCTCGATTCGCGCCGGTGCCGGGTGCGGGTGCAGTTCCCGGGTGCGGGTGTCACGGTGGACTATCAGTGCACCCGTGAGATCGCCGAGGAGTTCGCCGCGCGGATGCGGGCCCATCCCGATTCCATGGTCGTCATCGACGATCGGGTGCACCCGGATCTGCCACCGCTGCCGTGTGCCCGCCTGTGGTCGCCCTGACCTGAATTCGGTGCCTGTGTAGCGCGTTACCCGCTGTGGGTGCGCGCTTCGTTCGCGTTGCCGGAAAGCTTCGGTGCTGTTGCCGGTTTCGATCGGTCCGGCCCGACACCCTAAACCTAATGGCTATAGGTATAGTGCGGGAGTCGGATCGACCTCGGAGCACGTCGTGGGCGTGGTTCCGCTGGAGAGCCGTATTCATCCAACGCATCGCCGGCGGTGTGCGAGAACTCGTCGGCGAACACCTCACGGCCGTCGGGCGGTGCGGTGACGGAAAGGAACTCGATATGGACATCGGTAATGCGGTCGCGGTGGTGACCGGAGGTGCGTCGGGTCTCGGCCTGGCGACGGTGACCGAGCTGCACGGCCGGGGCGCGAAGGTGGTGATCATCGATCTGCCGTCGTCCAACGGCGCGGCGGTCGCCGAGGAATTGGGCGACGGCGTGGTGTTCGCCGCGACCGATGTGACCGATGAGGACCAGGTCTCGGCGGCGCTGGACGCGGCTCAGGAGCTGGGCGCGCTGCGGATCGCGGTGAACTGCGCCGGTATCGGTAATGCGATCAAGACGGTGGGCAAGAAGGGCGCGTTTCCGCTGGCCGACTTCGGCAGGGTGATCAACGTGAATCTGATCGGCACGTTCAACGTGATCCGGTTGGGGGCCGAGCGTATCGCGGCGGCCGAGCCGGTCGGTGCGGAACGTGGTGTCATCGTCAACACGGCGTCGGTGGCCGCGTTCGACGGCCAGATCGGCCAGGCCGCCTACTCGGCGTCCAAGGGCGGCATCGTGGGCATGACCCTGCCCATCGCCCGGGATCTGGCGAGCCTGAAGATCCGCGTGATGACCATCGCCCCCGGCCTGTTCCACACGCCACTGTTCGCGGCGCTGCCCGAGGAGGCGATCGCGTCGCTGGGTGCTCAGGTGCCGCACCCCTCGAGGCTCGGAGATCCGGCCGAATACGCGGCGCTGGCCCGCCACATCGTGGAGAACCCGATGCTCAACGGCGAGACCATCCGCCTCGACGGCGCGATCCGGATGTCCCCGCGCTGATCGCACTGCGCCGTCGCCGCGGCGACGGGCGCGAAACAGCGTGCGCCCGAACCGATTTGCCGGTTCGGGCGCACGCTGTGTTCTGCGCCGGGCGGTACTACAGTCGTTCGATGATGGTCGCGTTGGCCATGCCGCCGCCCTCGCACATGGTCTGCAGGCCGTAGCGCCCGCCGGTCTGTTCGAGGTGATTCAGCATGGTGGTGAGCAACCGGGTGCCCGAACCGCCCAGCGGATGTCCCAGCGCGATCGCGCCGCCGCGCGGGTTCAGCCGCTGCGGATCGGCGCCGAACTCGTGCTGCCAGACCAGCGGAACGGGTGCGAAGGCCTCGTTGACCTCGTAGGTGTCGATGTCGTCGATCGTCAGACCGGCCTTGTCGAGTACCTTCCGGGTGGCGGGGACGACCCCGGTCAGCATGAGCAGCGGATCGCTGCCGGTGACGGCGAAGCTGTGGAATCGTGCGCGGGGCCGCAGGCCGAGGGCGGTGGCCTTCTCCTCGCTCATGATCAGCACGGCCGACGCGCCGTCGGTCAAGGGGGAGGAGTTGCCCGGCGTGATGCGCCAGTCGATCTCGGGGAATCGCTCGGCGATTCGCTCATCCCGGAACGACGGTTTCAGCCCGGCCAGTCCCCCCACATCGGTCGAGGGGCGTACGGTCTCGTCCATGTCGGCCCGGGTGTCCGGTCCGACGGTGATCGGCAGGATCTCGGAGGCGAAGTCGGCGGCGGCCGCGCGCGCGTGGGAGCGGGCGGAGAACTCGTCCAGGGTGGTCCGGTCGAACTTCCAGCGCGCGGCGATCAGTTCGGCCGAAATCCCCTGTCCCACCAGCCCTTCGGGGTAGCGGGCGGCAATACCCGGGCCGAAGGCGTTCTTGCCCAGCGTCGCCGTTCCCATCGGCACCCGGCTCATCGACTCGACACCACAGGCGATGGCGATGTCGTAGGCGCCGGAGATCACGCCCTGTGCGGCGAAGTGGGCCGCCTGCTGGCTGGAGCCACACTGGCGGTCGATGGTGGTGGCGGGCACCGCTTCCGGGAATCCGGCGCCCAATACCGCGCTGCGAGTGATGTTGAGTGCCTGTTCGCCGGCTTGTCCCACACAACCGCCGATGACGTCGTCGACGAGTGCGGGATCGAGTTCGGTGCGGTGGATCAGTCCGCGCAGCACGGCCGACAGCAGTTCGGTGGGGTGCAGATTCGACAGTTGGCCGCCCGGTTTGCCTTTGCCGGACGGCGTGCGGATCGCGTCCACGATCACTGCGGTTGTCATAGGTGTTTCCTCTCTTCGGGGCCGCCGAGCTGTCACCGGGCTATTGCGTGGCGCCGGTCACTCAGCGTATAACAAAATACAAATAACGTCAGCTGTACGGTGTCCTCCCCGTTGGATCCGGGTCGAGAGCCGTGGATCCGGAGGAGAGATGGCGCACGTCATCACACAGCCCTGCTGCAACGACGCCGGTTGCGTGTCGGTCTGTCCCGTGGACTGCATTCGCCCGCGCCCCGGCGAACCGGATTTCGGTCGCGCGGAGCTGTTGCACATCGACCCGGCGACCTGCATCGACTGCGGTGCCTGTATCGACGAGTGTCCGGTCGACGCCATCGTTTCCGAGGGAGATCTGACCCCGGCCACCGAGCCCTACCGTGAGGTCAACGCGGCGTACTTCGCCACGGTCGGTGTGCCGGCACCGCCGCCGGCCGAGCGGCCCGCAGTCGAGGTGGCCGAGCGTGGGCCGCTGCGGGTCGCGATCGTGGGTTCGGGGCCGTCGGCGTGCTATGCGGCCGAGGATCTGTTGTCGCGCCGGGAGATCGATGTCGAGATCACCGTGTTCGACAGACTTCCGGTGCCGCTCGGCCTGGTTCGCTACGGAGTCGCGCCCGACCATCAGCACACCAAACAGGTCGCCGACGCGTTCGGCCGGACGCTGAGCCGGCCGAACCTGGCGCTCGAGCTCAACGTGGAGGTCGGAACCCACATCAGCGCCGCGGAACTGCTGCAGCATCACCACGCCGTGATCTACGCGACCGGTGCGTCGCAGGGCCGTGCCCTCTCGATTCCGGGCGAGGATCTGGCCGGTGTGCACTCGGCGACCGATTTCGTGGGCTGGTACAACGGGCATCCCGATCATGCGCACCGCGCCTTCGATCTGTCGGGCGAGCGTGCGGTGGTGATCGGGAACGGCAATGTCGCCCTGGACGTGGCCCGGATTCTGGTCACCGATGTCGCCGCCCTGGCACGCACCGATATCGCCGGCCACGCGCTGGAGGCATTGGCCGCGAGCCGGATTCGTGAAGTCGTCGTCGTGGGCCGGCGTGGGCCCGGGCACGCGGCGTTCACCACACCGGAGCTGCTGGGGCTCGGCGCGGTGGACGGGCTGGACGTGCGCTGCGACGAACTCGGTCCGCCGGGGACGCCGCCCGGCGACGACCCGGTGGCCGGGCTCAAGGCCAGGGTGGCGCGACAGCTGTCCGAGCGCGCGGCCGGTGTGGGCAATCGCAGCATGGTGTTCCGATACTTTCTGTCTCCGAGTGGTTTTCGCGGCGCCGGGGCCGTCGATGCGGTCGAGTTCACGCGGACCGAATGGAGCGCGGCGGGGCAGCTGCGTGCGACGGTCATGCGTGAAACGGTTTCCTGCGGGATCGTGCTGACCTCGGTCGGCTATCGCGGGATCGCCGTGCCCGGCGTGCCCTTTTCGGAGTCCGAGGGGACCATCCCGCACCGGGGCGGCCGGGTCACCGAACTCGATGGCACCCCGGTGCCGGGCACCTATGTGGCCGGCTGGATCAAACGTGGTCCGTCGGGCGTCATCGGCACCAACCGATACTGCTCACAGGAAACCGTGTACGCGCTGGTGGAGGATTTCGCCGCCGGGCGACTGTCCGCACCGCGCCGATCGCGCGCGGATCTGGACACGTTGCTCGCCGGTCGGCAGCCGAGCCGGCTCGATACCCGCGGCTGGAAGTCGATCGACGCCGCCGAACGCCGGGCGGGCCGGGCCGAGCGGCGTCCCCGGGTGAAATTCGTGGGAATCGCGGAGTTGCTGGCGGCGGGCGGTTCCGGTGCACGCTGAGCCGTCCGCGGCAGGGGCGCAGGACCTTCCGGAGCCGGCGCGGTCGTCCCGCGCCGGCTCGGAGGGTCAGGAACGCAGGAGGTCGCGATGGATGATCTCTTTCATGATCTCGTTGGTCCCGCCGTAGATGCGCTGGATGCGGGCATCGATGAAGGCCTTGGCGACCGGATATTCCATCATGTATCCGTATCCACCGTGCAGCTGCACTCCGGCGTCGATGACCTTGCCCTGCAGCTCGGTGGCCCACAGTTTGGCCTTCGCGGCGTCGACGGCGGTCAGGGTGCCGTTGTTGTACTCACGAACACACCGGTCGATGTAGGCGCGGGAGACCTCGGTGGCCGTCTGCAACTCGGCCACGGTGAATCCGAGACCCTGGAATTCACCGATCGGCTTACCGAAGGCCCGGCGCTGCTTGATGTAGTCGAGCGTCCAGCCGAGCACGGCCTCCGCGGAAACCTGTGCGGCGATACCGATTCCGAGCCGCTCCAGCGGCAGGCTCTGCATCAGGTACCCGAATCCGCCGCCGAGGTCGCCGAGCCGATTCGCATCCGGCACCCGGACATTGTCGAAGAACAGTTCCGCGGTGTCCTGGGCGTGCAGGCCGACCTTGTCGAGTTTTCGGCCACGCGTGAACCCCGGGGTGCCGTCCTCGACCACGAACAGGCTGAAACCGCGCGAACCGGCGTCGCGATCGGTGACCGCGAAGACGATCACCAGATCGGCGAGCATACCGCTGGTGATGAAGGTCTTCGACCCGTTGATCACCCACTGGTCACCCTCGCGGACCGCGGTGGTCTGGGCCGCCCGCAGATCGCTGCCGGCACCCGGCTCGGTCATCGCGATGGCGCCGATGGTCTCGCCGGTGACGAACCCGGGCAACCAGCGGCCACGCTGCTCGGAATTGGCGTGCCGCAGCAGATAATTCAGGACGATGTCGTCGTTGGTGGAGAAGCCCGACTGTAATGCCGAGGCTCCCACCCGGGCGATCTCGGACTGGATCATCACCCGGAAGCGATAGTCGGTCTCACCCGCACCACCGAATTCCTCCGGGACCGCCAGGCCGAGCAGGCCCTGCTGGCCGGCCGCGCGCCACGTGTCGCGATCGATGAGCCGGTCGGCGTCCCACTTCTCCATCTTGGGGACGACGTGGCGTTCGACGAAGCCACGTACGGTCCGGCCGAACAGCTCGTGATCGGGCTCGAAAAGGTCTGTTCTCACTGCGTTCCTCCTGTGCCGGGGCGAATGCGCCCCGGCGCCGTGGTCATTTCTGCGTCAGCAGCTTCTGTGTCTCGCGACGGAAGACTTGATTGGCGACTTCGTTCTGCCCCAGCACCATGCGTCCCGCACTCGCGCTGGTCATGCCGCGCTGCGAGTCGCGCAGCAGCGGGAAGTCCTCGGCGTGCAGGACGTCGAGCAGGATCTGCCAGTTCTTGTCCCAGAGCCGGGTCCACTTCTCCTCGGTCATCCGGGTCTGTTCCACCGGCGGGACGATCAGGCGCATCTCCATCCGGCTGCGTTGTGGCTCGGTCGGGTGCGGGCGGAAGGTCAGCAGCTGGAAATGATCGGGCTGGCGCAGCAGTGTGCTGTTGGGCAGCAGGAAGTGCGTCTCGGTGACATCGCCGGCCAGGCTGCGGTCACCGGGATCCTCCTCGATCCAGCGATCGATCGACTTGCGCGGCGCGATGAACCGGCAGTGCCGGCCGAAATCGTCGAAGGCCAGCACATTGGTGTGGATGTGTTTGGCCGCGGTGTTGGGGTGCGCGTACTGGATGTGATAGCCGTCGAGGAAGGCGTCCTGCATGATCTTCCAGTTGACCGGCTCGTCGAAACCCTCGGCCTGCACGCAGACCTTCGATTGCAGGTCGTAGGTGGCCAGGATCGCGTCCATCTCCGGCCCCAGCCACGCCGCGACGTCGATATCCGCGCCGGCGTCGTCGACGACCCAGATGAACCCGTGCCGCTCTTGGGTGGGCAGCTCGATCAGTCCGAGCGTCTCGCGTTCGGCCTCGCCGAACGTGTTGTCGCGGGTGATGGTTCGCAGACTGCCGTCCATATCGTAGGACCAGCGGTGATAGGGGCAGGAGAACAGCCGGCACCGGCCCTTGTCCTCCTTCTCCAGCAGAGCGCCGCGATGGCGGCACAGATTGACCAGCGCCTTGACCCCGCCGTCGCGCTGGCGGACCACGATGATGTTGTTCCTCGGCATCTGGAGGGTGAAGAAGTCACCGGCGCGCGGGATCTCGGATCCGTGCGCGACGATCGACGGCACCCGCCCGAAGATCAGATCGCGTTCGTGCTGGGCGACGGTGGGATCGGTGAACTCCGTGGGCTCGAACCAGGTGACGTGGCCGAACTCGTCGGTGGTGTCGTTGCGCAGGTGCGTCAGAGCGCGACGAATTCGTTCCTCGCGCGGGGCGCCGACCTCGGTCATGGCGTATCTCCAATGTCTCGCAACCTGGCCCGGATGTGCTCCGGGCATTGGGGTTAGCGTCCTGAGCTGTTGGTATGGTGTCCTAAATCTAACTCATGTAGGTTTATGTGTAAACCGGCGCGGCGCGAGAAGGGCGGGACGATGATCGACTACACCTGGTGTCGGCAACTCGGCGAACAGGACCGGGCGCAAGTCCTGGCCCTGGTCCGCGCGGCCGCGGCCTACGACGACGAGGCCGGATTCTCGATCGTGGGGGACCACGCGGTGGAGTCGGTTTCGAGCGACGGGCGATCGGTGTGGCACCTGGCGATCAAGGCGCGTCGCGGCCTGAGTGTGCGACCGGACGTGCCCATGGTGATGGTGGCCTATCTGAACCTGACGATCGACAGCCGAGGCCAGGGCACGATCCGGTACACCGTCCACCCCGACTATCGCTCGCGCGGAGTGACGACACTGCTCGTCGAGGAGCTGGGCCTCGATGTATCCGCATCCGGTGGCTGGTGTGGCCGGGGAGCGACATCGCTGCGGTGCTGGGCCTACGGCAGCCATCCCGCCTCCGAACGACTGACCCGCCGGTTCGACATCGCGGCGGCCGCCCGGCTGTGGACCATGGTGCGGCATCTGGCCGGACCGTTCGCGATGCCGTTGACGCCGGCCGCGTTCCCGGGCGGCGTGGAGGTGAGCGGGCCGGTCGACCTGGCCGACGACGCGGTCGCCGCGACAGCCGGCGACATGCTGGCCCGGCAGGGGCTGACCGAGGCTCGATTCGACCAGTTCCGCACCGAATTCGGCGAACGGTGCGGGCGGATCGTGCTGGCGTCGGCCGGCTGTGAGCGTCCGGCGGGAATGGTCTGGTTCGATCCGAATCCGATCCGCCATCTGGAATTGCGCGGTGCCTGGGTACGAGCGCTGATCGTCGTACCGCAGATTCGCGGGGGCGGCCTCGGTGCGGCGCTGCTGACTCGCGCCCTCGACGAACTCCGCGATGCCGGGGCGCAGGTGGTGCTGATGCGCATCGATCCCGACGATCCCGCCGCCGTCCGGCTGTCGCGCCTGCTCGCGTTCGAGCAGGAGGATGCGCACGCGTGCTATCAGATCGGTGACTGGGAGGATGTCCCCGCGTTCCCGGCGCGATGAGTGCGACGGGGCCCTTCACGCCGGTGGGGGACAGAGGATTCCGCACGGGATCGGGGGCAGGCCCGGGATGTGGATCATCGGTGCCGGTGCCGGTGCCGGTGCCGGTGCGGGGGTGTCGGGCGCCGGATCGACATCGGGGGACACGGGGGTCTCGGCACCGCGCGCACGCTCGTCGCCGTCGTCCGGCGCGGACCCGAGATCAGGTGGGACGGGCGTGAGATCGGCCGGATCGACATCGTCGCCGGCATAGATCCGAGACCATGTGAGCACGGTCGACGCGTAGGCCGCCGAATGGTTGTAGCGCAGGATCGCGCGCAGCCGCTGATCCGGATCGCGAAGATCGGTGCCGTCGGCGCACAGATATCTGCCTGCCGCGAGAGCCGCGTCGTAGATGTTGTCGGGGTCGGCGATTCCGTCGCCGTTGCCGTCGGCGCCCCAGCGTTGCCAGGTGTCCGGGAGGAACTGCATCGGACCGACCGCGCGCACATAACCGCTTGCGGCGCGGATCATCTCGTTCCCCGGCAAGGTGCCGTCCAGGGCGGGCCCCCGGATCGGTGAGTTCGTCGTCCCTCGGGCGTCCAGATCGCCCGAGCGGGCGTGACCGGATTCGATTCGCCCGATCCCGGCCAGCAGGTTCCAGGTGAGGCCGCACTCGGGGTGAGAGGTCCGCAGGGTCAGTTCGGCATTGCGGTATGCGGCCAGCACCTGCTCGGGGATCGTGGACCCGGCGCCGCGGGGAGCTGGGCTCGCGGCGGGATCCGGCGGGGGTGGGGTCGCCGCGGCGGTCGGTGGCGGCGGTGCGGGGTGTGGTCGATAGGCCACGACGCGCGCCGGCACCGGCATCGGGCCACCGGAGTCCTGATCGTCATGTTGGTGTACCGCAATCGATTCCGCCGCCGCGGGGACCGGTCCGGCGGGTGGTGCGGGCCGGCCGCCGGCCGTGGAAGAGCCGGCCGCCAGGAGTCCGGTCACCGCGACGGCGGACACCAGTGCCGCTGTCCGGCCGGGTGTGGATTGCTTGTCCGTTGTCGGATGGACACGACGATGTGACCGCATCGGGCAGCTCCCTGGATTCGCGAATTCGCTGCGCGCCAACGCTGTTCGGGTGTCCGGCCGGTGCGGCCTCCCCGAATGTGGCGGCCCCCCGTGTGTTCGAAGGCCACCGTCGATCGGAGGCCGAAGCTATCATTGCACGAATTCTGTGATCCGTCTAACGTTGGACGTCTATCGTTGTTTGTATCACAGCTGCGCGTCCGGCCGTTCGTGCGAACGGCGTGCGCCGGGTTCGCGGCTGTCCACAGGCGCTGTCGCCGATGCGCCGAATCTCGATCCAGGAGAGCCCATGGGTGTCGAAGTGAGTACCACCGGAATCACCAAAAGTTTTGGTGCGCAGACGATTTGGCGGGATGTCAGCGTGACGCTCCCGGCCGGTGAGGTGAGTGTTCTGCTCGGCCCCTCGGGTACGGGGAAATCGGTGTTCCTGAAAGCGCTCATCGGCCTGCTGCGGCCCGAGCGCGGATCGATATTCGTCGATGGCACCGACATCACCGTCTGTTCCGCTTCGCAGTTGTACGAGATCCGGAAGCTGTTCGGTGTCCTGTTCCAGGACGGCGCCTTGTTCGGTTCGATGAATTTGTTCGACAATGTCGCGTTTCCATTGCGCGAGCACACCCGTAAGGGCGAATCCGAGATCCGGCGGATCGTGATGGAAAAACTCGAGCTGACCGGTCTGGTCGGCGCGGAAGGCAAACTGCCGGGCGAGATCTCCGGTGGCATGCGCAAACGCGCCGGCCTGGCGCGGGCCCTGGTCCTCGACCCCGAGGTGATTCTGGTCGACGAACCCGATTCGGGATTGGATCCGGTGCGCACGACCTATATCAGCCAGCTGTTCCTCGATATCAACGCCCAGATCGACGCCACGTTCCTGATCGTCACGCACAACATCAATCTCGCCCGCACGGTGCCGGACAACATCGGCATGCTCTTTCGCCGCGAGCTGGTCATGTTCGGTCCTCGCGAGGTGCTGCTGACTTCCGATGAGCCGGTGGTCCGGCAGTTCCTCAACGGCCGCATGGTCGGTCCCATCGGGATGTCCGAGGAGAAGGACGAGGCGCAGCGGGTGCGCGAACAGGCGCTGGTGGCGGCGGGCCATCACGCCGGCGGGGTCGAGGAGATCGCGGGAATCGTTCCCCAGATGCAGGCCACGCCAGGGATGCCCGAGCGTCGTGCCGTGGCCCGGCGCCGCGCACGGGTGCGCGCGTTGCTGCCGAGCCTGCCCGCGGCGGCGCGCGCCGCGGTCGAGTCCAGTTTCGCCGACGAGCCCGCATTGCCGGTCGTATCGTAAACCGAGCTGTTTTACAAAATACGATTGACGTAACGCGTAAAACGAAGTAAATTCTCTATGAGCCACGACACGTGACCGCACACAATTTCCCATCGCCGTGCGGCTCGGCGTCCGGTATCCCGGATTCCCGCCGTACCGCCTCTCGCTTCCGCCCCGTTCGGTTTTCCTTTCCGATCGAACCTGCGCAGAGCGTTGAGCGGCAACGGATTTCACCACCGATGACATCCGCGGAAGCGGTCGGGTGATTCCCGAACACCATTCACCAGAAAACGATTACGCCGGCGCGGATGTCGCACGCGTCGGATACCCATGGAGGGAGGTGCCACCGATGAGTACTACCCAGGCACCGATGATCGCCCACGCGCTACCCGGCCCGGCCGGGCCGGCACCGGCCCGCCCCGAGGTCGCGCCCTCCGCCGCGCGAGCGTCGTGGTGGCATCGTCTTCTCGCGCATCTGCGCCGGGCGCCGCGCGACAGCCTCGCGACCCTCGGCCGCTCTGCCCGACTGACCGGCGCGGTGGTGCGGTATTCGGTCGTGGACACCGTGCGGCTGCGGATGCCGGTACACGAGCTCGTCGAACAGATGTGGCTGCTGTTGAAGGTGACCGCGCTACCGGCCTTGCTGATGGCGATTCCGATCGGCGCCGAGGTATCGGTTCAGGTGGGCGGCATCATGAATCAGGTCGGTGCGAATTCGCTGGCGGGGGCGGCCAGCGGACTGGGTGTGGTCGGGCAGGGCGCGCCCATGGCGGCGGGCCTGCTGATGAGCGGTGCGGCCGCCTCGGCGATCGCCTCCGACCTCGGCGCCAGGTCGATCCGGGAGGAGATCGACGCCATGCGGGTCATGGGGGTGGATCCGGTCGAGCGCCTGGTGATGCCCAGGTTCGTGGCCATGATCGCGATCGCTCCGGTGCTGTGCATCATCATCGTCGCCGCGGGAGTGTTCGCGGGCCTGATCATCTCGGCCAATGTCAATCATGTTGTGCCGGGCAGTTTCTGGCAGTCCTTCGGCGCCTTCGCCACTCCGACCGACCTGGCGTTCTCGGTGCTGAAGGCGCTGATCTTCGCCGCGATCGTGGTGCTGATCGCCAGCCTGCGCGGTCTCGAGGCCAAAGGTGGCCCGAAAGGGGTGGCGAATGCCGTCAATGCCTCGGTGGTGCTCAGTGTGTTCTGCATATTCATGACGAACCTGCTGATCAGCCAATTGCAGATGATGTTCTTCCCGGCCAGGCTGGCATGAATCGATTGGCGTGACAATGAGTAGTCCATCGCAATCTCCGTATCTTCTCCCCGCATTCGCCGCACGTCCTGTTCGCGCGCTCGGGCGGGGCCTGAGTGACTTCGCCGGTGAGCTCGGCCAGGTGGCCATATTCATCGCGAAGACGCTGTATCTGCTGCCGATCACGGTGCGCCACTACCGGAAACAGACGGTGCAGACGATGAACAACATGGCCTGGGGAAGCGGTTCCCTGATCGTCGACGGTGGCGTGGTCAGCCTGATGTTCTTCCTCGGCGTCGCGGTCGGCGCCGTGGTGGCGATCGAGGCGTTCATGGCGCTGAACCTGCTGGGCTTCGGCGCTCTCACCGGAATCATCGGTTCCTTCGGCAATATTCGCGTGATCGCCCCGATCATCACCGGTATCGGCTTCGCGGCCCAGGCCGGCTGCCGTATGACGGCCGAAATCGGCGCCATGCGCATCGCCGAGGAAATCGACGCCACCGAAGCCATGGGCCTGCGCGCGATTCCGTTCGTCGTGGGAACCAGGCTGGTCGGCGGAATGCTGGTGATTCTGCCCGGATATCTCATGGCGCTGGTGATCGCGTTCTTCACCGGCGGGATCATCGTGAAGGTCTTCCATCATCAGCCACCGGGCACCTACGACCACTATTTCGCCCAGTTCCTGAGCTGGCCGGATCTGACGGCATCGGTGATCAAGGCCGTGGTCTTCTGCGGAGTGGTGACGTTGATCCATTGCTACTACGGCTATTTCGCCTCCGGTGGTCCCGCGGGCGTGGGCGCCGCGTCCGGGCGGGCGATCCGGGCCAGCCTCGTCGCCATTGTGGTGCTGAATTTCGCTATGACAGTGGCGATCTGGGGCCTGAGTCCGCTGCTCGTGTTCAAAGGATAGGGTGATGGCCAAGACACGTAATCAGGATTTTCTGCGCGGTACCGACCGCCATCAGAAGCGCGTCGTGGAGATCGCGGCGGTCGCGGTCGCCGCGGTGATCGCGCTCGTGCTGGTGGTCGCGCTGTGGATCTACCCGCGCTACCACAAGCCGGCCGGCCTGGCGCTGAATATCGAAGTGCCCTATGTGGGTCCGGGCGTCGGTACCGGCACGAAGATCATTCTGCACGGTGCGGAGATCGGTGAGATCACCCGGCTGGAGAAGACGAAGCCGGATACGGTGCGGATGGGTGTGCTGCTGCGCTCGGAGGTTTCGGCGCAGCTGACCGACGGCTTCGACCTCGATTTCCGGCCGCAGAACTATTTCGGAATCACCGCGGTGGACCTCGTGGCGCATTCCGGGGGCAATCGCCTGGTGGCGGGCAGCACGCTGAACAAGATGCCCACCGGCGACTTCACCATGTCGACGATGCTGGAAAAGGGTTCGCTGGCCATCGACGGAACACTGACCCAATCCATGGTGATCACCCTGAACAAGGTCGTGCGCTACACCGACGGGCTCACACCGCTGATCCAGTCCGGCATCGTCTTCGCCGACCGGGTGGCGGCCACCCAGCAGGCGATGCCGACGGAATTGATGCGGCGCGCCGACGACATCCTCTCGGTGCTACCGGCTTTCAGCACCCAGGCGGTCGATGCCCTCTACAACGTCTACGACAGTGGATACAACCGACGGCCCGACGGCTCGATCGGGGTGGACGACGCGTTCATGGACAAGACCGACAAGGGTCTCGGCCTGGCCGCCAACAGTCTGTTCGGCAAGGCCGGCCGGCTGCTGGCCTCCCACGGCGAGGAGTTGACGCCGGTCACCCAGCTCGTCGCGGCGTTGACCGACACCGTGCCGCACATCCTCGGCGGTGGAGCCGTCCCCGACAAGGTGATGACACTGATCGACCGGTACGACGCGGCTTTCGGTACGAGCGAAGGCCGCAAGACGCTCAACCTCCGAATCGTCGTCGACGATCTGCCGATGTTCGCGACCCCGCTCGGGCTGACCGGCATCGCGACCGCGCCCGCCGGAGAGGAACACCGATGAGCCCACGCGCGAAACTCTTCGTCACCCTGGGAAAGCTCGGCGTCGCCGCGGTGGCGGCCGTGGTGCTCTTCTCGATCATCCTCAGCGCCATCAAGAATCCGGTCCGCGGTGACACCCGCACCTTCGCCGCCGAGTTCACCGATGTCTCCGGTCTCCACGTGAACGGCGACATCCGGACGAAAGGTGTTCGGGTGGGCAAGATCTCGGACATCACGCTCACCCGGCGCAACGGCACGAGCATCGCCGAGGTGAGGTTCTCACTGGAACGGCCCTACCGCCTGACCGACAACACGGTGCTGGCGGTGAAATATCAGAATCTCACCGGGATTCGGTACGTCGATCTGCAGGCGCCCGCGCAACCCGGCCGGCCGGTCGACCGGCTGGGCACCGACCGGACCAAGCCGTCGTTCGACATCACCGGTCTGTTCAACGGTCTGCAGCCGGTCCTGAACACGATGAGCACCGACGAGATCAACGCCTTCATGCAGAACGCCATCACCTTGCTGCAGGGTGACGGATCGGGTCTGGCGCCCATGCTCGACAGCGTCCAGAAACTCACCGATCTCGCACACGACCGGGAACAGGTGATCTCGACACTGGTCACGAACCTGTCGCGTATCTCCGATTCGATGGGTGGTAGATCGCCGCAGGTCATGGAGTTCCTGAAATCGCTGAGCTTCCCGATCGCCAAGGCGATGACGGTGCTGAGCGAATTCCCGAAGACGGCGAAGTTCGGTCCGGAGTTCCTCACGCCGGTGCATCGCCTGATCACCGAACTCGGACTGTCCCGCGATGTGGACGTGGACCAGTTGCTGACCCGGGCGTTCGCGTCACTGCCCCAGGCCGCCGACGCGCTGCGGTTGCTGCCGGTGGCCTTCGCCGGACTGCAGCTGCCGCAGACCACGGCCGCGCCGGCAGCGATGAACTGCACGAACGGAATCGCCGAATTGCCAACCGAAGTCGAGGTTCTGCTGAACGGGAGTGAGGTCGTGGTATGCAAGGGCCGGTGACGAACCGACCGCGCGGCGGTGCGGTGCGTGCACTGCTGCGACGAATCGCGGCGAGTGAGATCCTGCTGGGCACGCTGGTGGTCGGAACCGCGATCGTGGCGCTGAGCGCGACGACGGTGTTCTACACCCATCCGGTCGGCCGGCGCACGGTGGCCTTCGAGACCACCGATGCCTCGGCGCTGTCGACCGGGCAGGAGGTCCGGGTCGCCGGGATCACCGTCGGGAAGATCACCGAGGTGTCCTTCCGGGCGGATACGGTACGGGTGGAGGCGCAGATCGCGCAGGACACCTTCATCGGCGACGACTCGCACGTCGAGGTCCGGATGCTGACCCCGGTCGGCGGATACGCGGTCACCGTCGTCCCGCTCGGCACCACGCCGCTGGGATCACGCGTGATCCCGGCCGACCATGTCACCGTCCCGTATTCGATCGGCGATGTACTGCAGGCGGCACCGCATGTGACCGACCGGGTCGAGGGTGGCACCGTCGATGCGAACATCGATCAGGTGGCCCAGGCGCTGCAACACAATTCGACCTCGGTGGGCTCGGTGATCTCCGGGATGAACAGTATCGCCACGGTCATGGACCGCCAGCGCGAGCAGATCGAGCAGATCACCGGGCTGGCGTCGGAATATCTGAAGTCGTTCAACGGCAGCCGGGATTTCGTCTTCGACCTGATTCGCCAGATCGATCTGGTGGTGGCCACCTACGACAACGCCCACGTCGGCTTCAACGAGGCCTACCGTCTGCTCGGCGATGTGCTGATGCGGGTGCAGCCGGAGATGAAGTTCTATCTCGATCACAAGGATCAGGTCCATGCCGCGATCGACCAGGTGCGGTCCTCGATCGAGAGTTTCGGCACGAATATGGGCCCGGCGATCGACAAGTTGCAGGGGCTGCGGGCCCAGCTCGAGGCATGGCTGTCCCCGCAGGGGCTGGCCACGATCTCCGGCGGCACGGTGCTGGCCTCGAATGTCTGTGTTCCTCTGCCCGGGCGGACGTGCTGAGATGACGATGAACAGGAGATATCTGATCGGCGTGGGCGGGGTCGTCGCGCTGGCCCTGGTCGCGGGCGTGGGCTTCACGGTCGTGGATCCGGACGGCGCACCGTCGCATTCCGGATTCTGTGCCCAGATGCCGGATGCGGTCGGGCTGTACCCCGGAAATCCGGTGACGCAGATGGGATTACCCGTCGGCCGGGTGGATCGAATCCAGCCCCGGGGCGATCACGTCGAAGTGACGTTCGCGCTCGACGGCGGCCGGCGCTTCCCGGCCGATGTCCGCGCGGTCACCCGCTCGAAGTCGATCCTCGCCGATCGCAGTGTGGAATTGGTCGGCAATTATCACTCGGGGCCGGAACTGACCGCGGGACAGTGTATTCCGGTGCAGCGCAGCTTCACTCCGAAGAGCATCTCCGAGATCGCCGGCTCGGCGGCGGATTTCATCGACGCGCTGAGCCCTGACGACAGCAGAGACAGTTTCGAGAAGGCGGTCGACGGATTCGAGCAGGCACTGCGCGGTCAGGGCGGTAACGCCCGGTCGATGATGGTGCACGCGTCCGCCGCCGCCGCGAGTCCGGACCGGTTGACCGCCGACATCGGTTCCATCATCGAGAACATGGCCCCGCTGACCGATGAGGCCCTGCAGCGCTGGCCCGCGATCCAGGCCATCCTGGACCGAATGCCCGAGGTGGTCGATGCGGGGATCGATCTGTGGCCCGGTGTCGTCGATGTCTGCGTCGGCGTCGGCTGGCTGGTGAATCTGCTGCACGACATCCAGACCAACTACGGCGGCGATATCTGGCCGCTGCTGCAGGGACCGGTCGTCGATGCCATCCATCTGGCCGCGAGTCGCTCCAAAGATATTGCGAACCTGCTGGAATCGATCCCGTCGGTCGCGACGATGCTGCGGCAGCAGTCGGCGAACGACGGCGGATTGTCCATCGACTACCGCCCGCCCACCGTGCGGATCGACTCGCCCACGGGGCCCGAACTCTGTGACGCGGTGAACCGGGCGGCGGCGCCGGGGAGCTGCGCGACAGCCGATGGTCACCTCGAGGTTCCGGCGACGGGCCTGTTGGATCTGGTGCTCGCGAAAGGCCGGCGATGAAGACGACAGGATGGAAGAACGGCGCCCTGGCGACGATGCTGGGATGCGGGCTGCTGGCCACCACCGCTTGTTCGGTGGGGCCCGACGATCTGCCCTCCGTCCGCGGTGGCGTGGGGGCGGGCTATCAGCTCGAACTGCAGTTCGCCAGCACGATGAATCTGCCGACCGGCGCCGATGTGATGATGGACGGCCTGCGTGTGGGCGAGGTTCAAAAGCTCACCGCGGCAGAAGGTTTCGTCTCGGTGGACGCGCACATCAAGGACGGGACCGAGGTCCCCGCCGGCGTACGCGCGGTGATCCGCCAGAACACGCTGCTCGGCGACACCTATATCGCGCTCGATCACGAACCGGTGGTGCGGGGACCGTACCTCCCGGCGGGCGGAACGGTGTCGGTCGACCACACCAGTTCGCCCCCGCAGCTCGAGGACACGATGGCGGTGCTCGCCTACTTCGTCAACGGCGGCAGCATCCAGAAGATCGAGGACGCCATGACCGGAATCAATGCCGTCATGCCGCAACCACGGGATGTGCAGCGGCTGGCGAGCGTTGTCGCCGGCGACATGCGCGATCTGGCCGGTGATACCGGCGAGATCGATCGGATGCTGGCCGGCTTCTCCGATACCGGCGCCGCGATCGACGCGAAGGGCCAGACCCTGGCGACGCTGTTCGCACCGCGGACCGAACACTATTGGCGCCGTACCGCGGTCAGCATCGTGTCCTACATCAGCCAGATCCTGCCGTCGGTCGGCAGCGTGTACGAGGGCGGGCTGTGGATGGTGCCGATGCTGAACTCGCTCGCCGACACCGGCGGCGTCGCCCGCGACATCTGGGACCGCGCTCCCGCGGATACGGCGAAACTGTCGGATTTCCTGCGCACGACGCTACTTCCGTTCGCCCGGAATCCGTCGGTCGACATCCGCTCGATCGATACCGCCGGAGGCGATCACCTCGTCGCCGACGTCGAGAATCTGCTGCGCATGCTGGGAGCGGTGAAGTGAACCTCAAAGTCGTCGCATCGATCGCGGGTATGGCCGTGATCGCCGGATCGTCGTTCGCCTACCTGAACCACATCGGTCTGGACACCGGCGCCCTGCGTCATGTCCACACGGCGGCGATGTCGGTGCCCGACACCAACGGACTGGTGGTCGGCTCGCGGGTATTGCTGCGTGGCGTGGCGATCGGACACGTCACCGGTGTCGCCGCGACCGCGGGGCACGCGGACATCTCGTGGAATTACGAACAGGGGTACCGGATTCCGGCCGACAGCCGATTCCGCGTCGACAATCTCTCGGCCCTCGGTGAGGCGTATCTGTCGGTATTGCCCGCCACGGCGACGGGGCCCTATCTGACCGACCGGGCGCGGATTCCCGCCGCGCGTGTGGTGGTACCGACCACGTTCCAGGAGTTGTCGGCACGGCTGACCCGCATGCTCGAGCAGGTCGAGCCCGATCGAATCCGCGAGATCTTCAGCACGATCGACGTCGCCCTGCCCGACGATCCCTGGGTGCTCGACGACCTGTCGCGCGCCGGTGCGCTGCTCGCGCGCACGCTGACGGCACGATCGGGCGATCTGACCCAGTTGCTGACGGCGCTGCAACCGCTGTTGCAGGCCAGCGGCACCGTTCCCGGTGATCTCGCGGGCGCGACGCCGCGGCTGGCCGCATTCGGATCGGGCTTCACCGATGTGCTCGGCGGGGTGCACTTCGCCGCGTCGTTCGGCCCGCTGACGAGTATCGAGGACGGTGCCGCACCGCTGATCGACCAGTTGCAGCAGTTCCTGGACAAGAGTTCCGGCGATCTGCAGACCCTCGGAGTCGATCTGCTGCCCGGAGTCCGAGCGTGCGCCGCGGCCATGTCGACGGTCGACATCGGACGATTCCTCGACAACGCGCTCACCGCGACCGCCTCGGGAGACGCGGTCACCGTGCACATTCGACCACCGGGGAGGTAGCCCCTGAACCCGCGCCGCCAGCCAACCCCGTGACCGCCACCCCGCACGCGAAGAAGGTCCCATGACTCAGTCCGGCTCAGTACTCACCGACCCCGAATCCGTCGACACCGCGACGTCCGACGACGCCGCTGCCGAACAACGATCCACACTGGCCGCGGCCCTGAACCGGGGGAGGCGGACCGGCGAATCGTCGATCAAGCTGAAAACCGTCGCCGTGGCGGTGATCGTGATCCTGCTGGCCGTCGCGGTCGCCGTCCTCGGCTGGCAGCTGCACGACAAGAACGACCGAATCGATGCCGCGCGAGCGGAGCGGACCGAGACCGCCCACGCCGAGCAGGTGGCACTCGATTACGCCACCGCGGCCGCGGAGATGAATTTTCAGGATCTCGCTTCCTGGCGTGCCCGCCTGACCAAGGGCACCAGCCCGGAACTGTCGAACCGGCTGACCCAGGCGGCGGGCTCGATGGAGCAGATCATCACCCCACTGCAGTGGGTGTCGACCGCGAAACCGGTTGCGGCCAAGGTGCATACGAACAACAACGGCAGCTACACCGTGGACTGCTTCGTCAGCGTGCTGACCAAGAACAGTCAGGCGCCCGAAGGTATCCAGTCCACGGCGACCTATTCGCTGACCCTGGACAGTCACAGCAACTGGACGATCACCGACATCGGCGGGATCGGATCCGCACTGGGCGGGGCCACTCCGCCGAAGTGAGCGCCGAATCCGGGCCCGGTATCCGCACAGCGCGGATACCGGGCCCGGTCGCATGTACTCAATTGATCACGGGCAGGACCGGATGGCACGCCGGTGGCGCAGCGCTGTGCGGGGCCAGCGCGTTGCGGACCAGGCGCAGCGTGATGTCGTCGTATATCACCGAGCCGTGGAACACCTGGTCCTGCGGGCAACTGTCCTGGATCACAACATTCGAGACATTGGGCGCGGCCGGCAGCCGGGCTTCGTCGCTGGTACGGCGAACCCGTCTCAGCGGAGCAGGGCCGGAAGCAGGTAGGTCCGCAGCTGGGCGCGGATGTGGTCGAGATCCTCGGCGTCGTCCGTGCTGCCCCGGGCGATGTAGTGCATCTCCAGCTCCGATATCCATTCGCACAGCAGCCGGATGTCCAGATCGGCGCGGATCGTGCCGGCGGCCTGTGCGTCGGCGAGGATCGGCTGCCACAGCTCGTAGGTCAGTTCGACGGCCCGGCCGGACTCGGTGAGCAGCCGGGCCGCGAGCACCATCTCGCCGGGGGAGACCAGTCGATGCACCATCGGGTCGCGGCGGCCGCGGCGCACGTCCTCGCAGATGCCCTCGACGATGCGCTCGGCGACGGTCGGCCGTCGCGCGATGAATTCACGCGCGGAATCCATGTTGGCGTGGGCGCGGCGGACCACCGATTCGGTGACCAGGGCGTCGCGATCGGCGAAATAGCGGTACACCGTCGCGCGGGAGCTCGACGCGGCCCTGGCCACGTCCTCCATGGTGGTGCCCGCGATGCCGAGGCGGGCGAAACAGGATTCTGCCGCGGTGAGAATGGCCGACCGGGTGTCGGCCGGGCGCTCGATGTCCGTGCCGCTTCCAGTCACGGAAAGCACCGTATCAAGTTATCAAGGAATCGAAAACCTTTAGATAAGACACTAGACAATGATTGTCTCGTGTGCCACTCTCGGAACATGGAGCGCGACGAGAAGATCAGGCTCACGCGGCGGCTCATCGCCCACGTGGACAACAACACCACCGACTATGCGGACGACCTTCTCCGCGTGCCTTTTTCGGTCTTCGACGATCCCGATCTCGCGGCCAAGGAGCGCGATGTGGTGCGGCGATTTCCGCATATCGTGGCGCATGTCGACGAGTTGCAATCCGCCGGCGACTTTCTGACCACCGAGCTGATCGGCACACCCCTGCTGGTGGTCCGGCAGAACGACGGCGGCGTGAAGGCGTTCGCCAACGTGTGCCGCCACCGTGGATCCCGGGTCGAATTCGCCGACTCCGGATGTAAGCGGGTCTTCGCGTGCCCGTATCACAACTGGTCCTACGGCAAGGACGGTTCCCTGCGCGGTATGCCGCATGCGGAGGGCTTCGACGGCATGGTGCGTGCCGACTACGGCCTGGTCGAATTTCCGTGCGAGGTCCGGCACGGATTGGTCTGGGTGGTGCCCACCGCCGGCGCCGATCTCGACATCGCCTCGGTGCTGGGTGCCAAACACGACGCGGAAGTCGCCGACACGGGGATGGCCGAGTCGTATCAGGTGCGCAAGGAGACCTGGCGGCTGGACATGAATTGGAAGATCGCCGTCGACGGGGTGCAGGATTCCTACCATCTGTGTCAGTTGCACACCAAGACCGTCTGCAACTACCTCGAAGGCAATATCACCGCCTTCGATCCGGTCGGGCGCTCCTGGCGGCTCGTGGTCGCGCGCAAGGCGATCACCGAGGTCCGCGACGCCGATCCGGACTCCTTCGACGTGCGCGACTACTCGCTGGCGAACTACACGGTCTACCCGGGCACCATGCTGGTCACCGAGCCGAACCACTTCGAGATCTGGACGATCGTGCCGGACAAGGACGATCCGAATGTCAGCTACTGCACGATCCGGTTGCTGTCGCCGCGCAAACCCGAGACCCCGCGCGAGGAGCGGATCCTGGAGAAGAACTGGGAACTGCTGATGGAGACGCTGCACGCCGAGGACTGGTTCGTCACCAAGACGATCACCGCGAACGCCGCGCACGGTCAGGTCGACGAGCTCATCTATGGGCGAAACGAGTTGCCGGGACAGGTATTTCACAACATGGTCGCCGACGATGTCGCCGAGCTCGACCGGCAGCGGGCGGCACAGCCGGCGGGAGCGCGGTAGCGCCGTGCCCCTTGCCGACGAACTACACCGGGACCGTCCGGCGCACGGAGTGCTCCGGCTGACCATCGATCGTCCCGCGGCCCGCAATGCCATGCCGATCGCCCTGCAGCGCCGGCTGGGCACCGCGTTGTCCGAGGCCGAAGCCGACGATTCGGTGCGCGTGGTGATCCTGACCGGTGCGGGTGGGCAGTCGTTCTGCTCCGGGTACGACCTGAAGGAGCTGGCGGCGATGACGCCGCAACAGGCCGCGGCGTCGATGGCCGAGCGTGAGGAGCTGCTGTGGCGCTACCTCACCTGTTCGAAACCGACCGTCGCCGCGATCGACGGCGCCGCCCACGGGGCCGGGACCATGTACGCCGCCTGCTCGGATCTGCGCGTCGGCGGGCCGAACACCACGATGACGGTCGGTGCCGCGAAATACGGCGGCGTGAATCTGACCTGGCTGCTCGACACCTTGATCGGCGGCGCGCGGACCCGGGATCTGCTGATGACCGCGCGTGCCGTCCCCGGCGCGGAGGCGTATGAGATGGGCCTGCTCACGCGTTATGCGCCCCAGGTGGCCGAGGCCGCCGTGGAGATCGCGAAACATGTCGCGGCACAACCGCCGGACGGACTGCGGCAGATCAAGGCGCTGCTCCTCGAAGGAGCGGGCCGGAACCTGCGCTCGCGATACGACCGGGAGAACGCGATCGTCGGATCGACGCTGGGCCACCGGTCCATCACCGATATGTTCTCGACCTTCTTCGCCGGCGCACCGGCACCGGCGGCGAAGGAGGTCCGGTGAACTCCGATATCTGGAATCCCGGATGGGACGACCCGTTCGGCCCGACCGCCGAGTCCGACGACGAATACGCCGAGCTGATCGAGGCGCTGCGTGCCGTCCAGGAGGCGGTGACCCGCAGCCGGCCGACGCCCCGGGCCGCGGCGGCCACCGCCGCTGTCCTGCGTGAAATCGGTAGCGCGATGGCGGAATTCGAAGTCGGCGAGGACGAGCAGATCGCGGGGAAGCGCTGGGATCTGCCCGGGCACGGCCAGGCGCTCGCGCCGCCGGTGCACCTGGACGAGATCACCGAAACCGCCGCGGTGGGCAGGGTGACGGTGAACCGCTTCCATTCCGGCCGATACGCCATGAACGGCGGTGTCGCACCGCTGATCTTCGACGAGATCCTCGCCCGGCTGGCCAACCACGACCGGCCGTGGGCGCGTACCGCGCGTCTTGCGGTCGACTTCCGCGCACCCGCCCCGCTGTACACCGAACTGACGGTGACCGCGCGCCTGGTCCGGCAGCAGGGGCGGAAACGATTCCTGTACGGCGCCCTGCATCACCACGATCTGTTGCTCGCCGAAGCCGAAGGGCTCTGGATCGAGCTGAAACCCGAACAGACACAAGATATTTCGAGAGAACTGAAAGAGGTGGGCGGATGAGCGGCTTCTCCCTGCTGAACGGGATCCGGGTGCTCGAGGTGGCACAGCTCGCGCCGTCCTCGCTGGGCGGACATCTGGCCGACCTCGGTGCCGAGGTGATCAAGGTCGAGTCCGGTCCGCTCGGGGATCCGGTCCGGGTCGGCGGCAGCCGTGCCATCGGGGATCCGGACGGCCCGGCGTTCATGCACCTGCGGTGGAACCGCGGCAAGAAATCGGTGGCTCTGGATCTGCGAACCGAGCAGGGCAAGCAGGCATTTCTCGACCTCGCCCGATCCTGTGACGCCGTGATCGAGGGTATGCGTGGCGGATATCTGGACTGGCTCGGTATCGGCTTCGACCGGCTGCGCGCGGTGAATCCGAAGATCGTGCTCTGCACGGTATCCGGAATGGGTACCGACGGCCCGTATCGCGGATTGGGCACCGGCGGACCGGTTTTCGACGCCTACGCCGGGTTGCGGGAGGTGAATACGCCGGATCGGCCGCCGACCGACGGAATCGCGGGCTCGACCAGCCCGCCGATCGCGATGTACGCGCTGGGCGCCTACGGGGCGATGGGATTGCTCGCGGCACTGCACCGGGCCGCGAACACCGGTGCTGGATGCCGCGTGGAGGTGTCCGGTATCGATGTCGCCACCGCGTGGATGCCGGATCTGGTGGACGCGGAGCTCAATCGTGAGCGTTCGATACCGCGGCCCACCTGGCTGGCCGACGGGCGGCTACCGGACTGGCCCCGGCTCGAGGCGTATCGGACCAAGGACGGCGAGGCCATCCTGTTCGGGTCCCATGTGGAGAAGTTCTGGCGCAATTTCCTGGTCGCGGTCGATCGGGAAGATCTGATCGGAGTGGACCTGGCGACCGCCGACGAGGGAGCTCCGGCACGCGCGGAGCTGGTGTGGCGGGCGCTGACGGAGATCTTCGCGCAGCGCACCAGGGACGAGTGGGTGCGCCTGTTCCTCGAACACGGCATCGCGGGCGGTCCGGTCAACAGCGCCGCCGATATGCTCGACGACCCGCATTTCCGCGCACGGGACAACACCTATCGCGTCGATTACGACGGTGTCGGGGAGCTCGAGTTCGTGGTCAGCCCGGTCCGGGTCGCCGGCGAGAAATTCGCACCCGCCCTGCCACCGCGGGCCGGCGCCGACACCGTCCGGGTCCTGCGGGAGGTGGCCGGCTACGACGACACCCGCATCGCCGCGGCATCCGATCCACAGCTCACCCGGGAAGAGGTACGACCGCCCGGCTGATCCACTGTTCGGCGATGACGACATCCACACGAAAGTTGTTGTGTGGGTGTCGTTTTCGTGCTTTCTGTCGGTAAATTCGGAATCGCGCCCGGTATTGCGTCAGCAATCTATGGGTGTTAGGTTTACGGCACTTGCAGTGAGGGTGGTCACACTCCGCCGATGCCTGCGGCCGGCGCAGCCGGGAGAGGACGAGGAGCTCAGATGAACCTTGCGGACTTGACTCGCTACTGGGGCAAGACTCGCCCGCAGCAGCAGGCGATCGTATTCGGCGACAGCGCGCAGACGTGGGCGCAGGTCGACGCGATCACCGACGCGCTCGCCCGCGGCCTGGCCGCCCGGGGGGTCCGCAAGGGCGACCGGGTCGCGGTGATGATGCTCAATCGGCCCGAGCTGGCCCATGTCATCCTGGCAACTCTCAAGCTCGGCGCCATCAGCGTTCCGCTCAATTTCCGGCTCACCGCCGGAGAGCTGGCGCCGATGGTGGTGGACTCCACCCCCCGGCTGGTGATCGTCGAGGACGATTTCGCGCCACTGCTCGACGTCGCCGCCGAGCAGACCGAATTCGAGATCTACGCCATCGGGGGCAGCGCCCACCGGCCCTATGACAGTCTCATCGACGCGGGCCCGGCGGCCCGGGTCGAGATCGCCGGTGACGACGGCGCCTTCATCTGCTACACCTCCGGAACCACCGGGGTGCAGAAGGGGGCTCTGGTGACCCATCGCAGCGCGATGGCCCCCGGAATCTCGCAGACCGTCAGCCACGGCTTCACCGCCCGCGACCGGGTGCTGTGCTCGGCACCGCTGGTCTATACCGGTTCGGTGCTGTCGATCTTCATGCAACTGGTGGTGGTGCCCGGCTCGACGATGGTGCTGTTGCGTGAGTACGACCCGCAGATCGCACTGGACACTCTCGAACGCGAACAGATCACCGCGACCACCACCGTGCCGGTGATCTGGGAACGCATGACGACGCTGCCCGATTTCGGGGCTCGCAAGCTCGCGACGTTCACCTACGCCGGCACCGGCGGTGCGCCGGTCGGACTGGATCTGGTGGAGTTCTACCGCGACCACGGCATTCCGCTCACCCAGGCCTACGGTCTGACCGAGGCCTCCGGCATGGTGGCCACGCTGAACTACGAGGACGCGTTGTCGCGGCCCGGCTTCGCCGGATTGGCGCTGGTCGGCACCCAGGTCAAGATCGGCGATCCGGGTGTGGACACCCCCGCCGGTGAGGTCGGTGAGATCCTG
Organism: Nocardia sp. NPDC052254; assembly: GCF_040679495.1. NCBI lineage: Bacteria > Bacillati > Actinomycetota > Actinomycetes > Mycobacteriales > Nocardiaceae > Nocardia > Nocardia sp. NPDC052254. The sequence continues at coordinate 22,633 of NZ_JBFAUW010000014.1, read as the reverse complement.
GTGCGCGGCGAGCATGTGATGCGCGAATACTGGAACAAACCCGATGCGACCGCGGCGACCCTGGTCGACGGCTGGCTGCGCACCGGAGATCTGGGTCTGCAGGACGAGGGCGGTTTCCTCAAGATCGTCGACCGCAGCAAGGACATGCTCATCTCCGGTGGGCTCAACGTCTATCCCGCCGAGATCGAGAAGGTGCTGCACTGCATCGACGGAGTCGCCGACCTCGCGGTGATCGGCGTCAAGGACGATCGGTGGGGCGAAGTACCCATGGTGATCTTCCACAGTGATCGTCCCGCCGCGGAGGTCGTCGCCGATATCGCGCGGCTCGCCGGGGAGAACCTCGCGAAGTTCAAACGTCCCAAGCATGCGGTCGCCTTCGGCGAGCCGCTGCCCCGGACGTTCTCCGGCAAACTCGCCAAACCGGCACTGCGCCGGCGGTTCCCGGAAGCGCCCGCCGAAGCGGTCGCGGTCCAGGGCACCGCCGCCACCGCCTGATCGGTGTGGTGATGGGTGCGCCCGCGCGTCGGCACATCTCCTACTGCCGTCTGTGCGCGTCGTCGTGCGGGGTGCTGCTCGATGTCGAGGACGGCCGCATCACGCGAGTTCTCGGCGACGCGCGGCATCCGATCTCGCGCGGCTACACCTGCGCCAAGGGCAGGCGCGCCGGTGCGCTCACGCATGGCGCGGATCGGCTGACCACCTCGGTGCGGCGCGCCGAGGACGGCGCACCGACGCCGGTGACCGTCCCGGCGGCGGTGGCCGATATCGCGCGGCGGTTGCGTGCCACGGTCGAGGAGCACGGCCCGGACGCGGTCGCGTTGTTCATGGGCACCCAGCAGAATTTCGCGGCGCTGACCCCGATGCTGGCGCGCGCCTGGTTCCGGGGCACCGGATCGCACAAGCTGTTCTCCACCATGACCATCGATCAATCCGCGAAATGGGTTGTGGCCGAACGGATGGGAACCTATCTGGGCGGCCGGCAGCGATTCGAGGATGCCGGTGTCTGGCTGCTCGCGGGCACCAATCCGATGGTCTCGGGGAACGGCGGCGACGGCGACGGCGCCGTCGTGCACAATCCGTCGGTCACCCTGCGTGCCGCCCGGGCTCGTGGTCTGCGGCTGATCGTGGTCGATCCGCGCCGCACCGAAACCGCCGCCCTCGCCGATCTGCATCTGGCCCCGCGACCGGGAACCGATGCCGTACTGTTCGCGGGCCTGTTACACGTGATCCTGACCGAACACCGGTACGACGCCGACTTCTGCGTCCGCCACGTCGTGGATCTTCCCGCCCTCGCAGACGCCGTCGCGGAGGTGAATCTCGCTGTGGTACAGCACATGTGCGGAATCGACGCCGATCGGGTACGCCGGGCGGCACGCCTGTTCGCCGACGGTGGGCGCGGAATGGCCACCACCGGAACCGGACTGTGCATGGGCCCGCACTCCAATCTGGCCGAACACCTCGTGGCCGCTCTGAATGTTGTGTGCGGCAGATATTTACGCGAAGGGGAGCCCGCCGACGACCGGGCCGTGCTGACCCGGCACATTCCTGCCCGCGCCGAGGTGTCCCCGCCCGCGCGTGCCTACGAGCGCGGGTTCCGGAGCCGGATCGGCGGGGTGCGGGCGATCCGGGGCGAACTGCCGTCGGGAATTCTCGCCGACGAGATTCTCGAACCGGGCCCGGACCGGATTCGGGCCCTGATCGTCTCCGGCGGCAATCCGGCTGCGGCGCTGCCCGACCGGGGCAAGACGTTGCGCGCGTTGCGATCGCTGGATCTGCTGGTCTGCGTCGATCCCCGGCTCTCGGACACCGCGCGGCTGGCGCACTACGTGATCGCTCCGACGACGATGTACGAGCGCGCCGACCACACCGCGATCATGGAACCCTTCTTCCCGCACCCGTTCGCACAGTTCACGTCCGCGGTGCTCGAGCCGCCGCCCGATGTCGTCGACGACTGGCGGTTCTTCCTCGATCTGTCGGCCGCATCGGGTCAGCCGGTCAAGTTCGCGGGCCGGGTGCTCGACCCGGCGGCGGAGCCGACCTCGGAACAGTTGCTGGCCATGATGACCGAGCGCGGACGGCTGCGGTTCGCCGACCTCGCGGCCGCACCGCACGGTCACCTGGCCGGTCACAGCGGATCGGTGGTCGGACCGCCCGATCCGGCGGCCGCCGGCAACCGGCTCGAACTGATGCCCGACGATGTCCGCGCGGAGTTGCGGGCCGCGCTGACCGAGACGATCGTCATCGCCGGCTTCCCGCTGCGGTTGACGGTCCGGCGGATCCGCGAGGCCGTCAACTCCACCGGCACCCGGGTGCCGGGGCTGGTTCCCGGCGGCACCAATCCCGCCGCACTGCACCCCGAAGATCTGACCGCACTCGGCATCACCGACGGCGCGCCGGTCACCGTGCGGTCGGCGACCGGGAAGGTGCGCACCATCGTGCGCGCGGACGCCACGGTGGCGCGCGGCACCGTGACGATGACGCACTGCTTCGGATCCATCGACCCGCGCGAGGAGTTCGGCGTGAATGTCAACGCGCTCATCGGAACCGGCACCGGGGTGCAGGCGATCAACGCGATGCCGACGATGACGGCGGTCCCGGTAGCGGTCGAGCCGGTGCCCGGTGAGCAGCGGGCGGCGCGGTGACGGCCACGCGTACCGGGCACCGGATCTGTCCACTCTGCGAATCGGGCTGCGGCCTGATCTTCGAGCTGGACGGGCGCTCGGTCACCCGCATCACCCCGAATCCGCACGACCTGATGAGCGGTGGGCACAGCTGTGCGAAGGGCCTCGGGCTCGGCGCCGTCGAGAATGATCCCGACCGGATCCGCACCCCGTTGCTACGCACCCCGGGCGGCGAATTCCGGGAGGCCACCTGGGACGAGGCATTCGGCGAAATCGACAGGCGGCTTCCGGAATTCGTCACCGGCGATCCCGGCAGCTGCGCGGTGTATCACGGCAATCCCGCCGCTCACCACCTCGACTCCACGTTCTATCTCGGCGAGTTGATCGGGTCGCTGCGAACGCGCAGTGTCTACTCACCGGCCAGTGTGGACACCTGGCCGAAGAATCTCGCGCACATGCTGCTGTACGGCACCGGGCTCGGGTTGACCCTGCCCGATATCGACCGCACCGATTACCTGCTCATTCTGGGCTCCAATCCCGTGGTATCCAACGGCAGCACCGTCATGGCGCCCGGAATGCACCGCCGACTGCGCGCATTGCGTGCCCGCGGCGGCACCCTCGTCGTGGTCGACCCGGTGCGCACCGCCACCGCCGAGATCGCGGATCTGCATGTGCCGCTGCGTCCGGGTACCGACGCGCTGTTCCTGCTGGGAGTGCTGTCGGTGATCGCGGCGGAGAACATGGCGCGGCCCGGGCGGGTACCGGACTCGGTGGACGGAGTCGACGCGGCGCTCGCCATGGCCCGCGAGTTCTCTCCCGAGGCCGTCGCTCCGGTCTGTGGCATCGATGCGCGGCTGATCCGCGCGGTGGCACGGGGATTCGCGAACGCACCTGCGGCGGTGGCGCATTCGCGTATCGGCACCTGCATGCAGGAGTTCGGCACGCTCGCCAACTGGCTGGTCGAAGTGCTGAGTATCGTCACCGGAAATCTGGATCGGCCCGGGGGCGCGATGTTCGCGCTGCCGCCGTGCGGTGGGCCGAACACCTGGCCGGTGACCAAACCTGCGCGATTGACCTACGACCGCTGGCGTACCCGGGTGCGAGGCTTGCCGGAGATGATGGGCGAGTTGCCGGCGGTGTGCCTCGCCGAGGAGATTCTCACCCCGGGGCCCGGGCGCACCCGGGCACTGATCCTGCTGGCCGGTAATCCCGCTCGCTCGCTGCCGAACAGCGCGGCAGTCGAAAAGGCTCTGCGGGCACTGGACTTCATCGTCGCGGTGGACTGCTATCTCAACGAGACCACCCGGCATGCCGATGTGATCCTGCCACCGCCCCCGGTGACCACCCGAGGCCATCACGATGTGACCCTGTCGCATTTCCAGATCCGCAACGTCGCCCGCTACACGCCGCCGCTGCTCTCCCTCGCCGACGGTGAACTCGCGGAATGGCGAATCCTGTTGCGGCTGGCCGCGATCGCGCGGGGCACGCCGCAGCGGCCGATCGAGGAGATCGACGACGAGATCGCCGCTGTCGCGGCCCGGCGGGCCGCGACGCTGGCCGGCTGCGACCCGGGCCGGGCCCTGGCGGCGACGGCCGGGCGCGGCGGCCCGCAGCGATTGCTGGATCTGCGGCTGCGCAGCGGCCCCTACGGCGACCGATTCGGGGCCGACCCCGACGGGCTGAATCTCGCACGGCTGCAAGCACATCCGGACGGGATCGACTACGGTCCGCTGCGGCCACGCCTGCCGCAGGTGTTGCGCACACCGAACGGCCGGATCGAGTTGATGCCGCCGATGATCGTCGCGGACCTGCCGCGACTGCGTGCGAGTATGGCCCGCCCGGCCGTGCCGCTGCTGCTCATCAATCGCCGCCAGCGTCGCGGGATGAACTCGTGGTTGCACAACGCGCTGCCACAGCCCGACGGCCGGCAGTGCGCGTTGCTGATGAACCCGGCCGACGCCGCCGAACGGCAGCTGATGGACGGTGATCGGGTCGAGGTGAGCTCGGAGATCGCCACGGTCACCGCGGAACTGATGATCGACGACACCCTGCGGCCCGGTGTGGCGAGCATGCCGCACGGCTGGGGACATCACGGGCCCGGGCTGCGGACATCGCGTTCCGGGCAGGTACCCGGCGCCAATTACAACGCGCTCGTGGACGACACCACCGAACTCGAGGCACTCACGGCAGCACCGATCTTCAACGGTGTGCCGATCACCGTCACCCGCACCAGCGAGGAGCGCCGCCGATGGCCTACGTGATCACCCAGAACTGCTGTAACGACGCGACATGTGTGGCGGTGTGCCCGGTGGACTGCATCCATCCCACGCCCGCCGAACGCGGATTCGCGCGTGCCGAGCTGCTGCACATCGATCCGGGCACCTGCATCGATTGCGGTGCCTGTTCGGATGTGTGCCCGGTGGACGCGATCGTCTCCGCCGATGCGCTCGGACCGCACGAGCAGCGTTATCGCGAGGTCAATGCCGAGTACTTCGAGCGCAATCGGTCCATCGCGCCCAGTGCTCCGCACGTGCAACCGCTGCCGCCCTCGATCGCGACGGCCACCGTCGCCGAACCGCCGCCGTTGCGGGTGGCCATCATCGGATCCGGCCCGTCCGGGTTCTATGCCGCCGAGGAACTGCTGGCCCGCCGCGATATCGCCGCCGAGGTCACCATGTTCGAACGACTACCGGTGGCCGGTGGTCTGGTGCGCTTCGGTGTCGCGCCCGATCATCCGCGCACCAAAACCATCGACCGCACATTCCGGCGCACCGCGCGCCGGGACGGATTCGACTTCCACCTGGGGGTCGATATCGGCACCGACATCACCCCAGCCGAGGTGCTCGCCCACCACCACGCGGTGATCCACGCGTCGGGGGCGGCCGGAGACCGTGCGCTCGGTATCGCCGGGGAAGATCTGCCGGGCAGCCACTCCGCTCGCGAATTCGTCGCCTGGTACAACGGGCACCCCGAACACGCCGATCGCGTGTTCGACCTGACCGCGCGGCGGGCCGTGGTGGTCGGCACCGGCAATGTCGCACTCGACGTCGCCCGGATCCTGGTCGCGGGAGCGGACGGCCTGCGGGGCACCGATATCGCCGACCACGCTCTGACCGCGTTGGCGCACAGCGACATCGAGGAAGTTGTGGTGCTCGGTCGGCGCGGGCCGGAGCACGCGGCCTGCACCACGCCCGAACTTCTCGCCCTGGGCGCACTGCCCGGTGTCGACATCCACGTGCAGCCGACCGTGGCGGCCGGGCCGGACGCACCACTCGCACTGCGGATCCTGGCCGAATACTCGCACCGGCGGCCGACGCCGGGAAATCGGCGCATCGTGCTGCGCTTCGGATGGACGCCCGAGGCCGTACACGGCCGCGGGCGAACCGAGGCGCTGTATGTCGCTGACACCGTCACCGGTCGCGCGGATCGGATCGACTGTGGTCTGGTGTTGCGCGCGGTCGGATATCGGGGCCTGCCGATCGCGGGTCTGCCGTTCGACGAGGCCGCCGGTACGGTCGCCAATGCCGCGGGCCGCGTCGTCGATCCGGGCACCGGGCGCCCGCTGGCGGGCCACTACGTGGCGGGCTGGATCAAACGCGGCGCCACCGGTGTGATCGGGACCAACCGGTACTGCGCCGCGGAGACCGTCGCCGCATTGCTCGATGACCATCGCAACGGGCGGCTCGCCGATCCGCCCGGATCGGCGGCGGAGCTGACCGCGCTGGTGCGTTCCCGCCGGCCCGAGGCGCTCAGCGGCGCCGACTGGCGCGAGATCGACCGATACGAACGCGAGCGCGGTCGCGCGTCGGGACGGCCGCGCGTCAAGATCGTCGATGTGCGGGCCGCGGCCGCGGTCGCCGCGTCGGCACTCGACTCCGGCCGGGTGGCGCCGTGAATTCCGCCGGGGCCCAGCGGATATCCACCTTCTGCCGAATCTGCGAGCCCGGCTGCGGCCTGCTCGCCGAGGTGCGTGACGGGGCCGTGCTGGGCCTGCGGCCGGACCGAAACCACCCGGTGCACAAAGGGTTCGCCTGCCACAAGGGCGTGCACTACTTGCGGGTGCACGACGATCCGGACCGCCTCGACCGCCCGTTGAAGCGGAAGAACCCCCGCAGCGAGCAACGCGGTGTGTTCGAACCGATCGACTGGGACAGCGCGGTTCGTGAGATCGCGGCCGCCATCGACGATGTGCGCACCCGGCACGGACGCAATGCCCTCGCCGTCTATCAGGGCAATCCGTCGGCCTTCAACAGCGCCTACTATTCCAATGCGGCCGCCTTGTCCCGTGGATTCGGCACCCGGATGCGGTTCAGCGCCGGCACTCAGGACACCTCGGCCAAATACGCTGCCAGCGAGGCGATCTACGGCGCTTCGATGGCGCACCCGATTCCCGATCTCCTGCACACCGACTATTTCCTGTGCCTGGGCAGCAATCCGCTGGTCTCGCATATGACCCTGATTCATATTTCGGATCCGATGGCCAAGATCCGCGCCGTCGCCGCACGCGGTGGCACCGTGCTGTTCGTCAATCCGCGCCGGATCGAGTCCTCGACACCCGATACCGGCGAGGTGCTGCTGATCAAGCCCGATACCGATTTCTATTTCCTCGCCGGGATTCTGCACGAGATCGTCTTCCGGATCGGGTACGACCGCGCCGCGGTGGCCCGCCACGCACGCAATATCGATGAGCTGCTCGATTTCGTGGCACGCTACCCGGTCGAACGGATCGCCGCCGTCACCGGCATCGAGCCCGCCGCGATCCGGCAGGTGGCCGACGACTTCTGCGCGGCACCCAGTGCGGCGATCTACATGGCTACCGGAGTGAACCAGGGCAGGCAGGGCGCGCTGGCCTACTGGATGCTCACGATGGTCAGCCTGTTCTCCGGGAACCTGGGCCGTCGCGGCGGCAACATCTACTCGCGGGGTGTTGCCGATGTGGTGCAGAGTTCGAAACGCCGCCGGGTGGATCCGTTCTTCCAGAGCCCCGTGGGTGAGCTGCGCACGGTCGGTGGTGATCTGCCCGCCGCGCTGCTGCCGGAATTCATCACCGATCCCGACGAGCCGATCCGCGCCCTGATCGTGGTGTCGGGCAACCCGTTGCTGTCGGTCGGCGGGGAGGAGCGGCTGCGCCGGGCCTTCGAGCAACTGGAGCTGATCGTCACCGTCGACCTGTATCGCACGGTCACCGGCGAGATCGCGGATTATGTGCTGCCCGCGACGGATTGGCTGGAACGGGCCGATGTCAACTTCTTGAACACCATGGGGGTGGCGCTGGAACCGTATGTGCAGTACACGCCCGCGGTGGTGGCGCCCGCGGCCGAGCGCCGCGACGAATGGTGGATCCTGTCGCGCATCCAGCAGGAACTGGGTGTTCGCACAGCGCTCGACGATCCGGACCCGGATCCGTTCGCCGCCGTCGAGGCCACCTTGCGCGATGCCGGACTGAGCATCGAGCAACTGGCGGCGACGCCGGGCGGGACGGTGGTGTTGCCGGAGGCGGTCCCGTCGCAGGTGTTCAGCATCGCGGTGCAGCACGACGACGGTCTGATCGACTGCTGCCCGGACCTGTTCCGGCGCGCCTATCGCAGTGCCGAGGACATCTTCGAGGAGTTGTCGGGGGAGAGTCCCGATCAGCTCAAGCTGATCACCCGCCGCACCTACTACATGGTCAACAGCTGGCTGCACAACCTCGCGGTGCTCAAACAGGGTGTGCACCAGAGTAATCCGCTGTGGATGCATCCGGACGACGCGCGGCGGCGGGAACTGGTCGAGGGTGATCTGGTCACGGTGGGCAATCGGCACGGCTCGGTCGAGGCGGTGCTGTGCTACGACGACGCGCTGCGCCCCGGTGTCGTCGCGATGACGCACGGCTGGGGGCAGCGCACGGCGCGCGGACTCGGCGTCGCCAGCCGCCACGGCGGTGTGAACGTGAACAGTCTCGCACCGACCGGCCGGAACGGCTACGACGTGCTCAGCAACCAATCCCAGCTCACCGGAATCAACGTCGAGGTCCATCGGAGCCTCGGCGATATCGGGAAACCACAGGAATGAGGTCCATGACATGACGTCCGGCAATGCGGGATCGCCGAATCCGGAGCTGGTGCGGCAGTGCTGAATTCGACAGATCGTGAGCGCGTCGCGGTGGTGACCGGCGGGGGCCGGGGAATCGGGGCCGCGATCTCCCGTCGCCTCGCCGCCGACGGATTCGCGGTGGCGGTCAACTATTCGTCGAGCGCGCGGGACGCGCAGCGGATCGCGGAGCAGATCGTGGCCGAGGGCGGGCGCGCGACCGCGATCGGCGCCGATGTGTCCGACGCGGACCAGGCCGCCGCGCTGATCGCGACGACGACCGCCGAACTCGGTGCGCCGAGCGTATTGGTGAACAACGCCGGGATGAATCTCGCCGGTGCGGCCCGCAAGCAGTCGCCGCGCGACTGGGACCGGGTGATCGGCGTCAATCTCAGCGGGGCGTTCTACTGCACCCACGCCGCGCTCCCGGCAATGTACGAAAACAATTGGGGCCGGATCATTTTCGTCACCAGCGCGTCCGGTGGCCGACGGCCCTCGCCGGGGATGAGCGCCTATGCGGCGGCGAAGGCGGGATTGGTCGGCATGACGCGCAGCATGGCGCTCGAGGTCGCGCGTCGCGGAGTCACGGTCAATGCGGTGATGCCGGGATTCGTCGACACCGACATCATCGCCTCCGGTGGGCCGAACGCGGTGGAAACCCTTGCCGCGAACTGGCCGCGGATACCGGCCGAATCGATCGCGTCGACGGTGTCGTTCCTGGTGAGCGATGCGGGGCAGCATGTGTCCGGGGAAGAGGTCGGCGTGTGGCTGGGTGGGCCGGTCGGCGTGTGAACCTCGGCGCCGGTGTGCTCTCCGGGATTCGCCGGGACCACACCGGCGCCCGGCGTCAGCGGGTGCGGTCGCGCTCCGCGGTGGCGTCGGCTTCGGCGCGGTAGTTGCCCGGCCAGGCCTTGCCCAGTGTCAGCCCGCCGTCGACGACGATGTTCTGGCCGGTGACGAAGGAGGCGGCATCCGACACCAGATATCCGATGGCCCCGGCGATGTCGTCTCCCTCACCCGCGCGCGCGATCGGCTGGAAGGTACGCAGTCCGCGGCGGGTGGCATCGACACTCGCGTCGAGTGCCTCGCCTTCCAGACCGGCGCCGTGGCCCTGGATCCGGGTGGCGACGCCACCGGGCGTCACGGCATTGACGCGGACCCCGAACTGCGCGAGTTCCCTGGCGGCACTGCGGGTCAGCGCCAGAATCGCCGCCTTGGCCGCACCGTAGGGATGCGGTCCGAATCCGGTGCGCAACGCCGCCACCGAGGAGATGTTCACGATCGCGCCGGACCCCTGTTCGCGCATCAGGCGTGCGGCGTGTTTCGTGCCGAGGAACGCGCTGCGCGCGAGTACCGCGAAGGTGGCGTCCCACTCGTCGAGCGTGATGTCCTCGAGGTAGGTCCACGTCCCGACCCGACCGGCGTTGTTGACCATGGCGTCGAGCCGCCCGAATCGCTCGGCCGCGGTGCGGATCGCGGCGGCCATGTCGTGTTCGCGAGTCACATCGGCGTGCAGATAGATGCCTTGCTCGCCGAGGTTCGCGGCCACCGCCGCACCACGCGCATCGTCGACGTCGGTGACCACGACCCGGGCGCCGCAGCGGGCCAGCAGCGCGCAGGTCGCGGCCCCGATACCGCTGGCCCCACCGGTGACCACGGCGACCTTGCCGTTCAGTTCCATCATCTCTATCAGCCTTTCGATTGTGCCCCGACCTTGAGTTATTAACCTAAAGGTATTAGCTTTATGATTGACGGTACCGCCTCCCGGGCAACCGTCGCCGACGATTCGAGGGAAGTCCGACAGATGTCCGACCTGATCCAGACCGAGCGTCCCCGTCCCGGTGTCCTGCTGATCCGCCTGAACCGACCGGACGCGCTCAATGCGATGAACGCCGAACTCATCGAGGGCCTGCACGCGGTGCTGGCCGATGTACGCCACGATGCCGAGGTCCGCGCGATCGTGCTGACCGGAAACGGAAGAGCCTTCTGCGCCGGTTTGGACCTGCGCGGCTACGGCACCCCGCCCGGCGCGGCCGAGGGGGAGGGGCGAGCGCAGGCCGGTCTTCGAGTGCAGCAGCACATCGCCGCGCTCGTCGAGGCGTTCCGGGGTGCGCGCCCGCCGGTGATCGCCGCGATCAACGGTGCGGCCGCCGGTGGCGGCATGGCACTGGCACTGATGGCCGATATCCGGATCATCGCCGATGACGCCGCGCTGCACGCCTCGTTCATCAATCGAGGCCTGTCCAACTGCGATATCGGCGTCAGCTGGTTGCTGCCCCGGATGATCGGATTCGCCAGGGCCGCACAGATTCTGCTGACCGGACGCTCGGTCGAGGCCGCCGAGGCCGAGCGTATCGGCCTGGTGTCCTCGATCGAGTCCGGTGACCGGCTGCTCGACGCCGCGCTGGACACCGCCGGGGACATCGCTCGCAACAGCCCGTTCGGGGTGTGGATGACCAAGGAGGTGATGTGGTCCAACCTCGAGGCGCCCAGTTTGCGTGCTGCCATCGATCTGGAGAACCGGACCCAGATCCTGAGCGCCTTGACTCGTGACCATCGCGAAGCGGTGCACTCGTTCCTGGAGAAGCGCCCGCCGGTTTACCGGAATCACTGACAGGACAACAGCTTTGACTACAGCAACGAAGGGCGGGTGGCGACGGTGAAGGTCGGCGTGATGGCCGGGTACTGGGGTGCGGGGCCGCCGCGGCGGATGGAGCAGACCATCGCCGAGGCCGAAGCGCTGGGCGTGGACAGCTTCTGGACCGCGGAATCCTACGGCTCCGACGCGTTGACCCCCTTGGCGTGGTGGGGTGCCAAGACCAGCCGGATCGCGCTGGGAACCTCGGTGTGCCAGATCTCGGCCCGCACACCCACCGCGCTGGCGATGGCCGCCCAGACCGTCGACCATCTCAGCGGCGGTCGGCTGATCCTCGGCATCGGCGCCTCCGGGCCGCAGGTGGTCGAGGGCTGGTACGGCCGGCCCTATCCGCGCCCGCTGGAACGGACCCGCGAGTACATCGCGATCATGCGTGCGGTGTGGGCGCGCGAGGAACCGGTGACCTTCCAGGGCAAGCATTACCGGTTGCCGTACCCGGGCGGTACCGGGCTGGGGAAGCCGCTGAAGTCGATCGTGCATCCCCTGCGCCGCGATATCCCGGTCCACCTGGGCGCCGAGGGGCCCAAGAATGTCGCGCTGGCCGCCGAGATCGCGGACGGCTGGACGCCGCTGTGGTTCTCGCCGAAGACCGACGACTTCTATCGGACCGCGCTGGCCGAGGGATTCGCTCGCGAGGGCGCTCGCCGCACTGCCGCCGAGTTCGAGGTCGCCAATGTGTGCTGGCTGTCCGAGGACGACGATGTGGAGCGCGCCGCCGCCCGGCTCAAGCCGGTCGTCGCCCTGTACGCGGGCGGGATGGGAGCCAAGGGGGCGAATTTCCACAACGACGTGTTCGTGCGGATGGGGTGGGGCCAGGCATGCGCCGAGATCCAGCGGTTGTATCTCGACGGCCGCGCCGATCTGGCCGCGCAGGCCGTGCCGACCGCGATGGTGGAGGACGTGGCACTCGTCGGTCCCGTCGACAAGATCTGTGAGGACATCGTGAATCGTTGGAAGCCGACCTGTTTGACCACGCTCATCCTCGGGGGCTGGCCGAAACCCGGATCCCGGGAACGGATTGTCGAGGCGGCGCGGTCATGAGTGTGGATCCGCGTACGCCGATCCTCGTCGGTGGTGGCCAGATCAATGAACGCGAGGGTGGTTGCGAGCCGGTCGATCTGATCGTCTACGCGGCCTCGCGCGCCGCCACCGAGGCGGGTACCGCGCGGCTGCTGGAAATGGTCGATTCCGTGCGGATCGTCGGGCTGCTGTCGTGGCGCTACCGCGATCCGGGCGCCTTGGTCGGCCGGCGTATCGGTGCCACGCCACGCCACACCGGCTATACCGGAAGCGGTGGTAGCACGCCGCAGGTACTGGTCAATCAGGCCGCGCAGGACATCGCCGCCGGCCGTTGCGATGTGGTCCTGGTCGGTGGCGCGGAATCCTGGCGCACTCGAACGAAGCTGCGCGCGCGGGGTGTTCGGCCGGACTGGACCGTGCAGGACGACACCGTTGCCGCGGCGCCGATGCTGGTGCCCGAGGTTCCGATGCGTTCGGACACCGAGAAGCGGGCCGGGCTCGATCGCCCGGCCTACATCTACCCGCTGTTCGAACAGGCGCTGCGGGTGTCGGCCGGGCGCTCGATGGATGACCATCGCGATGCCATCGGCGCCCTGTGGTCCCGCTTCAGTGAGGTCGCCGCGGGCAATCCGCACGCCTGGACCCCACGTGTTCACACGGCCGCGGAGATCGTGACACCCAGCGAAGGCAACCGGTGGATCGCCTCGCCCTATACGAAGCTGATGAATTCCAACAACATGGTCGAGCAGGGCGCGGCACTGCTGCTGTGCTCGGTGGAAGTTGCGCGCAGACTGGGGATTCCGCGTGAGAACTGGGTCTTCCCGCAGGCCGGTACCGAGGCGCACGACACCTACGACATCGCCGCGCGTGGTGCCCTCGACCGCTCACCCGCGATCCGGCATGCGGGCGCGCAGGTACTGGAGCTGGCCGGCATCGGCATCGACGACCTGGCCCAGATCGACGTGTACTCGTGCTTTCCGTCCGCGGTACAGGTCGCGGCGTGCGAACTGGGGCTGGCGACCGACGATCCGGACCGGCCATTGACGGTGACCGGCGGCCTGACCTTCGCGGGCGGGCCGTGGAACAACTACAGCACGCACGCGATCGCGACGATGGCGACCCGGCTGCGGGAGTCGCCGGGCAGCTACGGGCTCATCACCGCCAACGGCGGCTATCTGACCAAACACGCCTTCGGGGTGTATCGGACCGAGCCACCGCGTGAGGGCTTCCGGCGCGTCGACGTTCAGGATCGGGTGGACCGGGAGCCGGTCGTTCGCGCGCATTCCGGCTATGCGGGCGGGGGCGTGGCCGAGGCATGGACGGTCGTCCACGATCGGTCGGGGAAACCCGAGAGCGGTTTTCTCGCCGCGCGTACCCCCGACGGCGGACGCACGCTGGCCTCGACTCGCGACGCGGGTGCCCTGCAGCGATTGGCGAATGCCGAAGTGGCCGGTGCGCCGGTCGAGATCGGCGCCGGGGGCGATTTCCACTTCGCCGCCGACTAGCACGACGCACTGGCGGCCAGCGGTCGCGCATTGACCGTATAAACCTAAAGCCTTAAGGTAAAAATGATCGTGGCGCCCGCGCCACCAGGGGAGCGAGGAGAGCTCGAATGCCTGATCAAGATTTTCGCGAACTGTATGAGCGACATGTCGGCGCCGTCGCCGACGGCAAGTTCAAGGCTGCCATGGCCGATATGGTGCAGGAGAACATCCCGGCGGTGTTCGACGGTGTGACCGTCCCGCGCGGGGTCGTCAACGGATTCCGGATCCAGGACGTGCGCGCCGAGGACGGCAAGCAGATCGGTGAGACGGTGTACGACACCCCGGAGGGTGTGATCGGCCTGCGCTCGATCTGGGAACTGCGCGACGGTGCCTGGAAAGCCGCGGCGCTGGAGAACTTCCCGGTGCCCGGAGAGCCGGCATGACCGAGCGCGGCGAGCAGATCCAAGCACCGGCCGAGACCCCCGCGCCGGAGTTGCCGTGGGGGCCGGCGCCAGACGGTCTGGACCAGCCCTACTGGGAGGGCCTGCTCGCCGGTGAGCTGCGACTGCAGCACTGCGGCAGCTGCGGCGAATGGATCTGGGGCCCGCAGTGGATCTGCGGCGCCTGCCACACCTTCGACCCCGCCTGGGAATCGGTGGAGCCGGTGGGCACCGTGTACAGCTGGGCCCGCAGCCACTATCCCTTCATCACCGAACTGGCCGATCGAGTGCCGTACGTGACGGTGCTGGTGGAGCTGCCGGGCGCCGGAAACCGAAGGGTGCTGGGCCTTCTCGTCGATGACGCGCCGGAGCGGGTGCGCATCGGCGACCGGGTGGCCGGTCGGATCGAACTCGATCCCGGAGCGACGTGGCCGCTGCTGCGGTGGCGTCGAGCCGATGCGCAAGGAGTGCGGGCATGAGTGGAACGACACTGCGCGGCGCGGCCGCGGTGATCGGTGCGGCGGAGCTGCACTACAAACGCGGGAAGGCGCCGCACGGCGAATTCCGGATGACGCTGGAGGCCATCGTCGCGGCCTGCGCCGACGCCGGAGTCTCACCCCATGACATCGATGGGTTCGTCTCCTACGCCGGTGGCGGACACGACGGGGCCGTGCTCGGCGGAGCGCTCGGTGTGCGCGATGTGCGATGGTCGAACATGATGTGGGGCGGTGGCGGCGGCACCGTCGCCGCGGCGATCAACAACGCCGCGGTCGCCATCGCCACCGGGCAGGCCGACACCGTCGTGGTGTTCCGATCGATGGCCCAGGAGGACACGGGCCGGCTCGGCTACGCGAAGTACTTCTACGGATCCCATTACCTCGCCCACGGTGTGGGCTCACCCGCTCAGGTCTGCGCACTGCGCACCCAGCGGCTGCTCGAACACGACGGGGTCCCCCGCGAGGCGATGCGGGCGCTGGTGCTGGCCGCCTACCGGCACGCGCAGAACAATCCGACCGCCGCCGGGTATGGCAAGCCGCTGGACGAGGCGACCTACGAATCGTCGCGGATGATCACCGAGCCGTTCCACCTGTTCGACTGCTCGCGCGAGAGCGACGGTGCGGTCGCGCTGGTGCTCGTCTCGGGTGAACGGGCCCGCGCCCTGCGCCCCGACGCCGCCTATGTGCTCGCCGGAGCCCAGGGCGCACCGGGCGGATACTCCGCGATCATCGACAACGACGATCTCTACACCAGCGCCGGATTCGCGGGCCGCCCCGGCCGTCCCGGCGTCGCGGACCGGCTGTGGACCGCCGCCGGTGTCACCGCCGACGACGTCGATGTGGTGCAGGTGTACGAGAACTTCAGTGGCCCCGCCATCGCCGCGTTGATCGACCACGGCTTCGCGCCCGCGGGCCCCGCGGCCGGGGAGATTCTCACCGTCGACAATCTCACGGCCGGAATCGGCAAGCTGCCCGTCAACACCAGTGGCGGCAATATCGCCGACTCGTTCGTCAACGGTATGGGACTGGCCGTCGAGGCGGTGCGCCAGATTCGCGGCACCTCGACCAATCCCGTGGCGAACGCGCGGCTTTCGCTGTTCATCGGCGGGCCGATGGCGCCGCTGGTCAGCTCGACCCTGTTCGGGCACGAAGACACCCTCTGACCCCCGAGGACCGAGTATGGACACCACCACCTATGACCGGACCGCCCTGTTCATCGACGGGGAACCGACATCACCGAGCACCATTTCCGTGGTCGAGGTGATCGAGGCCGCCACCGAGAAGCTGCTCGGGACAGCCGCACTGGCGGGGCCGGCCGATATCGATGCCGCCGTGGCGGCGGCACGGCGCGCCCTGACGTCCTGGGGTGCCCGCAGCGCCGCCGATCGCGCCGATCACCTCGATCGCTTCGCCGCCGCGCTGAAGTCGCGGGCGAAACAGACCGCGGCCCTGGCCAGTCGTGAGAACGGCATGCCCCTCTCGACCTCGATCAACGTCAACGGGTACGCCCCGGCGTTGATGGTCGAGTACTACGCCCGGCTGATCCGGGACGCGGACCGAGACGATGTGCGGCCCAGCGTGTTCGGTGGCCGGACCGTGGTGCGGCGCGAGCCGGTGGGAGTGGTCGCGGCGATCACCCCGTGGAACTATCCGCAGTCGCTGGCCGCGATGAAGCTGGCGCCCGCGCTGGCGGCGGGATGCACGGTCGTACTCAAGCCGGCGCCCGAAACCGCGCTGGACGCTTACGTTTTCGCCGACGCGGCGCAGGAGGCGGGCCTGCCCCCGGGCGTGCTGAACATCGTGCCCGCCGATCGGGAGGCGGGGGCCTACCTCGTCGAGCATCCGGGTGTGGACAAGGTGGCGTTCACCGGGTCCACCCCGGCCGGGCAGGCCATCGGCGAGGTGTGCGGGCGGCTGTTGCGCCCGGTCACGCTCGAACTCGGCGGCAAATCGGTGTCGATGGTGACCGAGGACGCCGATCTGGAGTTGTTCGCGGCGAAGCTGCTCGAGGTCTCGCTGGTGAACAACGGCCAGACCTGTCACGCCGGCACCCGGATCCTGGCGCCGCGTTCGCGGTACGCCGAGGTGGTCGAGGCGGTCACCGAAACGGTGCGCGCGCTGCGGATCGGCGATCCGCTGGACCGGGCCACCCAGATCGGGCCCCTGGTCAGCGCCGCGCAGCGCGAGCGCGTGCTCGGTTACGTCGAGTCCGGGCGCGCGGACGGCTACCGGATCACCACCGGCGGAGCCGTTCCCGGCGATCAGCCCGTGGGATGGTACGTGCAGCCGACGGTGTTCGAGGGAGTCGACAACCGCGCGCGCATCGCCCGGGAGGAGATCTTCGGGCCGGTCCTCACCATCACGCCGTTCGATACCGAGCAGGAGGCGATCGCCCTCGCCAACGACTCCCGCTACGGCCTCGGCGGCACGGTCTGGACCACCGACGAGCAGCGCGGTCTGGCGATCGCCGATCGCATCGAGAGCGGGACCTTCGGGGTCAACCACTATCTGCTGGACCTGGCCGCGCCGTTCGGCGGCGTCAAGTCCTCGGGGCTGGGCCGGGAGCTGGGACCGGAGGGACTCGCGCCGTACCAGCGCACCAAATCGGTGTATTTCGGCACATCCGCTGCCGCCGCACCCGTGGCCGGAGGGAGCAGGCGATGAGTCTTCCGCTGGACGGAGTCCGCGTGCTGGACCTGACCGACGGTCTCGGCGAATCCTGCGGTCGTTACCTCGCCGATCTGGGTGCCGAAGTGGTGCGCGTCGAACTGCCGGGCGGATCGCGCTCGCGCTCGGCCGCTCCCACGGTCGCCGGGACGAGTATCGCGTTCGCGTTGCGCAATGCCAACAAACTCGGTGTGAGCGTCGATCTCGCAACCGGTGCGGGCGCCGAGCGGTTTCGGGAACTGGCCCTCGACGCCGATGTCGTCGTCGAATCGCTGCCGCCGGGACTGCTGGCCGAACATGGCGTGTCGGCCGCCGAGATACGCTCTGCCGCACCAGGTCTGGTGTGGACATCGATCAGCCCCTTCGGGCGGACCGGACCCTACCGGGACTGGGCGGCCACCGAGGAGGTTCTCTACGCGATGTCCGGGGTGCTGTCGCGGTCGGGTGCCCCCGGCGCCGAGCCGCTGTTGCCGCCCGCGGGCCTGGTGGAGGAGACGGTCGGTGCGCACGCGGTGTGGGCGACCCTGCTCGCCTACCGGCGCCGGCTCACGACGGGGCGCGGCGAGACGGTGGACGTATCGGCGTTCGAGGCCGTGGTGCACGGTTTCGATCCCGGCTTCGGCACCCAGGGTTCCGCGGCGGCCGGGCGTTCGGAGGATTTCCCGCGCGGGCGGCCGAACGCCGCCGACTTCTATCCGGTCTTCGCCTGCAAGGACGGTCACGTCCGGATCTGCCTGCTGGCCAAGCGGCAGTGGCGAGCCATGTTCGAATGGCTCGGCGAGCCCGCCGAATTCGCGGATCCGAAATACGACACCATCCCGGCCCGATTCGCCGCCGCGGGTGCGCTGCACCCCCTGATCGGCGCCCTGTTCGCCAGCTGCACGCAGGCGGAGCTGGTGGCCGAGGGCGCGCGGCGAGGCGTTCCGGTCGGTGGGGTGCACACCCTGTCCGAGGTGTTGAACACCCCGCACTTCCGCGCGTCCGGCGCGCTCGTGGACGCGGAGATCGCGCCGGGGACGCGAGCGACGGTGCCGTCGGGGTATGTCACCGTCGGTGGTGTCCGGGCCGGGATCCGCACGCGCGCACCGCAACCCGGTGAGCACGACGGTCTCGTGCGCCCGCGCGGGCGGGTCGCGCCGGCGGGCGCCGGCGATCCATCGGTCGCGCCGCTGGCGGGGCTGCGGGTACTCGACCTGGGCGTGATCGTGTTCGGCGCGGAACTGAGCAGGCAGTTCGCCGATTACGGCGCCGACGTGATCAAAATCGAGAACGCGAACTTCCCGGACGGCCTGCGCCAGTCGAAACGCGGTGCGGCACTGGCGGCCTCGGTCGCGTGGGGCCATCGCAACAAGCGCAGCCTGGGCGTGGACCTGCGCAATCCGGAAGGCGCCGAACTCTTCCGCCGCCTGGTGGCCGATGCCGATGTGGTGCTGGCGAACTTCAAACCCGGCACGCTCGCGGCCATGGGGCTGTCCTACGAGAGTCTCGCCGAGATCAACCCGGGCATCGTGGTGTCGGAATCGAGCGCGTTCGGCGCGACCGGACCGTGGCGCACGCGACTGGGCTACGGACCGCTGGTCCGCGCCTCGTGCGGGGTGTCGGCGCTGTGGCGGTATCCCGGTGACGAGGAGCTGCTGTGTGACGGTCAGACCGTCTACCCCGACCACATCGCCGCGCACATCACCGCGAGTGCGGTGCTGGCAGCGCTGATCGCCCGCGACCGTACCGGTCACGGAACCGATATCGAAGTGGCGCAGGCGGATACCGCCCTGATGCAGCTGGGCACGCAGCTCGTCGCCGAGGGCCTGGACCCGGGATCGGTCACCGCGCCGGGTAATTCGGATCCATACGCCGCGCCCGGTGGCGTCTACGCCTGCGCGGGAGATGACGAGTGGTGTGTGGTCAGCGTGCGCGACGATGCCGACTGGCAGGCGTTGTGCGTGGTCCTCGGGCGTGGAGATCTGCGGCACGACGAACGGTTCGCCACCGCGGCACAGCGGATTCGGCACCGGGACCGAGCCGATGCGCTGCTGGCCGGCTGGCTGAGTGCGCGCGATCCCCAGCAGGCAGCGGCGATCCTGCAGGCGGCGGGGGTGCCCGCGGGCCCGATGCTGCGACTGCCGCAACTGCTCACCGATCCACAGTTGTCGGCGCGCGAGACGTATGCGGTCGTCGAGCACGATCTACTGGCGGCGGGCCTGCCCGCGGCGGCCCGCGTCGCGATCTTCGACGAGATCGCGGACCCGCCGATGCGGCCGGCGCCGCTGCCCGGCGAGCACACCCGCGAGATCTGCGCGCAGCTGCTGGCGATGCCCGCCGACGAGATCGACGAGCTGATCCGCGCCGAGGTGCTGCAGCTGCCGGCCGGCGCGCGGCGACCGGCGCCAGCGGGATCCTGACAAAACCTACCGAATATAGATTTATTCAAGCCTGGAGTGGGTGTGAATGCATCGGCAGATCGTAGATTTGCCGGTGTATTTACGCTGCTAAATGCGTTTTTTGCAGTACGCTCGCAAGACGGACGATATGAATGACAATATTCGTCCGTTGTTGACTGCCGAGTGTTTCGACGCTACCGTGATGTGACGCCATTCACAGCCGATCGACTCGCTCGAAGGGCCTCCCGTACCGCGAATGGGTGCGGGAGATGTCACCTCGGCGCCCGGGAGCGCCACCGTGTCGAATCCGGAGTGCGTTCGGAAAAGTCAGTGAGAGAAGGAAATTCATGGCACGTCTCGAAGGCAAGGTCGCTTTCATCACCGGTGTGGCGCGCGGGCAGGGGCGCTCGCACGCCGTACGGCTCGCGCAGGAGGGCGCCGCGATCGTCGGCATGGACATCTGCGCGCAGATCCCCTCGGTGTTCTATCCGATGGCCACCGAGGAGGACCTGGCCGAAACCACTCGCCTGGTGAAACAGGCCGGCGGCCGCATCGTCACCTCGATCGGTGACGTCCGCGATCGCGCGGATGTGCAGCGTGCCTACGATGCCGGTGTCGAGCAGTTCGGATTCGTCGACATCGTCGCCGCGAACGCGGGCATCATGCCGGTGATCGACCAGGGCAGTGAACCGCAGGCGTGGCACGACGCGGTCGACACCATGCTCACCGGCGTGTGGCACACCCTCGAGGTGGCCGTGCCGCCGATGGTCGAGCGCGACGCGGGTGGCTCGATCATCATCACCAGTTCGGCGGCCGGGCTGACCAGTATGGGACTCAACACCTTTCCCGGACAGGCGGGATATTCGGCCGCCAAACACGGTGTCGTCGGACTCATGCGGCTGTATTCCAAGCAGCTGGCAAAGCACTCCATCCGGGTGAACACGATCCACCCCACCGGTGTGAACACCCCGATGGTGGCCAATGCCGAATACGGCGCCTTCGTCAATGCCCACCCTGAGGTCATGAACGACGAGGCCTACAAGAACCCGATGCCGGTGGAGCTGATCGAGGCGATCGATGTCAGCAACGCCCTGGCCTTCCTCGCCTCCGACGAGGCCCGCTACATCACCGGCGTCACCTTGCCCGTCGACGCCGGCTACAACAACCGCTGAGAAAGGGAATGTCGATGACCACCACCGACACCGCCGTCGCCGTGCCCTCGGTCGCCGACCGGGAACAGGTCTTCATCGGGGGCCGCTGGGTCGACTCCACCGGTGACGAATGGATCGATCTGATCGATCCGTGGAGCGAGCAGCGCGCCGCCCGGATCCGCAGCGCCACCGCCGAGGATGTCGCCCGGGCGGTCGAAACCGCCAGGCGCAGTTTCGATTCGGGCGTCTGGTCGGCGAAGACCATGGCCGAGCGGGCCGAGGTGATCGACGAGATCGGTAGTCGCCTCGAGCGCCGGATCGAGGAGCTGACCACCATCGGCGTGCTCGAGGTCGGGGTACCGGTCAGCGTCAGCGGGCCGACTCAGCAGATGAGCACCGGACTGTTCCACGCGGTGGCCGCCGAGGCACGCCGGTTCGAACAGCGTGCGGACCGCACCCGCGCCGACGGCGGTGTCTCCCGGATCCTGCGGGAGCCCACCGGTGTGGTCGCCGCGATCATTCCGTGGAACGGCCCGATCGGCACCATCGCCTTCAAGGTCGCCCCGGCCCTGGCCGCCGGCTGCTCGGTGGTCCTCAAGGCCGCCCCGGACGCGCCCCTGTCGCCTGCGGTCTTCGCCGACGTGATCGCCGAACTGGTCGACGAGGGCCGACTGCCCGACGGCGTGGTCAGCGTGCTCGTGGCCGACCGTGAGGTGTCGGAGACACTGGTCACCGCTCCCGGCGTCGATCACATCACCTTCACCGGCTCCACGGCCGCCGGCCGCCGGATCGCCGCGCTGGCGGGTGACCGGATCGCGCGTGTCTCACTGGAATTGGGCGGCAAGTCCGCCGCGATCGTGCTCGACGACGCGGATCTGAATCACGTCCTGCAATCGTTGCCGATGGGCGGATGCATGCAGTCGGGCCAGGCGTGTATCGCCCTGACCCGGGTGCTGGTCTCCCGGCAGCGCCACGACGAGGTGGTCGGGGCACTGGCGGCCGCCTACGGGGCACTGCCGATGGGAAATCCGTGGGAGCCGCAGAACTTCCTCGGCCCGCTCGCCGGTGCGCGCCACCGCGATCGAGTGCAGGGCTACATCGAGTCAGCGGTGGCCGACGGCGCCTCGGTCGTGACCGGGGGAGGCGCACCCGACGGCCTCACGCGCGGATACTTCGTCGCGCCGACACTGCTCGACGGTGTCCGCAACGATATGCGTATCGCCCAGGAAGAGGTGTTCGGCCCGGTCATCTCGGTGATCACCTACGAAGACGAGGACGATGCGGTCGCGATCGCCAACGACTCGGTCTACGGCCTCTCGGGTGCGGTCTACACCGAGGATCTGGACCGTGGTTACGCACTGGCACAACGGATTCGCACCGGAACGGTGAGCGTGAACGGGTCGGTCATCGACTTCACACTGCCCTTCGGTGGTTACAAGCAGTCCGGTATGGGACGCGAAGGCGGCGTCGAGGGGCTCGAGGAGTTCTTCGAGACCAAGACCGTCCACATGCCGGCTCCGGGGCAATAACCTCGGACGGCCTCGCCCACAGCGCGCCTGTTCGGTGTGCTCGGCCATATCGCCGCGGCAGACCGCCGGGCACTGTGGGATCGAGTTCTGCCCCGGCTTGCGCCCGGCGCACCGGTGCTGG
>NZ_JBFAUW010000013.1:31604-135313 GCF_040679495.1 Nocardia sp. NPDC052254 | reverse complement strand
GCCGCTGCGCAAGCGACGAAGGAGCAAGCAGCGGCACCCGAACGGCGAGACTCAGGGGCCGCCAACCCCGCCGGAGCGAAGCGAAGGCCAAAAATACAGCCAACACCTTTCCTGGCCAGTGCACCCCGGGCGTTCCTGGCCAGTGCACCCCCCGCCGTCCCCGGCAAGACACCAGCACACACCCCTCACACAGAGACAACTTCATCCACACATGCAGTACCCACCGCCTTTTCGGGGGTACTCACTGTTACCGGGCATAAGCTGCAAGAAGGTTGCTGCACCAAAGGTCTTTGCCGGCCGCAGCTCGAAAGGGAGTCCTGCTCATGGTCAACGTCACCGACGGTTTCGGATCGAGCATCCTGGGTTACCCGCGGATCGGTCCGCACCGGGAGCTCAAACGCGCACTGGAGTCCTATTGGCACGGCTCGATCTCGCGCGAGGACCTGCTCGCGGTCGGGCGCGATATTCAGGACACCCAGTTCTCCGAGCTGGCGGCGACCGGACTGACCCAGGTACCCGGTAACACCTTCTCCTTCTACGACCACATCCTCGACAACGCTTTGCTTTTCGGCGCGGTGCCGAAGCGGTTCGACCCCTATCGCGAGGATCTGCATCCGCTCGACTTCTATTTCCTGATGGCGCGCGGCCGGCCGGATCTGCCGCCGCTCGAGCTGGTTCGCCTGTTCGGCACCAATTACCACTACCGGCAGCCCGAACTCGACGCCGATACCGCATTCTCGCTGCATCCCGAGGCCCTGCTCGAGGAATTCGATCGGGCGATGGCGCGCGGAATCGAATTGCGGCCGGTGGTGCTGGGCCCGCTGTCGCTGCTGTTGTTGTCGAAGGCCGGCCAGGTACCGGGTGAAACCGAATTCGACAAACTCACGCTGCTCGACGAATTGCTGCCGGTCTACGAACAGCTGCTCGAGATTCTCGCCAAGCGCGGTTCCACCTGCGTGCAGTTCGACGAACCCTGCTTCACCAGCGAGCGCACCCCGGCGGAACTGGCCGCGTTCGAACGCGCCTATCAGCGGTTGTCGACCGCGGCGCTGCGTCCGCGCATCCTCGTCACCGGCCAGTACGGCGATTTCGGTGAGGCCGTGCGAATTCTGGCCGGTACGGCGGTGGAGGCGATCGGCCTGGATCTGGCCAGCTACCGGATCCGGCCCGAGGAACTGGCCGCGATTCCCGGCATCAGGCGCAAGCGGCTCTACGCGGGCGTGATCAGCGGTACCAACGTCTGGCGTGCGGATCGGCCGGTCACTCTCGACTACCTCAACGCGCTGTCGCAGGTGTGCCCGGACATGGTGGTCTCGACCGGCACGACATTGCTGCACGTGCCCTACGACCTGCTGGTCGAATACGATATCGATGGTCATGTCGCCGACCGCCTCGCGTTCGCGAAACAGAAGGTGCTCGAGGTGGTCTCGCTGGCCAAGGCGCTCACCGAGGCACATCGGGGCGGCGGTGACATCGCGGCGAAGTGGGCCAAGCGTCCCACCGCGGTGCATTTCAAACAGAAGCACGCGGTGCGGCAGCGGGTGTACGCCGTCACGCCGCGGATGCGCGAGCGTGAACCCTACGCCGTGCGTGCCCAGGCCCAGCGCGAACGCCTGAATCTGCCGCTGGTTCCGGCCACCACGCTGGGGTCCTTCCCGCAGACCGAGGCGGTGCGCCAGGCTCGCTACGAACTCGGTGAGGGCCGGCTGTCGTATGCGGAGTACCGCAAGCGCATCGAGGCCGAGATCGAATCCACCATCCGGATCCAGGAGGACATCGGCCTGGATGTGTTCGTGCACGGTGAGCACGAGCGCAACGACATGATCCAGTACTTCGCCGAACTGCTCGACGGCTTCGCCACCACGCATTTCGGCTGGGTGCAGGTCTACGGTTCGCGCTGTGTGCGGCCCCCGATCATCTACGGTGACGTCTCCCGGCCGAAGCCCATGTCGGTGGAGTGGACCACCTATGCCCAGTCGCTCACCGACAAACCGGTGAAAGGCATTGTGACCGGGCCCGTCACGATGGTCGCCCGGTCGTTCGTCCGGCAGGACCAGCCGTTGTACGAGACGGCCGACCAGGTGGCGCTGGCGATCCGCGACGAACTGGCCGATCTGGAGAAGGCCGGTGTGGCGATCATCCAGGTCGACGAGCCCGCGGTGCGGGAACTGCTGCCGCTGCGTCCGGACGGGCGCACCGAATATCTGCGCTGGGCGGTCAACGCGTTCCGGCTGGCGACGTCGGGGGTGCGGCCCGATACCCAGATCCACACCCACATCGCCTACTCGGGCCGCGCCGAAATCGTCCGCGCCATCGAGGAACTCGACGCCGACGTCACGGCGATCGTCGCCACTCGCTCGCTGGAATGGGTGCTCAACGCGCTGGCCGAGGATGTCGAGGAGGGGCACGGCCTGAGTCACGGGGTGGGTCCCGGTGTCTACGAGAGTCGTTCGGCGCGCATTCCCGATATCGACGAGATCGACGAATTGCTCACCGCCGCAGCCGAAGCCGTCACTCCACAGCGCTTGTGGGCGAATCCCGACGGTGGTCTGAAGACGCGGCACTATTGGCAGCTGGATCCGTCGTTGCGCAACATGGTTGCCGCTGCCCGTCGCGTCCGGCGCCGGGCCGCGCAATCCGGCTGACCGACCGGAGAAACACTCCGGATGAGGGGACGTACATCACGATGTACGTCCCCTCATCCGTCGCAACCACCGCATTGCTCTGCAATTCGACGGAATTGAAAGTTCAACTCGGATGTGAAATTCGAACGGCCACTGAATAGTGGTTGACAGGTATGTTGCCGTGCGGTCGAGGCCGGGGGCGCGGCCGTGACTCCGAGGGGGCGGCGAGGCGAATGGCGCCGAGAACATGCTGGTCGATCGGAGTGGATCGGCGGCGCGGGAGCGCGGCGAGGGTAGCCGGGGTGGCCGGACCTGTTAGCGGTGGGAATACTTACGCAACCTAACCACATACGATTTGACACCGGAGATCGAATGATCCGGCGGTTGCCGGGGCATTGTTGGCGAAGGTGAAAAATGCGTGAAAATTTCCGGGGGATTTCGACTGACGGGGTGTGGAATTCTGTTGCGGGAAGGCGGGCTTCGCTGATCGCCGCCGCTGCCTGTGCTGCCGTGGCGGTGGGGTTCGCGCCTGCCACGGCGGCGACCGGTGCGGCGGGGACGTGCACGGAGGTATCGGTACCCGTAGCGCTCGCGGAAGGTGAGGCGCCCGACAATACGGTCGCCGCCACCTGGTGCACACCGCGGAACGGGGGAACCGGCGAACAACAGGCCGACGTTCTGGTGGCGGGCGCGACCTACGGCCGCGAATACTGGGATTCGTCGTTCGAGCCGCAGACGTACTCCTACGTGGACGACACCTTGGCGGCCGGACGCGCGACCTTCAACTTCGATCGGCTCGGGACCGGGGCGAGCAGCCGTCCCGCCAGCGCGCGGGTGACGGTGGCCAATGACGCCTTCGTCCTGCACCAGTTGATCGATTGGGTGCACCGTCAGGGATACGCCCACATCAACGCGGTCGGGCATTCGCTGGGCTCGGTGACGCTGATCAACGAGGCATCGCGGTGGCACGATCTCGAGCGGGTCGTTCTCACCGGCGTCATCCACCTGCCCGGCGTCGGTCTCAGCTCCATCGCGTTCTTCGGCGGGCTGTACCCGGCGATGCTCGACCCCATGTGGGCGGGAAAGCTCGGTGACCCCGGGTATCTCACGACCATGCCCGGTAAGCGCGGGGCCGCCTTCTACGCGCCCGACACCTCGGATCCGGCCGTCATCGACCACGACGAACGCACCAAGACCCTGACCACCGTCGGTGAGGTGGGCGAGTCCGCGGCCTCGTTGCTGAGTCCGGTCACGGTGAATCCGAGCCGCGCGATCACCGCTCGCGTACTGGTCGCCATGGGCTCGGAAGACAACATCTTCTGCAATCTGCTCATCAGCTGCCGGGACGCGGAGACGATCCGGGCCAGTGAGGCTCCCTACTACAGCGGGGCAGCCGATTTCGACGCCCTGGTGGTGCCCGGCGCCGCTCACAACCTGACATTGCATCGGAGTGCGCCGCAGGCATTCCAGGCGATCGATCACTGGATCGGTACCGGAAACACCATCGGCTGAAGGTAGAAGCAAATGCAAGTCATCGAACGCGACGCCCTGGCCGAGATCACGTCCGTGGTGGTAGACGACGTCGTCCACGACATCGGGCTGCTCAAGGACTTTCACCGGCACCCCGTCCTGCAGGAATTCGTTCCGGAACTCGCCCGGCTGTCGCTGAGCTGGGTGCGCCTGCGGCCGGGCGAGGAATTGTCGGTGCACCAGCACCCGACCAAGAGCATGATCATCATCGCGGAGGGGACCGGGCGCACCCAGGGCGATGTCACCACCGATATCCGGGCCGGTGACATCGTGGTGGTTCCGCCGGGCGCACGCCACGGTTTCGTCGGCAGCGGGGCGGAGGGCTTCTGGGCCCTGTCGATCCAATTCGAAGGGGCCGGACTGTACGAGAACCCCGACGACGCCCGGGTGAACTTCGCCGGTGAACGACCGGAGCTGGCAGCCGTGCGCGCGGCGAACGAGCAGTACATGTGCGCGTACGAGAACAACACACTGGTCCGGATGATTCGTGAGATGGACGCGCAGCCGCCTGGCGTCCGGGAAAGCATGCTGGACCATCTGCAGCAGTGGTCGAATGCCTTCCAGCGGGTGATCGCGGCTCGGGTCGTCGGTGAATCCGACGGCCCGGCACGGGTTCTCGCCGATGAGCATCTGGCCGAAGAGATCGGCCACCACCGGCTGCTCGCCGATATCCGCGAGGATCGCGACGCACACTGGGATCCGGTGATCGCCGCCGTATCGTCCTGGTTCGTCGACCGGATGTCCACCGGGCCCAGTGTGGAGCGAACCGTGCTGGCACATCTGGTGCTCGAGGGCAGCGGGATGGTCTTCCATGCTGCCGGAGTCCACGCGTTCACCTCGAGCCGGTACTTCCAATTGCACGACGGCGCCGATGCCGAACATCTCGAAATGGGTTATCGGGCATTGGCCGAAGATCGGGATTGGTCGGTCGAGACGGTGCGATCCGCGCTGGGGCAGGGCTGGCAGATGATGGAACTGCTGTCGGATCGGATTGCCGATCGAGCGCAGAGCGCGGCGCCGGCCGGCCATGTGCGGTGAGGCTCCGGCGCCGGATTTCGCGGACCTGGAACGCCGGATCCTGACCGCGATATTCGAGCGCGACAAGGCCGGGATGGCCGAGTTGATGCATTCCGGCGGTTACGGTTTCGATGCCACCATGGGCTTGGTCGGTCAGCGCGCGCTGATCGACGGTATCGACGCGCTGGCCGACGGCGCCGGCTACGCCGCCGACGAGATCCGGGTGGTTCCCGCCGGAGCGGACGTGACCGCGCTGACCTACCGGTTGCGGCAGTGGGGTGAATTCGGCGGCACCCCACTGCCGCCGGTCGTGTTCTGCAGCAGTGTCTGGCGCCGGGATGCGGCCGGGTGGCAGGCCGTGTTCCACCACGAGACCCCCGCCGCTCCGGCCTGACCGAAGAAAGCCTTCGCAGATGCCAGATATCGCGAACCCGCTGCCGGCGCTCACCGCGTCACCGCCCGCCGGCAGCGCCGGGGATCCGTGGCGACAGGCGTGGTGCCGGCTCTACGACACCTCCACCGGCGTGGTGCCGTTGGGCCGGATCATGCACTGGCGCAGTGTGATCGCAGCG
This sequence comes from Nocardia sp. NPDC052254, assembly GCF_040679495.1. Taxonomy (NCBI): domain Bacteria; kingdom Bacillati; phylum Actinomycetota; class Actinomycetes; order Mycobacteriales; family Nocardiaceae; genus Nocardia; species Nocardia sp. NPDC052254. The sequence goes on along the minus strand of NZ_JBFAUW010000013.1, from coordinate 129,570 downwards.
CTGGGCGTGGGCCCCGTACTCGGCGGCGACGCCGCCATGGTGACACGTGGATACTTCTACCAGCCGCACACCGCCTGCCCCGCTCCCGCCGAAGTGCGTTTCGATCGGTCTGTCGCGGAATCGGTGTCGGCGTCGTGGCTGATGTATCCGGTGGTCCGAGCGGGTGAGTCGGCCGTTCTCGCCGATGCCGGGTACGCCTCGCTGCCCTGGTTTCTCGAGGCCGAATTCGTCCGCTCCGACGATGTCGATCACGATCTGCGAGATCTGCTGGGCGGGACCAGGTTCCGGGAGTTACGCCGGTTGGGCCGGCGCGCGGACGAGCATTTCGCGTGGGAGGTCCGCGCGGGGACGGAGATCGACGCCGACGCCTTGGCGGACTTCGACCGGCTGCATCGGCTGAATCTGACGAAATATGGGCACGGGACCAACCATTTCGCCCTGCCGATTCTGCGAGATCTGACCGAATCCGTTGTGCGTGAGCACATCCGGCTCTTCCGCTATCGGCGTCCGGGTGGTGAATCGGTGCAGGCCGTGCTGGCGATGCACCGTCCCGAGTCGGCGACGCTGGATCTGCTGGTGCAGGGGATCGATCATGCGGTCGTGTCGTCGTCGCACAATCTGTACGCGGCGGCGATCCATCGCATCTACCGGTGGGGTGCCGAGCGGGGCGTCCGCCGATTCGGTCTCGGACGTGGCGCCGAACAGGCCAAGCTCGGATTGGGCGCCAACCGGTTTCATATCGTGGCCAACCATCTGATGCGGGTGGACGGCGGGTCCGAGGCGGCGCTGCCGCCGCTGCGCGAAGCCGCGTGCGCGGCCATCGGGCAATCGCTGAATATTGTGAAAGATGCTGTGATGCAAAGTAATCGATCGGCCTCGGTGCAGCTGCCGGATGGTGTGCGATGAGCGGGCTGACGACCCTCGGCGCGGTCGGTGCGGTCTGGCTCGACGGCGCCCTGGTCGAGCCCGGCGAGGCCACCTTGTCGGTGCTGAGCTTCGGCCTGCACAACGCGTTCTGCGTATTCGAGGGCATTCGGGTGCACAGTGGCCGGCCCTTCGCGGTGGCGATGCACGCGCAGCGACTGTGCGATTCGGCGCACGAGATCGGCATGTCGCTGCCCTGGACCGCACCGCAGATCGTGGCAGCCGTCGACACCGCCGTCGCCGCCGCCGGGTTCACGCAGGCCTATGTTCGCCCGGTGGCATGGCTCGGTGACGAGCGAATCGGCATCGATGGCTCGGGCACCACCGTTCATCTGGCGATCGGTGTCGTCCGCTGGCCCGAATCGCCGGCGTCCCGGCCGCCGCTCCGGCTCGGGCTGTCGCGCTGGACGCGGCCCGCGCCGACGATGGCGCCGGTCGGAGCGAAAACGTCCGCCAGCTATCTGGTGGGATCGCTGGCACTGTCGCAGGCGCGCGCGGACGGCTACGACGACGCGCTGCTGCTCGACCACCGCGGCTACCTCGCCGAAGCCACCGGGGCGAACATCTTCCTGGTGCGCGGGGGTGAGCTCGTCACTCCGATCGCCGATACCTTCCTGGACGGAATCACCCGCCGCACGGTGCTCCGGCTCGCCGCGGATGCCGGGCTGCCGGTCCGGGTCGAGCGGGTGACACTCGACGATCTCGCCGCCGCCGACGAGGTGTTCCTCACCGGAACGGCATCGGGCGTCGCGGCGGTCGGACATGCCGCCGGCACCGATTATCCGGCGGATCGGCCGGTGACCGAACTCCTGCGCGGGCGCTACCTGGACCTGGTCCATGCCCACCGCACCCGTACCGGCTCCGAGGAGGCGTCATGTACACGATCGGCATAGTCGGCACCGGGATCTCGGCATTGCACCTGGCGCTGATGCTCCAGCAGCACGGTGTGGCCACCACCGTCTACGCGGACAAGACACCGGAGCAACTGCGCGCGGGCCGATTGCCCAACAATGTGTGCCGGTTCGGCCGCACCCGTGAGCGTGAACGTGCACTGGGCGTCGACCACTGGCATTTCCCCGACTTCGAAATGGGCTGTGCCCACGTGCGGGTTCGCGACGATCCCGCGATCTCGTTCCGCGGGGACCTCACCAGGCCCGCCAGCTACGTCGACTTCCGTCTCTATCTCCCACGCCTGCTCGAGGACTACCGCCGCCGGGGCGGCACCGTGGTCGATGTCGCCGGTGCGGCCTCTGCCCTGGTACGTCACCAGCGCGACCACGACCTCATGGTGGTCGCCACCGGTGGCCGCGGCCTCGGTGAGATGTTCGCCCGCGTGCCGGACCGCTCCGCCGACCGTCCGCCCCGCTACCTGCTGGCCGGTCTGTTCCACGGTGTCGCGCACACCGATCCGATCGGCATGCACCTGGAGATCGTTCCGGGGGTGGGCGAAATCTTCCAGACCCCGGTGCATTCGCTCGTGGGACAGGTCGCGGGTATCACCTTCGAGGCGATACCCGGCGGTCCGTGGGCCGATCGCGTGCGCCGCAACTACTACGACGATCCGGACGCGTGCGCGGCGACCGTCCGAGATCTGGTGCACGGGACCGAGATCGCGGATCGCATCGACCCCGACGCGTTCGCGCTGACCAGACCGCTCGATCTGTTGCAGGGGTCGGTCGTCCCGACCGTGCGGGTGCCCTGGGCGCGCCTGGATTCGGGCCGTTTCGCGGTCGCGATCGGAGATGCCGCGGTGCTCAACGATCCCGTGACCGGTCAGGGCGGCAACCTGGCCTCGGCCGCGGCATGGGAACTCGGCCGCGCCATCGTCTCGGAATCGGTGTTCGACGAGCGGTTCTGCCGTGACTGGGCGGATCGGCTGTGGACCATGGCGCGCGATGTCACGGAATGGACCGGGTCCGCGCTCGGCCCGCCACCGCAGCAGGTGTTCGACGTGTTTCGCGCGGCTGCTCGCAACCAGGCGGTCGCCGACGCCTATCTCGACAATTTCGACGACCCGCGCGCGATGTGGTCGGCGATGGCCACGCCCGAACGCGCATCCGCCTTTCTGGCTCGTGCCGGCGGCGGGCTCGCCGCGTGTGTGCCCGATCGGGCGGTGGTCGATCGGGAACTCCGGCTGCTCGACGCTCTCCACCATCGTGACCCGAATGCCCTGTATCCGTTCGCCGCCCGCGATGGCATGCTGGTCGATCCGCACGGCAGCCACCGGCCCGAGGACTGGCAGCGAGCGGTCGCCGCGGTCGGCGGCGCCGGTCGGCCCACCGGGATGTCGGTGGTCGAATTGGCCGAATCCGCGCTGTTGGTGACCTACCGGCAGACGGGGATGCACTGCTCCACGGTCTGGCGGCGTGACACCGCAGGTACCTGGGCGGTCGCCGTCCATCATCGCTCGCCCACACCACAGGAGTCGTTGTGACAATTGATCCGGCAGCCCTGCGCGGTGCCGTCCTCGAGCCCGGTCAGGCCGAATACGATGCGGCGCGGCGGATATGGAAGGGGCTCGATCGCCGGCCGGCGCGCATCATCCGCTGTGCCGATACCGCTGATCTGCGTACCGCCGTCGAATACGCCGCACAGCAACAGCTTCCGCTCGCCCTCGTGGGGGCCGGCCACGATGTCGCCGCCCGCTCCATGCCCGATGGTGCGCTGGTGGCCTCGACCGCGCTGCTCGATCGAATCGAGATCGATGCCGACCGTCGCACCGCACGGGTGCAACCGGGCGTTCGCTGGGGCGAACTGGTCGCAGCGGCGGCGCCGTACGGGCTGGCCACGACCGGCGCCTCGGTCGCGACCGTGGGCGTCGCCGGATTCGCTCTGCATGGCGGGCTCGGCTGGCTCATGCGCAGTCTCGGCACCGCCTGTGACAACATCCTCGAACTCGACGTCGTCACCGCCGACGGGGTGTCGCGGCAGGTGAACGCGCACAGCGAGCCCGAACTCTTCTGGGCGATGCGGGGCGCCGGATCCAATTTCGGCGCCGTCACCTCGCTGACCTTGCGACTGCACCCGATCACCCGGGTGGTGGCGGGGATGCGGATGTATCCGGCGGCGCAGGCGCCGGCCCTGTTCGAGGCGTATCGCAGGATCACCGAACGAGCCGGCGACGACCTCGTCACGCACTTCTACTACAACGGCAGTCCCGACGGCGCGCACAGCACGGGGATCGGCCTGTGCTACAGCGGCGATCCGGCACTTCTCGGCGCCGTTCTCGCCCCGCTGGCGGAGCTCGGTGCGCCGACCCACGATTCCGTGCGGGAGATGGGAATCGACGAATTGCAGGCGGTACACGACGCCAGCACACCCCGCGGTGCGCGGTATCACCTGCGCGCACACTATCTCTCGGAGTTGAACGACGAGGTCCGTGCGACGATTCTCGACCGCTGCCGCACGGTCACCGCGCCGTTCACACAGGTGTTCGTGGAGCACATGGGCGGCGCCGTCGGCCGGGTACCGCTGGGCGAGACGGCATTCGGCGGTCGCCGTGCCGGATATTCGTTCCTCGTGATCAACGGCTGGGATCGTCCCGGCGAGGAGGCGGACCGGATCGCCTGGACCCGCGATTTCGGCGACGCGGTGCGACCACACGCCGCGCCCGGCGCCTATGTCAACTATCTCGACGACGACGAGGACCACCGGATCCCCGGCGCGTACGGCGACGCGTTCACCCGGTTGCGCGGAGTGAAACGCCGCTACGACCCGGACAACATGTTCCGTTTCAATCGCAATATCGCTCCGGAGGACGACAGTGCAGCTCGGTGACAAGGTCGCGATCGTCACGGGGGCCTCGCGTGGGATCGGCGCCGCGACGGCTGTCGAGCTGGCCGCCCGCGGCGCCACCGTGGTGCTCGACTACCAGAACGCGCAGCACCGCACCGAAGCCGAGGAGGTGGCGGCGCGGATCACCGGCACCGCTGGGCGAGTGCGACTGGTACAGGCCGATATCCGCGACGACGACGAGCGCCGGGCGATGATCGCCGGTGTGGCCGAACAGGAAGGCCGGCTCGACATCCTGGTCAACAATGCCGCGATCTACACCCCGCGGCGTACCGAGGACATCGACGCGGCCCATCTCACCGAACACCTGAACAACAACGTCACCGGCGGCGTCCTCACCACGGTCGCCGCGGCCGAACTGCTCTGCCGTGGCGGCCGCGTCATCTACATCTCGTCCGGACTCGCCCGGCGGATGGCCGCGACGAGTACCGCGTACGCGGCGTCGAAGGCCGCGATCGAGGCCGCGACCCGGTGCCAGGCGGCCGAATTCGGTGCACGCCGGATCACCGTCAATGCCGTGGCGCCCGGCATCGTCGACACCGCGCAGCTCGACGGCAGTCTGCCCGCAGGTCCGGGGCGGGATGCGCTGATCGCCGCGACCGCGCTCGGCCGGCTCGGGCAGCCCGCCGATATCGCACGGGTCGTCGCGTTTCTGGCCTCCGATGACGCCGGCTGGATCACCGGGCAGGTGCTCGATGTCGATGGCGGCCTGCAGTGAGTGATCGTCGGTAAGCTCTCCCACAGCTGGAATTTCGAGATCAGGAGAAACCGCCCATGGGAATGTTCGATCAGTTCAAGGATGTTGCCGGCAAGGCGGCCGATATGGCAGCCAAGAATGCCGACAAACTCGACCCGATGATCGACAAGGTCGGCGACCTGGTCGACAAGCAGACCGGCGGCAAGTTCGAGAAGCAGGTCGACGCCGCGCAGCAGGCCGCCAAGAAGGCGCTGCACGAGCAGAACGGCAAGTAGGCCGCCATGCGGAGGGCATGGTCGGCGCGCAGTTCGATGATGACCTCCGCATTCGCCGTGCGGTCGGCCGCCGCCGGTATCGGGGTCGCCCTGTGCGCGATGGCCTCGGTGGTGGTGCCCGGTACGGCCGCGGCGCAGGGCCCCGACTGCCCCGCCGCGGCGGTGTATCCCGTATTGCCCGGTTCGACACCCCTGGACTCCGCGGAGAACCTCGGGTATGACGCGGATGGCAACCTGTGGGTGTCGCGGGTGTTCCGAAATATGGTGCAGCGATACGACTCCGCGGGCCGGATCACCGCCGAGGTCGCGGTGGACGCGCCCGGCGCCGTCCGGGCGGGCCCCGACGGGCAGCTGTATGTCGTGTACGGCGATTCCGCGGCGGGCCTGCTGCCCGGTGCGCACGACAGCGGTGTGGTCCGCTTCGATCCGCGTGCCGATCATCCGGTTCCGCAGCGATTCGTCTCCGGCCTCGGAATGGCCAACGGCGCGGCCTTCGATTCCGCGGGCAATCTCCAGGTGGCCGATACCGCGCGCGGGGTGGTGCGGGTGCGGGCAGATGGATCGATCGATGCCGACTGGTCCGGCCACACCGCTCTGCCCGGTGTCAATGGCATTGTGGTACAAGGTGATTCGGTGTACACCACGCTGTTCGCGAGCGCGACCGGGCGGATCGTCCGCATCCCGATCGACGCACCGTCGGCACAGACGACGGTCGCCGCCGTGACCCTCGGCTCGGTCGGGGTCACGGCGCTTCCCGACGATCTCGCTGCCGGTTCCGACGGCATGCTCTACAACGCCACCACGACCGGCAAGCTGGTTCGCGTCGATCCCGCGGGGCGCGCGGGCCTCTGCACCGTCGCCGATCTCGGTGTTCCGGTCACCGCCGTCACCGCCGTTCCGGGTGACGATCGGAGTCTGCTGGTGAGTTCCGCCCTGGGTGGTGTGCTCCGAATCGTCTTGGCGCCGAGGTAACCTCCCCGTCGCGGGACGGTGGGCTCACAGCAGCGGCGCGATGGCGCGCAGGCCGTCGACGACCTTGTCCGCGGAAGGTGCGATCTTCGGATCCAGCAGCCATTGCACCAGCAAGCCGTCCAGGAGTGTCCAGAGCAGCGCGCCGATCTCGTCGTCGGCATCGGTGTCGTTGTCGGGCAGCAGCATTCGGGTGAGTGCCGCCTTGCCCTCGAGTTGCTTCTCCGAGATGTCCGCCTGCACATCGCCGGAATGCAAGGCCTGCGCCAGACTTTCGATATTGGCGGCCCACAGGGCGCGGTCGTCGGTGAAGGTCACGATCAGCCGCCGCAGGAATGTGATCAGCCGATCGGCGGGCTGTCGCTCGCTGCTGCTCTCGATCGCGTCCAGGATCTGCTGTACCGCGCCCGCGGTGGCCTCGATCATGGCCTGCTGCATCAGCGCGTCGCGCGTGCCGAAGTGGTAGTTGATCGCGGCGAGATTGCTGCCCGAGGCCGCGACGATATCGCGCACCGTGGTCCGGGCGTAGCCGCGTTCGGCCAGGCAGTGTGTGGCGGCGGTCAGGAGATCTTCACGTGTTCCCACGTCAGCAGGGTAGCAAGGGCGTGCTGACGCCTGTTTCAAACAAATGTTTGTGACAAATGTTTGAAACGCTTGTATGGTCTTCGGGGTGATCTCCTATTCGTCCGAGAGGTGCCACATGGTCACGCAACGTCCGATATCCCCCTTCGAATCCGGCTACTTCCGCGAACACGCGCACTTCGGCGCGGTCCCGGTGGGCGGTATGGCGCTGTTCATCGGATCGACCGTCGAGGGTGTGCTCGACGCCGATCTGGTGCGGCTCGTGCTCGCCGAACTCGCTGCCGAGAACCCACTGCTCAGCTGCCATCGAGTCGACGACGACGTCCCGATGCTGCGCCACGTCCCCGAATACCGCCCGGTCCTCACCGAAATCCGGGGCGGTGAGATCGAATATCTGGATTTCGTCAATCGGCCGCAGGACTGGGAGCAGGGTCTGTTCTCCGCGCGCTTGTTCACCGATGGCGCCGAGAGCCGGCTCATTCTGGTCATCCATCACGGAATCGCGGATGGCCGTTCGGCTTTCGCGCTGCTGGATCGGATGTGGCAGCGCTACAGCGCGCATGTGCGCGGTGCGCCGCTGCCGGTGGCCGCGAATGCCGAACTACCGCAGGCGATCGACGAGCGATACGCGGCGATCGTCTCCGATTCCGAGATCGCCGAACTGCTCGACGGAATGGGCGCCATCATGGGCGAGCCGCCCGCCCGGCTGCCCCGCGACGGCACCGCCGGATCGGATCGTGGACTGTTCGTCGCCGAGCGGATCGAACTGTCCGCCGAGCAGACGGCGGCTTTCACTGCGGCAGCGCGGAATTCGGGGGCGGGAGTGAACGGACTGCTGAGCGGATGTGCCGTGCTCGCCGTGCGCGCCGAGATCGGCGGTACCGCGGCGCTGCCCATGGTGTGCGGCTATGCCGCCGATCTGCGCGCGGGCCTGGAGCCGGTGCTGTCGGACGAGACGATGCTCAATTGCGCGTCGGGCTGGGGCACCCTGCTCGCGGTGGGCGAATCCGCCGATCCCGCCGACCTGGGCCGCGTCGTGCGCGAGGATGTGGGCGCGGCACTGCGCAGGCGCGACCCGGCTCGATTGGCCCTGGCCGGCAGGCATATTCGTGATGAGGCCACGGCCGCGATGCTCGCCGAGCAGCCGAGTATCGCGCTGTCGAACATCGGCCGGATACCCGAACATCCGATGCCGCCCGGTATCCGGCTGGTGCGCGACAACCTGCTGGCCATGGGGCCGGGCATGCCGCCCAAACTCACCGTTTTCACGCTGGGGGATCGGCTGACCGTTCAGGTGGAATACGACACCGCCGATCACAGCCGCACCCAGATGGGCCGGGTGCGGCGTGAGCTGTCGGAGCTGTTGCGCCGCAACGCATCCGGGCAGGAGCGGGCGGCCGGGAAATTCACATCGTGGCGGCGTCGATGACGAAGCGGTAGCGTACGTCGCTGGCGACGACACGCTCATAGGCCTCATCGATCCGGTCCGCGGAGATGACCTCGATTTCGGCACCGATACCGTGCTCGGCGCAGAAATTCAGCATTTCCTGCGTCTGCGGGATACCGCCGATATTGGAACCGGCCAGGGAACGCCGATTACCGGTGAGGGTGAACGGCCGCACCGCCAGCGCATTGTCCGGAAGGCCGAGGATCACCATGGTGCCGTCGAGTTTCAGCAGCCGCATATAGGTGTCGATGGGCAGATCCGCCGAGACGGTGTTGATGATCAGGTCGAATCGGTTACGCAGTTCCCGGAAGATCTGACGGTCGTCGGTGGCGTGGTAGTGATGGGCGCCGAAGCGGCGGCCATCCTCCTGCTTGCCGAGCGAGTGACTCAGCACCGTCACCTCGGCGCCCATCGCGGCGGCGATCTTCACCCCGACATGACCGAGACCACCCATCCCGATGATCGCCACCTGCTTACCGGGGCCCGCGTTCCAGTGCCGCAGGGGCGAGAACAGCGTGATTCCGGCGCACAGCAGCGGCGCGGCCTCGTCCAGCCCGATGCCCTCCGGAATGCCGACCACGAAGCCCTCGGTCACCACGATCCGCGTGGAGTATCCACCGAGGGTGTGACCGCCCGCCTGCAGTTCCTCGCCGACGGTGCCGTTGTAGGTCATGGTGGCGCCGCGGGTGCAGTACTGCTGCTCGCCGGCCAGACAGGGCTCGCACTCGCCACAGGAATCCACCATGCAGCCCACGCCGACGCGGTCACCGACCCGGTGCCGGGTCACCTCCGAGCCCACGGCGGCGACCAGGCCGGCTATCTCGTGGCCCGGCACGCACGGGTACCTGGTGCCGTGCCACTCGTTGCGGGCGGTGTGGATATCGGAGTGACAGATACCGGCGTACTTGATGTCGATCAGCACGTCGTGCGGGCCGAGCTCACGGCGTTCGATCGTGGTCTTGGCGAATCCGGCATCGGGCGCGGATACGGAATACGCGGCAGCTGTGGTCATGCGTCCATGCCTACCCCCGCATGAATCCGTGCGCAAACCAGCCGGTATGACTCGCCGACCGGATGTGCTCGGCGGCCTCCCGCCGATATCGGATGCTGATCCGGTGGCGATCCTGCTGGCGTTGGTGTCGATGTGCTCCACGCTGGTGGGCGGGCTGGTCGCCGCCCGGATGGGCGACCGCAAACGCCTCGTCCTCGGCCTGGCCGCGGGCATCATGCTCGGAGTCGTCGCCTTCGATCTGATCCCGGACGCGCTGGCCGAATCCGCCCGGGTCGTCGCCGGAGTCCCCGGTGTGCTGGTGGCCGCGGTGATCGGCTTCTTCACGATTCACATCATCGAACGCGAGATGGCCATCCACATCGGCCACGAACAGGATTTCGGCCGGCACACCCATGATTTCCAGGCGGTCGGCCTGGTGGCCACCGGAGGCCTGATCTTCCACAGCTTGCTGGACGGGCTCAGTATCGGTGTGGGTTTCCAGGCCGGCTCCGCGCTCGGTATCTCGGTGGCGATCGCGGTGATCTCGCATGATTTCGCCGACGGATTCAACGCATTCACCATCCCCACGCTGTACGGCAATGCCCGGCGGCGCGCGCTGACGCTGCTGGCCCTCGACGCGGTGGCACCGGTGGTGGGCGCGATCATCGGCACGGTGATCCGGGTGCCCCCGCATGCTGCCGGACTGTACCTGGGATACTTTGCGGGATTCCTGCTCTACCTGGCGACGAGCGACATTCTGCCCGAGGCGCATTCGGGAAAGCCGTCGCGCACGGTGCTGTTCTGCACGATCGCCGGGACGGCGGCGATGTTCGTGGTGGCGGCATTACAGGAGTGACTCCGGGCGCCGCGTGGATTTGGTACACATAAAAGCACAAACTCCGCCCGCCCTCCGGGCATGCACAATCGGGAGTGGCGATGGACAACCGGCAATCTTCGGGCCGAAATTCCCGCCCGGCCCGTGGCGGGTGGCCCTCCGTCGTCGTGTTCGTCCTGATCATGTCCCTGGTCGGGACGGTATTCCTGGGTTATCGGGGTGATCTGCCGCGCTGGGCCGTTCCATCCGGATATACCTCGTCGACCCTGTTCGGACCGCCGCTGGCGCCGCTGGACGTGGCCGCGGTGGCCGCAGCGGTGGAACCGGAACTGGTGAACATCAATGTCGCCACCCGGCCCAGCGGGATGGGTGCGGCCGGATCGGGCATCGTGCTCGGCGCCGATGGCGAGATCCTCACCAGTCACCACGTGGTGAAGGGCGCCGCGACGATCAGTGTCGGCGATCTCGGCAACGGCGCGCACTATCCGGCCACCGTGCTCGGCTACGACTCGGATGAGGACATCGCGCTGCTGTCGCTGACCGGTGCGGATGCGCTGCGGGTGGCCCGGATCGGGAGTTCGGCGGGTGTGCAGATCGGGGATCAGATCCTGGCCATCGGCAATGCGGGCGGTACCGGTTCACCGACCGCGACTCCGGGCACGGTCACCGCGCTGAATTCCTCCATCGTCGCGCGCGACGCCGCGGATCTGTCGCGCAAGGCGCTGATCGGCATGATCGAGGTGGCGGCACCGGTCGTCTCGGGACAATCCGGCGGAGCGCTGGTGGACCGGACGGGCGCGGTGATCGGCGTCGTCACCGCGGCATCCGGTGAACTCGCCCGTTCGGAGGGACATGCCAGCGGGTATGCGGTGCCGATCGACCGGGCGCTCGATGTCGTGCGGCAGATCCGCACGGGGATTCCCACCGATACCGTGCACATCGGCCCGACCGCGACCCTCGGCGTGCTGGCCTCCGATGCCAAACCCACCGGAGCCCGCGTCGATGTGGCCGTCTACGGTCTGCCAGCCTTCGCCGCCGGAGTGAATTCGGGTGAGGTGATCGTCGCGGTCGACGGACGGTCGGTCACCTCGGCGCAGACACTCGGGGCGGCGCTCAACGTGCGCCGCCCCGATGAGGTCGTCCACCTGGATCTGGTCGAGCCGGACGGTACCCGCCGCGGCCTCGCGGTGCCCCTGGTCGCCGGCCCGCCGAACTGAGCGGCGAGCCCGCGGCACCGATCAGACCAGCGACAGCCAGTAATCCTGGAATTTCAGGAACACCAGCAGCAGCACCACGGCGTAGAACACGACCACGAAGGTCCACCGCCACTGCGCGATGATTCCCATGATCCCGCGCGCCCCGCCCCACAGCTGATCGGTCACCACCGCCAGGCAGATCGGGGTGATCGTCCACACCACCATGCAGTACGGGCACAGCGCGCCGATGCGATACAGGCTCTGGAAGATCAGCCAGAAGATGAAGCCCATCCCCACGATCAGACCGGCCCACAGCCCGGTCCAGAACCAGCGTGGCAGTGCGACACCGGCGACGGCGAGCACGGCGATGGTGACCGCCACCGAGAAACCCGCGATGCCCATGATCGGATTCGGGAATCCGAAGACCGACGCCTGGTCGGAGGCCATCACCGAACCGCAGGACACGTACGGATTGATACTGCAGGCCGGTTTGTAGGACGGATCCTTCAGCAGTTTGAAATCGTCGATCGTCAGCGTGACCGCCGCCAGCCAGCCCAGCAGGGTTCCGACCAGCAGCAGCCACGCCGCGCGGGGTCTTGCCGTGATCACTTGGCCGCGGCCTCGATCGCGGCGCGCATGCCATCGGGCTGCATGAGAACCTGCGAGCTGGTGACCTGCTTGTCGTTCACGTAGACGGTCGGCGTGGACTTGATACCGCTGTTCAGCACGTCCTTGGTGGTCTTCTGGACGTAGGCGTCGTACTTGTCGGACGTGATGCACTCGGCCACGGCCGGATCGGTGTATCCCGCGGCCTGGGCGATCTGCACCAGTTTGTCGTCCGGCAGACCGCTACCACCCTCGGGCGGCTGCTGCTCGTACATGGTGGTCAGCCACGGCAGGAATTTGGTCGGATCCGCGGTCGCGGTGCAGTAGGCGGCATTGGCGCCGCGCGAGGAGTAGCGGGTACCACCCGACGACTGATCCAGGAACGCGATGATGTTGTAGCGCACACTCGCGGTTCCGGCGTTCACCGCATCCTCGATGGCCTTGCCATTGGCGCTCTCGAACATCTTGCAGGCCGGGCACTGCAGGTCGGCGACGACGCGGATGTCGGCCTTCGCGCCGGGCTTGCCGATCTTGATCTCACCCTTGTCGGTGATGGATCCGGTGACCGCGTCCGGGGAGGCGGGCTGCGCCGTGACCGACGGTGTCGGGCCTGCGACGTCGTTCTTGTGGGACTGCTTGACCGCGATGCTGATGCCGATGGCCGCGATCAACGCGATCAATACGACCGCGACGCCCACCTGGATCAGGATCGTGCGGGTGCGATCTCCGCCCCGCATCGCGTTCAGCGAGTTCTTCCCACGCGGATTCTTGCTCACCTCGGAGTTCACCACGCCTTTCCTGTGTGTCGTGTGGACGAGCGACGTCGACGCCGTCTGCGATGGTACGGGCCGCCGGTGGCGACGTCGCGGCGCCGCCGAGTCACAGTGGCCCGCCACACGGTGCCGGGTTCGGCACATTCGGTCCCACATGATTCCCGGTGAACCTGAGAGATCCCCGAGATTCGGCCGATCACTCCGTTTCGGAACCCAGGGGCCCGGCCGGTCAGCTCGCCGCGAGCCGTGCCTTTTCGGCCTCGATGTCGAAATGCGGTTTCGGCCAGTCCAGCTCCATGTTCCGCAATGCCTCGATGAGTAGTTCGGTGATGGCCAGCCGGGCGTACCACTTGCGATCGGCGGGAACGACGTACCAGGGCGCGTAGTCGGTATCGGTGCGATCCAGGACATCCTGATAGGCCTGCTGATATTGCGGCCACTGCGACCGATCGTCGATATCGCTCGGATCGTATTTCCAATATTTGTCGGGACGTTCGAGTCGCTGGGTGAGCCGGCGCTTCTGCTCGTCCAGCGAGACGAACATCGCGACCTTGACGATCGTGGTGCCGGCATCGGCGACTTCGCGTTCGAAATCGTTGATCTCGTCGTAGCGTCGCTCCCATACCGCCCGCTCCACCAGGTTGTGTACCCGGGCCACCAGGACGTCCTCGTAATGGGAGCGGTCGAAGACGCCGATCTGGCCGGCGCCGGGCAAGCGCCGATGGATCCGCCACAGGAAGTCGTGTGCGCGCTCCTCCTCGGTCGGTACGCCGAAGGCGGCATGTCGTACGCCCTGCGGGTCGACGGCCCCGATCACGTGGCGCACCACACCACCCTTGCCGGCGGTGTCCATGCCCTGCAGGACGAGCAGCAGATTCCGGCGATCGCCGGAGCGACCGCCCGCGAACAACATCTCCTGTAGCTCCGACAGCACCCGGCCGCGTTCGGCGAGCAGCTGTTCGCCGGTCTTCTTGTCCTCGGTGAACCCGGGGGTACCGCCCGGGTCGAAGGAATCGAGCCGCACGCCGCCGGCTCGCAGTATGGTGCCGGCCGATTCGGTCCACGGAGATTTCGCCATAACCGTCGAGTATGGTCGGCGGCCGGCCCGAGGTGGCCGACCGCGCAGCGTGTCAGGTGATTCCGGCCAGGCGGATGAGCTGGGTGGCGAATTCGGCATCGTCGACCGGGGTGAGAACCAGTTCGGCGGCGGTGGTGAGCAGGTATCGGCCGTCACCGCTGATGTCGAGCCAGGTGCGATGCCGGGTCGGCGGGGACATCGGATTGTCGGGTGCGACGGTGACGGTGATGAAGCCGCGCGAATCGACGGGTGCACGCAATTTCCGCCGGAACCGGGCCGCCGCCGGATCCTGCGGTGCGGTGATGTCGCCACCGGGCCGGGCATCGGCGCTGGTGTCCAGTACCGCCTGCTGCGGTTCCCGCATGGCCGGCGACTGCCCGGCCGGTGCCGACCCGATCGCCGCGACCAGCCGCTCCCCGAGGCCCCGGGCATGGCACACCAGAACGGTGACCGCTTCCGGGCGGGCGATCAGCACTGCGGCGTGCCGATGCACCACCGCCGCGAAGGCGAGAATCCGTTCCGCGTCCTCGGTGCCGGAGCGCTGTCCGGACACGGTGATGGTGGTGGCGTCCGGCCGGGTGCACAACACCAGCGCGGCCGTCAGATCGGGATCGGTATTGCGTGCGTAGCGGCTGCGTAAACCCAGTGCGGCATATTCGGATTCGGTGCGCACGCTCGATTCGGGCAGCATGTTCACCGGATAGGGCCGGCGGTCGAGATCGGTTTCGGTGGCCCAGACGTGGGCGAACTCGTCGGGGGTCAGCACCCACTTCACAACCGGCGACCCCCACCCGAATCCGGTTGTGGCGCAGGTGCGAAGCGAGGTATCCGATCGCCCGAGGCGGCCAGGGTGGAGTTGTAGCGGAAGGTCATGATGTCGCGAGTGTCGGCCAGGGCCGCCGCCGCCGCGATATCGTGCGCCATCCGGCGAACCCCACCGTGCACCGCCTCGGCGACCGAGTCCGACAGCGGCAGGTAGTCCCGGGGTTCCGGCAGTGCGTCCCGGATGGCCTGTGCCGCTTCGGCATCGGCCTCCAGGACCCGCCGCAGCAGTGCGCATGTCTCGGCGGTGGTCGCGCCGGTGGCGATGAACGTCTCGGTCATCGGTTCGGCTGCGGCGCGGGCCCGGCCGGACCAGTGCGCGAATTCGCCGCGGCAGGTGTCGGCGAAGGTGCGGAATGCCGCCCCGACCGCCTCGGCTTGGTACTGCCACGCCGAGGCGACCTCACCGAGCGCGGTCGGATCCAGTGCCTCGTGCACCAGATTCCAGAGCTGGTCGTGGCTGTGGGCCCCGTACATCTCGCGATCGGGTACGTAGGGCGGATCGTACGCAGAGTCATCCGCCACGAGCGACTCCCGGATCGGGCCGGATCAAGGCCAGTGCTGCCCGGTTGGCGGCCTCGGCCTCGTCGAATTGCCTGCCGGCGGCCAGATATGCGGCCTTGAGCAACAGCGCGGTCTGCTGATACGAGGTGACGGTGTCGAGGAATTCGTTGCCCTTGGCGGAGAATCCACGCGCCAGCGCCTGTCCGGAGGTGAGTTCGCCGAAGCCGCGTACGGACGTCAGCTGGGTGCCGTTGTCGCGTGCCGCCCGCAGCTCCTCGACCAGCCGATCACAGGCCGCCGCGAGATTGCGTGCGGTGTCCTCCGCGATCGCGAACTCCGGAGCTGTTCCGGAACTCGTTGCCGCTGTGTACAACTCGCGTGCGGCCCGCTGGCCGGTATCCGGAATCGGCACGTCGATGATCCCTTTCCGCCCGACGGGTTTCCCCGATCGGACTCTACCGGAGCCCGCATGCGGCAGCGCAGCGCGAAAGATTGTGAATTTCCACATCGAATCCGGTGGTTCACCGGGGCGCCGGGAGCGTAATTCGCTGGGGCCGAGAAGCTTTCACTCGTGGGCGCGGGTGGCGCCGACGTACTGCATGAGCCCGTGCACCTGCTGGTCGATATCGGTCAATCCGTGCTCGGCGAGCAGCTTCGGAAAGGTGTCGAGGTCGAATACCCGCAGCCCGCCCGCGCCGCCGACCAGCCGCGACACCTGTCCCAGCACACCCTCCGGGGTGTGGCTGGTACTGATCGCGATCCGGCCGCCCGGCGCCAGCACCCTGATCATCTCGGCGGCCGCGAGCAGCGGGTCCGGAATCAGGTACAGCGCGCCGAAACAGCACACGGCATCGAAACTTCCATCGGCGAAGGGCAGCCGGCGGGCATCACCGCGCACATATCCGACTCGGGACCCCGCGTTGTCGACGACGGCCCGGCGCAGCATCGGCACCGAGAAATCGATGCCCACCGCATATCCGGAACCGACATGCGCACTGAGGTGATGAGTGAAATTACCGGGCCCGCAGGCGATGTCGAGCACCCGGTCGCCGGGGCGCAGACGCAGTGCCCGGACCGCGTACCGGCGATCGGCGGTCATGGTCCGGCCGGTGGCCAACCAGAAACTGGTCGGCCGCCATGCCCGCTCGTAGAGCAGCGCGAAGGCCGGATTGTTCATCGTGCGCCGTGCCAGATTCACCACGTCATCCCGCCCGTTCGACCTCGATCGTCAGACCCGCCTCCCGCAGTCGCGCGGTGAGCGGATCGCCCATCGCCGCGGCGGGTGTGAGAATGCCCGCGAGCTCGGACAATTCGTCGAAGGCCAGGCAGAGTCCGGCCTGGCCGAGCATGACCGCGGTGGCCTTGTATCCGGGATCGCCCTCGCCGGCGAAGGTGCACACGTACCTGGTGCCGGAGGTGGTGGCGGCGAAGGTCTTCATCTTGAACCAGCCGCGGTCGCGGGTCTTCTCGTCCGGGCCGGTCCCCGGTGCGGGGAGGATCCGATCCAGCAGCTTGCGGCCGACCGCGACCCGCGACAGCAGTGCCCCCGCGGTCATGGTGGCGACGATGCCGCCGGCCATACCCGCCGCGATCAACGGTGACGTCGCCGAGGAGCCGGCGCTCATCACCTCGCGATAGCGGAAGTTCTTGCCGTACGGCCAGCCCAGCAGGCCGTTGCTGCGCCGTACGACCTTGGTGTTGTGTGCCGCCATCACGAAGGTCCCCACCCAGCCGTCGAGGCTCGGATCGATGACCGAGGCGCGCGAGAGTGTCTGGTCGGATTGGCGGCCCAGCTTCGGCTCCATCGCTTTGTCCGGACTCAGCGAATAGGGATGTGACAGCACCGAACCCCTGGCCGGATCGGCGGCGACGGCCTCCATCATCGCCCGGGCGGAATCGACGGTGCCGCCGCTGACGCCGCCGTTCATCCAGGCCACCAGGGTGGTGTCGGTCAGCTCTCCGGTGTTGTCCTCGACCGTGCGGCGGTAGAGCTGGTACACGCTCAGGTCGGACGGAATCGAATCGTAGCCACAGGAATTCACGATCTTGGCGCCGGTTTCGGCGGCCCTGTCGCCGAAGCGGTCCATACATTCGCGGATGTAGAGCGACTCACCGGTCAGATCGGCGTAGTGCGTCCCGGCATTCGCGCACGCCTGGGCGACGGGCAGGCCGTAGCGCAGATACGGTCCGACGGTGGTCACCACCACCTTGGTGCGGGCCGCGAGCGCGTCTAGTGCGGCCTGATCGGAGGTGTCGGCGACCAGCAACGGCCAGATCGCGGCCGCCCCGCCGAGTTCGTCACGGACCGCGGTGAGCCGCTCCGGCGACCGTCCCGCCAGTGCGATCCGCGCCCCGTCGGGTGCGGCCTCGGCCAGATATTGCGCGGTGAGCCTGCCGACGAATCCCGTCGCGCCGAACAGTACGAGGTCGAATTCCCTGTCCGTCATGTTCATCCCATTCTGTGCGGCCGAATTGCCGTGAACATATCAACCATGTCGCATCAACCAGGCGTTGTGTGCCTTGCCGAGTTCGGTGACCGGTGCGTCGCCGTAGAGCCATTCCCGGGCGATCCGATGCCAGTTCGCGGTCGCCTCCAGTTGTCCGAGTACCCCGAAAGTGAGGAAATCCGCGCGCCGGGAGAACAGGTGTTCCGGCGGCAGATTCTGCTGTTTCATCCCGGTGTATTCACTCGCCCGGGGATCGACCGCGAGAACGAAAGCGCCGCTGGCGAGTTCGGGTGTGATGGTCAGTTCCTGGTCGATCAGCGCCCATTCACAGGCGGCGAGAACGTATTCCAGGCAGTCCTCGGGGGTGATCTCGTCCGGCGAATCGATGATGCCGTGGTCGATCATCAGCTGCCGCAGGTCCTGCGCCCGTTCCTCCGCGGCCGCGCGGATACAGGCCGCCTCGAACCGCACATGGTCGGGATCCATCCGATTGAACAGCCCGAAGTCGAGGAACGCGACCCGTCCGTCCGGTCCCAGCAGCAGGTTGCCCGGATGCGGGTCACCGCAGAACTCGTTGAACGTGAACAGCGATCCGACGTAGAAGCGGTAGATGATCTCACCGACCCGATTCCGTTCCGCGTCGGGCAGTTGCCGGATCTCCTCGAAGCCGCGGCCCGGGAAGTACTCGCTGACCAGTACGTGGGTGCTGGACAGTTCGGGCATGGTGGCCGGCACCACGATGAACGGATGGTCGGCGAACAACGACGCGACCGCGAGCTGGGTGTGGGCCTCGGCGACGTAGTCGAGTTCGCTCTCCAGATTCAGGCGCAGTTCGTCGAGAACCGCGGGTGTCACCCACGGCATCGCGGACTGCAGTACCCGCCGGAACATGGCGAGGTTCTTCAGATCGGCGCGCACGGCGACATCGATCCCCGGGTACTGCACCTTGACCGCGACCTGGCGGCCGTCGTGCAGCCGGGCTCGATAGACCTGGCCGATGGAGGCCGCCGCGATGGGTTCGGATTCGAATTCGGCGAACATCTCGTCGAGCGTGCGGCCGAAGTCGGACTCGATGACCCCGCGCATGGTGGCGAAGGAGACCTCGGGCGCGCTGTCGCGTAGTACGGCCAGCCGGCGCTGGAAGCGTTCGCGATGTTCCGGCGGTACCAGGTCCAGGTCGAGCACCGAGAGCATCTGGCCGAGCTTCATGGCCACGCCCTTCATGGTGCCCAGCACCATGACCATCTGCTCGGTGGCACGGATCATCGATTCCTCGGCCATCCGCGCGCGGACCGCCTCGGAGCGTCCGCGCATCGACCGCCGGGTCTGCTGGGATCGCAGCACGTTTCCGGCGACGGCCACGCCCAATTTCGTCCCCCGGGCCAGCCGCGATGTCGGCAGCTCTTTCGCCATTGATGACCTCCGTCGGTGCCGGCACACACGGCAGGTACGGTCGAGGACCCCGCCCGGCCGGACTCAGCGTAACGAAGTGTCGCCGTGTGGCACAGACTCGCGAGCGAAGATCCACCCGCCGGTGGATCCGCCCAGGTCGGCCCGGCGGATCAGGCCGGGTCGGCCTCGGGAAGCTCATGCGGGACGGCGTTGAACTTCTCCGGCGAACCGCCGGCGCGGACCATGCCCTCGATGGCGCTCCAGACCATCATGGCCAGATGGTCGAGCATGCGGTCGGCCGACATCGAGCGATTGCTGATCCACCAGTCGGTGGCCAGCTGCACACCGCCGACGATCACGTAGGAGTAGAGCAGCACACCCTCGGTGTCGACGCCACGGTCGAAGGCCTTGGTCTGCACGACCACCGACACCACGTCGGCGAACAGCTTCTCGAAATCGGCGAGGCTGGATTTGTCGGTCGTGGACGGGTTTCCCATGATGAACCGGTAGACGTCGATATCGGCGTCGACGGTGTGCACATAGGCGGCCAGGGTATTGCGGACCAGCTGATATTCATCGGCGTCGTCGCTGATGGCCTCGTAGATGCGCGGCATCAGCGTGGTCTCGATGAACCGTTCCATGGTGGCGCGCGTCAAATCGGATTTATCGGAGAAGTATCGGTACAGGACGGTTTTGGAGACGCCGATCTCCGCCGCGATCTCATCCATACCGACATCGCCACCGCGGTTGCGAATGGCGGCGAGGGTGCCGTCGACGAGTTCTTCCCTGCGGTCGATCTTGTGCTGATGCCAGCGCCGCTTGCGACCGTCCACCCGGCCGGGGCGCACCGCAGCGGTGTCGACGGCAGCGCTCGCGGCACGATGTGTGGTCATGCTGGAGGGGACTCCTGGATAACGGGGGTTGGGGGACACACCCAGCTTAGGTCTTTCCGCCAGGCGATGTTCCCGGGTTCGCCGAGCCGGTCACACGGTCCGCCGCGGCGCGCCGGACGGGTTCGATGGCGGGCCGCGGTGAGCGGGGGCACGGTGGCCGAACCGATATTCCAGACCAGAATGGGAATCATGGAGCAATCTGGCGGCCGCACTCCCGTTGTGGCGGACGTGAATGCGAAGCCCGAATCCGGGCCGGAAGTGGGCAATCCCACACGCCCACCGGCCCGGGCGGCAGCCGCGTCGTCGTTCGCCGATCTGATGGATGAATCCGGCAAACAACGCGATCTGCGCAAGATGAAGATGGTCGCGACCGGCTTTCTGCTCGCTGCCACGGTGGTGTATCTGATCTGTGGCTGGCTCGGCTCGCGGGGAATCGGCAGTGGCTGGATCGGCTATGTGCGGGCAGCCTCGGAGGCGGGCATGGTCGGCGCGCTCGCGGACTGGTTCGCGGTGACCGCGCTGTTCCGTCATCCGCTGGGGCTGCCGATTCCGCACACCGCGATCATCCGCAAGAAGAAGGACCAGCTCGGTACCAGTCTGGGCGATTTCGTCCGTACCAATTTCCTGTCGCCCGACACCGTCGCGGCGAAGGTCGAATCGGCGCAGATCTCGCTACGGCTGGGTACCTGGATGGCCGATCCGGGACATGCCGCGCGGGTCTCGGAGGAAGCGTCGACGATTCTGCGGGCGGTGATCGGCGCGCTGCGGGACGGCGATGTCGAGCAGGTCATCGACCAGACCATCGTCAAGCGGATCGCCGAGCCGCAGTGGGGTCCGCCGATCGGGCGGGTGCTGGCCGAACTGCTCGCCGAGAACCGCCAGCAACCGCTGGTCGATCTGCTCGCGGAGCGAGCCCATCAGTGGGCGCTGGCCAGCCAGGAGACCATCGACCGCATCGTGATGCGCGATGCGCCGTCCTGGGCGCCCAAATTCGCCAATGTCCTGCTGTCGGAGAAGATCTACCGGGAATTGGTGGAATTCACCTGGAAGATTCGCTCGCAGCCCGATCACGAGGTGCGATTGGCGGCCGATCGTTTTCTCGAGGATTTCGCCCGCGATCTGCAGTACGACGAGGCCATGATCGCGAAGGCCGAGCGGGTGAAGGCAGAGATCATGGGCCGCGAGGAAATCACCGGAATGGCGCAGGCGACCTGGCGTGCCGCCAAACGCATGATTCTCGAATCGGCCGATGATCCCGGCAGTACATTGCGTCGCAAGATCACCGAGAATGTGCAACAGCTCGGACAGCGTCTGGTCGACGAACCGGAACTCAGAAAACAAGTGGACGCTTGGGTCGAACGCGGTGTGCGATATCTGGTCGCCAACTATGGTTCCGAGATCGCCACGCTGATCAGCGATACGGTTGCCCGGTGGGATGCCGACGAGGCGAGTCGCAAGATCGAATTGCAGGCGGGCCGCGATCTGCAATTCATCCGAATCAACGGAACTGTGGTGGGATCGCTTGCCGGACTGGCGATTTACGCCGTATCACATTTACTCTTCCCAGGTTTTTGACACCGGGTGCCCAATATTTGCCCGAGTGGTGCTAGCAAGGGTGCTTGCAAGAGTTAGCACCCTCATTTAGAATCGTCCTACAACCGCCGGAAGGTGAGCAGTGTGATGGCACAGGAACCAGAGGTTTCCGACCGGAGTGCCGGGGAAAATCCAGAGACGTCTGGGCTTCCCGGAGACCGGGTGGGCCGCGTAGCCAACGCGGCACACGACATCGGAGGCTTCATCCGGGCGCAGCGCGAGGCCGCTCAGGTCTCACTGCGTCAGCTCGCACAACTGGCGGGGGTGAGCAATCCGTACCTGAGTCAGATCGAGCGCGGATTGCGTAACCCGTCCGCCGAGGTGCTGACGCAGATCGCCAAGGGTCTGCGGGTCTCCTCGGAGGTCTTGTACGTCCGGGCCGGCTACCTCGAACAGAGGGCGTCGAGCCCGATCCGGGACGCATTGCTGGCCGATACCGAGATCTCGGAGCGGCAGAAGCAGATGCTCCTGGAAATCTACGAATCGTTCCGTCGCGAAAACGCGGGGAGCGATATCGGAGGGAACGTCTCGGAATCCGTTCAGGGGGAATCCGAGGGGGGCGTTCCCGGGGGGAACAGGGGCGGTGCTCCCGACCGGGGCAGCGTTTCCGAGCCCGAGGCACCCACGGGATCCGATGAGCACGAGTCCAGTGCGCTCCAGTTCAACGGACGAGGGGCCGCGAGCTTCAGGGACAACGAGGTTCCGCAGGGGGGTCCGCAACAAGAGGTTCCGCCACGCCAGGAGAACGAACAACCATGACTCAGCCCAACGTCACTGTCACCAAGCCGATCTACGCGACCGTCGGAGCCGGTGACGCGCTCTACGCGGCGGTCAACGACATCGTCGACCGCGTCCGCGACCGCGCCGTCACCGTCGATGTGAACACCCGTGTCGAAGAGGCCCGCGAGCGGCTGTCGAATCTGCCCGCCGATGTGCAGGACCAGATCGAGACGCTGCGTGGTCGCCTGTCCGGCCTGCCTTCCGAACTGCCGGACGATCTCGCCGAGCTGCGCGAGCGGTTCACCTCGGACGAGCTGCGCAAGCTGGTCGACCAGTACTACCACCAGCTGGTGGATCTGTACGCGGATCTGGCCGTGCGCGGTGAGGAAACCGTCGACCGGCTGCGGACGAACCCGGGCTTCGACGAGCGCTTCGACAAGGTCGAGGGCATCTACAGCGATGTCGTCACCCGCGCCGAGGATGTACTGACCAAGGTCTCCGATCAGGCCCGCGGCCTGCTGGGCAAGACCGCCGATCCGGCCGACGAGCAGGATGTCGCGGTCGTCGACGCCGAGGTTGTCACGGTCACCACCGAGACCGCCGCGGAACCGGCCGCCGCGCAGGTCGACGAAGAGCCCGTCGCCCCGGTCAAGAAGGCTCCCGCGAAGAAGGCTCCCGCCAAGAAGGCGCCGGTCAAGACGACCGCCGCCAAGAAGACCACTCCGGCCAAGAAGTAACTCGGCCGCAGTAGAGAACCGGCCGAGGGGTAATCCGGATCCGTTCGCGGAACCGGGTATACCGGACACCGCAACGCCCGTATGCGAATGCCGCATGCGGGCGTTGCTCCTATCATGGGTGCTGTGTACCAGCTGACTAGTGCAATCCTGTGGCTGCTCTGGCTTGCCGCTATGGCCATGACCATTTTCGCGCTGGTACATGCCATTCGCCAGCGCTCCGACGCCTTCACCGCGGTCGACAAGCTCACCAAGCCGATCTGGGTGTCCATCCTCGTGGTGGCCCTGCTCTTCCTGCTGCTGGCCCGGACGCCGGTGGGATTGCTCGGCATCGCGGCGGTGATCGCGACCGGCATCTATCTGGCCGACGTGCGGCCCAAGGTGGACGAAATCCAACGAGGTCCGCGCTGGTAGTGCGGCTCGCCGCCTGCTTGCACTAGCAAGCACCCACTCCTTCGGGTTACTGTATCGATCAGTAACACACAAAGGAGTGTTCCGATGCAGGCAACGTTGCCCAGCATGGTGGCCGCGATCGCGGGCGGGGTCCGCGGACTGCTGTCCGCCCATCGCGCCGCACTGCGTGCCCGGTCCTACGACCTGCCCGCGCTGAACGCGCCCGCGGTGCCGTGTGAGGTCGGTACGGTGACTGCGTCCGATGGTGCTCGGTTGCGGGTGCACAGCTACGGCCCGGCCGACGGCGACGTGATCGTGCTCGCGCACGGCTGGACCTGCTGTATCGAGTATTGGAATCCGCAGATCAACGCCTTCGCCGGCGATTTCCGCGTGATCGCCTACGACCAGCGTGGGCACGGGGGCAGTGAATTCGGTTCCGCCGCGCTGACCACCGATCTGCTGGCCGACGACTTCGAGGCCGTGCTGAACGCGACGCTGCGCCCTGGACAGCGGGCGGTTCTCGTGGGCCACAGCCTGGGTGGAATGACCGTTCAGGCCTGGGCCGGCCGGTATCCGGAACAGGTTGCCCGCCGCGCGCACGCCGTCGTTCTGGTCAATACCGCCGCCGGGGATCTCATCGCGGAGACCACGGTGGTACCGGGGTGCAATCGCGGTTCGGTCGCGCTGCCGTTCGCGATCGGGCGGCTGGGGCTGGGTCTGCCGCTGGTCTTCCCGCCGATCGGACCGGTGAAGTGGATCTTCCGGCGGCAGATCATGAGTCTCGCCTCGACGGGTGAGGTCGTCGATTACGCGCTGGCCATCGTGCGCTCGTGTCCCGCGTCGGTGCGTTCGCGGTTCGGTTTCCTGCTGGCCGATCTGGCCCTGCAGGCCTGTCCGAGTTGCCTGACGGTGCCGACCACGGTGATCGCCGGATCGGCCGACGACATGACGCCGCCGGTGCATTCCGAGCGGATGGCCGAGGTGCTGCGTTCGGTGGGTGCCTTGCGCAAGGTCGCCCTGTTGCCCAGTGGTCACCTCGGCAATGTCGAGGCGGCCGCGGAGTTCAACGATGAACTCGCCGAGGTGCTCGCCGAGACCTACGCGCGCGGTTACGCGGTCGGCGAAGCCAGTGCCTGAGATCAGGGAGTCGCCGGCCCGGATCTGCGGGCCCGGTCGCATCGACCCGTAGCGCTGGTCGTTCGCGCGCCGATATATGCGGTAGTGGAACGGGTTCGGGAGTGAAGATTTTCCACTGCTTGCGCTAGCAAGCACCCTTGCTAGCGGGGTAGTGTGCGGTTGGACACAAAGGAGTGCTCATGCTGGTGAACCTGCCCGAGAACGTCGCCGATCTGTGGACCGGCCCAGGGGCTCTGACCGGCGGTTTCCGTGCGAAACTGCGTTCGCGCACATACGGCACGGCCGAACTGAATGCCGCGCCCGATCCCGAGGTCCGCACCGTCACCACCGCGGACGGAGCGGAGCTGCGGGTGCACAGCTACGGCCCGGCCGATGGGGATGTCATCGTGTTCATCCATGGCTGGTCCTGCTGTCTCGAGTACTGGAATCCACAGATCAACGCCTTCGCGCGGGAGCACCGCGTCGTCGCCTTCGATCAGCGCGGTCACGGCGCCAGCACCCTGGGATCACGTCGGTTCGAGGCCGAACAACTGGCCGACGATCTGTCCGATGTGCTGGACGCGGTCCTGCCCGCGGGGCGCAAGGCGGTGCTGGTCGGACACAGTATGGGTGGCATCACCATTCAGGCCTGGGCGAAATTCCACCCCGATCAGGTGACCCGTCGGGCGAGTGCTGCCCTGCTGCTCACCACCACGGCGGGCGATATCGCCGCCGAGACGCGGGTACTACCCCTGTTCAACGACATCGTGCCCGCGCCGGCCTGGCTGGGCCGAGCGCTGTTCGGGCAGCCCGTCCCCTTCCCGCCCGGTTCGCCCGTGCGGGCAATCTTCAAGGCGCGCTTGCTGAATCGGCACGCCACCGCCGATCAGGTCGATTTCGGGCTTTCGATCGCGCGGTCCTGCCGGCCGTTGGTGCGGGCCAAATTCGCACTGGCACTGATCGAACTCGAGATCCACGGCGCCGCGGCGAGTTTGTGCGTGCCGACCGCCGTGGTCGCGGGCGCGTACGACAATCTGTTGCCGGAGAGCATGTCTCGCAAGATCGCCGACGAACTCGCGGCGGCCGGCAATCTGGCGCGCTTCTCGGTGCTGGCCACCGGACATCTGGCGAATATCGAGGCCAGTGCGCAATTCAATGCCGAACTTCGCAATCTCATCGACGTCGCACGGCACGGTCGCCACGCTGTCGCGGGCTGACGTCGCCGCGATGGGCACGGCGACACGGTGTTCGATCGTGTTGTCCGCCAAGGCCGGTCGAGGGCGCCCGGTCTTGGCCCACCCAGCGATACGCCGGGGCCCGCGCCCCCGCTAGGAGAACACCACCGTGCGGCGGCCGTGCACCAGTACCCGGCCCTCGAGATGCCAGCGCAGTCCGCGCGCCAGCACCACCCGCTCGATATCGCGGCCCTGGCGGACCAGATCACGTGCGGTGTCTGCGTGGTCGATACGGATGACGTCCTGTTCGATGATCGGCCCGGCATCCAGATCCGCGGTGACGTAGTGGCAGGTCGCGCCGATCAGCTTCACCCCGCGCGCATGGGCCTGGTGATACGGCCGTGCGCCCACGAACGAGGGCAGGAAGCTGTGGTGGATATTGATCGCCCGCCCGGACCAGTGCGCACACAGTTCGGGCGGTAACACCTGCATGAAACGGGCCAGCACCACCGCGTGCGGATCGTAGGAGTCGGTCAGCTGGCGGACCTGCTCGAAGGCCGGGCCGCGTTCGGCGGGATCGGCGGGGAAGGGCACGTGGTGGAAGGTGATCCCGTGCGCGCGGGTCATCTCTCCGAGATCGGGATGATTGCCGATCACGGCCTCGATGGTCGCCGGCAGTTCCCCGCTGGCCGCGCGGCCGAGCAGATCGTGCAGGCAGTGCCCGTCCCGGCTGACCAGCACCACCGCCCGCAGGCGCTGTCCGGAATCCAGCAGTTGCCATTCGGTCTGCGGGCCCAGTTCGTCCGCGAGGACGGCGAATCGTGTGCGCAACTCCTCGACGTCGAAGGGCACGGTCGATGCCGCGACCGCCTGCCGGGTGAAGAACCAGCCGGAATCGGGGTCGGAGTGGTAACCGGCCTCCACGATCGAGCCGCCGAGGTCGGCGATGAACGAGGTGATGCGGGCGATGATGCCCGGTCGGTCGGGGCAGCCCAGGCTCAGGACGAAACGACGATCATCGGCTGACACGGTGCCACTCATGGCGACGATCCTCGCAGGTTGTACCGCGTTCGATACAGCCACCCGGGCGGCGGCGCGCCGCACCGGCGCGGGCCGATCCGATTCGCCCGGCGCGAGCGCGGGAACCGGTACCGCGCTGTGCCAGACTGTGTGCTCATGGCTGCCCCCGCATCGCTGTCTCGTGCCCAGGTCGCATCGATGATCGATCACACCCTGCTCGCCCCGGAAGCCACACCGGACGATGTCGCGGCCACCGTCGCGACGGCTCGCGAACTGGGGGTGTACGCGGTGTGCCTGTCACCGTCGGTGCTGCCGGTGACGGCACCGGGACTGGTGGTGGCCACGGTGGCGGGCTTCCCGTCCGGGAAACATCATTCGCTGGTGAAGGGCGCCGAGGCTCGGTTCGCGGTGGAGCAGGGGGCCGCGGAGGTCGACATGGTCATCGATGTCGGTGCGGCCGTGGCCGGTGACTACAACGCGGTGCTGGCCGATATCGTCACCGTGCGCGAGGCCGTCGAGGATCGCGTGGTGCTGAAGGTGATCATGGAGTCGGCGGCACTGTCGGATGAGGCGATCGTCGAGGTGTGCCGGGTCGCCGAACGCGCCGGGGCCGATTTCGTCAAGACCTCCACCGGATTTCACCCCGCGGGCGGCGCCGAGGTGCGGGCCGTGCGGCTGATGGCCGACACCGTCGGCGGTCGGCTCGGTATCAAGGCCAGCGGCGGCATCCGCACCGCGGAGGCCGCCGCCGAACTGATCGCCGCCGGTGCCACCCGATTGGGCCTGTCCCGCTCGGCGGAGGTACTCGCCGGTTTTCCCGCCTGAGTGATCAGCAGCGGATGTCTTCGCCGTTGCCGCCGCCCTGCAGGGTGGCCGGGCCACCACGCAGCGACACCGCGATGCCGTTGTCGGTGACCTTCACGGAGGTCGGCTGCATTCCCATCGGGTAGGTCTGCAGGCTCTGGGTCATCGACTGCACGATGTTGTCGACCAGATCCGTGGGCAACCCCAGGCCCAGTAGTGATGCCGACTGGGTGGTGACCTCGATCTTGCCGTTCACGATGTGCGGCTGCACCTGCAGATCGGCCAGCCCGCCGAGCACCTTCACATCGAGGGTGCCCTTCGTGGGATCGGATTCCACCCCGGACACCAGGCCGGTCAGGGTCTGGGCGATACCGTCATTGCTCCAGGTCGCGTCGGCGGAACTGCTGCCGATCTTCGAACCGCCGCGACCACCGTCGATCATCTCGACATCGTTGACGCGGGCATGGACCTTCATGTCGACGGCGGGGCCGAATTTCGTATCGTCACTGTCCACGGTGATGTACTGGACCTTGTGGTCCACCGCGGTGAGTAGCAACGGTTTCGGGCCGAAGCCGACGTCGACCTTGGAGCCGAGCTCCTTCTCCATCTGCGAAGCGATGCACTGTTTGCTCTTGTGCCGCATATAGGTTTCGGCGCCCGCCGCCGTGCCGACCACTGCCAGCAGAACGACGAGTCCGACGATGAGCGCGATCTTTCGCCCGCGGTGGGGGCGCGGCGCACCCGCGGGCGCGGGCGTGGGTGCGGCCGCGGTATCGGCTGGATTCGAACTCATGGCATCGATTCTTCCCGAGCTTTCTGAGCCCGCTCTGTGGAGCCGTTGAGGCTTGTCGTGCAGAGGCGGCCCCGATTGTGACATACGGCACATCAGCCGGGCGTACCCTGGGTCCATGTCCGCGCACGGCGCAGGGGGTCCCGAAGGGGCGGAATCGTCCGGGAATTCCGAGCAAGGCTGGTGGGTGCTACGGCAATTGGCCGATCGGCACGCCGGGTACTTCACCACGCGTCTGGTGCTTCGGGCCGGTTGTGAACACCGGGTGCGCGATGCGCTCGCCGACGGGTCGGTGATCCGCGCGGGCCTCGGCATCCTGCGGATGGCCAACTGGCCCGACGGTCCGCTCGACGAATACGCGATGTGGTCGGCCTGGTTCGACGGCGCGGCCGCGTTCTCCCATCACAGTGCCGCGGAACTGCACGGTCTCGGCCGGTTGCGGCCTCGATTCCTGCACCTGTCGGCACGCACGGGCCGGCCGCCGAGCGCACCGAGACTGGTGGTGCTGCGCCGCGATCTGCAGGGCACGGATGTGGAGTCGGCGGGTCCGTTCCTGGTGACCACTCCGGTGCGAACCGTTCTCGATCTCGCCGAAACCGGGATCGGGCAGGGCGCGCTGGACGAGGTGGTCGCCGACGCGGTCGCGATCGATCGGTGCATTCCCGCCGAAATCGGTTCGGCCAGCAGGCATCTGCCACCGCGCGCTGCGGCGCGCGTGCGCCGGGCCCTCGCCGCGGTGTGACTACCGAGCCGGTGCGGGCCGTACGCGGTCCCAGGGAACGGTCAGCACGCAGTCGCGCATCCGGCGCCGATACACTCGCACCGGAAAGCCCTGCTCGCGCAACAGTTCCGCCGCCGCTCGCCAGCGCGTCCGCGGTCCGTACACCGCCATCGGCGCGGCATGGGACCAGGCACGGTCGGCGGCGGCGAGCAGGGTGTGGATGGGTTCGCCGCGAATATTGCGGTGGATCAACGCCTTCGGCAGCCGTTCGGCGATATCGGAGGGCTTGTCCACGGTGAACGGATCCCACGCCAGGGTCAGCGAGATCGGGCCGTCACGATCGAGCAGGATCCAGGCGCAGCGCCGGCCCAGCTCGTCGCAGGTTCCCTCGAGCAGCAGACCGCCGGGTGCGAGGCCGCGGAGGATCGTCGCCCAGGCCGATGCGACCTGTGCCTCGTCGTATTGACGCAGCACATTGAAAGCCCGGACCAGTACCGGTCGCAGCCCCGCGAGTTCGAAGCCGCCCCGGGCGAACCGCACCCCGTCGCGATCGGGCACCACCCGCTCCGGATCGATCTCCAGCCCGACCACCCGGACATCGGCACGCACCCGCCGCAGGCGGGTGGCGAGTTCGAGGGTGGTCACCGGCCGCGCGCCGTAGCCGAGATCCACGATCAGCGGATCGGCGGCCGCGCGCAGCCGCTCGACCACCACGGGCTCGTGCGTCAGCCAGCGATCGCTGCGGCGCAGCCGGTTGACCCCGGTCGTGCCCCGGGTGACGGTGCCGAGCGGTTTCCGGGCGCCGAGTGATTCGGTTGGGTCGGGCCCGCCACCGGCCGCCCGGGGTTCCGGCACGATCGTCGCCGTCTTCTCAGGCGGCCGGGTGCTGCTCGTCCAGCCACTGCTGGGTGAACTCCGCCTCGGCGCGGAACAGGTCGACGAGGTTTATCAGCATCATCTGCTCGAGTTTGGGACCGAGCATGGGGATGAACACCTTCGCCAGCGGCGAGGTCCGCAGCGTGGCGCCGGTATCGGTCGCGAACAACCGCATGGTGCCGGTGAGGGTGCCGGGCCCGGCCGGGACCGACGCGCTGAACTCACCGGAGACCTCGGGACCGTAGGGGCCGTAGGTCTCCTTGCGGGTGATCACCAGGTCCTTGCGCATCACGGTCTGCGCGATGTCGGGCAGCATGTCGCGCGGCAGGATGTGCCGGACCTCGAGTTCGATGCCGTTGCTGTCGGCCTGCAGGGTGACCACTTCGTTCGGGGAGTGCTTGCGCATCTCCTCCATCCGCGCATCCCAATATTCGCGGCTGGACAACGCGCTGTACACCTCTTTCGTGGTGTGCAGCGGATAGCGAGCGGAGTAGTCGAGTCGGCGGGCCATGGGGCACTAGATTACTGGTCCCCGGCCGCGGCGGTCGCGATGCCCGGGGGCGCCGCGGCCCTCGCCGGATCAGTGATTCGAGATCCAGGTGTTGGTGAATTCGGTCTCCGCGGCGAGCAGTTCGAGCAGCTTCTCGGCCACCACGGCCTCGATCTTCCTGCCGAACAGGGGAACCGAGACCTCCACCGAGCCGTCGACCACGGCCTGTGAACTCCTGAGGTCACCTGTCATGGTCACCGTGCCGCGGACCTTCGCGGGCGCATCCTCGACGTAGGCCTCGAAGATGCCCGAGAGACCCTCGTAGGTCTCGGTACGCGGAATGATCAGATCCCCCGGGCGCACCGAGGTGATCGCGGCCGGCAGTTCCGCGGCCGGAATGGTCTGCACCATCTCCACCCGCAGCCGATCCCCGTCGGTGGCGAAGGAGCCCAGTCGCGCGCCGGGCCCGCCGACCTCCGCGATGCGCGCCTTCCAGTACTGCTCGTCGGCGAGCGCAGCGCGCACCGCATCGGCGGGGTGCGCGTAGTGAGCTGTGTACGCCAGGGGTGTCGCCATGGTCAGACAGGCTACCGTCTGTCGATGTGCAAACATCTCGAGTGGTGGCATTCGACAACGTGCGTGAGTTGCTGAGCGCGACCGGTGCGCGGGTACGCGAATCCGTACCGCTGGCGGAGCTGACCACGCTGCGGGTCGGCGGCCCCGCGACGGTCGCCGAATGCGCCACCACCGAGGCCTTGGTCGCCACCGTGCGCACGCTCGACGCCGCGGGTGTTCCGGTACTGCTGATCGCGGGCGGATCCAATCTGCTGATCGCCGACCGCGGCTTCGACGGTGTGGTCGTGCGCATCGCCACCTCCGCGGTGGAACTCGGATCCGACCTGGTGAGCGCCGAGGCGGGCGCCGACTGGGACGGTGTGGTCGCCGCGGCGGTCGCGGCCGGGCTCGGCGGGCTGGAATGTCTGTCCGGAATTCCGGGTTCGGCCGGTGCGACGCCGGTACAGAATGTGGGCGCCTACGGCGTCGAGGTGGCGCAGGTGCTGCGCCGGGTCCGGCTGCTGGACCGCACCACCGGTGAAATCCGCTGGGCCGCACCGCAGGAGCTGGGATTCGGCTATCGCACCTCGATCCTGAAACACTCCGATCGCGCCGTGGTGCTGGCGGTGGAGTTCACGGTGAATCCGGACGGAGCCAGTGCGCCGCTGCGCTACGGCGAGCTGGCGCGCGGCTTCGGCGCGGCCGAGGGGGAGACCCGTCCGGCTGCCGAGGTCCGCGAGGCCGTGCTGCGCCTGCGCGCGGGCAAGGGCATGGTGCTGGACGCCGCGGACCATGACACCTGGAGTGCGGGGTCCTTCTTCACCAATCCGGTCGTCGACCACGAGCGGGCGCCACAGGTGATCGAGACGATCCGGGCCGATGTGGGAGATATCACTATTCCGACTTATCCGGCGGATGACGGTGTCAAGTTCTCCGCGGGCTGGCTGATCGAGCGCGCCGGATTCGCCAAGGGATTCCCAGGTCCGGAGTCCGTGGTCCGGTTGTCCACGAAACATACGCTGGCCCTGACCAACAGGGGTGCGGCCACCGCGGCGGACTTGGCCGAGCTGGCTCGCACCGTCCGGGACGGGGTCGCGCGACGCTTCGGAATCCGCCTGGAACCCGAACCGGTGACGGTGGGGCTGGACCTCTGATACGTGGCGGTCGCCACTGTCGGATCGGCAGGTCCTGTCGGAGCCTCGCGGTAGATTCGCGGAAGTGAACATTCGAGGACTTCTGGGCCGCCGCGCCATCCTGGTCGGCGCCGGTCAGCTCGCGGTCGCCGCGGTGGTGGCCGGATGTTCCAGCGGCGGCACGGGCGGTTCGGGCGGGGCCAAGGAATCGGGTCCGGTGGCGAAGGTGAGCTTCGAGCCGGCCGGTGGTACCGAAGACGTCAGCCCGGTGGCACCGGTATCGGTGACGGTGGCGGCCGGTCGCATCGGCCAGGTCGCATTGACCAATCCCGAGGGGAAGCAGGTCAAGGGCACCCTGTCGCCGGACGGAACCAGCTACAAGGTCGCCGAGCCGCTCGGCTACGGCGTCGAATACACCTGGTCGGGCACCGCGACCGGTACCGACGGCAAATCCGTGCCGATCGACGGAAAGATCACCACCCTGGCGCCCAAACAGGTGGTCCCCGCCACGGTGAATGTCGGCGACGGCCAGGAGGTCGGCATCGCGGCGCCGATCATTCTGCAGTTCAAGAAGCATGTCGAGAACAAAGAGGCCGTCGAGAAGGCACTCACGGTCACGAGCACGCCGGAGACCGAGGGCGGCTGGGCCTGGCTGCCGGACGAGAACGGCGGCTCCCGCGCCCACTGGCGCCCGCGTGAGTACTGGGCTCCCGGCACCGCGGTGACCTTCTCCGCCAAGCTGTACGGGCTCGAACTGGGGCCCGGGGATTACGGCAATTCCGATCTGTCCTCCCAGTTCACCATCGGCCGCAGTCAGATCGTGAAGGGGTACGCCCCCAGTCACCGCGTCCAGGTGATCCGCGACGGTTCGACCCTGTTCGATTTCGCGTGCAGTTACGGCGAGGGCAACGAGGCCCGCAATGTGACCCGCTCGGGCATCCACGTGGTGACCGAGAAGTACGAGGATTTCATGATGTCGAATCCGCCGTTCTACACCAACGTTCGCGAGCGCTGGGCCGTCCGCATCTCCAACAACGGCGAATTCATCCACGCGAATCCGGAATCGGCCGGGGCGCAGGGGAACACCAACGTCACCAATGGCTGTATCAACCTCAGTACCAGTGACGCGCAGACATATTTCCCGACGGCTCTGTACGGAGACCCGGTCGAGGTCACCGGTACCTCCATCGCACTGTCGGCCGCCGACGGCGATCTCTACGACTGGACCATCGACTGGGACACCTGGAAGACCCTGTCGGCGATCCAGGGGGAGCCGGCGCCGGTGGTTTCGGCGACACCGGTCGCTCCCGGCCCGGTACGCAGCGGCAGCTGACTCGCTCGCGAGGATCTGATCGAGCGTTGCCCTCGGGAGGGCAGCCGAATCCGCCCGAGTCAGCTCCGGCGTGCGAAACGACCGGCTTCTGCCTGGTCGCGCGGTTTGACCACGATGGTGTCGAGGTTGACGTGCGGCGGGCGGCTGGCGACGAATCCGATGATCTCGGCGATATCGCCGGCCAGCAGCGGGTCGATCCCCGCATAGACCTTGGCGGCCCGTTCGGCATCACCTTCGAAGCGGACCAGCGAGAACTCGGTCTCGACCGCGCCCGGGGCGATCTCGGTGAGCCGCACCGGTTTGCCCAGCAGCTCCCCGCGCAGAGTCCGATGCAGCACCGCCTGGGCGTGTTTGGCCGAGGTGTAGCCGGAGCCGTTGTCGTAGGCCTGGAAGGCGGCCACCGAGGTGATCGTGACGATCAGACCGTCGCCGGAGTCGATCAGTTTCGGCAGCAGCGCCTTGGTGATGCGCAGGGTGCCCAGGACGTTGGTCTCCCACATCCACCGCCAGTCGTCGAGATCGGCCTCGGCGACCGGGGCCAGCCCTTTCGCCCCGCCGGCATTGTTCACCAGTACGTCGGCCCGCTCGACCGCGTCGGTGAATCGTTGTACCGAATCCTCGTCGGTGACATCCAATTCGATTGCGGTACCACCGATCTCGTCGGCCAGCCGCTGCAGCCGATCCACCCGGCGCGCCCCCACGTACACGTGGTACCCCTGTTTCGCGAGCTCACGGGCGGTGGCTTCGCCGATCCCCGAGCTCGCTCCGGTGACGACGGCGTGACGAGTGCTCATGGCCTCGAGCCTAGCGGCTGGCCCGGTGCCGGAAGTTAACGGGCGTTAGCCTGGCGGGTATGGCGATTCGGGAAGTGGTCAGCGCGGACGGAACCAAGATCGTGTATCGGGTCTCCGGACCCGAACAGGGCCGTCCGCTGGTGTTGTTGCACGGCTGGGCGGGAACTCTGCGGTGCTGGGGTACGGCCGCTGACCTGCTGGCGCAGCGCTTCCGGGTGATCGCCGTGGATCTGCGCGGACACGGCTATTCCGATGCGCCCGAGGCAGGCTACGACGATCCGGCGAACTGGGCCGCCGATGTCGCGGCGGTGCTGGCCGGCGAGGACATCACGGCGGATGCGGTGCTGCTGGGATGGTCCTACGGCGGCATCGTGCTCAGCGACTATCTGACGGTTCACGGCACCGGTGCGCTGGCCGGGGTGGTGTACTGCGGTTCGCAGTCCGGTATCGGCCGCGGTGTGGACGGTTCGCAGCCCGGTCCCGCGATGCAGAAGGCGATCCCCGATGTTTTCGAGGAGAGCGCCGGACGCGCCATGCGCGGTTTCGCCGCCTTCGGCAATGCCAACACCGGCCCCGGCCGGGACAAGGGTGCGGATGCCCAGCGTCTGTTCGGCGGCAGTCTCACCACCCCGCCCCGAGTCCGCAAGGCGCTGTTCTATCGGACCAGCGACAACACCGAAACCCTGAAAACCCTGGACATCCCCGTCTTCGTCATGCACGGAGTCGCCGACCCGGTGGTCCCCGTGGAAAACGGTCGACACATCGCCGACAACGCCCCGGACGCCCGCACGTCGTTCTGGGACGACGCCCAGCACGGCTTGTTCATCGAGGACCCGGCCCGCTTCGCGACCGAGCTGACCGAGTTCATCGGCACCCTGAGCTGAAGCCCGGACCGGCCCGTCGACCGGGGAACCGACCCGCCACCCCCTCGGGCCGGTCGGCCGGCTGACACCGTATTGCCGGCCGCGGGTGCTCGCGGTGGCCACGTCGGTGCCCCGATTACCCGCGACTGTGCACAGATGTGGACAACTCAGCCTGGAGCCTGGAGCCCGGAGCCTGGAGCCCTGGCCCCCAGAAGCCCCGAAGTAATAGCTCTTCGAGGCCGTGTACCGGAGGAGGGAAAAATCGAGGCACAGAGGGCCGAAACCCTGCCGCAGCGAAGCGGAGGCCGACGACACTGTGACAGCTCTCACTTAGGTACCAAGGGCATGACGCCCTCCCGGCCCGGGCGTGCACACTGGAGTGTGTGAGTTATCGCCCGGATCAACGTCCGCATCGGATCGCGGTGTTGTCGGTGCACACCTCCCCACTCGCGCAGCCCGGTACCGGCGACGCGGGCGGGATGAATGTCTACGTGCTGCAATCGGCGGTTCAGCTGGCGCGCCGGGGCGTGGAGGTGGAGATCTTCACGCGGGCGACGTCCTCGAACGACGAACCGGTGGTCGAGGCGGCGCCGGGAGTGCTCGTGCGCCATGTCGTGGCCGGACCGTTCGAGGGGCTGGACAAGCATGAGCTGCCGACACAACTGTGCCCGTTCGCGGCGGAGGTGCTGCGGCAGGAGGCCCGGCAGTTGCCCGGGTACTACGACCTGATCCACTCACACTATTGGCTGTCGGGGCAGGTCGGCTGGCTGGCCCGGGATCGCTGGCGGGTGCCGCTGGTGCACACCGCGCACACGCTCGCCGCGGTGAAGAACGCCTTCCTGGCCGATGGCGATACGCCGGAGCCGCTGTCGCGGGTGGTGGGTGAGAAACAGATCATCGCCGAATCGGATCGGCTGGTCGCCAATACCGCCGAGGAGGCCCGGCAGCTGGTCGAGTTGTACGGTGCCGAGCCGGAGCGCATCGACGTGGTGCCCCCGGGCGCGGATCTGTCCCGCTATCACCCGGGTGATCGGGTGGCCGCCCGCGCGGAGCTGGGCATCGCCCAGGACGAGCAGGTGGTGGCCTTCGTCGGCCGCATCCAGCCGTTGAAGGCGCCGGATGTGCTGATCCACGCGGCCGCGGAGGTGCTGCGCGCCGAACCCGATCGCGCGTTGCGGATCCTGATCGTCGGCGGCCCGTCGGGCACCGGCCTGGACCGTCCCGACGCCCTGATCGAATTGGCCGCCACCCTCGGCATTTCCGAGCGGGTCACCTTCCTCCCACCGCAACCGCCGCATCGGCTGGTCCAGGTGTATCGGGCGGCGGACATGGTCGCGGTGCCGAGTTACAACGAGTCGTTCGGCCTGGTGGCGATCGAGGCTCAGGCCAGCGGTACCCCCGTCCTCGCCGCCGATGTGGGCGGTTTGAGTACCGCTGTGCGTGATGGTGTTTCGGGCGCGCTGGTGCCCGGGCACCGCGCCGGCGAGTGGGGTGCCGCGCTACGCGCTCTGCTCGACGATCCGGCCGGTCTGCGGCGGATGGGCGCTGCCGCGGTGGAGCATGCGGCGGGGTTCTCCTGGGAGCACACCGCCGATGGTCTGCTCGACTGTTATGCCGAGGCGTTGGCCGGGCACCGGGGTGCGCGGCCGCGGAGTACGTTGCTCACCGAAGGTAATCAGGCCAGGTCGCGGGCGCTGTGGCGGCGCCGGATGGGAGTGGTACGACGGTGAGTGGCACTGTGGCGCAGACCGCGCAGCTGATCGAGGACACCGTCCGCGAGCGGGAGATCGAATACACCCGCGAGGGCGATGACACCTTTGTCGTGGTGCTGCCCGGTGAGCGCAAGCTGAAGACCACCATCATGCTCACCGTCGGCAAGCACGGTGTCCGCTTCGAGTGCTTCGTCTGCCGCAAACCGGACGAGAATTTCGAGGGGGTGTACAAATACCTGCTGCGCCGCAATCGCCGCCTCTACGGTGTGGCCTATACCCTGGACCGTGTCGGCGACATCTATCTCGTCGGCCGGATCGCCACCCACGCCGTCACCGCCGATGAGCTCGATCGCATCTTCGGCCAGATCCTGGAGGCCGTCGACGGCGACTTCAACGTCCTGCTGGAGCTCGGCTTCGCGGAATCCATTCGGCGCGAATGGAAATGGCGGGTTTCGCGCGGTGAGTCGCTGAAGAATCTGCGTGCCTTCGAACATCTGGTGGAGTCCGAGGAATCCTGAGCGGGCAGACGGTGTCGTCCCTGATCGGCCGGGACGCCGGCGCGCTCCGTACGGTGAGGGCGCAGGCTGGATCGAACCGGTTCGCTGCGGTCATGTCTCATCGTGGTTTCGGGCCGTACCGTTCGTCGATGCCGGTGCGGTAGCGCGCGGCGCCCGGATCGTGTGTGGAGGAGGCGGTTGCCGTATGGGTGTGCTGGCGTTGGATATCGGCGCGACGAAGTTCGCCGCGGCGGTCCTGTCGACGGGATCGACGACACCGTCCGAGCTCGCGGTTGTTTCGGAGTCGGCGGGTTCGGTCGCCGCCACTGCCGCCTTCGCCGGCGACACGGCGGCTTCGGATACTTCCGCCGAGCAGCCCGGGCGCGCAGCCGATTTCCCGCTCCGGCACCTGCACCGGGTCGATGTGCCCGCGAGTGGTGTGTGGGAGGCGTGTCGTGAGCTGTTACGGCGCGTGGTCGATGCCGCGACCGCCGACGAATCCTGTGCGGGTGAGCGATTCGCGGTGACATCGGTCGGTATCGCCTCCGCCGGTCCGGTGGACGTGCGCGCGGGAACCGCCGCGCCGTTGAACATCCCGGAATGGCGCGACGGTTTCGGCGTCGTCGACGCGGTGCGAGAGTTGTTCCCGCACGCGGAGATTCACTTCGCGATCGATGGGGCCGCACTGGTCCTGGCCGAGTATCGCCTCGGGGGCCTGCGCGGCGTCCGGTCCGGTCTGGCGATGACGGTTTCCTCCGGCATCGGTGGCGGCATCATCGATGGCGGCCGAGTGCTGTTCGGCCGCACCGGTAATGCGGGCCATGTCGGTCACATCGTCGTGCCGGGCTGGGATGTGCCGTGCGCGTGTGGTGGTGTCGGCTGTGTGGAGGCCGTCGCGAGCGGGATGTCCTCGGTGCGATGGGCCCGCGCGCAGGGCTGGGCCGGAACCACGGGGACGGAGCTGGCGCGCGATGCGAACGCCGGTGACGTGCGCGCGGCCGCTGCCCTGGCGCGCGCGGGAACGGCACTGGGGCAAGCGATCTCCTCTGCCGCGGCGACGCTGGATCTGGACCGGGTGGTGATCGGTGGCGGTTTCGCCGAATCCGGTCCGCTCCTGTGGGATCCGCTTCGCGCGGCGGTGTCCCGGCACGCGCGCCTGACCTTCACCCGGTCGTTGCAGGTCACGAAATCCGCCATCACCGACGGTGCCACCCTGGTCGGTGCGGCGCTTCTCGCGGCCGAATCCAGCCGGTGAAACGGCCCGGCGCTACTTCCCGTCGATACCGCGCACATGGGCGACGAGGGCATTGGCGTGCCCGTGGCCGAGTCCGTGTTCACCTTTGAGC
This sequence comes from Nocardia sp. NPDC052254, assembly GCF_040679495.1. Classification (NCBI taxonomy): domain Bacteria; kingdom Bacillati; phylum Actinomycetota; class Actinomycetes; order Mycobacteriales; family Nocardiaceae; genus Nocardia; species Nocardia sp. NPDC052254. The sequence continues at coordinate 90,682 of NZ_JBFAUW010000013.1, read as the reverse complement.
CAGGCCACGAGTTCCATGTGCTTGGTCAGCTCGGATCCTCGGATGACCTCGAACCACTCTTCGACCGGGCGTCCATACTTCTTCTCGATGGACGGGAAGTAGGAGGCGGGGCCCTTGACCTCACCGACCTGGCCGACCTGGCTCTGGCTACTGCTCTGTTGTGCGCTCATGCTCATGTGGACGGTGCCTGTTCGCGGTATTCATCCCTGACGGAAGTGATGCGCATCACACCGGATGTCCGTTTCTGGGGCGCCATCCGGCCGGTGGATCCGCACCGACCAACCCGTCCACGGCTTCGCGCAGCAGATCGGCATGTCCGGTGTGCCGGCCGTATTCCTCGATCAGATCGCAGACCAGTCTGCGCAGGCTCAGGTGGCGCCCGTCGATCCAGGACAGATGGACCAGCTGGTCGAGGCCGCCCGCGGCCAGGGCGGCATCGAGCCGTACTCCGGATCGATGAACGGCGCTGTCCCACAGGGTATAGAGCTGTTCTGGTGTGTCGTGGGCCGCGGAGGTGAAGGTGAACTCCCAGTCCTGGTCGCAGCTCCAGCCCATGGCCTCCCACGGCGCACCCATCGGGGTTCCGTTCAATTTGGTCGTGAACATGCAATCCTCGGCGGCCGCAAGATGTTTGAGCAGGCCGCCGAGGGTGAGTGTGGAACTGCCCATCCGGGCCCGCAATCCGGCCTCGCCGAGATCGTCGGCTTTCCAGCGAAAGGTTGTGCGCAGCCGGTTGAGCGCACCGAGAAGATGTTCGACCTCGCTACCGGCCAGCGGTGGCTCCCATGGGTAATGGGTGTGGCTCATGGAACAACCGTAGGACCGATCGCGGGTCCTGCCACGGGATTCGGTGAGGTTGGCGGCGGTGTGATCCGGCCGCGGGGCGATGTGTTCGCTCGTCCTGCGGCGGCCGCGAATTCTATTCGCTTGCGGCCGAGTCGAATTCCCGCCGGGCGGCCTCGATTTCGGCATCGTGGTCGGTGGCCCACTGGGCCAGTGCGGTGACCACGGTGCGGAGGCTGTCGCCCAGTGGGGTCAGCTGATATTCGATGCGCGGCGGGAATTCCGCGTAGGCGGTGCGGCTGAGTAAGCCGTCGCGTTCGAGGTGGCGCAGGGTGAGGGTGAGCATGCGCTGGGAGATTCCGGGCACGCGCCGATGCAGACTGCCGAACCGCAGTGGTCCGGACACGGCGAGGATTCCGATCACCAGCACCGACCATTTGTCACCGACCCGATCGAGAGTCCGGCGGATGGTGCGGCCGTTGTCGGGCCAGGCCGCGCACGGATGTATCGGGCCTTCGATCGTCGTGACCTGCGTTTCTGACATGAAAGTGCCTTTTGTGGACCGGCGCACGCATCGTTAGCGTGGCATTACATACAAATAGTAACCATCAGGAGAAACCATGTCGTCCACCATTGCCGTCGTCGGTGCCGGGCCCGGTCTGGGGCGCGCGATCGCCCGCCGATTCGGGGCCGCGGGCCATCCGGTCGCACTGATCGCTCGCAACGAGGCGAAACTCGACTCGATCGCCACATCCCTGCGCGAGGAGGGAATCACCGCGGGCGTCTTCCCCGCCGACGTCACCGACGAATCGGCCCTGACCGCGGCGCTCGGCACCGCAGCCGACCGGCTCGGCCGCATCGGCGTCATGTCCTACAGCCCCGGTGCCACCTGGGATCACACGTCAGGCCGGTTTCCGAACCCCGCCGACCTCGGTTTCACCAGTGCCCTGGACACCACCCCGGTCTCGGCTCGTGCCCAGTTCGACCTGCTCGTCTCCGGTGCGCTCACCGCATCCCGGACGGTCCTTCCCGCCATGCGTGCCGCACATGACGGCGCACTGCTGTTCACCACCGGCATGTCCGCGATCGTTCCCATGGCCATGATGGGCAACGCGGGCATCGCCCTGGCCGGACTCCGCAACTGGGCCACCGCAATTCGCGACGATCTCGCCGCCGACGGTGTCTACGTGGGCCACCTCTCGATCGGTCTCCCCATCGCCCCCGGTGCGGGCGACGGCGACCCGGACGCCATCGCCGACCGCTGGTACGACCTGGCCCGCAACCGCGACACCTTCGAAACCGCCCTCGGCTTCCAGCCGGTGTGAGCCCCGGACGGTCAGCCGACCACACCCCAATGCAGCACCCGGGAGGTGAACAGCACCAGCCCGAGTGACACCGTGGCCACCACGACCAGTCCGACCACCGCCACGGCCAGTGGCCGCCATCCCGAACGCCCCAGTTCCCGGAAGTCGGTGTTGAGGCCGACCCCGGCGAAGGTGAGCAGGAAGGCCCACTTCGACAGGTTGGCGAGGTTCGCGAGCTGCGCCTTGTCGATCCAGTGCGCGGTGGCCAGGGCCGAAACCGCCAGGAAGCCGAGCACGAATTTCGGGAACTTCGCCCAGACGAACGCCGCCTTGGCGCGAACTCCGGGTGCGATCGAGTCGGCCTCGCCACGTGCGGCCCAAAAGAGGCCGAAGCCGAGCACCACGAAGCCGATCAGCGCGTTGCGGGTCGACTTCACCAGAACCGCGAGCTTGCCGGCCTCCTCGGAATAGGCGTAGCCGGTGGCGGTGGTCTCGGCGGTGTTGTCCACGGCGAGCCCGGACCACAGACCGAATTCGTGGTCGGTCAGGCCCAGCCCGTGGCCGATGGCGGGCAGGGTGAACAACGAGACCGCGCCGAGAGTGAGAATGGCGGCGATCGCGTAACTCACCTCCGAATTCCGGGCCCGGATGGCGCCCTTCGCGGCCACGATCGCGGAGACCCCGCAGATCGAAGTCCCCACGGCCAGTAGTGAACCCAGCTTTCCGGTCAGGCCCAGCAGGTGCGCGACGGTGAGGATTATCGCCCCCGCCACCGTCATGTCGATCAGTATCAGCACGAAGCTGGTGCCGCCCAATTTCGCGACATCACCCAGTACGAACCGGGAGCCCAGCGCCACGATGCCGGCTTTCAGCCAGAATTCGTAGGTGCCGATACCGGGCTTGAATATCCGTGGCACGCCGACGGTATTGGCGATGAGCAGCCCGAAAACGATGGCCCACAGGACATATTCGATATCAGGAAACCGCCAGTGGTGATCGTGTACCAGATCGTTCACCCAGATCTGGGTGTATTTGCCGAGCAGGCCGACCGCGATCAGCAACGCGATACCCGGCAGATATGCCGCGATATCGCGAAGTGTGCCGGAGTCCTTTGCGGGAGTGGTTGTTTCGACGCTCATCGGATCACCACGGAATCTTCGGCAGGACATCGCCCAGGGCGAGTGTCACGAACAGGCCCGCGACGATCACCGCCCACCAATCGACGCCGACGCGCCGCAGCGCCGAGGATACGGATACAGGTTCACTCATTCGCCGACTCCCTCGTCACGGCCGATCGCGATGCGTTCCCGCGATCAGCCGTCATCATGAGGTTCGCCGTGCCGCCGGGAAAGTAATGGAATCAGCGAGATTCGGTATCCCCTACTCGATCGCACAGCGACCACCCGGCCGCGTCGACGCCGGTCGGTTGCCGGTCTCGGCGCAACCACCACATCATGTGACGCCGCCCGGTGCGATGCTCATCCGAATTACCCGCCGAAAAGCTGTTGATAGCAAATTTGCATGACCGATCGGCGGTCGCGACAATGCCGAATTTCGAGTGTGGCGGTGGGGACGGATATCCGATTCGTGGTCGGCCGACGTGGCGGCGGTACCGGGTCGCCGCCCCGCTAGCATGGGCGCATGACGTACACCCTCGTGTTGCTGCGCCACGGCGAAAGCGAATGGAATGCTCTGAATCTGTTCACCGGCTGGGTGGATGTGCACCTCACCGACAAGGGTGTCGCCGAGGGGAAACGGGCCGGTGAACTGCTGGCCGAACACGGTATCGCGCCCGATATCGTCTACACCTCGCTGCTGCGCCGCGCGATCAGCACCGCGAATATCGCGCTCGACGCCGCCGATCGGCACTGGATTCCGGTGGTCCGGGACTGGCGGCTCAACGAACGCCACTACGGCGCGCTGCAGGGTAAGAACAAGGCGCAGGTCCGGGACGAGTACGGCGACGATCAGTTCATGACGTGGCGCCGTAGCTACGACACCCCGCCGCCGCCGATCGAGGACGACAGCGAGTACAGCCAGGCCGGTGATCCGCGGTACGCCGGCATCGAGGTCCCGCCGACCGAATGCCTGCAGGACGTGGTGGCGCGCATGATCCCGTACTGGGAATCCACCATCTCCGCGGATCTGGTCGCGGGCAAGACTGTTCTCGTTGCGGCGCACGGTAATTCACTGCGCGCCCTGGTGAAGCATCTGGACGGAATCTCCGACGAGGACATCGCCGGGTTGAACATTCCCACCGGTATTCCGTTGCGCTACGAACTGGACGAGAACCTCCGTCCGGTCGGCCCCGCCGAATATCTGGACCCCGAGGCCGCCGCTGCCGGTGCCGCCGCGGTGGCCGGCCAGGGCGGTAAGTAGCCGGTCCTAGCCGATGCCGGGATCCGGCACCGGCTGCCGTCCGCCGACGATCAGCGCAATATCCTTGGCGGGCAACCGAATCGGTGCCCCGTTTCCGATCCGGAGATCAGTGTCGGTGGCCTCGAGTGCGAGGCCGTCGAGATGCACACCGAAATAGGCCAGCTGCCGTCGATCCGGATCGCCCACCGCGAGTGCGATCCGGTCGGCGGGTGGCTGGGGGAGCCCGAGCGGCTCGGTGATGTCGAGGCCGTGGAAGACATCGTGGGCCAATGCTCCCTGTTGTCCACCGCGCGGCGGGCGCCAGGGGTGTTCGATATTCGCACGCAGCGATGTGAGCAGATCGTCGTCGGACAGCGCGGTGGTGTCACGATGTGCGATGCGGTCGCTGAACCGGTTGAAATTGCCGCCCGCGGCGATGATTCCGGTGATCACCCGCAGACCCGAATGCCGATAGGCGAGCGTGATGTGGGCGACGACCTCCCGGATCCGCCAGCCCGCGCAGAGTGAGGGCGCCGCCCATTGCGCGGGTGTCAGCTCGGCCAGCAGTCCGGCGAGGCGCCGGCGTTCGGCGAAGGTCTCGGCTCGCAGCGTGGATTCGGTCGCGGTCATGTGGTCTCCTCGACAAGACGGTGAGCGTCGACCCGGACGGTGCCGACATCACTTGTACGTCCGAGGATCGCGAAACTCATCGCCGCGCCCCGGCCCGAGTCACAAACGAGGGGGAAGGCCGAACTCCGCGAAGCGCTCACCGGTGCCGAGAAATGTCGTCGTATGTCCGATCCGCTCGTCTCGGAATTCCAGCCCTACCAGTGCGAATGGTTTCAGAACGCCGGTGTCGTCGGGGCGGTACTGGCCGAAGCCGATCTGCCCGTTGACATCGGTGACCAGCAACCGGTCGGCGGCGCAGGCATCGCTCGCGGCGACCAGTGCTGCCACCGTCGCCGAGCCGCGCATCCACCAGCGCAGCGGCGGCATCGAGGTCGTCACATCGGTGTGCAGCACGGCGACCAGCCCGTCCAGGTCGTGGGTTTCGAACGCTCGTAGGTAACGTTCGGCCAGATCGAGCGCGGTCGCATCGGATACCGCCGTCGTCCGATGTTCGGCCAGAGTGGCTCGCGCGCGCTGGAGTGCGCTGTTGACCGCCGCCGTGCTGCTGCCCAGGATCTCGGCGGTCTCCGCTGCCGAGAAGGCCAGCACATCTCGCAGAATCAGCGCGCCTCGCTGCGGCGGGGTCAGCAGTTGGAGAACGGCCACGAATGCGAGCCGGATCGATTCGCGCTCGATCACTCGCTGCGCGGGATCGGTCGCGGCGATCAGATGCGAGCCCGGCATCGGTTCCACCCAGGCCCCTGGTGCCATGGGTTCGCCGAAGACACCGGGTTCACCCAGGTCATCGATGTCCATCGGGGAGGCGCGCCGACTCGTGGCCCGCAGCAGATCGACACAGACATTGTGCGCGATGCGGTGCGCCCAGGTGGTGAGCCGTGCTCGTGCCGGATCGAAGGTGCCGATCTCGCGGAATGCGCGCAGCAGGGTCTCCTGCACCGCGTCCTCGGTCTCCGACGAACCGCCGAGCATGCGGTAGCAGTATCCGGTGAGCGGAATCCGTAGCGCCTCGAGCTCCGTCGCACCCGGCGTGGATGTCATGCCGATGCACGATACCGGCGGCGTTCGCCCGATTCGTCGCGCCATTCCGCGGCCGAATTCCGCCGATTTGGTCGGTCGATATGTCAAACTCACCGGATATGTGATCCCTGCCTCTCTCGACCTGCCTTTGCTATCGAATTGCTGTGGCGGCGAACGCTTCTGGGTTCGTCATCGGCGGTAGTCGCATTCGGGCCGGTAGGGAGTGGTGTGGGTAACTTTCGGTAGGTGAGCCGACGGAATTTCTGCTGGTAGTAGACCTGGGGTGAGAGGCTGAGAAGTTGAGAGGGTTTCTTTGCATTGGTCGTAGCCGCTGGTTTGCAACTTACTCGGCGGTAGATACACTCTCGGACGTTCGACCATTTCGAGAGGCGGGTCACGTCCGATGAAGTACGCGTTACGCGCCACAGTTGCCGCCGTCGCGGCCGCGGTGACCGTCCCCTTCTTCGCTGTTCCGGCGCACGCCGGACCCGTCGCGACCGGCCCGGACGGTGGCGCCGCGGGTGCCGGGTGGACCGCCGCCGAGGATGGGCCCCAGCAGTATCCGAATATTCACATCGATTGGGATGTGCCCATCACGATGAGTGACGGCACGGTGCTGAAGGGCAATGTCTACCGGCCGGCGGATACCGCCAGCCGTCCGGTCGACACCCGCACGCCCGTGGTCGTGAACATGACCCCGTACACGAAACTGGTGTCGAATCTGGCCGACCACGCCAATTCCATTCCGGGGCTGTCGGACGGACTGCTGAATCTGCTGCGCCAGATCGATCTCGGCGGCACTCCGCTGTCCGGCGTCACCGATCTGACCAAGGCGTTCGGCGGCGGTGAACTCCGCAACTTCGCCATCGACCGGCAGTTGATCAAGAGTGGTTACACCCAGGTCGTGGTGGATGTTCGCGGTACCGGCTTCTCCCAGGGGGAATGGGACATGCTGCGGCAGCGGGAACAACAGGATACCGTCGAGGTGATCGATTGGGCCGCACGGCAATCGTGGTCCGACGGCAAGGTCGGTATGAACGGCCTGTCCTATTCGGGCATCAATCAGGTGCAGGCCGCGGAGAAGGCGCCGCCGGCGCTGAAGGCGATCTTCCCGGTCGTCCCGGGCAGCGATCTCGTCGACGATGTGCTCGCCCCGGGCGGCGGATTCGGATTCAACTTCATTCCGTTGTGGCTGACCGCGATCAACAGCTTGAAATGGGTTCCGGATGTGCAGTCGATCCTGACCGGGAAATTCGACAACACCTGGCTCAGCGACCGCATCAGTGATCCGTACACCTATATGGATGTGCTGCTGAACGCCTACACCAATACGGATATGGCCACTCTCGATCCGCGCGTGAAGGGCATGTTGAACGACATGTCCTCCGAACGGCAGGCGTGGCTGGGCGATCCGAGCCGGATTCAGGTGCCGACCTTCGTCACCGGTGGCTGGCACGATCTTTTCACCTACTCGGAATCCAAGATCTACAACGAGATTCCGTTGCCGCCCGGACAGAAGCAGCTGTTCATGGGCAACACCTACCACCTCAATTCGGGGAACGAATACGGTGCACCGGGACTGCCGCCGCGGCTGGATGTACTACAGCGCGCGTGGTTCGACAAGTGGCTCAAGGGAATCGACAACGGCATCGACACCTACGGCCCGGTGACATTGCGCCAGCAGGGTGGCGGCTGGATCACCCAGGGCGGATTCGGGCCGTCGGCCCCCGCCGAGGAGGCGGCTCGTTATCGGCGGATGTATCTGTCGGGCGATCGCAGCGGCACCGCGGGCAGCGTCCACGACGGTTCGCTCACCGGTGAATTCACCGGTGCGCCGGCCAGTTTGACGGTTGCCCCCGGTCTGACCACGTTGTGCTCCAACGATGCCGCGCAGGCCACCGCGGGTGTGCTGGCGGTGCTGGACGGTTGTGCCAAGGATTCCCGGATCGCGGAGACCGGCGCGCTCACCTTCACCAGCGCGCCGGTCGTGGGCGAGACCACCATCTCGGGTCCGATCGCGGTGCGGCTCAACACCGTTCAGGACGCGGCCGACGGGTACTGGACCGTGACCGTGAACGATGTCGCGCCCGACGGGCGATCGACGGTGCTGTCCTCCGGCCAGCTGATGGCGTCGTTGCGGGAGGTCGACGAGGCCAACAGCAGTCGTTCGGACAGCGGCGATTACACCGATCCGCGGGCCTACACCTCGCTGGACAAGCGGCAGCCGACGGTGCCGGGTGAGGCGACCGAACTGAACATCGCCCTGTCCGCCACCCAGGCGGTGCTGGCGCCGGGGCATCGGCTGCGCGTCGACGTGTTCGCCGGTAACTTCCCCAAGGGGCTGCCGATCATGCCGATGCTCATCGATACCGGTCTGAAGCCGGAACATCTGCAACTCGATCCGAATGCCCCCAGTTTCGTGAACATTCCGGTCAAGGGGGACTCGGGCTGGTGAACCCGTAGGGCTCACCGACTGTCCCGGATACGCACAACGGCGTGTGTATCCGGGACTCTTCACGGTGTGGCGCCGGGCGATATAGTCGTCACAGCGTCACTGGGAGGGGAGCTGATTCGGGTGGGTGGATTCTTCGGTGCGACAATGGCTTTCCCGACCGTGCTGTTCACGCTGGGTGTGATCTGGGTGCTGATCTACTGGTTTCTCGTGCTCGTCGGCCGGGTCGAGCCGGATATGAACGGCCCCAAGCGAGATCCGCGGGTGGGAAACAAGTTCCGCGATATTCCGCCGGCCGTCGTGTTCACATCGCTGGCGGCGCAGGCCTGGTTCTGGACTCTGCTCGCGCGCGCGATGTTCGATTGGGACGGCTACAGCGTGATGCGGGTGTTCTTCGACGGCATATTCGTGGCGGTGATCGCACTGTGCCTGGCGTATGTGGGCACCATTCCGGTGGTCTTCGTATTCCGCCGGGTTCGCAGCGCGTGGGACTGAGGCGAACGTCACAGTTCGTCGGCGGGGGGACGCGCCGCTGCCCCGAGCCGACACGCCGAGGCGATCCAGCCACGCCGCGCCGAGACGCCGGATGTGTGGCGCCGTCACGAAATATGGGGGTGAGCGGCCGATTCGGCGGCCGAAACCCGCCGTTCAGGGCTAATCCTCGCCTCGGCCAACTTTGCGTGAACAGGTGGCCAACGATCGCGTAATCGGCCGTGACCTGCACGAAACTTCGTCAACCCGGGTTTGGTGTGCGTGTGTGCGACCGTACGATTCCATATGTGAGCGTTCCCCAGGCCGTGCTGTTGGCAGTACTCGCGGCCGTAGTCGGTCTGGCTGTCGGCGGCTTGGTCATTCCGTATGTGAACGCCCGGCAGGCTCAGCGGCGCGCGGCCGAATCGGGCATGACGATGTCTCAGGTATTGGATCTGATCGTGCTCGCGTCGGAAAGCGGTATCGCCGTCGTCGACGAATATCGTGATGTGGTGCTGGTCAATCCGCGAGCCGAGGAATTGGGGCTGGTACGTAATCGGCTGCTCGATGAGCGCGCCTGGGTGGCCGTCGAGAAGGTCATCGCCACCGGCGAGGATGTCGAATTCGATCAGACCCTGAAAAACCCGCTGCCGGGTCGCAGTTCCATCGCGGTGCGCGGAGTGGCGCGGTCGTTGTCCCGCGGAAATTCCAATTTCGTCGTGTTGTTCGCCGACGACGACTCCGAACAGGCCCGGATGGAGGCCACCCGCCGCGATTTCGTCGCCAATGTCAGCCATGAGCTCAAGACTCCGGTCGGTGCGATGAGCCTGCTTGCCGAGGCGATGCTGGAATCCGCCGACGATCCGGATTCGGTGCGCCATTTCGGGCAGCGGCTGGTGACCGAATCCGATCGGATGGGCAAGATGGTCACCGAGCTGATCGCGCTGTCGCGACTGCAGGGCGCGGAGAAACTGCCACAACTCGAGGCCGTGGATGTGGACACCGTGGTGCACGCCGCGCTGGAACGGTCCCGCACTGCCGCCGAGGCGGCCGGGATCACCGTCAGCACCGACGTCAACAGCGGACTCGAAATCCTCGGGGACGAAACGCTGCTGGTGACGGCGCTGTCGAATCTGGTCGAGAACGCCATCAACTATTCGCCCAAGGGTTCGCACGTCTCGGTGAGCCGGTCGCTGCGCAACGGGCACGTGAACATCGCGGTCACCGATCGCGGTATCGGAATAGCCAAGGAAGATCAGGAGCGGGTCTTCGAACGATTCTTCCGCGCGGACAAGGCGCGCTCGCGCGCCACCGGCGGAACCGGACTGGGGCTGGCCATCGTCAAACATGTGGCGGCCAACCACAACGGTGAGATCACGCTGTGGAGCAAACTGGGGACCGGCTCCACGTTCACCCTGCGCATTCCCGCCTGCCGAACGGGCAATCAGAATTCCGCCGAGCAGGCGGAGTGGAAGAATCCCACCGCAAACGGGGTGGGCAAGAACGACGAAGGTTCGCGCCGGCGGACCGGACAAAACGGTGTGGAGGCAACCCGATGACCAGTGTGTTGATCGTCGAGGACGAGGAGTCGCTGGCCGATCCGCTCGCGTTCCTGCTGCGCAAGGAGGGCTTCGAGGTCACGGTCGTGGGCGACGGGCCATCCGCGCTGTCGGAATTCGATCGCTCCGGCGCCGACATCGTCCTGCTGGATCTGATGCTGCCCGGAATGAGCGGCACCGATGTGTGCAAGCAGCTGCGTACCCGCAGCAGTGTGCCGGTGATCATGGTGACGGCCCGCGACAGCGAGATCGACAAGGTGGTCGGCCTGGAACTGGGAGCCGACGACTATGTCACCAAGCCCTATTCCTCGCGTGAGTTGATCGCTCGTATCCGTGCCGTACTGCGGCGCGGTGCCGGTGAGGAGATGGACGGGTCCAGCGACAGCGGTGTTCTCGAGGCCGGCCCGGTGCGAATGGATGTGGATCGGCACACCGTGCAGGTCAACGGAAAATCGGTGACGTTGCCGCTGAAGGAATTCGATCTGCTCGAATATCTGCTGCGCAACTCCGGCCGGGTGCTGACCCGCGGCCAGCTGATCGACCGCGTCTGGGGCGCCGATTACGTCGGTGACACCAAGACCCTCGACGTGCACGTCAAGCGGCTGCGGTCGAAGATCGAGTCCGATCCGGCCAAGCCGGAACATCTTGTCACCGTCCGTGGGCTGGGCTACAAGCTCGAGGCCTGAGCGACACGAGCACGAAGAAAGCCGCGCGGCCGGTCCGGTCGCGCGGCTTTCGCTGTCGAAGACGCCTGGTGACAGACCGGGCTAAACGAGATGCACCCAGGCGGTGCCGATCTGCGGCACGTCCTGCTTCTGCAACTGGAACCAGCCGAAGTCGTCCTTCTGCCAGCAATCGTCGAGCGGCGTGGTGTTGTCCCGGCAGGCGATCGGCCTGGACGTGCCGTAGGGGCTGACGACGACCTGCTTGCCGTTCTGCTGCGCCTGCAGCGCCGCCGGGTCGTTGTACGCGACGAAGTTGTCGTTCTGCAGCGAGTAGTGGGCGGGGTCGGCGGTGGGGTCGGCGTGCACGGCCGGAGCCAGCGCCAGGGCCGCGCCGGCGGCGAGAACTGCAGTAACCACGAATTTCCTCATCATGTCCAAATACCTATCACGAGGACGTGACGCGCGCATGGCCGGCCGATGACCGTACAGGGGTGCTTCACAATTCTCGTGACGATTTCGTGGTCGAAAGATATGCGCCGAATGCCGCCGCGGATTCGGTGAGTGCTGCCCGTACCGCGGCGTCGGTGACCGCTCCGTCGGCCCCGACCATACTGGCCTGCACCGTAATTCGCCGGCACGCCGATTCGATTTCCGTCGCACCCACATATCCGAGGACCGTGCGCAGCGATGTAACTGCTCCTTCACCACGTCCGGGTGCTGCCACCGAAATCCAGGCGACCGGTTTCTCGTGCAGGTCGGCGGTGCCGACCGTCCACTCCAGAAGATTCTTCAGGGCACCCGGGATCAGGCCCGCATATTCGGGCGAGCAGAAGACCACGCCATCGGCGGCGGCTATTTGCCGGCGCAGCGCGGAGACCGCCGGCGGTGACTGTTCATCGCCCGGGACGAAGGCGGGGATATCGACCAGATCGGTGAACAGTTCGGTCGTGATATCCGGTGCGGCGATTTCGGCGAATGTGCGCAGTGCGGCGGTATTGGTGGATCCCGGCCGAGTGCTTCCGGAAATCAACAGAATTCGAGTGCTGCCCATACGGGTACGAAATGCCTTGGCGGATCAGATATTCCCGCACCGATCGGTGTCGGCCTTCGCGCGCGCGGCGGTCGTGGCCGGATGTACCGCGATCAGTCCCAGCCCTTCACGGCGCCGGCAGTGCCGGGCCAGTTCGTCGTAGGCCGGTTGCCCGATCAGCTCGATCAGCTCGGGCGCGTAGGACTGCCAGACCGGTCGGCTGCCGGTATGAGCATCGGGCGAACCCGAGCAGTACCAGTTCAGGTCCAGGCCACCGGGACCCCAACCGCGACGGTCGTATTCGGTGATGGTGGTGCGCAGGATCTGCTCGCCGTCGGGGCGGTCGACCCAGTCCTGAGTGCGGCGGATCGGCAGCTGCCAGCAGACCTCGGGTTTCACCGTCAACGGTTCCACCCCCGTGCGCAGGGCCATGGTGTGCAGGGCGCAGCCGATACCGCCGGCGAAACCCGGACGATTCAGGAAGATGCACGCACCCTCGTGGCGGCGGGTGCGGATGGCGGGCTCGCCGTCGAGGTCGTCTTCCTCGAGATACAGCTTCTTGCGGACCTTCCCGTCGGTGTCGCGGGCCTCGTCCATCAGCTGCCAGTCCTGCGGCGTGAGCTGCTTGACGGCCTTCTGCAGCTTCTTGCGATCGTCGTCGTCGCAGAGGAAGGCGCCGTGCGAGCAGCAGCCGTCGTCGGGGCGGCCCTCGATGATGCCCTGGCAGGCCGGTGTGCCGAAGACGCAGGTCCAGCTCGACAGCAGCCAGGTGAGATCGACTGCTATCAGATGCTCGTCGTTTGCCGGATCCACGAACTCGATCCACTCGCGCGGGAAGTCGAGATCGACCTCCGGCGCCGGATCGATCTTCGCTGCTGGTCGTAGCCCGCCGGACGGTTCGTTCGGCGAGACGGGTGCGTGCGCGGATGCTCCTGCGGTCACATCGCCAGACGCTAACAGCAACCCCGCTGCGCTCCCAGTCCCGGCCCCGCCGCGGGGTGGAGTTCCGGTTCGTCCTCCGGACCCGGCGCCGACCCCGGTACCGTGTTCATGTGCGGCTCGGTGTGCTCGATGTGGGAAGTAATACCGTCCACCTGCTCGTGGTGGACGCGCATCGGGGTGGACACCCGATGCCGATGAGCTCTACCAAGGCCACGCTGCGGCTGTCGGAGAACATGGACGACGCGGGATGCATCACCCCCGAGGGCTCGGCCAAGCTCACCAAGACGATCTCCGAATTCGGCAGTATCGCAAAGACTTCCGGTTGTGTGCAGTTGATGGCGTTCGCGACCTCCGCGCTGCGGGAGGCGGCCAACTCCGATGCGGTGCTGGCCGACATCCGGGCGCGCACCGGGGTGAACCTGCAGGTGCTGGCCGGCGTCGACGAAGCCCGGCTGACCTTCCTCGCGGTGCGGCGGTGGTATGGCTGGAGTGCGGGGCGCATCCTCAACCTCGATATCGGCGGCGGTTCGCTCGAGATGAGCAACGGCTGCGACGAGGCGCCCGACGCGGCATTGTCACTGCAACTGGGCGCAGGCCGGTTGACCCGGGACTGGCTGCACGACGATCCACCGGGTAAGCGCAAGGTGGCGGTGCTGCGCGACTGGCTGGACGCCGAACTGGTGATCCCCGCCAAACAGCTGCTCGAGGTCGGCCGTCCCGATCTGGCCGTCGGCACATCCAAGACATTCCGCTCGCTGGCCCGGCTCACCGGCGCCGCCCCTTCGGCCGCGGGCCCGCGCGCGCGGCGTACCCTCACCAGTTCCGGTTTGCGTCAGCTGATCGCCTTCATCTCCCGGATGACTGCCGCCGACCGAGCGGAATTGGAAGGTGTCAGCTCCGATCGGTCCCAGCAGTTGGTGGCCGGCGCACTGGTAGCGGAGGCGAGTATGCGGGCGTTGTCGCTGGACACCCTCGAGATCTGCCCATGGGCGCTGCGCGAGGGACTGATTCTGCGCAAACTGGATACCGACCTGGGCAGCGATTCAGGTACGGGTACTTCTCGGCCCATCGGTGTGCCGGGCCCGACCGAAACCGTGACGCGATGATCGCTGCGGAACCGGTCATGTCGGAAAGGATCCAGCATGAGTGAGGATTCGACGCAGTTGTCGGTCGCCGAACTGCTGGCGCGCAACGGCCAGGGGGTTCCCTCCTCCGGCGGTGGGCGCCGGCGTCGTGGCGGACGCGGCATCGCGGTCACCGATCTCACCGGTGACATCCCCGAGGTCCGGGAGGGTTCTTCACACGCCGCTCCCGACGCCGAGCCGGCGCCGGAACAGATGCCCGACTTCCAGCTCTCCGCGCCCGGATACGACAACCAATCACCGGTGTCGGGCCCGATCAGCTACTACGATCCGCTCGCGGGGGAGCAGCCGAGCAGCACCCCCTCCTGGCAGCAGCCGAATTCGTTCCAGCCCTCCGCATTCGAACCGGCGCCCGACCCCGGTTATCGATCCGCACCCGATTTCGGGGGATTCGGCTCGACGCCGGACGCCTACGGCGCGCCCGCCGAATCGACCGGGCACTACGCGCCCGAGAGCCCCGGATTCGCTCCCGATGCCCCGCCCGCGCCGTCGGGACGCCGCGCCCGGCGCGAGTTGCGGGAGGCACTGAACGGACACGAGGCCGCCCCGTTCGCGCCGGAACAGCCGGCCGACACCAACCGCCCCGGGCGCCGTCACCGGCCCGACCCCGATGAGCGCCACACCATGGTGGTGCCGCCGTTCTCCGGTGCGCCGCAGGCCGATCCGGTGGCCGCGCCCTGGGAGCCCGCACCCGAGCCCGAGGCGGGCCCACGCGAATTCGGTGCTCCGGACATCCCGGCACCGGGTGGCCGAGGTGGCGCGCCGGGGCGCAACGGTGCGGAGGCGCCGCGTGGCCTGCCGGCGTGGTCGGCGCGGCGGCGGGCACCCGCTCCCGCCCCGCCCCCGCGTGATTTCAATCAGCCCGGATTCCCCGGGCCCGAATACGGCCAGCAGAATTTCGCGCAGCCGGATTTCGGTGGTCCCGAATACGGCGCGCCCGGTGTCGATGGTCGTGCCGGCGAGCAGCAGGAGGACCGGTCCGCGGGGTGGTCGCTGGCCGGCCGGGATGCGCAACTGCTGTCGGGCGAGACCGTTGCCGGCGATCTGCTGCGCGATGCCAACGAGCGCGGCGGCGACGGGCGGCGCAATCGCGGTCCACGGCGCGGAGTGATCGATCTACTCGATCCCGCGGAGGCCGCCACCGAGTTCTACGAGCCGCTCGAACCCGAACTCGATGACGACATCGACGACGAGTACGACGACGAACTGCTCGACGACGAGGATGAACAACCCTCACGATGGAAGCGTCCGGCCGGGCTCCGGATGCCCTCGCTGCCGGCCGTGTCGTCGCTGTCGCTGCGGGTCGCGGGCGGCGACACCAACCGCAAGCAGTGGCTGGTTCTCGGCGGGCAAGCTGTCGGTGCGGCAGTCGCGGGTATGTTGCTGTTCAAGGGATTCGAGCAGATCTGGGACACCATGCCTTTCGTCGCGCTGATCCTGGCGATGGTCGTCATCCTCGGTCTGGTGGCGCTGGTCCGAGTGCTGCGCCGCACCGACGACATCCTCAGCACGGTGATCGCCGTCGTCGTGGGCATCTTCGTGACGCTCGGACCGCTAGCCTTCCTTCTCAGCACGAACTGAGCAGGGAGCGGCAGTGGGGCACAGCGGTCAGGTGGATACCACCGTCCAGGTGGGATTGTCGACGGCGTCGGTCTATCCGGAGAACACCGAGGCGGCGTTCCGTTATGCCGCCGAACTCGGTTACGACGGTGTGGAACTGATGGTCTGGGCCGAACCCGCCAGTCAGAGCATCGCCACCGTCCAGGCCTATGCGCGCCGCTACGAGGTGCCGGTGCTGGCGGTGCACGCGCCGTGCCTACTGATCTCCCAGCGCGTCTGGGGCTCCGATCCGATCGGGAAGCTCGAACGCAGCGTGCACACCGCGGAAGCTCTCGGCGCCGCCACGGTGGTGGTCCATCCGCCGTTCCGCTGGCAACGCCGCTATGCCGACGGATTCGCCGCGCAGGTCGCCGAACTGGAAGAGGGCAGTCCGGTCGCGGTCGCGGTGGAGAACATGTTCCCGATGCGGGCGGATACGTTGTTCGGCCGCCGCGAGGGTTCGGTGCGCCGGCTGGAACGCCGTGGTGGACCGGGCCTTTCGGTCACCGCGTTCAGCCCCTCCTACGATCCGACCGACACCGGATTCCGGCACTACACCCTGGACCTGTCCCATACCGCCACCGCCGGTATGGACCCGCTGATCCTCGCCGATCGCATGGGCAGCGGCCTGACCCACCTGCACCTGGCCGACGGCCGCGGCGCCGCACACGACGAACACCTGGTTCCCGGCGATGGCGCGCAGCCGTGTGTGGAAGTGTGTGAATCATTGGTGCGCAACGGCTTCAGCGGACATGCGGTGATCGAGGTGAACACCCAGAACGCCCGGACGGCCGGTGACCGGGCCACGATGCTGAAGCGTTCGCTGGAATTCGCTCGGACACATCTGAACCACCGGGCGCCGGCGCCGAATCCGGAACCCTCCGGGGCGCGGTGAGTTCTCTGCCTCCGCTTCGCTCCGGCGGGTGCACCGTCTCGTGGGTGTCGGCCTTGCTGGCGTGGTAACCGCCAGTCCCGGTTCGGGCATCTCGACCAGGTCCCACATCTCCTCGGAGGACGAGTTCGGCGAGTGACGGCCGAGGTCGGCGCTTCGGGTGCTGTCGCTCGGGTACGGGCGCCGAGATGATCGGCTGTGCGTGACGCGGGGGTGCAACGTGTCTCACAGTCGGTAGGGAATCTCCCGGCCATCGGGCAGACTTGTACGCCGTACGAGGCATGGGGTGGGCCTTTCGCACAATGATCGACGGGAGCGGCGGGTGACGGAACTGACCATCGAGGCGGCGCGGCCTGATGTGGACGATGCGCCCTTCAGCCGGGTCTGCGCGATGACCGAAGTGGCGGCCGGTGACGGTGTCGTCCGCTATCGGGGAGTGATCGATCCGGTGTGGACGATCGGGCCGAAGGTGCACGGCGGAACCATGGTGGCCGGTTCGGCCGCCGCGGCGACGACTCGGCTGCGCGCGGCTCATCCCGAACTCGCCGAGATGTTCGCGATCGCCGCCAGCACCGATTTCCTCGGCGCACCCGATCCGGGTGAGGTCGAGTACGAGGTGCGGATCCGTAAGACGGGCCGCCAGATCTGTCTGGTCGACACCGATCTCGTGCAGGCGGGCCGCACGCTCGTGCACACCGCATTCACCTTCGGCCATCTCGACGACGCCGAGCCCGCGTATCGCCGCGAGAGTGTGACCGACATGGCGCCCGAGCCGCCGGCCGACGCGCAGACCTACGAGCCCGATTCGACGATGGGCCGGATGGTGAACGTCGCGCAGGGCGCTTCGGTCGCCATCGACACGTCGTGGGCGCGCTTCCTGTCCGGTGAACGGGGCGAGCCGCGGCTGCGGCTGTGGATCCGGCCGCGCGCCGCCGACGGTCGCGATCCCGATGTCGCCGCCTACTTCGCCATGATGGCCGGCGACATGAGCCCGCCGGTGCCGATGAACATGGGCCGCTTCGGCTGGGCCCCGACCGTCCAGCTCACCACCTACCTGCGGCGTCGGCCGGCCCCGGGCTGGCTGCGGGTGATCGCGACCGCCCAGGAGATCGGTGAGCGGATGTTCGACGAGGATCAGCTGGTGCTCGACAGCACCGGTGCCGTGGTGGCCCAGACGCGTCAGCTGGCACTGATTCCGCTGCCTCGCTGAGCCGGCCCCGCCGCCCATACCGCCGCACCGACCGCGGCTCGGCACGGATAGCCTTGGCCCTCATGACGAGAATTGCGGTGATCGGTGGCGGACGGATCGGTGAGGCGTTGATTGCCGGCCTGCTCGAGGCCGGGCGGCCTGCCAAGGATCTGGTCGTGGTCGAGGCTGTCGCGCCGCGTGCGGAGGTACTACGGGAGCGATTCGGCATCCGGGTCACCGACAGCCTGTCCGAAGCGTCGACCGGAGCCGATGTGCTGGTGGTCGCGGTCAAACCACACGATGTGGACGCGGTGCTGAGCGAACTCGGCAAACTCGAACTCGACAGCGACCGCGATCAGATCCTGGTCTCGCTGGCCGCGGGCATCCCGACCGCCCGGGTGGAGGCGAAGTTGCCGGCCGGATTCCCGGTGGTGCGAGTCATGCCGAACACCCCGATGCTGGTCGGCCAGGGCATGAGCGCGATCGCGGCCGGGCGCTACGCCAAGGCCGCGGAGCTGGAGACCGTGGCGGAACTGCTGGGCGCGGTCGGCAAGGTCGTGACCGTCAGCGAGACCCAGATGGATGCGGTCACCGCGGTCTCGGGCTCGGGACCGGCCTACTTCTTCCTCATCGTCGAGGCGATGGTGGAGGCGGGTGTGGGCCTGGGCCTGACCCGTGATGTGGCCACCGGACTGGTGGTGCAGACCATGCTCGGTTCGGCGGCGCTGCTCGAGGAGTCCGGACAGGACGCCGCCGAGTTGCGGGCCGCGGTGACCTCTCCCGCGGGTACCACGGCCGCGGCGGTACGGGAACTCGAGCGCGGTGGTGTGCGCTCGGCCTTCTGGGAAGCGCTGCACGCCGCGAAGCGCCGTTCGGTCGAACAGGGTGCGACCGGCGAGTAACCGTCGCATGGCGACCTGATGTCGCTCGGCGTGTGACGTGACATCCGCCGGTGACACTGCTATTTCTCCCACCCGTCGCAGCAATCCCACTGGTCCCGCTAAGCTCAGGGGAGCACGTGCGTGTCTGTTCCGCCGGTGGGGAAGCTGGCGGCGCGGACGTGCCGGAGGTCAGTGGTGCAATGATGTCTGGAAACAGCTCTGCGAGTTCCGGTCCCGTCATCGGTGGAGGAGGGACGCAGTTCCTCACCGTCGCCGAGGTGGCGAATCTGATGCGGGTTTCCAAGATGACGGTGTATCGGCTGGTTCATTCGGGAGAACTACCCGCGGTGAGAGTCGGCAGATCGTTCCGGGTGCACGCGAAGGCGGTGCACGACTATCTGCAGACGTCGTATTTCGACGCCGGCTAGCAGATGTGAGAACCGGTTCGGAAGTGGCCGATGTCGTCGATCCGCGGCGGTGACGAGCCGGGCACCACAGGTGCCCGTTTCGTTCGCCGTGGGTTGGCCCGGTACGATGAACCACCGTTGTGTTACCGGCTGCCGATGCTGTGTCAGCTCGGCAGCTGAACACTGGTTGCCTGGCGGCCGCCGAGCGAACCGGAAGATGGGCGTACGTAACCGTCGTGCGTGCCGAGGGTAGAGAGAGAACGCGAGGAACAACCCTATGGGTTCTGTGATCAAGAAGCGCCGTAAGCGGATGTCGAAGAAGAAGCACCGCAAGCTGCTTCGTCGTACGCGTGTGCAGCGTCGCAAACTCGGCAAGTAGGCCTCAGCGCTGAAACAAACTGAATGCCCGTCATCGAGTTCGGTGGCGGGCATTCAGTGTTTCCGGTGATTGAAGTCATCGTTAGAAGCTGGTAAATACCGGCGGCGGCCCCGGTGACAGCCGCTACTCTGGAACCGGAACAAGCCAAGCAGGGGTGCACAGGTGGGATTCGGCGTGAGCACGAATTTGCGAGACGGGCACACGGCTGGCCGTGACGATCAGCCGCCCAAAGTAGTACTGGTCACCGGCGCGAGCCGCTTCTTCGGCGGCAACATCGTGACCCGGCTGGTGGCCGATCCGGCCGTGGAGCGGGTGATCGCGCTCGATGCCCGGATGCCCAGCCGTGATCTGCTGCGCCGTATGGGGCGCGCCGAATTCGTTCGCGCCGATATCCGAAATCCGTTGATCCGCAAGGTTATCGATGGTAACGAGGTCGATACCGTGGTGCATCCGGCGGTGTTGTCCCGCCCGCCTGCCCGTGGCGGTCGCGCCGCGATGAAGGATTACAACGTTTTCGGTGCCATGCAACTGATGGCGGTGTGCCAGAAGTCGCCCAGCGTGCGCCGCGTCGTGGTTCGCTCCTCCTCCGCGGTCTACGGTTGCGGGCCGAAGGATCCGGCGAAATTCACCGAGGAGATGAGTGCGCGCACGCCGCCGCACGGCTGGTTCGCACGCGACATGGTCGAGGTCGAGGGATTCGCCCGCGGTATGGCGCGCCGGCGTCCGGATATCGCTGCGGCAATTCTCCGATTTCCGCCGATTGTCGGGTCTCGGCTGGCGAGCCGGGGATTGCAATATTTCCGTTCTCCGATAACGCCGTCGATTTTCGGCCGTGACCCGCGCATGCAGTTGCTGCACGAAGAGGATGCGATCGCGGCCTTGGCCCATGCCGCGCGGTCGGCACCCGGTGGCACTTTCAATGTCGCCGGAGACGGGACGCTGGCGCTGTCTCAGGCAATCCGACGCGCCGGTCGCATCGAATTACCAGTGCCGATGAGTATTTTCCAAACGGTGGGCCGGTCGTTCATGGGCCCGGTGATGCGGGAGTTCACCACCGAACAGATCGACTACTTCCACTTCGGCTGTGGATTGGACACCACGAGAATGCGTACCGAACTCGGCTTCGCACCGGGCTGGACGACGGTGCAGGCGTTCGACGACTTCATCGGGGGCGCAGCGTTGCGGCCCGTTATCGATCCGCGGTGGATCGACGCCGCAGAAACCAGACTCCTCGGCCTCGTCGGGGCCGGGACGGGAGCACATCGATGAACGACGTGGCCAAAGTCATCCATCTGCACGAGACGGATTTCGAATCCCGGCCGCGACCGGCAGGACGCCGGTGGTCCGGGCAGCCGGGGCTGGAGCCGGTCACCTCGCTGACCGAGCGGCTGGCCGAATCCACCTCGTCGCCCTCGCTGGGCAACCTGGTCCGGGGCGCGGTCGCCGGCGGAATTCGCGGTACCGCCAATTTCGCCCGCCGCCGGCTCACCGGTGACTATCGGGTCGATGAATTCGGCCTGGACGAACATCTGCTCGAATCGGTCCTGCTGCCGGCCCTGCGCCCGCTGTCGGACCTGTGGTTCCGGGTGGAGGTCAACGGCATCGAGAACCTGCCCGCCACGGGTGGTGCCCTGGTGGTGTCCAACCATGCCGGTGTGGTGCCGCTGGACGCGCTGATGCTGCAGCTGGCGGTGCACGACCGGCATCCGGCGCACCGTGTGCTGCGATTGCTGGCGGCCGATCTTGTCTTCGAACTTCCGGTCGTCGGCGGCCTCGCCCGCAAGGCCGGGCACACGCTCGCCTGTCCGGCCGATGCCGAGCGGCTGCTGCGGTCGGGCGCGGTCGCCGGGGTGTTTCCCGAGGGTTTCAAGGGCATCGGCAAGCCGTACGCCGAGCGGTACAAGTTGCAGCGCTTCGGCCGCGGCGGATTCGTCGCGGCAGCGGTGAAGACCGGGGTTCCGATCATTCCGTGCTCGATCGTCGGATCCGAGGAGATCTACCCCAAACTCGCCGACGTCAAGCCGCTGGCACGCCTGCTCGGGCTGCCGTATTTCCCGGTCACCCCGCTGTTCCCGCATCTGGGTCCGCTGGGTGCGGTGCCGCTGCCCTCGAAGTGGACGATCGAATTCGGCACTCCCATTTCGACCGATGGATATCCGGCCGAGGCCGCCGACGATCCGATGACCATGTTCGAGGTCACCGACGAGGTTCGCGAGACCATTCAGCAGACGCTGTACAAATTGCTGACCAAGCGCCGTAACCCGTTCACCGGCTAGCGCGTTCCGAGCCGGGTGTCGCCGGTCGATCCGACCGGCGCCACCCGGTTGCTCAGCTGTGCTGTTCGCGCTTGCGGGTCAGGATCGCGGCGGCGGCGCCACCCGCGGCACCCAGCGCCAGCGCGGTCGGCACACCGATCTTGGCGGCCTTGCGTCCGGTGCGGAAGTCGCGGATCTCCCACCCGCGGTTCTTGGCGACCTCGCGCAGGTCCGAATCTGGATTGATCGCTACCGCGGTACCGGCCAGCGAGAGCATCGGCACATCGTTGTGGCTGTCGGAATAGGCCGTGCAGCGCTTCAGATTGAGCCCCTCCCGAATGGCGAGTGTGCGTACCGCGTGTGCTTTACCGAGGCCGTGCAGAATATCGCCGACCAGTCGCCCGGTGAAGACACCGTCCACACTTTCGGCGACCGTGCCCAGCGCGCCGGTCAGACCCAGTCGTTTCGCGATGACCTGGGCCAGTTCGACCGGTGTGGCGGTGACCAGCCAGACCTGCTGACCGGCATCCAGATGCATTTGCGCCAGTGCCCGGGTGCCGGGCCAGATCTTGTCGGCGATGATTTCGTCGTAAATTTCCTCGCCGAGGGCGGCCAGTTCGGCCGTGGAACGACCGGCGATGAATGACAGCGCCTTTTCCTTGCCGCTGGCCATATCGCCCTGGCTTTCTTTACCGGTGACCCGGAATTTCACCTGTTTCCAGGCCATATCGGCGAGATCCGACGTCTTGAAGTATTTTCGCGCCGCCAAACCGCGCGCGAAGTGCACGATCGATGCGCCCTGCACCATCGTGTTGTCCACATCGAAGAATGCGGCCGCGGTCAGATCCCGGGGCGGCCGCGCATGGGGCGGTAATTCCGAATCCGATTCGGCCGCATCGGATTCCGCCAATTCCGCATCGTGCAATGCGAGGGCGGCGTCCGCGCTGGCCTCACCGGCCAGATTGGCCCGGACCTCCTCCTCGCTGGGGCCGAACGGGCTGCGCGCGATCCGTGTGAGCTGGTCCGACAGCCCCTGCCCCCAGCGCGCCGGGAATTCGCCGAACCTGCCCGCGATGAAACCCGTCCTCGCATCTTTCGATCGTTCCGGCACCAGTACCTCCGCCTGTCCGCGCGAACACCCCAACATTAGCCGAGTGAAGCGTTGTCCCGATGGCTGCTCAGCGATGTGTGCTCAGCGACTCAAATCGGCGCGCAGCCGTGGTTCGTCGACGTCGAAGTAACTGTGTTCGCGGCCGTCGAGCAATACCA
Organism: Nocardia sp. NPDC052254; assembly: GCF_040679495.1. NCBI lineage: Bacteria > Bacillati > Actinomycetota > Actinomycetes > Mycobacteriales > Nocardiaceae > Nocardia > Nocardia sp. NPDC052254. The sequence goes on along the minus strand of NZ_JBFAUW010000013.1, from coordinate 67,458 downwards.
CCGGCAACCGGTCGCCGAACTCGGCACGCAGCGCGGGGTCGGTGGCCGCGGCCTGGTCGACATCGACGGTGTCCGGTTCGAGGTCGAAGTCCGCGCAGATACCGCGTAACTGCGTGAGCGCGACGGTGCACATACCGCAGCCCTCGCGGGTCAGCAAAGTGACCGAATGTGTGGCAGTACTCATATCGCCATTAAATGCCACCGCACCGACAGCGCCGTCGATACCCGGTCGCCGATACCCGGTCGCCACGCTGTCCGGCCGGTCATGCGCATCCCGAATCGCCGGATATGCCCGCCGAAATGGCCGGTCCGGCGCGCCTGCGTGGAAGCGCACGGCGCACGGCGGTTGAATGGGAGCAGACATTCACCCGGCCGACTGGCGGAGAGTGACTGAATTCACCGACTTTGTGCAGGGCTTCACAAGCAGTTACGGTGGTGACAAGCGAACCGCCTGCTTCTGGCGGCGGACGCACCCGCACCCCGTGTACCAACACTTATTCGATACCGATGTCCGACCCCGGTGTCGGTGGTGGACAAGCGAAGCCCGGACCCTACCCCCGGCCGGACGAGGAGCCGAACGACGTGACAGAGCAGCATGAGACGCCCGGTGGCGTCTCCGGCAGAGCTCTGAACAGCGTTTCCGGCAAATCCATCAATAAGGACATCCCGCAGGCTACGGTGACCCGCCTGGCCACCTATCTCCGGGTGCTCGCCGTCCTGGCCGACGAGGGTGTGCTCATCGTATCGAGTGAAGAACTGGCTGTCGCGGCGGGTGTCGGTTCTGCGAAGCTCCGCAAGGATCTGTCCTTCCTCGGTCCCAACGGCGTGCGCGGAGTCGGTTACGACGTTGCCAAACTGCGCCGTCGCATCGAGGACGTGCTCGGGCTGGCCGACGGTCATCGGGTGATCCTGGTCGGGGCCGGAAATCTGGGCCGGGCGCTGGCCGGATACGGCGGATTCTCCCGGCGGGGATTCACCACGGTCGGCATCTTCGACAACGACCCCGCGGTGATCGGCTCCCCGGTGAGCGGTCTGCGCGTGCGCGGCACCGCGGAGCTGCGGACCGCGGTCGCCGAACTCGCGCCCACCATCGCCGTGATCACCGTTCCCGACGCCGCGGCGCAGAGCGTGTGCGACGAGCTCGTCGCCGCCGGTGTGCAGTGTGTGCTGAGCTTCTCGCCGGTGGCTCTGGATGTGCCGGCCTCGGTCGAGGTGCGCCGCGTCGATCTGGCCGTCGAACTGCAGATGCTGTCGTTCGAACGCGCCCGCAGCGCCGAACTCGAGACCGCCGAGGACCCCACCGAGCGCGTCGCCGCGGGGGAGACCGTGCACGCGGTGTCCACCCCGATCGGCCGCCGGGTGGCACGCGCGGCCAACCCCCGCAAGACAACCTCGCATACGGCAACGGAGCCAACCAGCAAGGGATCGGTGGTCGCACCATGAGTGTGCTTCTCGTGGGAATTTCGCATCGCAGCGCACCCGTTGCGGTGCTGGAGAAGGTCGCGGTGACCGAGGAGGACCGGCCCAAGCTCACCGACCGCATGCTTGCCTCCCAGCACATCTCCGAGGCGATGATCGTCTCCACCTGCAATCGTGTCGAGGTCTACGCCGTGGTCGACGCCTTCCATGGCGGGCTGGCCGAGGTCGGTGACCTGCTGGCCAAGCATGCCGAGCTGTCGCTGCCGGAACTGACCAAACACGCCTACGTCCGCTACTCCGAGGCGGCCGCGGAACATCTGTTCGCGGTGGCCAGCGGCCTCGATTCGATGGTCGTCGGCGAGCAGCAGGTCCTCAGCCAGATCCGCTCCGCCTATGCCGCCGCCGATGCGCAGCAGGCCGCCGGGCGCACCCTGCACGAACTGGCGCAGCACGCGCTGCGGGTCGGTAAGCGGGTGCATTCGGAGACCGGGATCGACCGCGCGGGCGCCTCGGTGGTGTCGGTGGCACTGGACCGCGCCACCGTCGTCCTCGGTGATCTGACCGGCCGCACCGCGGTCGTGGTCGGTGCCGGTGCGATGGGCGGACTGTCGGCGGCTCATCTCGCGCGGGCCGGGATCGGCCGGATGGTGGTGGTCAACCGGACGCTCGAGCGTGCGCGGCGGCTGGCCCACACCGCCTCCACCATGCACGGCGCATCGGCCACGGCGATGGAGCTGTCGAACCTGGTCGAGGCGATGGCCGACGCCGATATCGTCATCACCAGCACGGGGGCGGTCGGATCCGTGGTCACCCTCGCCGATGCGCACCGGGCGCTGAACGTCTCGAAGCCCGGCCATCAGATGGTGATCTGCGATCTGGGCCTGCCGCGCGATGTGGATCCGGCGGTGGCGGGCCTGCCCGATATCACCGTCATCGACATGGAGACCCTGCAGCACGATCCCGCTGCCGGGGCGGCCGCCGACGACACCAGTGCCGCCCGGGCCCTGGTCGCCGAGGAGCTTGCCAAATATCTGTCCGGTCAGCGGATGGCCGAGGTGACCCCGACCGTCGCGGCATTGCGCCAGCGCGCGGCCGAGGTGGTCGAGGCCGAACTGATGCGGCTGGAATCCAAACTGCCCGATCTGGGTGATCCGCAGCGTGAGGAGGTCGCCCGCACGGTTCGCCGGGTGGTCGACAAATTGCTGCACGCGCCCACGGTGCGGGTCAAACAATTGGCCGCGGTGCCCGGAGGCGGTAGTTACGCCGAGGCGCTGCGCGAATTGTTCGAACTGAAACCCGGTGCGGCCCAAGCGGTGGCAGCGCCGATGGAAATCGCCACGCTCGGCGGCGAACTGGCCGACGACTTCACCACGAGTCATCTCGGAGACGAACAGGGGCATCCGCAGTGAGCGCAGACATGGCTGTCGCCGGCGCAGATTTGCAGGAGCACGTTATGACGCGACGCGGAACGCCGGAGGAACCCTGGCGGATCGGTACGCGCGGCAGTGTGCTGGCACTCACCCAGGCCGGCACGATCCGCGACGCGCTGATCGCCGATGGGCAACACGCCGAACTGGTCATCGTGAAGACCGCGGGCGACCAGTCCTCCGACCCGGTCGAGAAGATCGGCGTCGGCGTGTTCACCGCGGCACTGCGCGAGGAACTGGCGGCCGGGACCGTCGACATCGCGGTGCATTCCTACAAGGACCTGCCCACCGCGCCGGACCCGCGCTTCACCATCGCCGCGATACCGGTACGCGAGGATTCGCGCGACGCCCTGGTGGCGCGCGACGGGATGGTGCTGGGCGAACTGCCCGCCGGCTCCCGGGTGGGCACCTCCGCGCCCCGGCGTGCCGCACAATTGCGAGCCCTCGGGCTCGGACTCGAGATTCTGCCGCTGCGCGGAAATATCGACACCAGACTTCGTAAGGTCGCCGACGGCGAACTCGATGCCATCGTGATCGCGCGGGCCGGGCTGTCCCGCACCGATCGCCTCGGCTCGATCACCGAAACCCTGGAACCGGTGCAGATGTTGCCGGCCCCGGCCCAGGGCGCGCTCGCGGTCGAATGCCGCAGCGAGGAAGGCGATCTCGTCACGATCCTGTCCACCCTGGACGATCCGGCCACCAGGGCCGCGGTCGTCGCCGAACGTGCGTTGCTGGCCGAACTCGAGGCCGGTTGCACGGCACCGATCGGTGCGCTGGCCGAGGTCGTCGAATCTCTGGACGACGACGGCCATGTGGTGGAGGAATTGTCGCTGCGCGGATGTGCGGCGGCAATCGACGGCTCGGATGTCATCCGAGCCTCTGCGGTCGGTGCGCTCGCGGATGCGGAGCGACTGGGCCGTGAGCTGGCTCGCGAGCTCCTGGAGCTGGGTGCGCGCGACCTGCTGGCCGGTGCTCCGGCCGTGTCCGACTTCACCAATTCCAGCCCGATGGAGAATCAGCCATGAGCGAGCGCAGCCGAGCCACCAAGAAGCATCCCGGTCGGATTCTGTTCGTCGGGTCGGGTCCGGGCGACCCGGCGCTGCTCACCGTCCGCGCCCGCGAGGTGCTGGGGCGAGCAGAGCTGGCGTTCACCGATCCGGACGTCGACAAGGGCGTACTGGCGATGATCGGTACCGCCGTCGAACCCGGCCCGGACGGCGAGTCCACCGTGGACGTGCGTCCGGCGCTGGGTGAGCCCGCCGAGGTCGCCAAGACCCTGGTCCACGAGGCACGCGCCGGTCATGATGTCGTGCGCCTGGTGTCCGGCGACCCGATGACCACCGACGCGGTGATCGCCGAGGTCAATGCGGTCACCCGCTCGCACATGGCGTTCGAGGTGCTGCCCGGTCTGCCGTCGGCGACCACGGTGCCCGCCTACGCCGGAATCGCGCTGGGCTCCTCGCACACCGAGGTCGACGTGCGCGGCGAGGTCGACTGGGCCTCGGTCGCGGCCGCGCCCGGGCCGCTGGTCCTGCACGCCACCTCCGGTCACCTGGCCGAGACCGCGAGCGCGCTCGTCGAGAACGGGCTCGCGCCACAGACTCCCGTCGCGGTGACGGTCCGGGGCACCACTCGTCAGCAGCGCACCATCGAGGCCACGCTGGCCACCCTGAACTCCGCCGCCTCCGAACTGGTCGGCCCGCTCGTGGTCACGGTCGGCAAGGAGGTCGAGAAGCGCACCAAGATGTCGTGGTGGGAGTCGCGGGCGCTCTACGGCTGGACCGTGCTCGTGCCGCGCACCAAGGAACAGGCCGGTGAGATGAGCGAGAAGCTCGTCATGCACGGTGCCATCCCGATGGAGGTGCCGACCATCGCCGTCGAGCCGCCGCGCAGCCCCGCCCAGATGGAGCGCGCGGTGAAGGGCCTGGTCGACGGCCGCTACCAGTGGGTGGTGTTCACCTCCACCAACGCGGTGCGGGCGGTCTGGGAGAAGTTCGGCGAATTCGGTTTGGACGCACGGGCTTTCTCCGGCGTGAAGATCGCCTGTGTCGGAGAGGCCACCGCGGAGAAGGTGCGTTCGTTCGGAATCAACCCCGAGCTGGTGCCCAGCGGTGAACAGTCCTCCGAGGGCCTGCTCGCCGACTTCCCGCCCTACGACGATGTTTTCGATCCGGTCAACCGGGTGCTGCTGCCACGTGCGGACATCGCCACCGAAACCCTCGCCGAGGGTCTGCGCGACCGTGGCTGGGAGATCGACGATGTGACCGCGTACCGCACGGTGCGTGCCTCGCCGCCGCCGGCCGAGACCCGCGAGATGATCAAGACCGGTGGTTTCGACGCCGTCCTGTTCACCTCGTCGTCGACGGTCCGGAATCTGGTGGGTATCGCCGGAAAGCCGCACGCGCGCACCATCGTTGCCTGCATCGGCCCGAAAACCGCCGAAACGGCAATCGAATTCGGCCTGCGTGTCGATGTACAGCCCGAGACGGCTCAGGTCGGACCGCTGGTCGATGCCCTGGCCGAACACGCCGCGCACCTGCGCGCCGAGGGCCTGCTGCCCCCGCCGCGCAAGAAGAGCCGCCGCAGCCGCTAGTGATTCACCATTCGACGACGCCCGCGTCGTCGAAGAAACCGCCACGTGGACCGTCGTCCGGCAGGGTGGCGAGCCGGATCGCGATCGCGGCGCCCTGCTCGGGTGTGCGCGGTGCCGCGAAACCGGTGAAATCGGTTGCGACATAGCCGGGACAGCAGGCGTTCACGATGATGTTCGTGTCGGCGAGTCGGCGGGCGTACTGCACCGTGACGCTGTTGAGCATCGATTTCGACGGGGCGTAGGCGGCCATGATGGGGCCGGTGTGCAGCGACAGCGAGCCCATGTTGCTCGACATGTTGACGATGCGTGGTGCCGGTGCACGGCGCAGCAGCGGGAGCATCGCGTTGGTCACCCGGACGACCCCGAACACGTTGGTGTCCACAACGGTACGGACGACATCCAGATCGAGTGTCGTCGGATCCTGTGCGCCACCGTCGATCCGGCCACCGATACCCGCGTTGTTGACGAGCGTGTCGAGCCGACCGACCGTTCGCTCGATCGTCGCCGCGGCGGCCGCGACGCTCTCGTCGGAGGTGACGTCGAGGGCGACTCCGAACGCATCGGCCCCCGCGGTGCGTAATTGTTCGACGGCTCGCTCGCGGCGGGCATCGTCGCGGGCGCCCACCGCCACCGTGTAGCCGATCGAGGCGAGGCCCCGCGCGATGGCGAAACCGATTCCCTTGTTCGCGCCGGTGACCAGCGCGATCTTCATATCGTTCACACCTTCCATGCTCGGCGTGGAGTATCCGGAGGTGCCAATACCGGATGGGTTCGCTGTGATACTCACCGGGTATCAGGGCGGTAGGCTACTCGTGTGCACGATCTCGAGACCCGCGAGCTCCGGTACTTCCTCGCCGTCGCCGAGGAGTTGCACTTCGGGCGGGCCGCCGGCCGGCTCGGGATCGCGCAGCCGCCGCTGTCGCGGGCGATCAACCGGTTGGAGCGGCGGCTCGGCGTCCGGTTGTTCGACCGGGATCGGCGCGGCGTGGCACTCACCGCCGCGGGCCGAGTCCTGGTCCGGGAGGCGGGGACGGCTCTGGACGCCGTCGCGGCCGCCGCCCGCCGAACGCGCCGCGCGGGCGATCCGTCGCGGCCGCTGGTACTGGTGACGAAGGCCGGGGCCTCCCACGAAGTGCTGCGGCGACTGCTCGACACCTTCGCCGGTGAACCCGATGCGGTTCCGGTCGAGGTGCTGCTGTGCGAGGTCGGTGAGCAGGCGGGACTGCTGCGTGACGGGCGCGCCGACGTGGCGCTCATGCATCGGCCGTTCGATGACCTCGCCGGATTCGATACCGAAAACCTCTGTGCCGAAGGACAAGTCGCGATTCTTCCCGCGGCGCATCCACTCGCGGCACGCGACCGGCTGACGCTGGCGGATGTCGCCGATGTTCCGGATCTGCCGATCGCTCGATGGCCTCGACTCGACGGGACCTATCCGGACGGGCCCGGACCGGAAGTGCGTACCCAGTCGAAACTCGCTCAGCTGGTGGCGCTCGGTAGAACCCTGCTCGTGATTCCCGCATCCAGCCGCGCCTGGCAGTGGCCCGAACATGTCGCGGTGCCCGTGGTCGACGCACCGGAGGTGACCACCGTGCTCGCCTGGCCGCCGAGCGGCCGCTCCCGATCGGTCGCGGCGTTCGTGCGTTCGGCGGGTGCGCTCGCCGGCGACGCGGGGCCGCCGGCGAGCGCGCGCCGGGCGCCGGTCTCAGACCCGGCGCACGCGCATGAGGTCGCGGACCAGTCGGCAGGTCTTGTCCGAGGGCGGGCGGATGCCCACGGTGTCGGCGGTGCGGCGGATGGTGGTGTTGTCGGCCAGATTGGCCCGGTAGACGCCGGAATCGAGTAGCGCGATGGCCAGTCGCATGGCCTTGAGCCGACGGTTGTGCATGACGTACCAGGACCGAGGGCGGCCCGCGGGTAGTTTCTGCTTCATCAGCGGGACATAGGGATCGATGATCGTCGGTGCGGTGGGCATGAGAATCCTCCCCTCGGATGGAGATTCATCGGATCGTCGAATGAGCGAATCGAAGGTGGGACGGATATGGGCAGTCCGCCCCACCGCCGATCGGTCGGTCGCGCGCCGTGGGCAGTAGCGCGCTACCGGGGTACATACGACTGAGGATGAATCCCCTCGAACACATCTTCGATTCTACCGGAGGGCACCGACAAAAACTGGTCCCCGCAACGGGTTTCGGCGCCGTGCCCGAGCGCTCGGGATGTGCCGGTGTGACCCACGCCAACCGGGCCGGGAGGTGCCTGGGAGGCGGGTGCCGGTGCGGCGTATCGTGCGTTTATGACCGGAATGGACCGCCCGCGGCGGTTGCGTCGTACCCCCGCGATGCGTCGCCTCGTTGCCGAAACCACTGTGCAGCCAAGACATTTGGTGCTGCCCATGTTCGTCGCCGATGGGCTGGACGAACCCCGTGAGATCAGCTCGATGCCGGGTGTGTATCAGCACTCGATGGATTCGCTGCGCAAGGCCGCCGTGGCGGCGACCGCCGCGGGCGTCGGGGGTCTCATGCTGTTCGGTGTGCCGCGACCGGAGGACAAGGACGCGGCGGGAACCCAGGCGAGTGCGCCCGAGGGCATCCTGAACCGCGGGCTGCGCGCGCTGGCCGAGGAGGTGGGCGGCGACACGGTCGTCATGGCCGACACCTGTCTCGACGAATTCACCGACCACGGGCACTGTGGTGTCCTGGATTCCGACGGGGCGGTCGACAACGACGCGACGGTACGACGCTATGTCGAGATGGCGCTGGCGCAATCGGCGGCCGGTGCCGATCTGCTGGGAACCAGCGGCATGATGGACGGCCAGGTCGGCGCGATTCGCGAGGGTCTGGACGCGGCCGGTGACACCGACACCGGCATCCTGGCCTATGCCGCCAAGTACGCCTCCGCCTTCTACGGTCCGTTCCGCGAGGCCGTCGGCTCGTCTCTGCAGGGCGATCGCCGGACCTATCAGCAGGACCCGGCCAATCGGCGCGAATCCCTGCGCGAGCTCGAGCTGGATCTGGCCGAGGGTGCCGACATCGTGATGGTCAAGCCGGCCATGTCATATCTGGACATTCTCCGGGACGTCGCCGATCGTTCCCCGGTTCCGGTCGCGGCCTATCAGATCTCCGGTGAGTACTCGATGATCACCGCTGCCGCCGAGCGTGGCTGGATCGATCGCCGCGGCGCGATCCTGGAATCGCTGGTCGGCATCCGCCGGGCGGGCGCCGACATCGTGCTGACCTACTGGGCCACCGAGGCCGCGCACTGGCTGTCGTGAATCCGACGATCCTGCCGGCCGAGTCCGGTATCCGAACCAGACCGGAAGATGTCCGCACCGCCTGCCAGCTGTGGTGGGCGGTGATCGGACTCGCCATCGTCCGCCTGGCCCTGGGCGCTGTCGACGGCTTCGGTAATCGGCACGACACCGCCAAGAATTTCTACGATCAGCTGAAAACCGAGCAGGGCGAATTCAGTCTGTCGCAGATGGAGTTCGCGGTCTCGATCATCGAGGTGCTGGTCGTGACCTACGGGTTGGCGGTAGCGACCGGTGCGGTGGCCGTCGTGCACCAGCTCGGACTCGGGCGCCTGTGGGCACGCGCGATTGCCGAAGTGGGGGCCGTGGTGCTCGTTCTGGGCGCGATCGGATCGCTGTTCGGTCTCGGTACGGCGACGGGCGCCCCGGCGATGCTCGTCGGGGCCGCGGTGATCCTCCAGGCGGTCCTGGCCTGCGGTGCGGTATTCCTCTGCCGCAGAAGCGAATCCGCTGCCTACTTCCGGTCGAACGGGCACTGAGGCGCGAGGGCGAGTTTGTTACCCGCGGGTCAGGATGTATCGTGAGGGTTGTCACAGACAGCTCGGGAACTGAAAGTCGTTGGTCGTGCGTTGTTCTTCGGATGAGGTTTTTCGATCGGTGTTCGCATCGATCGGCGACTGCGGCGAGAGCTCTGCGCGGATGGCTTCGGTGGATCGGAGACATCGATGCGCGTGGTGATTCAACAGCGGCAGAGCATTCGACGCGACGTTCTGGTGATGGGGCTGTTGCTGCTCCTGGGTTTGCTCACCCTCGCGGTCCTGTTGCTCCCGGGGAAGGTCGGCTGACTTCGCCGCCACCCGCTCGGCTGTCCGCTCGGATCAGCACGCGCGTCGCATTCGGAGGTTTCGCGTGAACGACGCCCACCCCACCACCGAGGTCCGACCGGATTCGGTGTTGTTCAGTGAGCCCGGCGCACGCTGGCGTTCGGTTGCCTACGGGCCGCTGCTCTGCCTGATCGTGCTGATTCTGGAATTGATTCTGGGACGGGGCCCCGTGCATTGGTTCGGTCTCGCGTTCTGCGCGGCACTGCTCGCCGGGTTCGTCGTCCTGCAGGTGGTGGCGGGTAAGCGGCACGTCAGTGTCGAGCTCACCGAGACCGCCCTGCGTGAGGGCACCGAGACCCTGCCGCTGGAGTCCATCGCGCGGGTCTTCCCCGAACACGACGAGGAATCCTGGGACGAGGACCCCTGGCAGTCGGCCCGGGCGCTGGGTGAGCTCACCGGCGTGCCGCGGCGGCGCACCGGTATCGGCCTGAAGCTGCGCGACGGTGCCATGGTCCAGGCCTGGGCCAGGAATCATCGGGAATTGCGCGCTCAGCTGGAAGCCGTGGTCGACGACCGGTCCAAGGTCGCGGCCCCGGCATCGGAGCAGACCCCGGCCGCCGAGGCGCCCGCGCGACCGGATGACATCGCTTCGGACACCCCCGGGACCCCGCGGACGCGGATCGAGCCCGACTCGCCGGAGACCGATGACGCACGATCCGGTGCTCGCACCGGCGAGACTGTGCGCAACGCGGTCGACCCCGTGGACGGCGCCGCGACCGCACCGGCAGAGGGCAAGGAGGATGTGGCGTGATGATGCGCCGACTGCTGATCCTGCTCGACTTGGTGCTCGTGGTGGCGTGCGCGGTGGCGGCGGTGCCGATCTGGCAGCACGGAGTGCGTACCACCTGGTTCGCCGCGATCGGCGATCAGCCCGCCTTCGAATCCACCCGGTATGTCGGTACCTGGCTGGGACTGGCCGCGCTGCTGGTCGCGGCGGCCGGGATCGCCGCGATCGATCTGGTCGTGCGCTTCGCGGTCCGGCCGGGATGATCGCGCGTCAGTGCCACTGCTGGTAGACGTCGAGAATGCGGGTGCCGTGCGATCCGGGGGCGTCCAGGAACACCGCGACGTTGCCGTCCGGATGGCTCGCGGCCTCCTGGATCACCTGGCGCAGTGAGGCGTGCACGTTGCCGTTCTCGTCGTGATAGAGCTGGGTATCGGGTTTGAGGCCCGCGCCGATGCGGTTCTGCGGAATCACCATGGTCACCAGCGCCGGCAGCGGCCCGTCGGCGAGAGCGTCGGTTTCGTCGTGGTTCAGGACCACACCGGCGCGACCCTGATCGGGCTGGATGACGGGCGCGGCGGCACTCGCCCCGGCCGCCGCGGCGACGCTTCCGGCGAGGGTGGTCAACAGGGCTACCCCGAATATCGCTGAACGCATGAACCCTCCCGGCTGTGAGCGTGATGGTGGTTCGAGGTTACGCATGACCGATCGGACCGGTCCGGTTATGTGCTGGAAGAGGTGCGGCGTGTTGCGGTGTGCGGCTGTGGGGTGGCTCACCCCACTACACCCTGTCGTCGACCGGTTCGGCACGTGCTGCGACACTGGATGCCGTGAGTTTTTCTCCGCGCGCTACCCAGGTGAACGTGCCGGTCTCCGCCCAACTTTTCGAACGCGCCGCCGCGACCATTCCCGGCGGGGTGAACTCGCCCGTGCGGGCCTTCAATTCGGTCGGCGGGACGCCCAGATTCATCGCCTCCGCCCGGGGTTGCACTCTGACCGATGCCGATGGCAACGACTACATCGACCTGGTGTGCTCATGGGGCCCGATGATTCTCGGGCACGCGCATCCCGCCGTGGTCGACGCGGTGCGGCGAGCGGCCACCGGTGGGCTGTCGTTCGGTGCGCCCACCGAGGCCGAGATCGAACTGGCCGAGGCGATCGCCGCCCGGGTCGAGCCCGTGCAACGCGTGCGGCTGGTGAATTCCGGTACCGAGGCCACCATGAGCGCGGTGCGGCTGGCCCGTGGATTCACCGGGCGCGGCAAGATCATCAAATTCTCCGGTTGTTATCACGGCCATGTCGATGCGCTGCTCGCCGACGCGGGCTCCGGTATCGCGACACTGGGACTGCCGACCTCGCCGGGAGTCACCGGTGCGCAGGCGGCCGACACCATCGTGCTGCCGTACAACGATCTGGACGCGGTGGCCGCGGTCTTCGCCGAATTCCCGGAGCAGATCGCGTGTGTGATCACCGAGGCGGCCGCCGGGAACATGGGTGTGGTCCCGCCGCTGCCGGGCTTCAACGCGGGGCTGCGGCGGCTGACCGCCGATCACGGCGCCCTGCTCATCCTGGACGAGGTGATGACCGGATTCCGTGTGAGCGCGGCCGGTTGGTACGGGCACGAGCCGGTCGAGGCCGACCTGTTCACCTTCGGCAAGGTGATGAGCGGCGGGCTGCCGGCCGCGGCATTCGGTGGCCGCGCCGAGGTGATGAACCACCTCGCACCGCTGGGTCCCGTGTATCAGGCGGGCACGCTGTCGGGTAATCCGGTGGCGGTGGCGGCCGGACTGGCCACCCTGCGTGCCGCCGATGCGGATGTCTACGCCGCACTCGACCGCAATGCCGAGCGACTCGGCGATCTGTTCACATCCGCCCTGACCACGGCGGGTGTCGCACACACCGTCCAATTCGCGGGCAATATGGTGGGCGTGTTCTTCGCCGAGGACCCGGTCACGGATTACGCTGCCGCCAAGGCGAGCGCCACCTGGCGCTTTCCCGCTTTCTTCCACGCCTTGCTGGAGCGTGGAGTTTACGGACCGCCTAGCCCGTTCGAAGCCTGGTTCGTCTCCGCGGCACTCGACGACGACGCATTCGACCGAATCGCCGCCGCACTGCCCGCCGCCGCGTCGGCAGCAGCGGCCGCCACACCCGAAGGATCCCGCGCGTGAGCGACTCAGATCAGCTCGAATCCGTCACTGCGACAACCGAACCCGAGCCCGCGGTTACCGAGACGGCAGGATCGTCGCAGGAGTCCGGGGCGGCGAAGGCGGCCGAGCAGGCACCGGAATCGGGGTCGGATTCCGGTGCCATCCCTGTGCTTCCGGGCGATGTGGCCTCCGATACCGAGACCATCGTGCACGTGATGCGGCACGGTGAGGTGCACAACCCGAAGGGCATCCTCTACGGGCGCCTACCCGGCTTCAGTCTGTCGGTGACCGGCCGGTCGCAGGCGGCGAGCGTGGCACAGACCCTCGCCGATCACGACATCTCGCTGGTGGTGGCCTCTCCGCTGCAGCGTGCCCAGGAGACCGCCGCACCGATCGCGTCCCGGCACGGTCTGATCGTGCGCACCGACGACAACCTGATCGAGGCCGGTAACACCTTCGAGGGCCTGCGGGTCTCGGTCGGCGACGGGGCGCTGCGCAAACCGCGGCACTGGTGGAAGCTGCGCGATCCGTTCACCCCGTCCTGGGGCGAACCGTATCTGCAGATCGCGCACCGGATGCTGGCCGCGGTCAACAAGGCGCGGGTGGAGGCCGCCGGGCACGAGGCCGTCGTGGTCTCGCATCAGCTGCCGGTGTGGACGCTGCGGCGGTTCCTCGAGGGTAAGCGGCTGTGGCACGATCCGCGCCAGCGCCAGTGCTCGCTCGCTTCGCTGACTTCCCTTGTGTATCAAGGCGATACGCTCATCGACATCGTCTATTCCGAGCCGTCCGGCGGCTCGGATCCCCGGGTGACGGGAGCGTGAGCGGGGCCCTGCGACGGCTGGTGCCGATGCTCGTGGCCTGCGTGGCGGTCGTCGCCGCGCTGGCCGGCTGCTCGACCGGTAATGATGCGGTGGCCCAGGGCGGCACCTTCGATTTCGTCTCGCCCGGCGGTAAGACCGACATCCTGTACGACCCACCGGCCGCACGCGGCACGATCGGCAAGTTGTCGGGCCCGAATCTCATGACCGGCAAGACCGTCTCCGTCGACGACTTCCCGGATCAGGTCGTCGTGGTCAATCTGTGGGGCCAGTGGTGTGGTCCCTGCCGGGCCGAGGTGCCCGCGCTGGAACAGGTCTACGAGCGGTCCAAGGACCAGGGCGTCGCCTTCCTGGGGATCAATGTGCGTGATCCGCAACAGGACAAGGCGCGCGACTTCGTCACCGACAACCACGTCGGGTACCCGTCGATCTACGACCCGTCGATGCGCACCCTGCTCGCACTCGGCGGCAAGTTCCCGACCAGTGTCATTCCGACCACGCTGGTGCTCGATCGGCAGCATCGGGTGGCCGCGGTCTTCCTGCGCTCACTGCTGGCCGAGGATCTGCAACCGGCCGTCGACCGGATCGCCGCGGAGGATCGGCAGTGACCGGATTCGCCGCTCCCGCCCTGGCTTCGGTGGGTGATTCCTTCCAGCAGACCGCGGCCACCGGGCCGTTGCTGCTGGCGCTGGGCGCCTGTGTGCTCGCCGGGCTGGTCTCGTTCGCCTCGCCCTGCGTGGTGCCGCTGGTACCCGGATATCTGTCGTATCTGGCCGGTCTGGTGGGTGCGGAGGCGCCGCCGGTGACCGTCGGCGAGGCCCAGGGGTCGAACGCGGCGGTGGCGTTGCGCACCGGGCGGATGCGGGTCGCGGGCGCGGCCGGACTGTTCGTGGCCGGATTCACCGTGGTGTTCGTCCTCGCCTCGGCGACCGTCTTCGGCGTCATCCAGACCTTGAACGTCAATCGTGAACTGCTGCAGCGCATCGGCGGTGTGGTGACGATCGTGATGGGCCTGGTGTTCGTCGGGCTGGTGCCGATCCTGCAGCGTGACACCAGAATGCATCCCCGCCGGCTCACCGGAATCATCGGTGCGCCGCTGCTGGGCGCGGTCTTCGCACTGGGCTGGACGCCGTGCCTGGGCCCGACGCTGTCGGGCGTGATGGCGGTGTCCGCCGGTACCGAGGGGGCGACCGCCGTGCGCGGTGTCGCGCTGATCGTGGCTTACTGCCTCGGGCTGGGGTTGCCGTTCGTGATCCTCGCCTTCGGCTCCGCCTCCGCACTGCGCGGGGTCGGGTGGCTGCGCCGCAATTCGCGAACCATCCAGGTCATCGGTGGCGTATTGCTCGTCGCCGTCGGAATCGCATTGGTCACCGGGATGTGGGACCAGTTCGTCGGATGGGTTCGCAATGTATTCGTCTCCCAGGTAACCCTGCCGATCTGAGCTGCCCGATGACTGCCACGATGACACCCCCGTCCACCGCCGCGAAGCCGCCGCGCCAATCGCTGCCCCGCCGCGCGCTCGCCCTGCTGCGCAACGCCTGGCGCGGGCTGACCAGTATGCGCACCGCGCTGATGCTGCTGTTCCTGCTGGCGCTGGCCGCGATTCCGGGTGCGCTGCTGCCGCAGCGCAGTCTCAATCCGCAGAAGGTCGACAAGTACATCGCCGACCGCGGCATGCTCGGCCCGTGGATGGACCGGCTGCAGCTGTTCGACGTGTTCTCCAGCTTCTGGTTCACCGCGATCTACGCGCTGCTGTTCGTATCGCTGGTGGGCTGCATCGTTCCGCGCGTCTTCGATCACTACAAGGCGCTGCGGACACCGCCGGTCATGGTGCCGCGCAATCTGTCCCGGCTGCCGCATCACGCGTCGACGGAGTCCGGCGAGACACCGGCCGCGGCGATCGAGCAGGCACGGCGGGGGCTGCGCGGCTGGCGGGTCGTGGTGCGCGAGGAATCCGAGGTTCGCAACGGTCGTCCGGGTGAGGTGACGCTGTCGGCCGAGAAGGGTTATCTGCGCGAACTCGGCAACCTGGTCTTCCATCTGGCCCTGGTGGGACTGCTGGTCGCGATCGCGGCGGGCAAGCTGTTCGGTTACGAGGGCAATGTCATCGTCGTCGCGGACGGCGGGCCCGGATTCTGCTCCACCTCGCCCGCGGCATTCGACTCGTTCAAGGCCGGCCGGGTCAACGACGGCACCGGGCTCACCCCGATCTGTGTGCGGGTCAAGGACTTCAAGGCCGACTATCTGCCCAACGGGCAGGCGGAGATGTTCACCGCGAACATCTCGTACCAGACCGGTGCGGATCTGGAATCCGATACCTGGCGCGACACCACCGTTCAGGTCAACCATCCGCTGCGCGTCGCGGGTGACCGCGTCTACCTGCAGGGGCACGGTTACGCGCCGACGTTCACCGTCACCTACCCGAACGGTCAGACGCGGACCGAGACCATCCAGTGGCGGCCGGACGACGGCTCCACCTTCCTGTCCAGCGGTGTGATGCGGTTCGATCCGCCCGGCGGGATGTACGGCAGCGAGGACGAGCGCCGCAAGAATCAGATCGCGATCGAGGGGCTGTTCGCGCCCACCGCGCTGATGCACGGCAGCCTGCTCACCTCGCGGTATCCGGGCATGGACGATCCGGCCGTGGCGATCGACATCTATCGCGGTGAGACGGGTCTGGACACCGGGCGCGCGCAGTCGCTGTTCTCGCTCGATCCGGAGATGATCAAACAGGGCCGCCTGGCCAAGCAGACACGGGTCAATCTGCGGCCCGGGGAGTCGGCGACGCTGTCCGACGGATCGAAGGTCACCTTCGACGGGGCGCAACAGTATGCGAATCTGCAGGTCTCGCATGATCCGGCGCAGACTTGGGTGCTGGTGTGCGCGTTGACGATGATGGCCGGTCTGCTGGTCTCGCTGGTGGTGAAGCGGCGCCGCATCTGGTTGCGCGCCTACCCGGACGGGCCGGGCGATGACGGCCCGGAGCAACGACGTACTGTAGTAGAAATGGGTGGACTGGCACGCACCGACCAAGCGGGTTGGGGCGGCGAGTTCGACCGCTTGCGGATGCGGCTGCTGGGCTCCGAACACCCCGGCGGGCCCACTGATCAGCGCCCGGTCGCCCGGACCGAGAGCACGGGAGAGTGAACATGCCGATCGACGAAACGCTCGCCGGTTACAGCAATCTCGCCTTCAAAACGGCATTTGTCGTCTATCTGCTCGTGCTCGCGATGCTGATCGTGCAATACGCCTCGGCCAAGAAGAAGGTGACCAGCGCGCAGGAAGGCGAGCGCGAACTGGTCGGCGTCGGTGCCGCCGGTGGTTCGGCCGGGGATCGCCCGCTCGCTCCGGGCAAGCTCGAACCCGCGGCCAAAACGCCGCTGGCCGAACGGCTCGGCAACATGGCCTTCGCGGTCGTCTTCGTGGCGATCGGCCTGCATCTGGCCTCGATCGTGTTGCGCGGCTTCGCGACCCATCGCTTCCCGCTCGGCAACATGTACGAGTTCATCACGATGGCGACGTGCGCGGCGATGGTCACCGGTCTGGTCTTCATCCACGAACGCCGTTACCGCTCGATGTGGGTGTTCCTGCTGGTCCCGGTCCTGATCCTGATGTTCCTGGCCGGCCAGGTGCTCTATGCCGACGCCGCGCCCGTGGTGCCGGCGCTGAAGTCGTACTGGCTGCCCATCCACGTCACCATCGTCAGCGTCGGCAGCGGCATCTTCATGCTCTCCGGCATCGCCAGCCTGCTGTTCCTGCTGCGCATGAACCAGCCCGAGGGCGCGGAGTCGAACAATCCGCTGGGCGCGCTCGCCCGCCGCCTCCCCGACGCCCGCACCCTCGACCGCCTGGCCTACCGCACCACGGTCGTGGCCTTCCCGCTGTTCGGCACGGGCATCATCCTCGGCGCCATCTGGGCCGAATCCGCGTGGGGCCGATTCTGGGGCTGGGATCCGAAGGAGACGGTGTCGTTCATCGCCTGGGTGATCTACGCGGCCTACCTGCACGCCCGCGCGACCTCGGGCTGGCGTGAGACCAAGGCGGCGTGGATCAATGTCGCGGGGTTCGTCGCGATGCTGTTCAACCTGTTCATCATCAACATCGTGGTGAGCGGGTTGCACTCCTACGCGGGTCTGAACTGAACCCTGTCGCGTCCAAGTGATGTATCTCACTTCGCGTCAGGTCTGGGCGGTAAGACGTGTCTCTAGGGCATGACTGATTTCGCAAGCACCATCACCAAGGTCGTTGTTCTCGGCGGCGGTTACGCCGGGGCCGTGGCGGCCAATCGGCTGCGCGTACGCAGCGACATCGACATCACTCTCGTCAACCCCCGACCGGACTTCGTCGAACGGATGCGGCTACATCAGTTCGTGGCTGGTACCCACGAGGCCACCACCGACTACGACGCATTGCTCGGCGAGGGTGTACACCTGGTTGTCGACAGTGCCGTCCGCATCGATACCGCCGCCCGGACCGTCGAGCTGGCTTCGGGGCGCGCACTCGACTACGACTATGTGATCTACGCGATCGGTAGCACCGCAGCGGTGCCGGCATCTGTTCCGGGGGCCGCGGAATATGCCTATCCCATCGCGGAATTGGAACACGCGCAACGGCTGCGGGACGCCCTTGCCGAGATACCCGCGCAAGCGCCGGTCGTGGTCGTCGGCGGGGGGCTCACCGGCATCGAAACAGCCGCTGAACTCGTTGAGCGGGGACGCACGGTCACACTGGTGTGCGGCGAAACGTTGGCGCCCAGCTTCTCGACATCGACCCGGCGATCGGTGCGGAAGTGGCTCGTGAGGAATGGGGTCGATGTGCGCGAAAGTGCGCGGGTGAACGAGGTGCTACCGGACGCGGTCGTGCTGGCGGATGGCAGTGTATTGCCGGGTGCGATCACGATCTGGACGGCGGGATTCGGTGTGCCCGACCTCGCCGCGCGCAGTGGGTTGCGCACCGACGCACTGGGCAGGTTGCTCACCGACGAGACGTTGACCTCTGTCGACGACGATCGAATCGTCGCCGCCGGCGATGCCGTCGCACCGTCGGGCCGGCCGCTTCGAATGAGTTGTTACGCGGCTCAGCCGCTGGGAGCGCAGGCCGCCGACAATGTGATGGCCCGCATCGACGGCGCCGAACCCGCCGTACTCGATGTGGCGTTCGCGGCCTGCACCGTGGGATTGGGCAGCCGTTCCGGTGCGATGCAGTTCAGCCGCCGGAACGACATGCCGGTCAATTTCCACCTCGGCGGTCGTACTGCGGCACTGATCAAGGAGCGTGCAGGTCTCGCGGGCCCTATCGCGACCATCCGTAAGGAAGCGCGTAAGCCCGGCTCGATCCCGTCCTTCAAGGGTCTCGGCAGACGTAAGGACCTGCCGAAGGCCGGGGTGGCGACGGTGGCGCAACCGTGACCGGCGCCGATCAGCACACCGAGCGTTTCGTCCATCTGCGCCCCTTGCTGTTCACCATCGCCTACGAAATCCTCGGTTCGGCAACCGAGGCCGACGACGTGCTGCAGGACAGCTACCTGCGGTGGGCGCAGGTGGATCTGTCCATCGTCCGCGACACCAAGTCGTATCTGGCGCAGTTGGTCACCCGGCAAGCGCTGAACACATTGCGAGCCGGCGCCCGTTGTCGTGAAGAGTACGTCGGCCCCTGGTTGCCCGAGCCGCTGTTGCTGGCCGACGGTGACGCGTCCGCCGATGTCGTGCTCGCCGAATCGGTGTCGATGGGGATGCTGGTGGTGCTCGAAACGCTCACACCCCATGAGCGGGCGGTATTCGTCCTGCGTGAAGTCTTCGGCTTCGACTACGACGAAATCGCCTCGGCGGTAGGCAAATCCGTAACCGCCGTGTACCAGATGGCGCACCGTGCCCGCGACCACGTGCAGGCGCGCCGCAAGCGGTTCGGTCCGGTCGACACCGCCAGGACAGCCGAGGTCACCGAACGGTTCATGACCGCCGCGACCACCGGCGACCTGGAGGGCCTGCTGTCGTTGCTCGCGCCGGACATCACCTGGACCACCGACAGCGGCGGCAAGGTGACCGCACTGCCCGAGCTGATCATGGTCGGCGCCACACCGGTGGGCTCGATTCTCATGGGCGTCTTCCGGTACGCGCGGCGGCGACCGGAGGTCCGTATCGAGGCGGTGAACTGCAACGGCCAGTCCGCTCTGGCCTGCTATATCAGCGACAACCTGGAAGCTGTGCTCGTCTTCGACATCGCCGATGGCAAGATCGCCAACGGTTACGGCATTCGCAACCCCGACAAACTGGCCGCGCTCGAGATCCAGCGCACCATCAGCCGTGATGAAACAACACCCCGGCCGTAGTTGGCCCCTGCGTCGAGCCGTCGATCTCAAACACTGGTGGCCAGCATCGCGAACAGGACGACGGTCAGGAAGACCGGGTAGCCGATCGCGTGGGCGCGATCGGGGATTCGGGGTAATGCTCGCCGGATCAGGGCCATGGTCGGGAGTGAGCCGGCCAGCAGGGCGACTGCGGCGATCGGATCGACGTAGCCCAGCGGTCCGGAATCATGAGGTGCGGCAAGGGAATAGGTCAGGGTCGCGGCGATGGCCACCGGGAGGCCGAGTGGGTTGGCCAGGGCGGTGGATTCGGCCATGGACAACCCGCGGCGGCGTAGCAGCGGCACTGTGAGGACGCTGCCGCCCACGCCGAGAAATGCTGCGACGGCGCCGATTCCGGTGCCTGCCACGATCGACCGCGAGGTCCCGAGCGGCTCGGGTTCGGCCACGCGGTCATGAGAGCGGGAGATGAAGCCGCGCCGCAGGGCGATATCGGCGATCGCGATCACCAGATACGCCGCGAACAGCAGGTGCAGCGCCCGGTCGGACACGGCATTCGAGGCCAGTGCGCCGGCGACGGCGCCGAGGGTGATGAACCCGACCAGGGGGCGGAGATGGTCGCCGCGCAGCCGCCCGGAACGGGCCTGGGCGCAGGTCGCGATGGCGGCGTTGACGATCATGACCGCCGCCGAGGTCGCGACCGCGACGTGCATGGCCTCGGATCGGGAGACGGCGGTCGATACGGCATAGACGACGGGGACGGTCACGAACCCACCACCGAATCCGAAGACGAGTGTGGTCGCTCCCGTCAGGCATCCGAACACGACCAGGACCAGGACCATTGTGAGCACTCCGGCACCGTATGGCGCGGAGGGCGTGACGCACATTCGAAATTATGACAGATTTCATTGAGAATCCGACAAGCGCTGATTACCGTCGATCGGTGCGCAATACTCCGATCGACCAGGTCGATTCGACGCCACGAGCGGTGCTCGCGATCGGCACGGATTATCCCGAGCATCATCTGCTGGTCACGCACCGTCACCGTCGTGCCCAGGTGTTGTACGCGGCAAGTGGGGTCATGCGGGTCGAGACCACGCACGGGACGTGGACGGTGCCGACCCGGCGCGCGGTGCTGATTCCGTCGGAGGTCGATCACCGGGTCGAGATGGCGGGTGTGAGCACCCGCAGCCTGTACCTGGAACCCGGTGCGGTGCCGTGGTTTCCGGCGCAGTGCCGAGTCGTGGAGGTATCGCCGTTGCTGCGGGAACTCCTCCTCGCGGCAGTGGACATGCCAACGATGTACGACACCCGCGGCCGGGACGGTGTGCTGGCCGACCTGATCCTGCGCGAACTCCAGACACTGGCTCCGGCCCCGTTCGACCTGCTGCTACCCAGGCACGTCGAGCTGCGGCGACTGTGCCAGGAATTCCAGGGGCGGCCCACGATCGGATCGACCCCGCAGGACTGGGCGCGGCGATTGCGCTGCAGCACCCGAACGCTCAATCGCTGGTTCCGGTCCGAGACCGGCCTGACCTTCCAGCAGTGGCGGCAACGCGCGTGTGTACTGCACGCCGTACGTGCCCTGCTCTCGGGTGCCACGGTCACCGCGGTGGCCGGTGACCTCGGATACGACACACCGGCGGCGTTCACGGTGATGTTCCAGCGGGAGACGGGGGCGTCGCCGAGCGCCTTCCGGGCTCCCTGATCGACCGTGGGCCGCCTCCCGCCGTCGCGCACCGGGCGTCTCCGGTATCAGTACCGGATCGGCGCTCGCCGACGTGCTCCGGCGGTCCGGATCACTGGTCCGCGCTCCACGTTTCCGCCGTTTCGCCGGTGGCCAGGAAAATGGTGCGGCGGCCCACCTCGACGGCGTTGTCGGCGAAGCGTTCGTAGTAGCGGCCCAGGAGAGTGAGGTCCACGGCCGCGGTGATGCCGAAGGCCCACTCGGGGGCGAGGACCGTGCCGAGGAGTTCTTCGTGGAGATGGTCCATGATGTCGTCCTGGGCGTCCAGGTCGGCGGCGGCGGTGGGATCGCCCGATTCGAGGACCTCGGCGGCGCTCGCGGCGACGGCTGCCGCCGCGGCGCCCATCCGGGCGATCAGTGGGCGTACCGATTCCATGATCACCGGATCGGGATGTCGGCGGCGGGCGCTGGTGGCGATATGAGCGGCCAGCGCGCCCATACGCTGCAGGTTACCGATGAGCTGGATGGCGCTCACGACCTGCCGTAATTCGCTCGCCACGGGTGATTGCAGGGTCAGCAGGCGCATCGCTTCCTGTTCGGCCTGCTGCTGCATGGTTTCCACCCGGCCCGCGATGTCTATCGCGGCCTCGGCCTGCTCGATATCCGCGTCGACCACAGCGTTCGTCGCGGCCTCGACCGCAGTGCGGCCCTGCAAGCACATCGCGTGCAGCAGCTCCGCGAGCTGCCGCAGATTCTCGTGATACTGGGTGCGCATACCTTCCATACAAGCTGAAACTGTGCCGCACCGCTAACCGCGTGTCGCGGAATCGGGATCGGGTGCGTCGCCGGAGTGGTCGCTCGGTGGTGTTTTCCGTTCGTGTTCGACGGTGCCATCGGTCGGCGTCGGCCAGCAGATTGCCCACAGCAGTACCGAAAGTGGCAGTGCGGCAGCGATTGTCAGACCGATCACCGCGGCGGGGTCAGGGCGGATGGCCGAGTCGGGGCGAGGAGAGTGAGTACGGCTCGATCGGTGTCGTTCACGCGCGCCCTCCGATCGGCGTCCAGCGGGCGAAGGACAGTCGAGGACAGGCGATTTCGACACCGGCCAGATGCATGACGAGATTGAGCGTGAGCGCGTCGAGATGGTCCGGTGCGGGCAGGACGACCGCGTCGACATCGGCTGTCCGGATCTGGTCGATCAAGGGAACCGTCCGTGTCTGGACCGGCCAGGTGAGTGCGTACCCCAGATGTCTGGCCAGCCGTCTGACCTGCGCCGCATCCCAGACCGGTGCGGTACTGATCTCCGGATCGATCCATGCCATCGCCGTCGGATGTGCTCTCATCGTGACCCTCCTCTGCGTATGTTCCAGATTCGTCGCAGGTGAGGGCGTCGAGGAACAGTGAAGGGACAGGGGGGACACCGGCGCGGTATCGATCTACGCTCGGTGGATGGGCGAACACGTGGGGCGGCGGATCGCGTCGGAGCGCAAGATCGCGGGGTTGGGGCAGCGGCAGTTGGCGGTGCGGGCCAGCTATTCGTTGTCGATGGTGAAGGCGGTGGAGCAGGGGCGTGAGGTCGCTTCGCCGGGGTTCGTGTCCGCGGTGGCTCGCGCGCTGCACATCACGCCGGAGCAGCTCACCGGAGCGCCGTACAACGACGGCAAGCCGCTGTCGGATGCGGTGAACGGGCTGTCGGTGTTGCTGGCCGAGGGCAGGTTCGTGCGTGCCGGCGAGCCGGGGACTCTGGCTCGACTGGAGTCGGATCTGACTGCGGCACAGCAGCTCTACCGCGGTGATCGGACTCGGCAGACCATCGAGGCGTTGCCCGATCTGATTCGCCGGTTACACGGCGCGATCCGGGAACTGTCCGGAGATGAGCAGGCACGGGCGTACACGCTGCTGACGTCGGCCTACCTGCTCGCGGAATGGTCGGTGCGCCGCACGGGCCATATGACGCTGGCACTTCCGGCACTGGAATTGGCAGACGTCTATGCGGCATCCGCCGACGATCCGACCTTCGCGCCGTTGTCGAGGCTGGCGCGGGCCCGTGTCCTCACGCACTACGGTGAATCCGATGTGGCTGCGCGGCTGATCGATTCGGCTGTCGAAGCGGGTGACAGCTCCCGTGCGGGAGCCGTTCTCGCCGGATATTCCCACCTGGCCGGTGCGGTCAACGAGGCCCGATCGCTGAACTACAGCGGCGCGATGGCACACATCGGCTCCGCGCGGGAACTCGCGGCGCGCACCGGTGAAACCGATCTGTATATGACGGCGTTCGGGCCGCTGAATGTCGAAATCCACGCGCACGCAATCGAACTGGAATCCGGCGATCCGCACAGAGCGGCACTCGAGGGTGCGCAGCTGACGCACTCGCCCGATGCGCCACCGACCCGCATCGCGCATCACTGGCAGGACAATGCGCGGGCGTGGTTGATGTCGGGTAAGCCGGATCGGGCGTTGGCGGCGTTGAATAAAGCGCGTGCTGCTGCGCCGCAGCAGACGCGGTTGCATCCGTCGGTGCGGGAGACGCTGTATGGGATCGCGGCTGCGCAGCGGCGGCAGTCCGAGGGACTGCTGGGATTCGCTTCGTGGATCGGGGCGGGGATCTAGGAGACGCAACTCGAACTTCGACCCGAGGAGGCAGTGACCGGAGACAGGCTGGTCGTATCGATCTACGCTCGGTGGATGGGCGAACACGTGGGGCGGCGGATCGCGTCGGAGCGCAAGATCGCGGGGTTGGGGCAGCGGCAGTTGGCGGTTCGGGCCAGCTATTCGTTGTCGATGGTGAAGGCGGTGGAGCAGGGGCGCGAGGTCGCTTCGCCGGGGTTCGTCGCGGCAGTGTCGAAGGCGCTGGGTGTCGATCCGGATCGCTTGCAGGGCACGCCTTATCTGGACACCCTCGAGGAGGATGGTCCACTGGAGGGGCTGCCCGAGTTGCGCGCTGTGCTCGCCGAGGGGGCGTATGTGCGCGCACTCGAACCGCCGACTCTCGCGGAGTTGCGTGCGGAGCTGGCGTCGATCGAGGGCGCACTGCACAACGACCGGACGCGGCGCGCTCTTGCCCTGTTGCCCGATCTCATTCGCCGATTGCACGGGGCTGCCGAAGAAGCCCGCGATGAGGCCGAACGAGCGCAGGCCTACGACATGCTGTGCGCGGCCTACATCGCCGCGGAGGGAGCCTGCTGCCGCCTCGGGTACTCATCGCTGACTGCTCTGGTGCTCGATCGGCTCGACACCGTCGCCGCGCGTTCGAACGATCCCGGTTATGCGGTGCGCAGCCTCATGAAGCGCTCACGATTGCTCATGACGCACGGATCGACCGATGTGGCAATGTCTTTGGTCGAGCGTGGGCTGTTGCTGGTACCGGGGTCCAGCGAAGGTGAGCGGGTGCTGCGGGGATATGGGCATCTGCGGGCCGCGATCGTTGCGGCTCGAGGGCGTCGGCTGGAACTCGCCCGGGATCACATCACGGCAGCGCGAGATATCGCCCGCCCGATGACCGCCGAGAGCTCGCTGTACACCACCGACTTCGGTCCGGGAAACGTCGAAATACATTCCTGTGCCGTCGAATTGGAGGCGGGCGATCCAGGAAAGGCCGCCCGTGACGGCGCCGAACTGCCCATCCCCGCCGACCTCGCCGCCCCGCGCGCGGGATATCACTGGCAGGACAATGCGCGGGCGTGGTTGATGTCGGGTAAGCCGGATCGGGCGTTGGCGGCGTTGAACAAGGCGCGCGCTGCTGCGCCGCAGCAGACGCGGTTGCATCCGTCGGTGCGGGAGACGGTGTATGGGATCGCGGAGGTGCAGCGGCGGCAGTCGGAGGGGCTTTTGGGGTTCGCGGCGTGGTTGGGGGCCGGACTGTAGGAGCGCGGAAGGCGCGGCGTTCGATCGGATCGTGAGCGTCTGCCGATCGGTCCTGTTCCGGTCCGGCGGTTTCAGGCGGTCGCCTCGAATGCACGCGCCACCGCCAGGCTGTCCTCGTAGACGTGGTGGCGGGTGATCAGGCCGTCGGCGATGGTGAGATGGAGAGCGAAGCGAGCCCGGTAGGGGATACCGGTCGGGCGTGCGGTCTGCCGAATTTCGCCCAGCACCACGGCATTCGGACCGTCCACGAGGATCTGATCGACGACGGTTCCGACCTCCTCCGGCACGTGATGGTCGGTGATCGTGCGGTAGTGGTCGGCGGCATCGGCGGGTGCCGGGCGGTGCCGAATCCATGGTGTGGCGGTGCGCCCGTGCTCGGATTCCGGCCAGTTGAGTTTCCACTCGCAGTCCGGCGCATACAGCTCGGCGATCGCATCCGGATCGCCGGAGCCGATGCGGGACAGCAGTTCCTCGACGGTGCGCCGGGCGGTGGTCGTTTCGTCGCTCATGGACGACAACACTGCCCGCGCGGGTGCGGCGAGTCGATTACCTCGTGGGTAATGCGAGCGGGCACGAGTGCCGGATCTGTTCGACCGCGCGCCGCCCCGAGTGGAGAGACATTCGGGCTCAGTACTCGTCGCGTTTTCGGGGCCAGTTGTCGAAATTGTCGCCGCGGCCGTTCGGGGCGCGGTCGAGTAGTTGCCAAGTGGCATTGAGGGCGTCGGTGCCGCGGTCGTAGGTCGAATAGGTGTGATAGACCTGCCCGTCGGCCAAGGCGAAACTGCTCAGCGCCATCAGTTCCATGACCTCGAGCATGTCGCCGGGCGGGCGTTTCACGCTCGGCGTACGCATGAGCTCGTAGAAATCGTCGTTGAAACCGTTGTCGCCCATCGAAACCCATTCGATGTCCCAGCCGAAGCGGCGCTTGTACTCGTCGAGTGTGGACAGCGGTGAGCGCGAGGCCAGGATGAAAGTGACGTCGCGATGGGCCAGATGCGGCACCGCGCCGACCAGATTGTCGGTTTCGAAGGTGCAGCCGGGGCAGCCCTCGGGTGTCTTCGGGCCGTGCATGAAGTGACGGATGATCAGCTGGGAACGACCGTCGAACAGTTCGGCGAGGGTTTTGACGCCCGCCTCGGTGTCGAAGCAGTATTCCTTGGTGACCGGCACCCAGGGCAGGGCCTGGCGTTCGCGCGCGAGTTCGTCACTGCGCCGGGTCAGTTCCTTCTCCTGGGTGCGCAGATCCTCGTACGCTCGTCGCCACTGTTCTCGGGTACCGACTTCATGTGCGGGCATGGCACGTCCTTTCGCGATCGGCCGCTACGTGAGTTGGGACGGTGCGCCCGGACGGAAATCATCGGCCGACGACTGTTGTGCCCTCCACCTGGTACGGAACGTGATCGGCGTCGGATGAGCGGAGGGTCGATGCCGTCCGCTCATCCGTTTCGGAGTATGTCGCGGGGATCCGCTCGCGAGTGAACGTGTCGGTGGTGGATGCGAAAATGGAGTCGTTGCGGACAGCACTCAGGGGGGTACGAATGGACGAGCCGGGGGATCGGCGTCCCAAGGGACTCGGCAAGCGCGCATGGCTGACCACCAAGTTCGTGCGGCGCATTCTGCGCACGATGGCGTGGTCGAATATCGTCCACGTGACCGTGATCGGGCGGGAACTGGTGCCCAGGAGCGGTCCGGTGATCGTGGCGAGTAATCACATCTCGATGCTGGACGCCGTCTTCCTGTGGGGTGCGCTGCGGCGCCGGGCCATCGCCCTCGCGATGGCGGAGCTCTGGTCGTGGCCCGTGGTGGGGTGGCTGGTCCGGCGGCTCGGACATATTCCGGTGGTGCGGCGCGACAGCGCGTCCGGGCAGTCGGCGATGGCGCAGGCCGAGCAGATCTTGCGCCACGACGGGGTGCTGATCATCTATCCCGAGGGGCGGCTGGTCGCGGCGGGCGAGCATGAGGCGTACAAACCCGGTGTCGCGAAACTCGCTCTGGCGACCGGGGTTCCGATCATTCCCGTGGGGACCACGGGAACCGATCGGGTGCTGCCCATGAAACGTCATCGGGGTGACGGACCGGCCTTCGATCGGCGCCAGCGGGTGACCATCCACTTCGGAGCGCCCGTCGACCCCGCCGGATTCGACGATGCGGACAAGTTGCTGGATCACCTGCGGCAACGCATCGAGGAACTGCGGGAATGAGCGGTCGCCCAGGCCCGGCCACCAGGGAAGTTCAGCACCGCCCGTATGGTCGGGCCGTGCGCACACCTGCTCCGACGCGAATGGAACGGCCGTGAGCTCGCAGTATGTCTGGTACGCGGCCTATGGCTCCAATCTGTTCGAACGCCGGTTCGCCTACTACCTCGAGGGCGGGAATCCGCCGGGCACACCCCGGGTCTATCCCGGTTTCCGCGATCGCACCCCGCCACCGGGCAATCGGCCGCTGACTCTGCCCGGGTGTATCTATTTCGCCTGGGAGAGTCCGGTCTGGACCGGCGGGGTGGCGTTCTACGCGCATCGGCCGCCGGCGTCGTGGCCGATCGGCGCCGCCGCCAGGGGATATCTGCTGACCGTCGAGCAGTTCCGCGATCTGATGGCTCAGGAGATGCACCGCCAACCGGGGGAGGTGGACGAGTTCGATCCGGCGGAGGTCGTTCGCCATGGGGTCCTGCGCCTGGGGGATGGGCACTACGAAACCCTCTGGCATGTGGACGATCTCGACGGCTGTCCGGTGCTGACCTTCAGCTCGCCCTGGGAGCCGGAGGCGGTCCGGCCGAATCGGCCGTCCGCTCGCTATCTGAGCATGCTGGCCGCCGGACTGGCCGAGTCGCACAATTGGGCGACGGAGGAGATCGTGGGCTATCTGTCGGGAAGACCTGGTGTGCTTGGCAATTGGAGTGCGGAGGAGCTGCGTGCCGTGGTGGGCACGCAGCGCTGAAGGCCGCTTCCGTGCTCATGCCGCGTTCAGGCGATCGAGCAGCCAGGGGCGCAGGGACGGGCCGTATTCGTCGGAGTCGAGGGCGAAATCCACTGCGGCGCGCAGATATCCGCCCGGGTTGCCGATGTCGTGACGAGTGCCGCGATGGACGACGACGTGCACCGGATGTCCCTCGGCGATGAGCAGATCCACGGCATCGGTGAGCTGGAGTTCACCGCCGGCGCCCGGTTCGATCCGCCGCAGCGCATCGAATATGGCCCGGTCCAGCAGGTAGCGGCCGGCGGCGGCCAGCCTCGACGGCGCGGCGTCCACCGTGGGTTTCTCCACCATGGCCGCGACCCGCAGCACGTCGGGATCCGGATGAGGGGTCGGGGTCACATCGAAGATTCCGTAGGAGCTCACCTCGTGCTCGGCTACCTCGATCGCACACAGGACACTGCCGCCCCGGCGCTGGCGCACCCGTGCCATCGTGTCCAGTACCCCGTGCGGGCGCACCAGATCATCGGGCAGCAGGACGGCCACGGCGTTCTCGTCCGCGGTCAGCGCGGGTTCCGCCTGGAGCACCGCGTGCCCGAGGCCCAGCGGCTGTCGCTGGACCACGGTGCCGACCTCGAGTAGTTTCGGCGCATTGCGCACCTTGTCGAGCTGCGCGAACTTGCCGCGCTGGGCCAGCGCGTTCTCCAATGCCGGGTCGTCCGCGAAATATGATGCCAGTCCGGGCTTTCCGGGTGAGGTCACCAGGATCATGCGATCCGCGCCGGCCTGTGCCGCTTCCTCGGCGACCAGTTCGATACCGGGAGTGTCGAGGACCGGCAGCAGTTCCTTCGGCACGGTTTTGGTGGCCGGCAGGAAACGGGTTCCCAGCCCGGCCGCCGGCACCACGGCGGTGCGGAACTGGCGCGGGATATCCAGGGCGGCTCGTGCCATGTCGGTGCTCCTTCGTCGTCGGATGTCGTGGCGTGTCCGGCCCGACGAAACCGACGGTAGGGAGGCGATATCGGCGCAGCGTTGGCGCGACCTGCGAATTTCATGGGAATGCGCGGCGCCGTGACGCCGGCCACGCGGACGATCAATTCCCGCCGCGCCGTGTCCGGCCGGCTCGAGAGCGCAGAATGGCGGCCGCTGTGCCCGCGACCACCGGATCGGCGTCGCCGGACAAGGCGCCGAGTTGTGCCGTCGTACCCGGAATTTCCGCGAGCGCCTGGGTGAGGCGCAGCCGCGCCGCCGGATCGGTGCCGGTATCGAGTTCGTGTCGCAGGTTCCCGATGATGTCCGCGCCCGGAGCCGGGTCCCGGGCCAGCAGCCCCAGCAGTTCGGCGGCTTCCACATCGGATCGCCCGTCGACGACCATCGCCAGCAGCGCGGGGACGGCATCGAACACCTGCCGGGCACCCAATGCCAGCGCCGCACGGTCCCGCACGATGACATCGCTGTCGCCGAGGGCCTCGATGAGCAGCGCCGTCGCCTCGGCCGTCGGGACCTCGGCGATGGCGACCGCCGCCCGGTGGCGACGATCGGCGTCCGCGGAATCCAGGCCCGCTGCCAGCTTCGTCAGCGCGGCATCGCCTGCCCGGGCCAGTGCCCAGCGCAGGGCGCCGGCGACATTGAGATCCTCTTCGGCCAATGCCGCCTCGACCAGCGCGTCGACCGGTGGTGCCGCACCCCCGTGCTGCGCCAGTGCGGCCCGCTGGCGGTGATCACCCAGATCCGATTCGAGCGCCCGCAGCAGTGTGACGACGTTCAGCACATCGTCCCATTGCTCGGGTGCGGCCGATTCGACCTGCTCGAGTTTCGCGAGCAGTTCCGTTTCCGCCGCGATGCGTGCCCGGGTGTGCTGGACGAGATCCCCGACCAGGGCACTGGGCGCGAAATCGGCTTCGTCCAGTGCCCGTTTGGTGTCGCCGAGTGAAAGTCCCAGTGTCCGAAGGCTTTCGACATGGAAGAGACGACGGATGTCATCGGTGGAGTACTCGCGGTAACCGCCGGTGGTGCGGCCCGTCGGCCGCACCAGGCCGAGCCGGTCGTAATGGCGCAGCATGCGGGTGCTGACACCGGAACGGCGCGAGACCTCACCGATCAACATCGCATCGTCTCCTCTGGTTCGTGCCCGTCCGCGGGTCGCCGTCAGCTGTCCGTGCCGGTGGCGGCGACGCGTTTGGCGAATTCGAGCGACAGCGTGAAGCCGCTCTCGGGGTCCGAGATCAACCGCCCGGTCGCCTCGGCATGGGCTCTGATGTGCGGATCGGCGGAGGCCGCCGCGGTAGCGAGTACCGGCTCCACGGGCTCGCCCAGCCCCGCCAGCGCCCGGCTCAGGCTGCGCTGCACCGAATGTGAACCCCGGCCGAACTCCTTCGCCAGTTCTGTCGCCAGAACGGACTCCGAGCCCGGTGGTACCAGCACCGCACCGGCCCGCCAGGCGCTGAGTGCGACCTCCTCGTCGGCGTCGTGCAGCAGCGCCGCGACCCGCGGCCACGCACTGCTGTCCCCGATCTTGGACAGGGTGTGCAGTGCCTGACTACGAGCCTGTGCGATATCGGAATCCAGCTCGCCCAGCAGCATCGGCAGGGTGATCTCGGCGGGCAGCCGGCACAGGGCCCAGGTGAGCATGTCCCGGACGAAGAAATCGGGCTCGACCGCGCAACGGTCGACGAGAATCTCCGCGAGCCGCGCATCCTTCTGGGTTCCGGCGGCGAGGGCCGCCCGCAGCCGAACCGACGACTCCGATGCGGTCAAGGCCGCGACGAGGCGAGCATCCGGCTCGCCGTAACCGGTGGTGAACACTGGTAACCACCTCCTTCGCCGACCATTGGAAACCTTGTCACAATGTCAGGGTCAAGTCCGGCAACACCCGGTGGCGGCCGAGGTCGACGCGGCTGTGCGGGCTACGGCTGTGCCGGTGGGATGGTGCCCTGGGTGGCGTGCAGGGCGATCCGGGCCGCGGCGACGGCGGGGTGGTCGCGGGTGCCGGCGCGATAGGCGATGCGGGTGCGGCGGCGAATCGGGAGGACGGTCAGCTCGACCGCGGTCGCGTGGTTCTCGGATTCCGGGGGAATGGCCAGTTCCGGGATGAAGGCGACGCCCTGGCCCGCGTCCACCAGCGCGAGCACGGTGCCGAAATCGTCGGAGTGGTGCCGGATGCGAGGGATGAAACCGGCGGCCTCGCAGGCGCGCACGGTCATCGTGTGGCACAGGGTTCCGGGAGTCGCGGCGATCCACGGCGAATCATGGTGGGCGGCCAAGGGTTCCGCCGAGCACGCGGCCAGATACACCGGCTCCTCGAGGAACGGCTCGGTGTGCAGGCCGGGTTCGGTCGGCAGCGGCACGTAATCGTATTCCTGGATCAATGCGATATCGAGGATTCCGGCACGCAGCGCGGCCGGGACATCCGCCGGATCCAGTTCCGTGACATGCAGTGCCAGCCGTGGATGCGCGCGGCTCAACCGCACCAGCGCGTCGGGGAGAATGTGCTGGACGGCGGTGGGGAATGCGCCGATGTGCAGGGCGCCGCCGAGCTGTGCCGGAGCCGTGGCCAATTCGGCCTCGGCCTGCTCGAGTATCGCGAGTACGGCCTCGGTGTGTTCGACCAGGCGCCGGGCCGCGGGAGTGAGATCGACTCCGCGCCCGGAGCGTTTCAGCAGTGCCACCCCAGCCTCGCGTTCGAGCACGCTCAACTGCTGCGATACCGCCGACGGGGTGTAGGCCACGGCCTCTGCCACGGCCACGATCGTGCCCCGATGAAACAGTTCTCGCAGCAACCGCAGCCGTCGAACATCGAGCATCGGCTCAGCTTATTCCTGTGGATGAATGGGTAAATCGGATCTGATGAGATACGTGCATTCGTTCATCCGGCGGCGCATTCGGCGACGGCCGCAACGGTGAGGTCGATGAGGTACCGATCGGCTACGGCTGTCGTGCACGGGGTGCGGCTGTAGTTACCGTGGCCCCAGCCGGTGTAGGTCAGCAGGGTGGCGTGCGGGGTGAGAGCCGTCACGTGGGTTGCCCATTCGTGCGGGGTCGCCGGATCGTGCAGGGAGTTCATCACCAGGATCGGCGGGCCCTGCCGGATGTCGGGGCGGTGCTGTGGATTGCGTACCTCGATCGGCCACCCCGAGCACAGAGTTCCGGCGCCCCAGGCGAAGTGGGCTCGTAGCACCGGTGACGCGGCGTTCTGTTCGTGCCACAACCGTAGCCAATCCTGTTGATCGGCGATATCGAAGCGCCAGTCGGAGCACATCGCCACCGCCGGCATCGGGCTCGGCTGCCCCGAGCGCCGAATGGGTTGCACCGGTTCGGGATCGTGATTCGGTTGCGCGGTCATGGTTTTCAGATCCATTGCCAGGCGGGACCATTCGGGGGCGTAGAGCCGCTGGGTGACCGCGCGGCTCAGTGCGAGCACATCCATCGGTCCATTCGGATCCCACAGTTCGCCACGGCCGGCCCGCGCGACCAGATCGGCGTGGACACGGCGCACATCCTGACCGTGCAGTACGCACTGCTCGTCCCGATCGCACCATGAGGCGAATTCGTCGAAGGCGTCCTCGCCCGCGCGCGCTTCGGAGGCGAGGAAGGCTCGTCCGTCCAGGCTGTGATCGTCGACGCTGTCGAGCAGCGCGGCGCGCAACCGTTGCGGGAACAATTCCGCATAGGCCTGGGCGGGCATCGTCCCGTAGGACCGGCTGTAGAGGGTGATCCGATCGGCGCCGAGCGCCGCGCGCACCGCGTCGACATCGCGCGCGACGCTGATCTGATCGATGTGATCGATCAGCGGACCGGTGAACTCCCGGCAGCTGTTCGCGAGTTCCTTCGCGTAGGCATGCGCATCCTCGATCCGGCCACCGTTGTCCGGCACCATGTTCGGCTGGTGCGCGGCCAGCCCGCTGTCGCAGCGAATCTCGTGGCTGCGTCCGACGCCGCGCGGATCGAGGCTGACGATGTCGAAGCGCGACCGCAGCTCCGGCGAGAATTTTCCGCCGCGCAGTATCTCGTCCACACCGGATGTCCCCGGCCCGCCGGGCAGCGATATCAAGGTTCCGGCCCGGTGGGCGGGGTCGTCGGCGCGATCACGGATCACGGCGACATCGATGGTCGCGCCCGCCGGGTGCGACCAGTCGATCGGCACGGTGACCGTCGCACAATCGAATTCGGCGTTCTCCCGGCAGCTGTGCCAGGCGGGTTCCGGTGGCGGACTCGCCGTCGACACACACGCGGACAAGCCGATCGTCAGTGCTGCCGCGGAGAGCACACAGAATAAATCGCGAACCGGATGCATATCTCGACCCTCGCCGCGGAAACCGCTGCGCCACATCCCGCTACGGGCCGATTCCGCCCTCACTCCGGGGTACTGGAGTACGGATTCCGGCCAACTTTTCGCGCCGCACCGCCGAGTGCCGGTGAGCATAAGTTGTACTTATGTCTATGGATAGATATGTGAACTGGACCTGAATCGAGGGCTGAATCAGGCTGTCGGGTATGACTTTCAGCGGCCTCTTCGTCCCATTGATCACGCCCTTCACCGACCGCGACGAACCCGCCTACGACGTGCTCGCGCGGCTGGCAGCCGAGGCCCTGGACGCGGGTGCGAGCGGCATCGTGGCACTGGGCACCACCGCCGAACCCGCCACCCTCACCCCGGCGGAGCGGCGGTCGGTGGTCCAGGTGTGCGCCGAGGTGTGCCTGGATCGCGGCGCACCGCTCATCGTGGGAACCGGCGGCAATTCGACCGCGGATTCCGAACGGGAGCTGGCCGCACTGGATCCGCGGGCTGCCGGTGCCCTGACAGTGGTGCCGTATTACACCAAGCCCTCACCGGCCGGGGTGATCGAACATTTCCGCCGACTGGCCTCGATCAGCCCGGTTCCGCTGGTGATCTACAACGTTCCGCATCGCACCGGCCGGCCGCTCGACGCGCCGACGCTGTGCAGCCTGGCCGAGCTGCCGAATGTGGCCGGGTTCAAGCATGCGGTGGGCGCGGTGGACGAGACCACGGTGGCATTTCTGGCCGCCGCCGCGCAACGCACCGCCGTGTTGTCCGGCGATGATCTGTTCACCGCGCCGCTCCTGGCACTCGGTGCGCGGGGAGCCGTTCCGACCTGTGCGAATGTGGCGACCGAAGCCTGTGTGACATTGGTCGCTGCCTGGCGTGACGGACGGATCGATGTGGCCCGGCGTTGCGGGGACGCGCTCGTCGAGCCGGCGCGTGCCCTGTTCGCGGAGCCCAATCCGGTCGTGGTCAAAGCTGTATTGGCCGCGCAGGGGCGAATTCCGAGCGCAACCGTACGGCTGCCGTTGCTACCGGCCGGCCACGACGCAACGGTCGCGGCGCTGGCCGCATTCGAGTCGATATCCGGCGATGCCCGGATGGATGCCTTCGCTCTGGGGTGAGCTCAGCGGTCCGAACCGGGATCACCGTCACGATGCTGGCGGGAGATCCGCCAGAGGAATTCGGGATCGTCGTCCGGGCCCAGGGCCCGGCGACGGTTGTCGTGGGTCCGGCCGCTGCCGATTCGGGGCATGCTCCCCGGTCCGAACGCTTTCCAGCACAGCACCGCGACAGCCACGACCGCGATGAGTGCCAACAGGTACGCCACGTCGCTCACCTCCTGACATCGAGGGTAATCCCGTGTGCGTACCTGCGGCACGGTGACCGTGAGATTCGGTGCTGTGTCAGGTGGGACACCGCACCCGGGTCGGGCCGGCAAGCGGTCGCTGACCGGCCCTGTTCCCTCAGGGGCGGGTGGCCTCTGTGGTCAGCGACCTGAGCAAATTCATGACCTCGGACTCACGGAAGCGGCGATGGCCTCCCGGCGTGCGCAGCGAGCCCAGTCGCCCGGCGTGAGCCCACCGGGTGACCGTTTTCGGATCGACGTGGAACAGCGCCGCCACCTGGCCTGGGGTCAGGAGGGCCTCCTGGCCGTTGACGGAACCCAACGTGCGGCTCGCCGCGGTGATCGCAGTCATTCGCAAACCTTTCCGTAATCGACAGATCCCTCATCAGATAGCGACATAGTTACATTCGGACCCCTGGGTACTCGAACGATCTAACGTTGGTAAAGGGGAAGTAATAGACAAAACGGATATACGTTCGATTGGAAGTAATCGGGGCAGCGAACCGGGAGCGACCCATGTTCGGCAGAGGAGTGCCGGAGGGCAGCGGCTCGTCGGCCGGATCAGGTGCGGGTGTCCCGCAACCACACGCGGCCGGTGGATGACCATCGCGTGGCGGCGTGCGGGCCGGATCGGGTGCGCTGTCTCGCCGGCACAGCTGGGCAGGTCGGAATGGGTATTCCGGCGTCGCCTACCCTGGTCTTGTGAGTGAAGCATCCCGACCCGACGACGCCGCGAGCGATCGGGCCCCGGCCTCGGCGGGGCGGCGGCTCGCAGGCAACCTGGCGCTCTACACCCTGGCGCGATTGGGACTGGTCGCGCTGATCGCGGTGATCATCCTGGTGGTGGCGAATCTGGTGCATGTGGACATCCCGCTGATCGTGGCGCTGTTGTTCGCGCTCGTGGTCGCGATGCCGCTGTCGCTGGTGTTGTTCAAGAAGTTGCGTACCCGGGTGAACGAGGGCATCGCCGCCGTCGACGAGAAGCGCCGCAACGACAAGGCGAACCTGCGCGCGAGGATGCGGGGCGAGGAGGGCCGGTGAGCGACAATCGCGTAGTGGCTCGTCGGCCCGATCGGGTGCGGGTGTCCCGCAGAGCACAGGAGGGCCGGTGAGCGACAATCGCGTAGTGGCTCGTCGGCCCGATCGGGTGCGGGTGTCCCGCAGAGCACAGGAGGGCCGGTGAGCGACAATCGCGTAG
>NZ_JBFAUW010000013.1:31363-31512 GCF_040679495.1 Nocardia sp. NPDC052254 | reverse complement strand
GTGCGTAGCGGCTCGTCGGCCCGATCGGGTGCGGGTGTCCCGCAGGACGCAGGAGGGCCGGTGAGCGACAATCGCGTAGCGGCTCGTCGGCCCGATCGGGTGCGGGTGTCCCGCAGGACGCAGGAGGGCCGGTGAGCGACAATCGCGTA
>NZ_JBFAUW010000013.1:0-31272 GCF_040679495.1 Nocardia sp. NPDC052254 | reverse complement strand
TCGCGTAGCGGCTCGTCGGCCCGATCGGGTGTCCGGCAGGGCGCGGCTGTGAGGTACTGCGATCGCAGTGTCTCGCGGGAGTGGGTCGATGACGCGGTGCGGCTGATCGAGGCCGATGCGCAGCGCAGTGCGGATACTCATCTGTTGCGCTATCCGCTGCCCCCCGAGTGGGGTGTGCGGCTGTATCTGAAGGACGAGTCCACCCATCCGACCGGCAGTCTGAAGCATCGGCTGGCCCGGTCGCTGTTCCTGTACGCGATCTGCAACGGCTGGGTGCGTGAGGACACGACGATCGTGGAGGCGTCGTCGGGTTCGACGGCGATCAGCGAGGCGTATTTCGCGAAGCTGCTGGGGCTGGACTTCGTCTCGGTGGTGCCGGCGAAGACGTCACCGGAGAAGATCGCGCTGATCGAGGCGCAGGGTGGTCGCTGTCATTTCGTCGAGCGCGCGCCCGACATCTACACCGAGGCGGTCCGGCTGGCGGCCGAATGCGGCGGCCACTACATGGATCAGTTCACCTACGCCGAGCGGGCCACCGACTGGCGCGGGAACAACAACATCGCCGAATCCATCTATCAGCAAATGATTTTGGAGACGCATCCGATTCCGGACTGGATCGTCGTGGGCGCGGGGACGGGTGGCACCAGCGCCACCATCGGCCGCTACATTCGCTATCGCCGCCATGCCACCAGGCTGGCCGTGGTCGATCCGGAGAATTCCGCGTTCTACGGCGGCTACGAGGTCGGTGACGCGGATTATCAGACGGGTATGCCGTCGCGGATCGAGGGGATCGGCCGACCACGGGTCGAGCCGTCGTTCGTGGGGCAGGTGGTCGATCGGATGATCGAGGTGCCCGATGCCGCGTCCATCGCCGCGTGCCGGCATGCGGGTGAGGTGCTGGGGCGTCGGGTCGGGGGATCCACCGGAACCAATCTGTGGGGCGCCTTCGCTCTGATCGCGGAGATGATCGCCGCCGGCCAGGAGGGCAGTGTGGTGACACTGCTGTGCGACGGTGGGGATCGTTATGCGGGAACGTATTTCAACGACGAGTGGGTCGCCGCTCAGGGGCTGGATCTGACCTCGGCGCACGGCATTCTGGCGGAGTTCACCGACACCGGTATCTGGCGGGGCTGACTCCGCATCGCACGAGCTTTCGCTCGCGGAGAACATCGCGAATTGTCAATTTTCATTGACGCGCTCCGGATGTCAACGTAAATTGACGTACATGAGTGAGGCAACCACGCTGGCAGCCGCCGCCGGAAGTCCGGACCCGCAGGTCGGGCTGCGGGCGGTATTGGCTCTGCGGCGCTTGCTCGAGCGGTTGGAGGCGATTCAGGTGGCCAATGCGCGCAAGCAGGGCTGGTCCTGGCAAGCCATCGCCGACGCGCTCGAGGTGAGCCGGCAGGCAGTGCATCAGAAGTACAACCGGAGAGGCGGAATTCGCTGATGTTCGAACGATTTTCCAAGGCGGCGCGGTATGCGATCGTGGCAGCACAGGAGGAAGCCCGCGAATTGCGTTCGCCGCAGATCGATGTCGAGCACCTGCTGCTCGGTGTGCTGTCCAGCCGGGATGACGGTATTCGGAAGATACTGACCGACAACGGAATTACCGCCGAAGAAGTGCGGGACCGTCTGATCGTGGGGGAGGCGGACGAACCGCTCGGCGCGGACGACGCGGCCGCGCTGAAGTCGATCGGCATCGATCTGGACGCGGTACGGGACAGTGTGCAATCCACCTTCGGTGAGGACGTGTTCGAGGAGCCGACGCCGGTGGAGAAGGGCCGCAGCAGATTTCGGTTGGGCGGCACGATGAACTTCGGTCACATCCCGTTCTCCAAGGATGCCAAGAAGGCCCTGGAGCTGTCGCTGCGCGAGGCGATTTCCCGCGGAGACAACGGTATCCGGACGGGGCATGTGCTGCTCGGTATCCTGCGCGCGGCCAATCCGACGACCCGGGAACTGCTCGGCGGCACCGAGGGGATGGACCGGGTGCGCACCGCCACCCATGAAATCCTCGATCGCGCCGCGTGATGGGCAGGTCGGCAGGCGGGAGCCCGGTGTCGCTTCGAAGGGCGCTCTCGCGCGTCGAGGGTGCGGCGTGCCGGGTCCGGGGCGGTGCGGCCTGTCGCGCCTGCCGGGCGCGCGCGAGCGGGCGGCCTTCGCCCGGCCGGTAATAGGGCTCGCCCGCCGTTAGCATTGCCGCATGGCTCTTGTGCTTCGCCTGGCGATCAACGCTCTCGCGATCTGGCTCGCCGCAGCTTGGATCGGCGGAATCGAACTCCATGACCCGCCCGACTCCGGTACCGGCGGCAAGATTGTGGTCGTGGTCTGTGTCGCGGTCGTCTTCGGACTGGTCAACGCGCTGATCAAGCCGATCGTGAAATTGCTGTCACTACCGCTGGTGATCGTGACACTGGGCCTGTTCCTGCTGGTGATCAACGCGCTGATGCTGTGGCTGACCGCCAAGATCACCGAGACCACCGACTACGGCCTGCGGATCGACGGGTTCTGGGCGGCGCTGGGCGGCGCGCTCATCGTCACGGTGGTGAACTGGGTGCTCGGGATCTTCGTGCCGGAGGGCGGCCGGGACTGAGTCCGGCCGGGCCGGGCTCAGCCGAGGCTGAGCGCCAGCGCGGTCAGTAGCGACCAGGCCAGCATGGCGAGGCCGGTGTCGCGGAGCGAAGGAATCAGGCCCGGCCCCTGCTCGCCGCCCCGCACCGGGGCGTTGGACCGGACGGCCAGCGGAATCGCGATCAGTCCGGCCAGTGCCCACGGGGTGCGCACCACGAGTACCAGCGAGGCGATGAACGGCACCAGCATCAGCACCAGATGCAGAGTGCGGGTGCGGGTGTCGCCGAGTTTCACCGCGAGGGTGGTCTTTCCGGTCACCGAGTCGGTGGGGATATCGCGCAGATTGTTGGTGACCAGTACCGCGCTGGAGAAGGCGCCGACCGCGACGGCGCCGACCAGGCCGGCCCACTCGATGCGCTCGGCCTGGACGAACTGGGTGCCCAGCACCGCGACCAGACCGAAGAAGACGAATACCGCGATCTCGCCGAAACCGCTGTAGCCGTACGGCTTACTGCCGCCGGTGTAGAACCACGCGCCGGCCAGGCAGGCGGCGCCGATCAGCAACAGCCACCATGCGGTGGTGACGACCAGGATCAATCCGAAGATCGCGCCGACCCCCAGGCAGGCGATCGCCGCACCGCGCACCGCGGCGGGGCTCGCCAGCCCCGAACCGACCAGGCGCAGTGGGCCCACTCGTTCGTCGTCGGTACCGCGAATGCCGTCGGAGTAGTCGTTGGCGAAGTTCACGCCGATGATCAAGGCCAGTGAGACCAGCAGGCTCAGCAGCGCCTTCCACCACACCGCGGCATCCAGCGACGCGGCCGCGCCGGTGCCGACGAGGACCGGGGCGATCGCATTGGGCAACGTCCGCGGACGGGCGCCTTCGAGCCATTGTGCAGCACTAGCCATGTCCGGCAGCCTAATGGTGGTGGCCCGGAGGCGGCAGCGCAGTGTCACCTCGGAGGGCTTCACCATTGGGCTCGGACGACACTGCCTAATGGTGGTGGCCCGGAGGCGGCAGCGCAGTGTCACCACGGAGGGCTTCACCATTGGGCTCGAATGGCACTGCCTGATGGTGGTGGCCCGGAGGCGGCAGCGCAGTGTCACCACGGAGGGGCGACGGTGCGGCGGGCTCGCAATCGGAAAGAATATTGCGATATATCGGAGTAAACTCCCGGATGGCGGTGCGCTCACTGCACCCGTAAACCACTCGACCGGCCACTTACGATTGCGATGGCATGTTTTCTGATCACAGCGGCTCCGCGGATGCCGGCACGCACACCCGACCGGACGGCCGGGCTTCGGTGCTGTCCGGGATCCGGGTGGCCGTCCTCGGTGAGATCGCCCTGCGCCGGGACGCGGATCTGGTCGCGGTGCCCGGCGCCCGAGCGCGATTACTGGTCGCCGCGCTGGCCGTGCAGCCGGGACGCAGCCGCAGCGCACCGGCCCTGATCGACGACATCTGGGGCGACCAGCCCCCGCGCGCCCCGATGAACGCACTGCACACACAGGTCTCACGCCTGCGTTCGGCGCTGCCGGAGGGGGCGCTGGAAATCGGCCCCGCCGGCTATCGGCTGTTGATGGACTCCGATCAGGTCGATCTGAGCATGGCCCACGCGCTGGAACGGCAGGCGCGGCAACGGCTCGATCGTGGCGACAGCGCCGGCTGTCTCGACCATGTGCTGCGTGCCCGCGGACTGTGGCGAGGGGAGCCGGGCGCCGACCTGCCGCCCGGCCCGGTCGCCGACGAGGTCGGTGAGCTCGCCGCGGCCCGCGCATCGGCGCTGGACGGTCTGGAGCTGGCGGCGCGGGAGGTGGCCGGGGACATCGGCGGCGCGTTGCGGGTGGCACGGCGGTCCGCGGCGGCCGAACCTCTCGACGAGCCCGCCCATGCCACCCTGATGCGACTGCTCGCCACCGATGGCCGCGCCAATGAGGCACTCGAGGTTTTCGCGGGTCTGCGGAGCCGCCTCGGCGAGGAGCTCGGTACCGATCCGGGACCCGCGCTGGTGGCACTGAACACCGCGATTCTGCGCGGCGATCACACGGTGGAGGCACCGCAGACGCGCCCGGTGCCGTCCGGGGCACAGCGGGTCTCCTCCGCACAGCACGCGCTGGTGCCCGCGGTCGACATCCGGGCCGAATCCGATGCGACGCTGCCGAACACCGCCCTCGGTCTGCGGGCGGCGCCGAATCCGCTGCTGGGCCGCGAGAACGATCTGCGGGAGCTGGACAAGCTCGTTCAGGAGTTCCGGGTCACGACGGTGCTCGGCCCGGGCGGTACCGGAAAGACCCGGGTGGCGAACGAGCTCGGGGCGCGGGTGGCGCGCCGGCAGCCGGTCGCACTCGTCGAATTGGCCTCGCTGCGTGCCGATTCCGAGGGCACCGCGGCCGAGCGGCTGGCGATGACCTGCGCCGAGGTCGAGAATGCGATCGGTGCGGTACTCGGTGTCAACGAGTACACGCGGGAGACCAATGTGCTGCGCCGCAATCAGACCGTCGACGGCAGGCGCCGGTTGCGCGAGGCCCTGTCCCTGCGTCCGATGCTGCTGATTCTGGACAACTGCGAACACCTCATCGATGCGGTGGCCGAGGTGGTCGCCGATCTCGTCGGCGGCTGTGAGCAATTGACCGTGGTCGCCACCAGCCGGGCCCCGCTGGCGATCACGGCGGAGACGGTATATCCCCTGCCGCCGTTGGCCATCGACGCGCACGGATCTCCCGCGACCGAATTGTTCGTCAGCCGGGCGCGCGCGGTCCGGCCCTCGGCGCGGCTGGATCCGGAGGTGGTGGCGCGGCTGTGCCGGACCCTGGACGGCTTGCCGCTGGCGATCGAATTGGCCGCCGCCCGCGTGCGCGCGATGAGTGTCGAGGAGATCGAGTCCCGGCTCGACCATCGATTCGCCCTGCTGCGTTCGGGGGACCGCAGCTCACCGGAACGCCATCGCACCCTGCACGCGGTGATCGAATGGAGCTGGAATCTGCTCGAGCCCGATCAGCAGATCGCCTTGCGGCGGCTGTGCCGGTTCCCGGACGGGTTCACCTTGCGCGCCGCGGAATTCGTGGCCGGTGGGCCGGATGTGCTCGACGCGGTCACGGCGGTGGACGGTCTGGTGGGGCAATCACTGCTGACGGTGCTGGCCGACGACGATGCGATCGACACTCGCTACCGAATGCTGGAAACGGTCCGCGAATTCGGCGAGGAGCAGCTGGCCGTCGCCGGTGAGGCGGATCTGGTGATGGACCGGATGTGCGGCTGGGCACGGGAATTCGTCTACGACGCGGTGTGCGAGTATGAGGGACCCGAGCAGGTCCGGGCGGTGCTTTCGGTCGCCGCGGAACTCGACAATCTGCTGTCGATACTGCGCCATGCCATCGACAACGGCGATTCTCGCACCGTCTATTCGATTTTCGGGCCCATCGCCGTGCTGTGGGTGATGCGCGGCGCGCACATGGAGTTGATGAACTGGGCGCCGCGAGTGGTGGCGGTGCCGCCACCGTCCGGTCCTCGGACGCCGGGTGCGACCGATCTCGAAATGCAGGCGTACGTCTTCCTCACGATGCATCTGGCATTCGCCGAGGTCGGCCTGCGGCCCATTGCGACAATCCGGATGCGCGCCCGGCGCCTGCTCGCCCGCGACGACCTGCGCCCCGCCCTGCGCTTCCTGGCCGAATTGCTGTGTTCGCCCATCGATCTGGGGCGATCGATGCGGCGACTCGCGGCCGGTACCCACGCCGAGGACGATCTGACCCGGTCGCTGGCCCTGTTGATCCGCGCGAACCTGCGGGAGAACGCCAGCTACATGGAGGGTTCGATTCGCGATGCCAAGCAGGTTCTCGCGATCGTCGAGGGAAGCGATATCTGGGGTACGGCGATGTGCTGTCAGCATCTGGGCCAGATGGCATCACAGGCGGCGCGCTACGAGGAGGCGGTGGGCTACTACCGCCGCGCCGCGGAACTGATGCAGGAGCTGCGCTGCTACGAGGAGAGCGTGGAACTGTCCAGCTTCCTCGCGATTTCGATGGTCGGCACCGGACAGCTGACCGAGGCACGCCGGGAACTGGAATACGCGCTCGGCATCGTGGACGACGGTGTCGGCATGGACGAGCCGGTGAGCGCGCCCAACCATCGCAAGGCGGCGGTGGTCGCGGGACTGGCCGAGCTGGACCTGGCGGAGGGACATGTCGAGCGTGGACTGCGTGCCTTCCGGCGCAGTCTGGAGCTGTTCGGCTGGCCGATTTCGAACGCGGGCCCCGGGCCGGGCGACATCATCATCGCGTCGGCGGGGCTGGATGCCCACATGCTCAACGATGCCGTGCACGAGGTTCCGGACCTGCCGATCGAGATCGTGCGGGCGGCCGCCGACCGGCTGACCCAGTTCATCGATCTGCCGCAGATCGGCGGGGCGGCGGGTGCGCTGGGCTCCTATCTGATCCACACCGGCCGGAGTCCGCGGATCGGTGCGGAGTTGCTGGCGATAGCGCAGAAAGTCGTGGGGCGCCAGGACTATTCGTCGATGCGCTGGAGCCGTCATCTGGGTGCGGCGACCGAGCGGGTCGGTGCCGAGGTGATCGAAGCGGGTCAGCAGACCGTTTCGGGAATGAGCCGGCACACCGCCGCGACCCGGTTCCTCGCGATGCTGCCGGAACTCGAGCACCTGCTCGGCGAATAGTCTGGTCCCGGCTCGGTGGCCGGTGGTATCGGTGCGGATCGGATCCGCGAAGACGACTGCCCGCCGGGCACTTTCGTGACCGGCGGACAGTTCCGAGCGGGGGTGTGCGGACTAGGCCCGGCGCATGTAGGCCCGGATGGCCAGCGGGGCGAAGATCATGATCACCACGACCGAGCCGACCAGGCACCACAGCAGATTGCTGCTGTAGACGTTGCCGTTCATCAGTTCGCGGCACGAATTCACCATGTAGTACACGGGGTTGGCCTTGTTGATGGCCTGTAGCCACCCGGGCATGGTGCTGACGAGTGCGAACGCACCGGACATGAAGGTCAGCGGGAACATGATCATCATCGAGATGCCCTGTACCGCCGAGGCACTCTTACCGGTGACGCCGACCAGCGCCCAGATCCAGCTGACCGCGAACGAGCAGAAGATGACGACCGCACCGGCGACGACGACACCGAGCACACCGCCCCCGGGGCGATAGCCGAGGATCAGCCCGACGACGACGGTCAGGGTGGTGGCCAGACCGTAGCGCACCATATCGGCGACGAGTGCGCCCGCCAGGGCCGAAACCCGGGCGATGGGAAGGGATTTGAAGCGGTCGAAGACGCCCTTGTCCATATCCTCACGCAGCTGGGTGCCGGTGACGACGGAGGTCAGCACGACCGTCTGTACCAGGATGCCCGGAATCAGCACCGGTAGGTAGGCCTGCACACTGCCGGCGAAGGCGCCGCCGAAGATGTAGGCGAACAGGGCCGTGAACAGGATCGGCTGGATCGTGACATCGAACAGCTGTTCCGGATTGTGCTTGATCTTGAGGATGCCGCGATAGGCCATGGTCAGCGAATTCGC
Source organism: Nocardia sp. NPDC052254 (assembly GCF_040679495.1). Taxonomy (NCBI): domain Bacteria; kingdom Bacillati; phylum Actinomycetota; class Actinomycetes; order Mycobacteriales; family Nocardiaceae; genus Nocardia; species Nocardia sp. NPDC052254. Next base: position 23,173 of record NZ_JBFAUW010000013.1, on the reverse strand, counting down.
GATCGTCTGACGCAGTGAGATGTGGTTGCTGACTTCGGGGATCGGGACCCGGGCCGCATGCCGGCCGGTGGCGGCGGGTGCGGGCAGTGTTGTGGTCACAGTGTGTCCTTCGAGTGTGGTGAGCGGAAGTGTCAGGCCGCGGAGGTGGCGGAACCTTCGGCGGGGGAGTCGGATTCGGCGCCGTGACCGGTGATGGCGAAGAACACCTCGTCCAGGCTCGGCTTGCTGACGGTGATCTCGTCGACCCGGATATCGTTGTCACGCAGGCGGATCAGCAGGTCGGCCGTGACGCTCGGATCGCTCAGGGGCGCGGTGACGCGTCCGGCCTCCGGGGTGATGCTGGCGTCGACCAGCTTGCCCTCGGCGCGCGAGAGGAATTCGCCGATCACGGTGCGGGCCAGTTCGATCCGCGCGGTGTCGGCGACGGTGATCTGCAGGGCCGATTGGCCCACCGAGGCCTTGAGCTCGTCGGAGGTCCCGTCGGCGATGACCTTGCCGCGGTCGATGACCGCGATCCGGTCGGCCAGCTGATCGGCCTCGTCCAGATACTGCGTGGTCAGCAGCACCGTCGCGCCCTCGCGGACCAGGCGGCGGATGGTCTCCCACATCTGGGCGCGGGTTCGTGGATCCAGGCCGGTGGTGGGTTCGTCGAGGAACAGCAGCGGCGGGGTGGCGATCAGGCTGGCGGCCAGATCGAGCCGGCGCCGCATGCCGCCGGAGAAGTTCTCCAGGGGTTTGTTCGCGGCCTCGGTGAGTCCGAATTCCTCGAGCAGTTCGACGGATTTGCGCTTGGCCTGGGTGCGGCTGAGCCCGAGCAACCGGGAGAAGATCATCAGATTCTCGGTGGCGCTGAGCTTCTCGTCGACCGAGGCGTACTGTCCGGTGACGCCGATCAGTGAGCGGACCGCGGTCGGCTCGGCCACGACGTCGTGGCCGAAGATCCGGGCCCGGCCGCCGTCGGGGCGCAGCAGGGTGGCGAGCATGCGGATGGTGGTGGTCTTGCCGGCCCCGTTCGGGCCGAGCACGCCGTAGACGGCGCCCTGCGGCACCGCCAGGCTCACACCGTCGACGGCCCGCTGCTCCCCGAAGACCTTGACCAGCCCGTCCGCCTCGATGGCGAGTGCTTCAGCAGGTGCGTAAGAAGTCATGCCACAACTGTGCGGGGCCGGTCTTGCACCCGGCTTGCGCCGCTGTTGCGTGACCGCGCAAGAGCGCTGTCGCGGCCGCCGCTACGAGCCGGTCGACTCCGGAGCGGACTGCTCGAGCAGCTGTTCGCGCAGCCGCATGCGGTTCGGTTTACCCGGTCCGCGCATCGGGATCTCGTCGACGATCGCGAGCTCGCGCGGTGCGGCGATCGGATCCAATTCGGCCACCACGTGGGCACGCAGTTCGTCCAGGGTGGGCGTGGTTCCCGGATTCGGCACCACCGCGACGGCGACCCGCTGACCCAGACGGGTATCCGGCAGGCCCAGCACCACCGCCTCGTTGACCGCCGGGTGGGCGGCCAGCACGGCCTCGACCACCTGCGGGATCACCAGGAGTCCGCCGGTCATGATGGCCTCGTCCAGCCGTCCGCTGATGGTCAGCACGCCGTCGTCGAAGGTGCCGGCGTCCTCGGTGCGGAACCAGCCGGGTTCGGCGAAAGCGGGATGGTCGGGGATGCCGCGATAGCCCTTGGCCAGCATGGCGCCGCCCAGCAGCACCCGCCCGTCCTCGATCCGCACCTTCGCGCCGTGCAACGGCACGCCCTCGTAGACGCAACCACCGCAGGTCTCGCTCATGCCGTAGGTGCGGACCACGTTGATGCCGGCCGCGCGAGCCCGGTCGAGCACCGGCTTGGGGGTGGCCGCGCCGCCCACCAGCACCGCGTCCAGCACCGCCAGCGCCTGGAGGCCGACCGGATCGTCGAGGGCCTTGATGAGCTGGGTCGGCACCAGCGAGGTGTACTTGCGCGGACCGGTCATGCCCGCGACCGCGGTCGCCAGTCCGCCGGGCAGGAATCCGCCGGAGACGTCGAGTACGACCGGTTCGGTGCCGGCCTGGATACTGCGCAGCAGCACCTGCACGCCGGCGACGTGATAGGTCGGCAGGGCCAGCAGCCACTGTCCGGGGCCACCGAGACGCTCATGGGTGGCGTCGCCGCTGGCGCGCAGTGCGGCCGCGGTGAGCATCGCACCCTTGGGCACGCCGGTGGTGCCGGAGGTCGTAACCACCAGTGCCACATCGTCATCGATCGACTCGCCCGGGCGCAGTGCGCTGGACAGTCGATGGGACTCCCGGCGATCGCCGGTCGGGATCGGCAGCCACGCCGGGCCGTTGCCCTCCAGTGCCGCACGCAGGTGCGGCATGATGTCACCCACCGCGGCTCCGGTGGGCATGGGGAGGGTCCGCAGGGTGGTGCTCACGTTCGCGATGGTGTCATGTCGATGTCGTCGACCCGTGAACGGGTCTGCACTTCCTTCACTGAATCGAAGGGGAAGGTCAGTCCGACGTCGGTGTCGCCAGCGGCCAGCCACCAGCTGCAAGGTGAGATGCCACTCGAGCGATATCGTCCTCGCCCGGCAGCTCCTTGGCAACTCGGGCGATGGCATCCTCGATCTCGTGCTGAGCGATCTCGTCGTCGCCTGCGCGTTCGCGGACCAGCTCCTCGACGACCAGATGAACCTCGTAGTCGGTGAGCCGCCGGTGCAGGACGGCGAGCAGTGCGACATAGTCCGACTGGGGCACACCCTGCGGATATCCGGCGCGCAGCCAGCCGAGGACCTTCTGCAGTACCGACGGTGTCGCCTCGGTGGATTCGGGTTGCTGTGGTGATGCGGATTCGGTGGTCACGATGTCCTCTCAACCGAACAGATGAATGCCGAGGCGTGCGGCCAGAAAATCCTTGGCAACGAACAGCACTCCGGCGATGACGGTCAGCAGCACCACCGCGTAACACAATCCCGCACCCGCGGCGACCACACGCCGGCGGGCCGATGCGGGCTGTGGCGCATCGCCCGCGATCGAGTGCAGCGCCACGCCGAGCGCGAAGATCGCCGGCAGTCCGGCACCGAAGATCAGTGCCGCGAGGGTGACGCGCCACAGTTCGGACAGATCATCGAGCAGGGTGTGCATCAGAGATTCCTAGCGGTGTGGCGCGATGGCCGGGATTCGTCGCGGACGGTCGGCACGGTGGGGCCGCCGGGGCGATCGGTTCCGGTGGCCGGGCCGGAGGATGATCCGGTCCCGGGTCGTCCGTCCACGTCGTCGTGGGGCGGACCGGACGTGGTCTCCTCGGCGCCGGGTCCCGACTCGGTGCCGGTGGGACGCGGTGCGTCGGTCTCGCCCGGAGCCTCGGCGGTGGTGCCGGGCCGGGGCATCGCGGTGACGCCGGGACCGGGTGCGGTGGGCGTGGAATCGGCGGCGGTCGCCCCGGCGTGCTCCACGCCCGGCAGATTCGTCCACTGCTCGTTCACATTGGCCGCGTGCACGGGGGTGCGGCGCGAGCGCAGATAGATCACTCCGGCGAGCACGATCAGGATGGCGAAGACCACCAGCACACCGGGCAGTCCGCCGACACCGTGCGCGATGGCCCAGCAGATCGCGCCCACGACCCCGGCCATCGGCAGCGTGAACACCCACGCCACGACCATGCGGCCCAGGACCGACCAGCGCACCTCGGCGCCGGGCCGCCCGATGCCGGTGCCGAGGATCGCGCCGGTGACCGTCTGGGTGGTCGAGAGCGGCAGGCCGAAGTGCGCGGAGGTGAGAATGATCGCGGCACTGGTGGATTCGGCCGCCAGGCCCTGCGGCGGGGTGATGTCGACCAAACCCTTGCCCAGTGTCCGGATGATGCGCCAGCCGCCCAGCGAGGTACCCGCGGCGATGGCGATGGCGCAGGCCACGATCACCCACAGCGGCAGCTGATCCGACGGCTTGGCGGATCCGTAGGCGATGAGCGCCAGGAAGATGATGCCCATCGTCTTCTGCGCGTCGTTGGTGCCGTGCGCCAGCGAGACCAGCGAGGCCGAACCGACCTGGCCCCACCGGAATCCGCGGTTGACCACCTGCTGATTGCTGCGGCGGGTGATCCGGTAGATCAGCCAGGTGCCGATCGAGGCGACCAGCGCCGCCACCACCGGGGCGAGCAGCGCGGGCACGATGATCTTGGTGAGCACACCCTTGTGCCCCGCCGACCAGATCACCCCGCTCCAGCCCAGCGCCGCGACGGTGGCGCCGATCAATCCGCCGAACAGGGCATGCGACGAACTCGACGGCAGGCCGAACAGCCAGGTGAGCAGATTCCACAGGATGCCGCCCACGAGTCCGGCGAAGACGATGGTCAGCAGGTCCGCGCCACCGACCTCGTCGAGCCGGACGATGCCGTCGGCGACGGTGGCGGCGACCTCCACGCTCAGGAAGGCGCCGATGAGATTCAATCCGCCCGACAACAGCACCGCGGTGCGCGGTCGCAACGCGCCGGTGGCGATCGAGGTCGCCATGGCATTGGCTGTGTCGTGGAAGCCGTTGGTGAAGTCGAAAACGAGAGCCGTGACGACGACGATGAGCAGAACGAACAGTTCGGCGGTCACCCGTTAAGTGTGCGTTATCGATCCGTTAACGCGGTTGGCAGGTTGCCGAAATGTCCGACCGAGCGGGATGGTAAGGCGGCTTCGGGTGGTTTGCGAGGATGCCGCATCAGCCCGCCGGCGTGCGGGAATCCCGCCGCAGGGGGTGATCGCCGGGCACCTCGACCAGCACGATCGGGACATCGTCCGGATCGCGCAACCACATCTCGATCAGACCCCACGGCTCGCGCACCGGAGGCCGATCGATCGGAACACCGCGCAGTGCCAGTTCCGTGGCCGCGATCGAGGCGTCGCGCACCTGCAACCACACAGCGCCCGCGAACCCGGTGGGCGCCTTCCGATCGCGTCCGTGCGCGGCCACCTCGAGCAGGGATTGCCCGGCGAAGAAGACCGTGCCGCCCGGATACTCACGGGCGATCGCCAGCTCGAGTGCGTCCCGGTAGAACGCGAGCGTGCGTTCGTAATCCGCGGGCCGCAGGATGATTCGGCTGCTGAGGATGTCCACACCTCGACCCTAATCCCGCCGGACCGCGCGTCCGGCGGGATGTGAGCCCGAGATCCTCAGAAGTGGTACGGGTACGGCGACCAGTCCGGCTCCCGCTTCTCGAGGAATGCGTCGCGGCCCTCGATCGCCTCGTCGGTCATATAGGCCAGGCGGGTGGCCTCACCGGCGAACAGCTGCTGACCGACGAGACCGTCGTCGGTGAGGTTGAACGCGTACTTGAGCATGCGCTGGGCCTGCGGGGACTTGCCCAGGATGTCGGCGGTCCACTCCAGCGCCTCGTCCTCGAGCCGGTCGTGATCGACGACCGCGTTCACCGCACCCATGTGATGCATCTGCTCGGCGGTGTAGGGGCGGCCGAGGAAGAAGATCTCGCGGGCGAACTTCTGGCCCACCATCTTCGCCAGGTATGCGCTGCCGAAGCCGCCGTCGAAACTGCCCACATCGGCATCGGTCTGCTTGAAGCGGGCGTGCTCGCGGCTGGCCAGGGTCAGATCGCACACCACGTGCAGGCTGTGCCCGCCGCCCGCGGCCCAGCCGTTGACCAGTGCGATGACCACCTTCGGCATGAACCGGATCAGCCGTTGCACCTCGAGAATGTGCAACCGTCCGGCGCGCGCCCTGTCGACGGTGTCGGCGGTCTCGCCGTCCGCGTACTGGTAGCCGCTGCGGCCGCGGATGCGCTGATCGCCACCCGAGCAGAACGCCCAGCCGCCGTCCTTGGGACTGGGCCCGTTGCCGGTGAGCAGGACCGCGCCCACATCGGGCGACATCCGCGCGTGATCGAGCGCGCGGTGCAGCTCGTCGACCGTATGCGGGCGGAAGGCGTTGCGTACCTCCGGGCGGTCGAAGGCCACCCGGACGGTGCCCTGCTCGACGTGCCGGTGGTAGGTGATGTCGGTCAGGTCCTCGAACCCCGCCACGGGCTCCCAGAGTTTCGGATTGAACGTCACCCGAGCATCATGCACCCCGGCTTGCTCCGGTCGGTCGTCCGTGCCGGTGCCGATCGCCGAAAATGTGATGTTCGTCCGTTCCGCCCGCGTATCGGCACACTACCGACGAGTTGGGTTGGACAGTGTAAGAACTGGGGATACCGTGCTGGCATGAGCGAGCGTAGCGAGCGACCGACCGACACAGCCGAGCGCAGCGAGCGAACGAGCGACACAGCCGAGCCCTCGCTCGTGCCGGAGCGTAGCGGAGGCATGAGCGAGCGTAGCGAGCGACCGAGCGACGCGGGCGAGCGAGTGGAACCGGCGATCGACACCAGTGCGATCGACGGTGACCGGTACGACAAGCACGGCGGGTTTCCCAAGGTGGTCGAGGCCGAGCCGGGTGAGAACTACGCGCCGTTCCTCGAGGCCATGCGCACGCTGCAGGACCTCACCGTGTCTGCCGATTGTCCGGACGAGGTGTTCGGCCGGGCGCTCGAACAGGCCAACGCGCTGATCGACCTGCTCGAGCCCTACCGCGCACCGGAACTGCAGGGTCCGTCCGGCCGGATTCCGTCGCTGCCGGGCCGCGGCAGCCTGCTGCTGCCGCCCTGGGTGATGACCGAGGCGGGCCCCACCGGGGTGCGGATGCGCGGTGAGTTCCGTCGTTTCCACCTCGGTGGGAACAACGCTGTACACGGAGGTGTGCTGCCGCTGCTGTTCGACGATCTGTTCGGCTCGCTCGTGCACTATGCCGGGCGGCCGATCAGTCGTACCGCCTTCTTGCACATCAACTACCGGAAAGTGACGCCGCTGGAGACTCCACTTACGGTTGAGGGCACTGTTGATCGGGTGGAAGGGCGGAAAACTTTCGTTTCCGCGCGGCTGCGTGACGAATCCGGTACGTTGCTCGCCGATTGTGACGGACTGATGGTGCAGTTGCTGCCTTGGCAGCCGTGACGGGTGAGGACGGTGTGCCCGCTGCGTCCGGTGCGTATAGTTACCCGCGCTCGCTCATCGAAAAACTATCCGGAGGAACCTGAAAGTGGTTGCAGCACTGTCTGAATCCCTGCTCGATGACGCCAAACGCCCGGCCTTCCTGGCCGACGCCCAGGAAGTCCTGGATGCGGAGGTGTCCGATAAGGGGGGCGCATCGGGCCTGGCCGTGAAGGGCGGCTACGCCGCGGTGAAGAAGGTCAGCCCGACGATCGTCTCGGACGCGCTGGAGTCCTTCGCGCCGAAGTTCGTCGAGCAGCTGGAGCCCTACTGGGCCCAGTACCAGGCGTCGGGTAATGGCTCATTCGCCGATCTGCTGGTCGCGAACTCCGACGAGGTTGCCGAATCGCTGCTCGCGGTGACCGACTCGCGTGCCGACGCGTCCTCGCGCCCGGCGCTGAAGAAGGCGTACTCCTCGCTGCGTTCGTCGGCGAAAAAGCATGTGACCGAGGCGCTCCCGCGGCTCGGCGAGCTGGTTCAGCGGCACGCCGGCTGAGTTGCCGTTCCATGACCTCGCCGTCCGATATCCGGATGGGATGTGATCCCGGATATCGGACGGCGGGGGTCGGTGCCGATCAGCCCGGCGCCGACTTCCCGAACCGCCAATACCCCGTGAACGTGATGTCCGCCTTGGCGATACCGCGCTCGACCAGGTGTCGTCGCAGCCCGGAGGCCAGCTTCTGCTCCCCGGCGAGGAAGGCGTAGACCCCGTCCGCCGCGAATTCCGCGGATCGCACCGCTTGCCGTGCGAGACTTCCGATCTCGGCGGCCGGATCGGTGCGGACCAGCCAATTCACCTGTACCCCTTCCGGTTCGCCCAGGTCCTGGGCGTCCTCGGCATGGGTGATCTCGAGATACGCCGCGCCGCGTAGTTCGCGTGGCGCCGAGCGCAGAATGCCCGCGATCGCCGGCACTGCGCTCTCGTCCCCTGCCAGCAGCGACCATGAACTGTGTTGCGGCGGTTGATACATGATGCCCTCGTCGAGCAGGCCGACCGCGGTGCCCGGGGTGGTGTTGGCGGCCCAGCCGCAGGCCGGGGTGTGCTCGCCGTGCATGGCGAAATCGATGTCCAGCTCGGCGGTGTCGCCGAATTCCCCGGCGCCGGCCGGGCGGAACTCGCGCACGGTGTAGTTGCGCACCAGCGGGCGGTGTTCCTTGCTCATCATCAGCCACTGCGCGTACCAGAGATTGCTTGCCGCCGAGGGCAGCTGCAATTCGCCGGCCCGTGGCATGAACAACCGGAACCACTGGTCGAATCCCATCGGAACGAAGTCGTCCAGGCCGGACCCGCCCAGGGTGACCCGGACGAAATTCGGGCTGACGCGTTTGCTCGCGAGTACTTCGGCGGTGAGGATGCGCCGGTCCTCGGGTTTGACGTACTTGGTCCGCTTCGTCATGCGTCTTAGGTTAGCAAAACCTAACTAATCCGGCTGGGTGTGAGCGGGTCGACGTCCCGTTCGGCGCGCTGGTCTGACAGGGTGACAGTGTGAACCCATCGACAGCACAGGCCCAGGTCGTAGTGGACGAACTGGTGCGCGGGGGTGTGCGGGATGTCGTGTTGTGCCCGGGCTCGCGGAATGCGCCGCTGGCGTTCGCCTTGCAGGCCGCCGATGCGGCGGGGCGGCTGCGCCTGCATCTGCGGATCGACGAGCGCACCGCCGGCTTTCTCGCGATCGGCATGGCGATCTCCACCGGTTCCCCGGTTCCGGTGGTGATGACCTCGGGAACCGCCGTGGCCAATCTCGGCCCCGCGGTCCTGGAGGCCAACTACGCCCGGCAGCCCCTCATCGTGCTGAGCGCCAACCGGCCCTACGAGATGCTGGGCAGTGGCGCCAATCAGACCGTCGAGCAGTTCGGCCTGTTCGGCAGCCAGGTCCGTGCCGCGATCAGCATGGGGCTCGCCGAATCGGAGCCGGGCTATCGCAAACAGAACAGTGTGTGGCGCGCGGCGGTCTGCCGCGTGCTGGCCGCGGCCCGCGGTAGCCGTTCGGGCAATGCCGGGCCGGTGCATTTCGATATTCCGCTGCGCGAACCGCTGGTGCCCGACGCGGTGGCGGGTGAACCGATTCCGGCCGGTCGCGCCGGTGACGCGCCATGGACCGAGACCCAGTACGCGACGCTGGACGTTCCGCTCGACATCGACCTGACGCCGGATACCGTCGTCATCTCCGGCCACGGCGCCGGATATCGCGCCGAGCTGGCCCAGCTGCCGACGGTCGCCGAGCCCACCGCCGCGATGCCGGGCCCGGCGCTGCATCCGCTGGTACTGCCGCTGCTGAAGCCGAAGCAGGCCATCATCACCGGACGGCCGACCCTGCACCGGCAGGTGTCGAAGGTGCTGTCCGATCCGGATATCACGGTCTTCGCCCTGACCACCGGGCCGCGCTGGCCCGATGTGTCCGGCAATGTGGTCGGCACCGGCACCCGTGCGGTCACCTCCGGGGCGCCGCGCCCGGAGTGGCTGGAACATTGCCGCGCACTCGACGAGTCGGCCTGCCGCGCGGTGCGGACCGAATTGGCCCGCCATCCCAAGCCGACCGGCCTGCACGTGGCCTCGGTGGTGATGGACGCGCTGCACGACGGCGATCAGCTGCTGCTCGGCGCCTCGAATCCGGTCCGCGACGCCGCGCTGGTGTCGCATCCGCGGCCGGGCGTCAAAGTGCTGTCCAACCGCGGTGTGGCCGGTATCGACGGCACGGTGTCCAGTGCGGTCGGCGCGGCGCTGAGCCATCCCGGGCGCACCTTCGCGCTGATCGGTGACCTGACCTTCCTGCACGACGCGTCCGGATTGCTCATCGGCCCGGGAGAGCCGCGGCCCACGGATCTCACCATCGTGGTCGCCAACGACGACGGCGGCGGCATCTTCGAACTCCTCGAGCAGGGCGATCCGCAGTATGCCGGGGTGTTCGAGCGAATCTTCGGAACCCCGCACGGTATGGATCTGGCCGCGCTGTGCGCCGCCTATCGGATTCCGCACCGGCAGGTCGATCCGGATCGGCTCGCGGCCGAACTCGCCGGGAACGCGCACGGTATCCGGGTTCTGGAGGTCGCGACCGAACGGTCCAGCCTGCGCGAACTCCATGCCGCGGTACAGGCCGGAATCGTCGAATGAGCGCAGCCCGGTAGCCGGGCTCAGGCGTCGGCGCCCGGTTCCTCGTATTCGTCGTCGAGCGGGACGGGAATGGACTGTTCGAGCAGATCCGCCTCGGCCGCCTCACGATCGGCGGTGTGCACGAGTGGTTCGAACTCGGATTCCTCCGGTGCCACATCGATTTTCTGATCCAGCTGATCGGCCTCCGGAATCTCGGCGGAGGTGGTCTCGGCGGTGTGATCGGTCATCGGCTGCTCCCTTGCGCTGAGGATCGACTGAGCTGAGGGTGCGGATTCGCCGGATTCCCCCGATCCGGCACTGTCGAGGATGCCCCGGCTACGCCGGGTCGGCAACCCCGCCGGCCTCATCGGCGGAACAGTCCGGCTTCGGCCGCCGTCGCCGCGGCTTCGGCCGCGGTCACCGCGACGGCGTCGTCGATGGCATCACCGGAGGTCAGGAATCGGTAGTACAGCGGTGCCGACACCGCGGACAGCAGTGCGCGGGCATCGGTGCGCGGCCCGAGTTCGCCGCGTTCGATCGCCGCGGCGACGCACGGTGTCCATTCGGTGAGCCGCACATCGTAGAAGCGATGTAATGCCGCCGCGGTCTCGGGATCGCTGATCGCGGCGGCGATCAGCGCCTTGAACAGCGGTCCCTGGCGCTCGTCGGCGAGGGTGCGGGCCACCAGGCGGGCATTGGCGACGAGGTCACCGCGCAGCGATCCGGTGTTCGCGTGCGGCAGTGAGGTTTCCGCCATCTCGGTGAGCAGATCCGCGACCAGCCCGGCCGGGCTGCGCCAGCGCCGGTACACCGTGGTCTTTCCCACCTCCGCCCGGATCGCGACCTCGCCCAGATCCATTGCGGTGAATCCGCGTTCGGCCAGCAGATCACCGGCGACACGCAATACCGACTCGCGCACCCGGGCGGTGCGGCCGCCGGGGCGCACCGATCCGGGAACGGCACCATCGGAACTCATAACGGCCCTCCAGTTTCATTAGTGGCGAGATGAGTGTATCGTCTGGATTGTTAATGAAACTATGGTTCCGTTAGGGGTTGGTCATGGAATATCGTCGACTGGGCGCATCGGGTCTGCTCGTACCCGCACTGAGCTTCGGCGCGGGCACCTTCGGCGGTCGCGGAGAATTGTTCGGCGCCTGGGGTGATACCGACGCCGAACAGGCCCGCCGGATGGTCGATGTGGCGCTGGACGCGGGCGTGACGATGTTCGACACCGCGGACGTCTACTCCGACGGCGCCTCGGAAGAAGTGCTGGGCCAGGCGATTCGAGGCCGGCGCGATCGAGTGCTGTTGTCGACCAAGGCGTCGCTGCCCACCGGCCCGGGACCCGGTGACGGCGGCTCGGGCCGGGCCCGGCTGATCACCGCGGTCGACGCGGCCCTGCGCCGGCTCGGCACCGATTACCTCGACCTGTTCCAGCTGCACGCCTTCGATGCCGCGACACCGGTCGACGAGGTGCTGGCCGCACTCGGAGATCTGGTGCGGGCCGGGAAGATCCGTTATGTCGGCGCGTCGAACTTCGCGGGCTGGCAGTTGATGAAATCCCTCGCCGCGGCCGATCGCGGCGGCCATCCCCGCTATGTCGCCCATCAGGTCTACTACTCGCTGGTCGGGCGCGACTACGAGTGGGAACTGATGCCGCTCGGCCACGACCAGGGTGTCGGGGCGATGGTGTGGAGCCCGCTGGGCTGGGGCAGACTCACCGGCAAAATCCGCCGCGGACAACCACTTCCGGCGGGCAGCCGCCTGCACCGTACGGCCGAAGCCGGACCGCCGGTCCGTGACGAGTTGCTCTACGACGTGGTGGACGTCCTCGACGAGATCGCCGCGGAAACCGGGAAGTCCGTGCCCCAGATCGCGTTGAACTGGCTGTTGTCGCGCCCGACCGTCGCGACCGTCATCGTCGGCGCTCGCAACGAGGAACAGTTGCGGCAGAACCTCGGCGCGGTGGGCTGGCAGCTCGATGCCGAACACCTGGCCCGCCTCGACAAGGTCAGCGCGCTGACGCCGCCGTATCCCTACTACCCGTACTACCGGCTGCCGGATTTCGCGCGGCTCAACCCGCCGATCGTGTAGTGGTCAGTACACATCCCGCACGTATCGCTTCTCGGCGGTCAGCTGCTTCTTGAACGCCAGTGCCGCACCCTCGTCGAGCTTGCCGTGGATGCGGGCGATCGTGAGCAGCGTGTCGTCCACATCGCGGGCCATGCGCGCGGCGTCACCGCACACGAACAGGTAGGCGCCGTCGCGCAGCCACGACCACAGCTCGGCCCCGTGCTCGATCATGCGGTGCTGCACATAGATCCGTTCGCGCTGATCGCGGGAGAAGGCCAGATCCAGCCGGGTCAGGAAGCCCGATCGGAACATGTCCTCGAGTTCCGCGCGATAGTAGAAATTGTCCCGTGCGTGCTGATCGCCGAAGAACAACCAGTTCCGGCCGCGGCAGCCGAGGGCCCGCCGTTCGTGCAGGAATCCGCGGAACGGGGCGATACCGGTACCCGGCCCGATCATGATCATCGGTGCGGCCGGATCCAGCGGCGGACGGAAATGCGGTGCGCGCTGCAGGAATACCGGTACGCCGGTGGACTCGTCGCGGTCGGCGAGGTAGGTGGAGCAGATACCGCCGCGAGGGTCGCCGACCGCGCCGTAGCGCACGACGCCGACGGTCAGCTGCACCTCCTGTGGGCTCACCACGGGACTCGACGAAATCGAATATTGGCGCGGCTGTAGCTTTTTCAGCACACCCAGCCATTCGATCAGATCGGCTCGCACCGGGAAGTCGCGCAGTACGTCGACCGCGTGCCGATCCCACAGATAGCGCTCGAGCTCATTTCGATTGTCGCGGCGCAGCAGCTTTGCCAGTTGCTGATTCGGATTGTGGGTCGCGATGAACGACAGCAGATCACCGCTGATCTTGCTGATGTCGAAGTGGGTGCGCAGCGCAGTGTCGAACGGTACCTCGCGCCCGTCGAGCTCGACCGTGCGAGTGCCGTCGAGACCGGTCGTGGTCAGCCAGTTCCGTACCGCGAATTCGCTGTTGGCCGGCCATATACCCAAGCTGTCGCCGACCTCGTAGGAAGCCTCGAGCTCGGTCAGATCGAAGCCGAACTGCCGCACCTCCTTCGAGGACGCGGGGCTCGACAGCAGTTCGCTGCGCACCAGTGGCGCCAGTACCGGCGACTGCCGGGTGAACGGTGCCGGGGCGGCTCGGGTGGGTGCGGGTGCGAGCCGCGCCTCGGTGCGGTCGAGCACCCCCACACCGGAGCCGCGCGCGGGCGCGGGGCCGCCACCACCGGTCGGTGGGTCGGTTTCGGCGCCGCCCAGGGCGGCCAGGACCGCCGCGATCCACGCATCGGAGAGCTCTTGATGGTCCGGTTCGCTGTCCACCCGGTCCAGCAGCCGAGTCGCGCCGCGTTCGGATAGCAGCCGGTCGAGTTTGCGACCGTAACCACAGAAGTCGTCGTAGGAGGAATCACCGAGTGCGAAGATCGCGTACCGCACATCCGGGTGCCGGGACCCGCTGTCCTGCAATCGCTCCCAGAAGTCGGTCGCGTTGTCCGGTGGTCCGCCGTCGCCGAAGGTGCTGGTGATCAGCAGGACATCGCCGGTCAGCTCCGGCAGTTCACAGGAGTTCATGTCCACCAGCCGGGGCGTGTGCCCGTGCTCGGCGAGGGCGGCCGCGACCGCGGCGGCCAATTCCTCGGCGGTACCGGTCTGCGAGGCCCACAGCACCGTCACCGCGGGACCGGCGGGCGTCTGCGGCTGTGTTGCCGCGGTTGTCTCCGGCGCGCCGGCGCCCGCGGCACGGGAGTACATCCCGGCGAGCAGCCCGTCGATCCACCATCGGCTGCGGTCCGACAGCGGCGCCGATTCCGGCAGTATCGGCTGGCCCTGCACCGGAAGTGATTGCAGCGCGGCCAGATAGCCGCCGAGATAGATGCGTTCGGTCTCGCTGAGTGTCGGCGCGGAACCGGAATCCAGGCCGAGCACCGCGGCCAGGGGGTGCGCCGCGGTCTGCGGTGTGCGCACGGGTTCGGTCGCGGGCTCGGGGAGCGGTATCGGCGCGACCCGGCGCAGTGTCACCGCACAGGCCTTGAATTCGGGCTGCAGCGAATCCGTGTCGACGGCATCGTTGGTGACGGCGTTGATGGTCAGATATTCCCCCTGCTCGTCGTTCCAGTGGAAGGGCGCGAAACACGCACCCTCCCGGACTCGATCGGTGATCTGTACCGGCAGTACGGCTCGCCCACGGCGCGAGGCGATTTCGACGGGATCATCCGGGCGTATCCCCAGCCGGCGCGCATCCTCGGGATGGACCTCGAGAAAAGGCGCCGGATTCAACTTGTTGAGTTTCGCCACCCGCCCGGTCTTGGTCATGGTGTGCCATTGATGCTGGACGCGACCGGTATTGAGGACGAACGGGTAGTCGTCATCGGGCATCTCCGCGGGTGCCATGTGTGGCCGCGGCCAGAACACACCGCGCCCGCTCGCGGTGGGGAAGATCAACTCATCGGTCCGATAGCGAATCGGATTGCGACGCTGCGCCGGATCCGGGCAGGGCCACTGCATCGGCCCCTCGCGCAGCGCGGCATAACTCATTCCGCTCAGGTCGTATCCGGTCCCCGGATTGGCGAAACGGCGGATCTCGTCGAATACCTCGGCGCTGGAACCGAATTCGAATCCCGGAAATCCCATCGCGGTCGCGATGCGGGAGATCCACTGCCAATCCGGCATCGCATCCCCCGCCGGATCCACCGAATGCTGCAACAGGGTCACGTCGCGTTCGGAATTCACCATCACAGCGTCGGCCTCCGCCCACAGCGTCGCCGGTAACAGCAGATCGGCGTAGGCATTGGTGGCGGTATCGAGATATACATCCTGGGTGATCACCAGCTCCGCCGCCTCCAGCCCCGCGATGACGGTTTTGCGATTCGCCACCGAAGCGACCGGATTGCTGCAGATGATCCAGCACGCCTTGACCGTGCCCTCGACCAGGGAACGGAACATCTCGATGGTGCCCTGCCCCGATTCGGCGCGGACGGTCCCCTCCGGCAGCCCCCATTCGGTTTCCACGAACCGGCGATCCGCCTCGACCAGGGCACTACGCTGGCCCGGCAGTCCGGGGCCCATATAGCCCATTTCTCGACCGCCCATGGCATTCGGCTGTCCCGTCAGCGAGAACGGTCCACTCCCGGGCCTGCAGATCGCGCCGGTCGCCAGGTGCAGATTGCAGATCGCATTGGTGTTCCAGGTGCCGTGCGTGGACTGGTTCAGTCCCATGGTCCACAGGCTGGTCCATTCACCGGCCGCGCCGATCCAGCCGGCGGCGGTACGAATATCTGCTTCGGCCAGTCCGGTGATCTCGGCGACCCGGGCCGGGGGATAGTCGGCGAGGAATTCCGGCATCGCCGCCCAGCCCTCGGTGTGCGCGGCGATGAATTCGGAGTCGATATCCCCGTTCTCGACGAGAAGATGCAGCAGCCCGTTCAGCAACGCCAGATCCGTGCCGGGCGCGATTTGCAGGAACAGATCCGCGCGGGCGGCGGTCTCGGTGCGACGCGGATCCACGACGATCAGTTTCGCGCCGGCTTTGAGTCGATCGGCCATGCGCAGGAACAGGATCGGATGGCAATCGGCCATATTCGCGCCGATCACGAAGAACACATCGGCATGATCGAGATCGTCGTAGGAGCCGGGCGGCCCGTCGGCGCCGAGGGATTGCTTGTAACCGGTGCCCGCACTCGCCATACACAGCCGGGAATTGGATTCGATGTGGACGGTGCGCAGATAGCCTTTGGCCAATTTGTTCGCCAGATACTGCGCTTCCAGCGACATCTGGCCGGAGACGTAGAGCGCTATCGCGTCGGGGCCGTGCTCGTCGGCGATCGCGCGTAACCGGTCGGCGGCCTCGCGCACGGCCGCCTCGACCGATACCGCCGCCGGTTCCTGTCCGCGCCGGGTGCGGTGCAGGGCCGAGGTCAACCGGCCGGGAGCGCGCATGAGTTCGAGATGGGTCGCGCCCTTGGTGCACAGCCGCCCGGCGTTCACCGGATGCAGTTTGTCGCCGCTGACCTTCGCGATGACCGGAACTCCGGACTCGTCGAACGTGGTCCGTACCGAGATACCGCAGCCCACCCCGCAGTACGAGCACGCGGTCCTGACGGTGCTCGGAGAGTTCTCGGCGGCGCTCGACACATCCCCGATGATCGCGACCGGGCGTTGCGACGGATTTACCCAACGTTATCGGCAGGTGACCAAAATTCTCACCGAGCCGGGCCGGTCCGGTGAGATTCCGGTTTCAACCCGGTCGAAGGCGGTTTTCGTCAGCGAGCCCGAAATCGGAGTGAGCCAACTCACCCCAGTTTGTAACCTCGATGCAGTGCCACGATGCCGCCGGTGAGATTGCGCCATTTCACCGACGACCAGCCCGCATCGGCGATCCGCACCGCCAGCTGCCGCTGATTCGGCCACGCCCGGATCGATTCCGCCAGGTAGACGTAGGCGTCCGGATTACTGCTGACCGTCTCCGCGACCTTCGGCAATACTCGCATCAGATATTCCATGTACACCGTGCGGAACGGGCCGAAGACCGGTGTGGAGAACTCCGCCACGACCAGTCGCCCGCCCGGTTTGGTGACCCGCAGCATCTCGCGCAGGGCCAGGTCCGGATCGGACACGTTGCGCAGGCCGTAGGAGATCGCGACCGCATCGAAGGAGTCGTCGGCGAACGGCAGCGCCGTGGCATCGCCGTTCACCATCGGAACGTCCCGGAATCGCCCGGCCTCCAACATGCCCTTGGAGAAGTCCAGCGCCAGGCACCAGGCGCCGGACTTCGCGAATTCGGCGGTGGAGACACCGGTTCCGGCGGCGAGATCCAGCACCCGCTCGCCCGGCCGCAGGGCCAGCGCCCGGCGTGTGGCCCAGCGCCAGTAGCGGTCCTGCCCGCCGGTGAGCACGGTATTGGTCAGGTCATACCGCTTCGCGACCCCGTCGAACATGGACGCGACCTCGCGCGGTTGCTTGTCCAACGAGGCCCGAAACGACTCTGTCTTCGCCACAGCAGCGACCCTAGCGCGGACCGCCCGGGTGGGGGACGCGGGTCGGTACGCAACCGGGACTGCGACCGGACCACCAGATGGTCGAAGACCCGAACCCACGCCTGCGGCGGAACGAATCCGACGGTGAGCTCACGGGAGATCCCCGCGTCGGCGCACGCCGCGTGGACCCGCGCCGCGGGATGGGCGCGGCGCAGCGAGGCGGTGAACGAACCACCCACACCGGAGAATCCGAGGTCCACCAGTCTGCGGTAGTCGGCGCGAAATCCCTGGGGGAGCAGCGGTTCCGGCCGCCGCCGCAAGGTCAGCACGCCGGCGTCGACCGCGGGCCGGGGATGGAAGACATCGCGGCCGACCCGGGGACCGAGCGCCGGTTCGGTCCACGGCCAGTGTGTGATCGACAATTTCGACCAGCGGCCGTAGTCCCCGGAGTGTTTGCGGGCGAATTCCCACTGGGTCAGCAGGGTCGCGGAGGTCAGATGCCGTGCGGCCAGACACCATCGCACGATATCGGTGGTGATGGCGAACGGTACGTTCGCGACCACCGTGAACGGTTCCTCCGGTGCGCGGATATCACGAAAATCGCTGTGCTGGAGATATATTCGGTCGTCATCGGCGTATCGCCGCCGCAACCGGGCGGCATGGTGGGGATCCTTCTCATAGGCCCGCACGCGCCGGCTGACGGTCAGCAGGTGCCGGGTGAGCATGCCGGCGCCGGGGCCGACCTCGAGCACCAGATCCGCCGGGGTGATACCGGATTCACGCACGAGCATCCGGGCGATCCGGGGATCGGTGAGGAAGTTCTGGGACAGAGTTTTTCGAGTGTGGGAGCGGGACATGGGTGTCCTCCGAACGGAGCGGTCGAATCGGAATCGCTGATTCGCCTGGACCCGCATTCACCGCACACCGCCACACCTCGTGATCCGATCGCGGCACGACGGCCGCCTTGTGAATGACGAGGAATACCTCCGAGGTTTCGGAGGGGAAGGGGTGCTAGCGGTTACCGGGGGCCCGGGCAGCGATGCGCAGCCGCACGAAATACGCGCCCACCGCGCACGCCCCGTTCATGCCTGAGATTCCCATGTCGCCGACCGTAACCGTCGCGATCATCGGCGTCCATCGAATTTCCCGGCGCTGCGTACCGCCGTCGGCGGGCCGTGTCGGATCCCGCCCGGCGCGCTCAAGCGCTGCGATGCAGAGCCCGCTGCCCGCCGATGACCTCGTGGTAGTGACCCATCAGTTCGGTGCAGATGGCCGGCCAGGTGCGATGCAGGACGGATTTGCGTGCGGCACCGGCGAATCGGGTGCGGACGGCCGGATCGCGCAGCGCCCCGACCGCACTGGGCAGCAATTCGGCGAAGCGATCGACCGGCAGCAGATATCCGTTGCGGCAGTGGGCGATCAGATCGCGCGGGCCGCCCGCGTCGGGCCCGATCACCGGTATGCCGCAGGCCAGCGCCTCCTGCACGCCCTGGCAGAAGGTCTCGTGCTCGCCGGGATGCACCATCAGATCCAGGCTGGCATATGCCCGCGCCAGCTCGGCCCCACCGAGTTCGCCGGTGAAGATCGCCGTCGGCAGCAGGCGTTCCAGCCGGGCACGCTCGGGTCCGTCACCGACCACGACCAGACGCACATCGTCGTCGTGGTCCAGTGCCACCAGCCGCTCGACATGTTTCTCCGGCGCCAGCCGTCCCACGAATCCCACCACCAGCCGATCCCCGGCCGCCCATTCGTCGTGCAGTCCGCCGTCGCGCACCGTGGGCGTGAACCGCACCGCGTCCACACCGCGCGCCCAGCGGTGCACCCGCGAAATACCGTGCCGCTCCAGATCTTCCATCGCCGCCGAGGACGGCGCCAGCGTGCGCGCCGCGCGATTGTGGATCCGCCGGGTCCAGGCCCATGCCGCCCGCTGTGCCGCACCCAGCCCGTAGCTGGCCGCGAATCCGGCCACATCGGTCTGATAGACCGCCACCGCGGGCAGATCCAGGCGCAGCGCCGCCGCCGCGCCGCCCGCACCCAGCAGAAATGGCGAGGCCAGGTGGACCACGTCGGTGTCGAAATCCTGAATCGCCGAGGTGAGTATCGGCTGCGGGAGGCCGACCGGCAGCGAGCTGACCTTGGGCACCATCACCGCCGGCACCCGGATCACCGGGAAACGTCCGTGGGCGCGGGTGGCGGCGGGCCGGCCCCGCGGGGTATCGGGCGCGATGACCAGCGCGTCGTGTCCGTGGCGGTCCAGATGGTCCAGGACCTGCAGCACGGAGTTCACGACACCGTTCATATTCGGCAGAAACGATTCGGAGACGATCGCTACACGCACCACTGCAGTGTCCGATACGGGGCACGCCACGACACCACACCCGAATGACGGATGTGCGAAGTTCGGGCGAACAGCTATGCGCCCGAACTCGCCGCCTGCCGCCGTCGTGCGATCCGCCGGAGCAGCCACAACGTCGGCAGAGCCACCGCCCACACCACCAGGATCACCGACAGCGCGGGAATGATCGCGACCCGCGCGTCGCGCCCGGCCACCCGGACCAGGTCGGGGTCGCTGCGCCGATATTCGACATTGATCCGCTCGCCCGCGGTGAGTTTGGTCGGATACAGCACGCCGACCTTGGGGTTGCGGGTGCCCCCGTCCGGGGTGACATAGGTGACCGCGGAGCGCAGCCGCCCGGCGGACAGTACTTCCGCGCTGGTCACGCCCTTGTCGGAGCTGATGAGCATGTCATCGCGCCACGCCGCGAGTACCAGCAGCACAGCCAGCACACTCACCGCGGTGGCGATCGTCACGATGGTTATCCGCGTCCGTCGCAGCGGCCGCGAGCCGGCGTCGGCTCGAAGCTCAGGCGCAGCAGACTCGGTGGTTTCCGACACCGCAACAGGCTATTGCATGGCTGGATATAGCGTGTGCACCCATGTCCCGTAACTTCCGCTTCACCGTGTCATACACCGTCCCGGTCGAGGAATTGCACCGGGCGCTCACCAGCGACGAATTCTGGCAGGCCCGCTTCGAAGGAGCCGAGACCGCGACCATCGAATTGGACCATCCGAACGGTCCGGGCACCATCCATCTACGCATGACCGAGCGGGCACAGCCGGAGAAGATCCCCGCCATCGTGCGCAAGGTTCTCAAAAACGATCTGGTGCTCGAACGCACCGACGACTGGGGCCCGCTCGACGGCGACAACGCCCGCGGCACCTTCACCGCGACCTCGACGGGCATCTCCTCGGAGATGAGTGGGAAGTATCTGCTGCGCGGGAGCGCCACCGGCTCCGAACTCGAGGTCAGCGGCACCGTCAAGGTCAAGGTGCCGCTGGTGGGCGGGGCCATCGAACCGCTGGCCGAGCAATTGCAGCAGCGGGTGGTCAACAGCGAGCGCAAATTCGTCGAAAAGTATTTCGCCGCGAAGACCGAGGCCTGAGCAGGGAGCGCCCGAGCGCGACGGCTCGTGCACACGGTCACCGCGTGCACGAGCCCGCGAGGTTCTACTGTGACCAATCGGCCGCGGCCGGATCGAATTCCCGCTGTTCCACCAGCACCAGCCAGTTACCCGAGTTGTCGCGCAGTACCGCTTCCACGCCGTAGGGCCGCTCCGAGGGCGGCTGTACGAATTCCACCCCCTTGGCCGTGAGCTCCTCGTAGGCCTTCTGGCAATTTTCGGTGCGCAGCCCCAGCGCACCCATGGACCCGTTGGCGAGCGAGCGGCGGACGGCCTCGGCCATGTTCTCGTCGAGCGGGGGGCCCGGAACCATGAGCGTGACCTCGAGCTCGGGATGATTCGGCTGGGCAACGGTCACCCAGCGGAACCCGTTGTCGCCCATGGAGATATCGGTGACCTCCACGAAACCCAGGATGTCGATGTACCAGCGCTTCGCCGCGGTCTGGTCGGTCACGTACACCGTGACCAGCGATACGTTCGTGATCGTCGTCATGGGGATCAGGCTATGACCGGGCCTACCGCCCGGGCTTCTCCGAAATTGCGATGTCAGTCCGGCGGACGGCGGTCGGAGAGCCCATGCATGAACACGTAACACCCAGGGATCCGCGGCGCCCCGTCCGCGGCGAATTTCGCCTGATACGCCGAAGGGGACATCCCCACGAGTTCGGTGAACTTGCGGCTGAACGATCCCAGGCTCGAATATCCGACCAGCATGCACGCCTCGGTCACGGTGATATTGCCCGCGCGCAGCAGATCCTGGGCACGTTCGATGCGCCGTTCGGCCAGATACAGCGCCGGTGTACGGCCGTAGGTGGCCGCGAAACAGCGCAGGAAGTGATATTTGGAAACCCCGGCGGCAGCGGCCAATTCGTCCACATCCAGGGGCCGGGCGTATTCGCGATCGGCCAGATCCCGCGCCCGCCGCAGATGGGGGAGCAGATCCTCGGGCACCGACACCGCGCGATCACGCGGCGGCCGGGGTTGGTCGTGACTACCCATCGCCGCCTCCCGCGGTCCCGGACTCCCTGGTCGTCTCCGATTATGACCGGAGCCACCGACACCGAACCCAGATGTCGGCGCCGGTGTCAGCTGAACGGCGCCGGCTCGTCGAACCGCAGGCTCGCCCGGCCGGCGGCCCGCCAGGCGCGCGCGGTCAAATCGGTGTCCTCTTCGTCGACGAGATTGCCCATCACCCGTACCGCGGTGCGCTGCAACAGAGCCGATCGCATCACCGGCGGCCCACCGGTCGGCACCATCCGCGGATGTGTGGCCAGCGCCGCGATCCGCCGTGCCACCGAGAACGTGCGTCCGTAGCGGGCCCGCAGCAGATCCGGCCACAGCGTGGTCAGATCCGGCTCGTCCAGCAGCTTCGACAGCAGATGCCCGCCCTCGAGCCCGTAGTCGATGCCCTCACCGTTGAGTGGATTCACACACCCCGCGGCATCACCGACCAGCACCCAGTTCGGCCCCGCGACATTGGACACCGCACCGCCCATCGGCAACAGCGCCGAGGCGACCGCCCGAGCCTCACCGTCGAACTGCCACTCCGCCCGGCGCAGCGAGACATAGTGCTGTAGAAGGGGTTTCAACGCGATATGCGAAGGCCGGCGCTCGGTGGCCAGCGATCCCACCCCGATGTTGACCTCACCATTGCCCAGCGGGAACACCCAGCCGTAGCCGGGAACCAGGCCACCGTCGGCATCACGCAGTTCCAGATGCGAGGTGATCCATTCGTCGTCGCTGCGGGCGGAGCGGATGTAGGCCCGCGCGGCCACACCGTAGGCGAACTGCCGATGCCAGACCCGGCCCAGCAATTTCCCGATCGGTGACCGCACCCCGTCGGCGACGATCAGGGTCTCGCAGCGAATGTCGTGGCTCCCGGATTCGGTCCGCACGGTCACACCGGTGACCCGGTCGCCGTCGCGCGCCACCGACACCACCCGCGCACCGTCGATCATGCGGGCGCCCCACTTGATCGCGGTCTCGCGCAGTTTGTCGTCGAGTTCGGTCCGCGGCACGGCACTTCCGTACGTCGGGAAGGACCCGCCCGGCCAGGGCAGCAATGCCTCACGGCCGAATCCGGCCATCCGCAGCCCGCGATTGACGGTGTGCGCGCGCACCCAGTCGCCGAGGCCGAGTGCCTCCAGTTCCGCGGTGGCGCGGGGAGTCAGCCCGTCGCCGCAGGTCTTGTCGCGAGGAAAGGTCGCGGCATCGGTGAGCAACACGTCGCGCCCGGTCCGCGCCGCCCAGGCCGCGGCCGCGGAACCGGCCGGTCCCGCACCCACCACCAGCACCTCGACGTGCTCCGGCACGACGGTGTCGCGCTCCCGCTCCGGTACCGTCGAGCCCCCGGCCTCAGCTGAACCCATGCCCCAATACTGGCAGTATGTTCTGCCTTCGCTTCGCTCAGGCGGGGTTCGCGGCCCCTTGGTCTCGCCGTTCGGGTGCCGCTGCTTGCTCCCTCGTCGCTTGCGCAGCGTGTTCGACACCATGTTCGTCTTCGAGTCCTACCCGCCCGGCCGCAAGGAGCTCGAGCGATTGCTGGGCACCGCGGGGCTGCAGCTGGCCTCC
>NZ_JBFAUW010000012.1:0-151474 GCF_040679495.1 Nocardia sp. NPDC052254 | reverse complement strand
CGCACCTCCCCCACCGACGGCGCACAACTCACCACGTAATCACGAAACTCGACGGCCAATGGCGCCAGTTCGAGCCCGGGATCTGCGTACCAGCGCGTCCACTCCGACAGCAGCACGACGACGCTGAGGCCATCGGCGATCAGCGTGTCGAAGGCGGCACAGACCCGGACGTCCGCGCCGTCACGTACGACCCGGATATCGAACAGCGGCCAGGTGCCGGCATCGAGCAGGTGGTCGGACATCTCGTCACGTACCGCCGTGACGGGCCCATCGAGCACCGGAATCCGATACGGCGGCGGGTCGTCGAGGATCCGCTGCGTGCCATCCGCGGCGATCACCGCGCGCAGCATCGGATGCCGGTCGACAACCTGATTCCAGGCGGTCTCCAGTCGCGCCGGATCCACTCCGGGCCAGTCGTATTCGATGTACAACTGCGCCCCGATACCGCCCAGATCGAAGTCGGCGGATCGGCCCAGCCAGTACGCCACCTGGATATCGGTCAGCGGGAACGGCTCGTGCCGATGTCCGGGATCGGGGACGATCTCCGGCAGGCCCGTCGGCGCGCCCGCGGACAGGGTCGAGGCAAAGGCCGCGAACGTGGGTGCGGCGAACAGATGCGCCAGGTCGGCGCCCACCACACCGTCGCCGAGCAGCCGCCGGATCAGGCGAGTCGCCAGCAGACTGTCGCCGCCGAGGGCGAAGAAGTCGTCGTCGCGCCGGACGTCGTCGACGCCGAGAACCGTCGCCCAGGCATCGGCCACGATGCGTTCCACACCGAGGGCGGGAGTGGCGGATTCGTCTTCGCCGCGACTGCCGACGGCGGCAGCGAGGATGGCGTGTACCGCGTCGCGGTCGATCTTGCCGTTGCGGGTGATCGGGAGTTCGGCACTGCGGACGAACCGGCGGGGAACCATGTACGACGGCAGCCGCGCACCGGCCCAGACCCGCAGTGCGTCGTCGGTGAGGTCGTCGATCTCGCCGCCCGCGCCGACCACGACCGCCGCGAGGGATCTGCCGGGGTGTTCGAGCACGACGGCCGCCGCGGCGGCGACGCGGGGGTGGGCGGCGAGCACCGCCTCCACCTCACCCAATTCGATCCGGTGCCCGCGGATCTTGACTTGATGATCGGTGCGGCCGAGGAATTCGAGGGTGCCGTCGGATCGGTGGTGCACCAGGTCGCCGGTCCGGTACCAGCGGCGACCGTCGTACTCGACGAATTTCTCGGCGGTGCGCTGCGGATCACCGCGGTAACCGTGCGCCAATCCGGTTCCCGTGACCCACAATTCGCCGGGCGCCCAATCCGGGCAGTCCCGACCGTGCGTGTCCACCACCCGGCAGGCGGCGTGCGGGAGCGGAACCCCGTACGGCACGCACGACCAATCGGGATCGACGGTACCGACCTCGCAGACGGTGGCGTGGATGGCGGCCTCGGTCATCCCCCCGAGGCCGGCGAACCGGCAGCCGGGAACGCTGCGGCGCAACCGATCCGGCAGATCGACGGTGACCCGGTCACCACCGAGCATGACCACTCGCAGTGCGGTGCCCAGCCCGGAATCCGACGCCGCGACCAGCAGCATGTCCAGCAGCGCCGGTACCGCACTGACGACCGTGACCTCCCACCGTCGGATCGATTCCGCCCACGCCGCGGCATCACGACGCTGCGCCTGCTCGACCACGACCACCGATCCTCCGAAGGCCAGAAAGGCGAACAGGTCGTATGCCGACAGGTCGAAGTCCAACGCGGACAACGCGATCGTGCGATCGTCGGCCCCGATGCCGAAGTGGCCGTTGACGGAGTCGACGGTGGCCGCGACCGCGCGGTGCGCGACCTCGACCCCTTTGGGAGTACCGGTGGAGCCCGAGGTGAAGATGACATACATCACGTCCTCCGGATCGACCTCGACACAGCGTGCCAACGGGTCGACGGCGCGGGCCTGCTCCGGGAAAACCGGTTCGACATCGTCGGGCCACGACGCGGCGGTGACGGTGTCCCGGTCGGTGACGACCAGCCGGGCACCCGCCATGCGATAGATCCGTTCGCGGCGCGCGGCGGGGAGATCGATGCCGGCGGGCACGTAGGTGGCGCCGGCGGCGAGCACACCGAGCACCGCGACGATCTGGTCGACGCCCTTGGGCAACGTGATGGCGACGCTGTCACCGCGGCCGATTCCCTTGTCCCGCAACACTGCCGCCAGGCATCGAGCCCGCTCCGAAAGCTCACCGTAGGAGATCACCGCGCCGTCGGCGAGCAACGCGGCGCGTTCCGGATCGGCCCCGGCGCGTGCGAAGAACCGCTGGTGCAGCGGGACGGCGGGCGGCGGAGAGATCTCGCCGCACCGGGCGCCGGTCACCGGCCAGGGCGCCGCGCGCTCCCACGCGCCGGCGTCGTCCAGCAGCAGCTCGACGAACCGCACATAGGCGTCGAACATGGTGTCCAGCAGTCCGGACGGAAACAGTGACACCCGGGCGTCCCAGTTGAGCAGGATGCCGCCGTCGAACTCGGTCACCTGCGCGTCCAGCCAGACCTGCGGCCCTTGGGAAATCGTCCAGGTGGGGACACCCAGGCACCGCCGTACCTCCGGCGCGTACAACTCGCCCAGGCTCAGCGCACTGGTGTACACCACCGGCGCGAGGACCTGTTCCCCGCCGCGTACCCGGCCGAGGTCGCGCAGCACCTCCACACCGCTGTACGCGGCGTATCCGAGTACCTCGCGCAGGCGGCCGGTGAGCACCCGTCCGCGGTCGACGACCGACATCGGGCTGGACAGATCGACATCGAGCAGGACCGAGCTGGAGAAGTCTCCGACCAGGCGGTCGACGTCGTCGTGTAAGGGCTCCCGGTCGAAGGCCGGCATGTTCAGCAGGAACCGGTCGCCGCTGCTCCAGGCGCCGATGGTCTCCGCGAAAACCGTGGCGAGCGCGCTGGCGGTGGTCAGTCCGGCCCGGTGTGCCCGGGCATGCAGCAGTGCGGCACGCTCCGGGGACAGCCAGTGCCGGCGCCGATCGACCCGGGCCGCCCCTTCGGCGGTCCGCAGTGGAAGTTCCGGCGCCCCAGGCAATTCGGGCAGTTGCGACTGCCACCACAGCCGCGCGCGCTCCCCAGCGGCCGCCCGGGCACGGCCACGCTCGGCGAGGTACCGGCCGTAGCTGTATTCCAGCGCGGGCAGCGCATCGGGACCATG
This sequence comes from Nocardia sp. NPDC052254, assembly GCF_040679495.1. NCBI lineage: Bacteria > Bacillati > Actinomycetota > Actinomycetes > Mycobacteriales > Nocardiaceae > Nocardia > Nocardia sp. NPDC052254. Next base: position 148,292 of record NZ_JBFAUW010000012.1, on the reverse strand, counting down.
CTCGTACAGCGCGGTCAGATCGGCGAGAAGAGTGCGCAGGCTCAGCGCATCCCCCGCGATCATGTCCAGGTCCAGGTGCACCCGGGTCCGTCCGCCGGGCAGTAAGGAGAGCTGGAGGTCGATGACCTCGCCCGCTTCGACATCCATCCGCCGATGCGAGTTGGTGTCCTGTACCCGCGCCAGCCGCCGAAGTCGTTCCGGTTCGGGCAATTTCCGCAGATCGTGGACGACCAGTCCGGACCAGGATCCGTGCTCGGTCACCCGCTGCATGCCCGCGGCGTCGATTCGCACCCGCAGCATCGGATGTCGCGCGATCAGGGCGCGCATCGCGGTCTCGAGCCGGTCCGGTTCCAGACCGCCCTCGTGGTCGAACTCGCTGTAGAAGTGCGCGGCGACATCGCCCAGCTGCTGGGTGCGCGTCCGCCCGATCCAGAACGCGTGCTGCATCACCGCCAGACCGAACGGCTCCGAGAGGTCGACTGCGACCGGTTCCCGGGTTCCGGATTCGGCGGCCGCGGAGCCGGAATCGCGGTCGTGCAGCAGTTTCCACCACGCCGCGAGCGTCGGGGTCTGGACGAGGTCCCGGTACTCCACCCGCTTGCCCGCCCGGCGCATCAGCCCGGATATCCGCATCATGGTCACCGAGTCGATGCCCAGACCGAGCAGATCCGTGTCATCGGCCAGCTCATCGGCCGGCACCCCGGTCAGCTCGCTGACGTCCTGACGCAGACCACCGATACCGCCGGCCCAGCCCTCCCGCGCGGTCGAGCGTGCTGGTAGCAAACGAGGCCGTTCCTGCATCCCATTCCCAACTGTAAAACGATAATCATTTTCACTAATGCTAGAATCTACGACGTGCCGACGGATTCGGTCAAGCGGACCTCTTCGGTTCGGTGACACGAAACACGCAGGCGGCAAACAGCTTTGGTGACCAACGGGAAGTAGGCATGGCAGCCCATCAGCGACTCATGAACATGATGTTCGGCACGATCTGCTCCCAGGTTGTCGGCACCGCCGCCCGCCTGGGGCTCGCCGATCACCTGGGTGATGACGAACTCGGCTATCTCGAACTGGCCGAACTCACCGGCACCCATCCCGGCGCACTGTCCCGGCTGCTCCGGGCGCTGGCCGCGTTGCAGATCGTCGCCGAAACGCGTCCCGGCACGTTCCGGCTGGCAGAGGCGGGCCTCGCGCTGCGAACGGATCGGCCGGACTCCCAGGCGGCGGCCGTGCTGCTGTTCACCGATCCGGCTCTGCTGGATTCCTGGAAACTGACCGAGGAGGCGGTGCGCACCGGTCAGCCGACCTTCGAGAGCCAGTACGGCACCGACTTCTTCGGCTTCCTCGCCACCAGGCCCGAACTGTCGCAGCGGTTCAACGCGACGATGCGACAGGTCAGTCTGCCCATCGCACAACTGATTCCGGTGAGCTACGACTTCACCCGGCACCACACCGTCATCGACATCGGCGGCGGCGACGGCACCCTGATGTCGCAGATCTTGCGGGGCGCCCCCACGGTGCGCGGCGTGGTCTTCGACTCGCCGAGCGGGGTCGCCGAGGCCGCGGCGACTCTCACCACCGCGGGTGTCGTGGACCGCTGCCGCATCGAGGCCGGTGACTTCTTCGCCGCGGTTCCCGAGGGCGGAGACGGTTACGTACTCAAGAACATCCTGCACGACTGGGACGACGCGCGGTGCCTCACCATCCTCGAACGGTGCCGCGCGGCGATGCCCGCCGACGGGCGCCTGCTGATCGTGGAATCCGTGCTGCCCGACGTGGTCGACACCGCGGATCCGGCCCCCTATCTCACCGACATCAGCATGCTCGTCAACATGGGCGGCCAGGAGCGCACCCGCGCCGAGTACGAAACGCTCTGCCTGCGTGCCGGATTCGCGGTCACCGCCGTCCATCCGACCGTCCTGCCCACGTCGTATTCACTGATCGAGGCCACACCGGTCCGGACAGAACGCCGATGAGGCCCGGCAAGTCCCGCCCGATCGTGATCGACCTGCTGGCCGAGGATTTCCACGAACACGCGCACACCGTCTACGACCGGCTACGCGCACAATCGCCGGTCACCTTCGTCGAGCTCCCGCAGCAACCGGGGCGGGGTTTCTGGATGATCACCGGATACACCGCGGCCGACACGGCATTGCGTGAGAAGCGACTGGCCAATGATCCGCGCGCGCTGCTGTCCCCCGCACAACGCGCGGCCCGGGCCGCGGCCCGCATTCCCGGCCCACCGAACACCATGCTGATATCCGACCCGCCGGAGCACACCCGGCTGCGGCGGGCCGCGCAGCGGGCGTTCACCTCCAGATCCGTCACCGCCATGCATCCGGTGATGCTCCGGCACGCCGAACGGCTCCTGGACCACGCGGAGCAGGCAGCCCGCGACGGCGACGGCACCGTGGATCTGCTGCACGCATACGCGTATCCACTGTCGTTGACCGTCCTGGGCGAGATTCTCGGCTTTCCCGCGGCATGGCACGCCGGACTGCACGACCTCGCGGTCCGGGCCGCGACGGTGTCCACCCCGCTGTCGGGCCCCGATCCCCTCCTGCGCGACCGGCTCGACGGTTATACCCGCGACCTCGTCCTCCTCAAACGACAAGACCCCGGCGACGATCTGGTCAGCAGGCTGGCACATCCGGAATCCGATCGAGAAGCGCTCTCCGATGGCGAGCTGGGGGCCATGATCGGCCTGCTCGTGGCCGCGGGCTTCGAAACCTCGGCCAGCCTGATCGCCAGTGCCACCCTCTCGCTGCTCACCGATCCGCCGCAGTGGGCAGCACTGCGCGCCGAACCGGAGCTGGCCGCCGCCGCCGTGGAGGAGACCATGCGCTACTGGGGGCCGGTGGAGTCGGCGACGATGCGTCACGCGGTGGCGCCGTTCACGCTGGGAGACAAGCGCATCGAGACCGGCGATCGGGTTCTGGTCTTTCCCGCTGCCGCCAACCGGGATCCCGCCCACGTGCGGGATCCACACCGCTTCGACATCCATCGCGAGCCGCGGCCGCACCTGGGATTCAGCGGCGGCATCCACAACTGTCTGGGTGCCGCCCTCGCCCGCACGGAGGTCAGGTTCGCACTCACCACTCTCATCGCGCGATGGCCGCGACTGCGCCTCGACGCGCACCCGGCCGACTTGCGCTGGCGCTCCGGCATGGGACTGCGCGGACTGCGCCGTCTGCCGGTACGGCCGTGATCCCAACACGACGCGACGCGGACAGCCCCATCGACCGAAGCCCCCTCCCTCGTCCCTGACCGGTATCGGACGAACGGACCGGTTCGCGGCACCCGCAGCGACAACGCGATGCCGGTCGTTCGCGACCGGTGTCGCCCGAACCCGCAGATACGGAGCACCATGACCCGACCCACCGCACCGGACACCGACGACTACGTACACACCGTGCACCAACACGACACCGACCCGCTGACGCTGGCGGCCTCGATCGCGGCATCCGGGCAGCTCACCGAATACGTCGTCTACGAACAGCCGGGCCGCTGGTACATCGCCGGAAATCCCATCGGCACCGTGACCGTCGGTCCCGACCGGCTGCACACCACCCTCGGCGGCCACCATTCCGAGTCCTGGAACGACAATCCGTGGCCGCAGATCCATGCCGCGCTCGAACGGGCGCCGATGCCGGGGTGGCGGGCCTACGGCTGGGCGTGTTTCGAACTCATCCGCCCGGATACCGTTGCCGCGCAAGAGGTCCTCGCCCATTTCATGGTGCCCGGTGTGGAAGTCGAGATCACCGAGACCACCGTGCGCACGCGCAGCCGCGGCCCATTCGAACTCGCCCCGATCGATCCCGATGCGCTCCGATCAGCCCCCACGCCGGTTCCGGTGGACGCGGTCGACACCGCTTATCTGCTGCGTGTACAGGATGCGCTGAACCGGATTCGGCATGGCGATTTCCACAAGGTGATCATGTCCCGCCGGGTGGAGCTCCCCTTCGCGGTGGATATGCCGGCCACCTATGCGGCGGTCCGCAGAATGAATACCCCGGCCCGCTCCTTCCTGCTGGATCTCGGCGGCTGGCAGGCCACCGGCGTCAGCCCGGAGACGGTTCTGGAGGCCGACGGCACCGGCCTCGCCACCACCCAGCCACTGGCCGGCACCCGTGCCCGCACCGGTGACGCCGACCGGGACCGGGCCCTGCGCGACGATCTGCTCACCGATCCCAAGGAGATCTACGAACACGCCACCTCGGTACGGCTGGCCTGCGACGAACTCGACAGCATCGGAAACGCCACCCGGGTCAGCGAATTCCTCACCGTCAAGGAACGCGGCAGCGTCCAGCATCTGGCCTCGCGCGTCGAAACCCTGCTGCCCGAGGAGCGGACCTGCTGGGACGCACTCGCCGCCGTCTTTCCGGCGATCACCGCATCGGGTATCCCGAAAGCGCCTGCCTGCGCGGCGATCGGCGATATGGAACCCACCCCGCGCGGCCTCTACAGCGGTGCCGTCCTGCGCGCCGACAGCACCGGATCCCTGGATGCCGCACTGGTTCTGCGTGCCGCCTATCAACGCGGCGGCCGCAGTTGGTTGCACGCCGGAGCGGGCGTCGTCTCCGGCTCGACACCGGAGCGCGAACACGAGGAAACCTGCGAAAAACTGGCCTGTATCGCCCCGTATCTGATCCCGGCGCGGCGCACCGCCCGGGGCACGGACTCGGCGAGGGGGTGACCGGGGCGCCCCCGGACGACACGTGCGCGTCGTCCTCGGTGCCGGAGATCCGGCGCCGAGGACGATGATCTGTCTTGTGCGGCAGGCACATTCGCGCCCGGCCGCGGCTAGACGGTCGCGGTGACCCGCCAGTGGCGCGCCCGCGTCTGCGCCTCCCACATCGCGCTGTAGCGCCCCGGCCGCGCCAGCAACTCGTCGTGGGTGCCGCGCTCGGCGACCTCACCATCCGCCAGAACCAGGATCTGGTCCGCCGCCGCCACGGTGGAGAGCCGATGCGCGATCACGATGACCGTCTTCTGGGCGACCAGCGCGTCGATGGCCTCCTGCACGGCGACTTCGCTCTCGGTGTCCAGCGCGGCCGTCGGCTCGTCCAACAGGACGATCGGCGCGTTCTTCAAGATCGCCCGCGCTATCGAAATACGCTGGCGCTCACCGCCGGACAAGGCGCCACCGATCTCACCGACCCTGGTGTCGTACCCGTGCGGAAGCCGCTCGACGAAGGTGTGGACATTGGCCGCCCTGGCCGCGGCCTCGATGTCTTGCTGACCGGCGTCGGGGGCGGCCATCGCGATGTTCGCCCGGATCGTGTCGTCGAACAGGTACACATCCTGGAAGACCACCGCGATATTGCGATAGATCTCCACGGGGTCGAGGTCGCGAAGATCCAGGCCACCGATGCGGACACTGCCGGCACCGGGGTCCGCGTAGCGGGTCAGCAACCTGGTCACCGTCGTCTTACCCGAGCCCGACGGACCGACCAACGCCGTCAGCGATCGCGCGGGCGCGGCGAACGACACCCCCCGCAGGACCGGTGCGCCATCGGAATACGCGAAGTGCACATCCTCGAATTCGACGTCGTAGCGAGCGATTCGAGCCTCCGGCTCGGCCACGGGGAGCGCCGGGGCGTCCAGCACCGCACCGACCCGTTCCAGCGCCGAGTCGGTGATCTCGAAGATCGACGAGAGATTGGCCATGGTCGACAGCGGCTCGGCGAACCGCACCGCGGCGGCGACCACAGCGATCAGCAACGCCGCCGACAGGCGCATGTCGAGCACCAGGCCCGCCCCGACGGCGACCATCGCGACCAGGCACAATTGGACGACGCTGGACGCCAGCAGACCCGGCCAGGTCAGCCGCTTCTGCATACCCGACATGGCCGCATTCTGCTCTTCGAGAGTCTCGACCAGGCGCCGCGACGAACCGCCGATCTGCCCGGTGGCGCGCAACACCGGCAAGCCCTGCACATATTCCACGATCCGGCTCGCCGCGGCGGCATCGGCCGCGTCGGTCCGGCGCGCACCCGCTCCGGTGATCTGCTGGATGCGCCGGACGAACAGCACCGCGAACGGAAGCGATGCCGCGAGTACCAGACCCAGCCGCCAGTCGACAGCGATGATGATCACCCCGATGATCGCCGGGACCGTCACCATCTGGATGAACAGCAACGCCATTCCGGACGAACCCATCGTCGCGTTCGCGACATTGCCGCCCATCACCGTGGTGAGATCCCCCGCGGCCCGGCGCTCGAGGTCCGCCTGCGGCATGGTCCGCAGGGTGTCGCCGAGCCGCAAGCGGGTGGCGGCAAGCACATCGGCCCACCTGCCGAACTCGAACCGGAGCTGACCGTAGTGGAACGCCGCCTGAATCACCCAGCAGGCCACCAGGACGGCGAACCAGATCCACACGGCGGTGGTGTTCACCTCCGGCCGGCTCAGCTCGTACAGGATCGGGATCAGGGTGGCATACGCCGCCGCCTGCATGATCGAACCGAGCAGTGCGCACCACAGGGTGCGGCGGAATTCGTCCCGGTAGTCCCCGGCGGCGAGCAGCATGAGCCGCAGGATTCTCGTCATCGGTTCGTGGCCTCCTTGTTCCGGCCGCGGCCCAGGCCCCAGCCGCGAGCACGCTGGTGGTGCTCCCAGAGCTGGGCGTAGCGGCCGCCGTGCGCGAGTAGTTCGGTGTGCGTACCGGATTCGGACACCCGGCCGGATTCGAGCACCACGATGCGATCCGCGTCGACGATCGTGGACAGGCGATGCGCGACCACGAGCACGGTGCGACCGCGGGTGAGCTCGGCGATCGCGTCCTGGATCGCGGCCTCGTTCTCCGGGTCCGCGAACGAGGTCGCCTCGTCGAGGATCACGATCGGCGTATCGGCGAGCAGTGCCCGGGCGATGGTGATCCGCTGCCGCTGACCACCGGACAATCGCGCGCCCCGCTCACCCACCGGGGTCTCGTAGCCCTGGGGCAGTTCCGAGACGATGAAATCGTGGGCCTGTGCGGCACGCGCCGCGGCCTCCACCTCGGCGTCGGTGGCCGAGGGACGGGCCAGGCGAATGTTCTCCGCCACCGTGTCGGACAGCAGGAACGGATCCTGGAAGACCATCGCCATGTGCCCGAGCAGATCCTCGGAAGCGATCCGGCGGACGTCCACGCCGCCGACGCGCACTTCTCCCGCATCCACGTCCCAGAACCGTGGAATCAACCGTGCGACTGTCGATTTCCCCGATCCCGACGGCCCGACCAGCGCACACACGGTACCGCTGGGAACGGTCAGATCCACGCCGTCCAGCGCGAGCCGATCCGCGCCGCCGTATCCGAAGCGGACGGACCGGAACTCGATCGATCCGTCGGCCGGCGACAGCGGTTCCTCGGGCTCGGGCAGCGGTTCGATGTCGAGCAGTTCCGCGATCCGGGCGGCTCCGGCCTTGGAGTCGTTGATCAGATTGGACAGATTCATCAGTGGGACAACCGATTCCACCGGTAGCGTGCCGATCAGGATCGCCGCCACCAGTTGTGCCGGCGACATCGAACCGTTCGATGTCAGCCAGATACCGACGGTGGTCACGATCACGATGGTGGGCAGCGGTGCGACCGTCAGATTCGCGAAGATCATCGCGCTACGATTGTTGTTCTGCCATGCGGTCGTCGCCGCGGTGAACCGGCGGACCCGATCGACGAAGCGGCGGAACGAGACGGTGCCGTCATCGAAGGTCCGCACCACCGGCATGCCCTGAACGAATTCCACCGTCGCCGCGTTGATGGCCTCATTGGCCTCGTCGTAGCGGCGGCGGGTTTCGGCGTAGTCGCGCAATGTCAGCTGCATCCCGACGAACACCACCGGGAGGAACAGGGCGACCGCCAGCAACAACCGCCAATCCACGAAGCCCAGCGCGATGAGCGCCGCGATCGGCTGGGCCACGGTGAAACCGGCCAGCGGAACAGCGTCGGCCACCGTCATGTGCAATCCACGGACGTCGTCCTGGACGACCTTCTTGACCGCACCCGAACCCAGCCGCTGCGCCTCACCCAGCGGAACCCGGCCCAGATGCGCGGCGAGATCACTGCGCAGGCGTTGTTCGAGATCGAAGGACGCCAGGTGCGAGAGCTGGAAAGACCATGCGCGCATGGCGAATCGAGTGATGAATCCGCCCGCGGCGAGCACCAGCAAAGCCACGACGGAACCGGTATCGGTGCCGGCGTCCAGCAGCTCCCTGAGCGCCAGTGCCAATCCGACGAAGCCGGCCACCCCCGCCGCGCCGCCCAGCGCAGCGATCGCCGCTGCCACCCCCAACCGTCCACGGACCGGTTCGGTCACTCGGAACAGGGCGCCGCCGGGCGTCGTCCCGGCCTCGGCCGCCGCCGGCGCCGGAACTTGCCTTGCCTCGTCCACCTGGAGCGATGCCCCCGTGCCACCCATTCCCATCGGCTCCTGTCCGTCACCCACAAGACGCTGCCGCCCCACGTGTTCAGTGGGACGACACGACCTGCTGCCACGATCGACATCCCACTTCGACGTCGCCGACAGCTCAGTCTTCGAAAACGATTGTCATTGTCGAATAGCCGAACACTAACACACCCCCGTCCGCGGAGAGGCCCGGTCCGAGCCGCCACCCCCACTCCGATACCGAACGGCACACACCGAAGCGGATTGCGGCGCAGATCATCTCGTCACAGACTCCTTCCGCGGCATCACCGAAAGGACCGTGCGCGCGGTCGCCGGATCGAGATGGGACGGTCACACCCGACCCGGCCAACGCCGATACGGGTGGAGGATGGAGCAATGATCGGTGACCGCTGGGGAGTGAGCGACGACGAGGTCTCACACCCCTACCCGTGCGACGACTTCGTCACCTCATCCGCACTACAGGCATGGCGGGGTGTGACCGTCCGGGCGCCCGCCGAGGCGGTCTGGCCCTGGGTCGCCCAAATAAGGCTCGCGCCATATTCATACGACTGGATCGACAACCTCGGCCGCCGCTCACCTCGCGAGCCGGCACACCTGCCGGAGCCTCGCGTCGGTGAGAGTTTCACCACCGCAGGCGGCCGCAAGCTGGGGCGAATCGTCTCGGTGACCCCGGGCGAGCAATTGACCGCCACCATCATCGGCGCCTTCATGTCCTACGTCCTGCTACCCCGCGATGACAACACGACCCGGCTGTTGCTCAAGGCGGTCATGGACACCAGCCGCTGGGTGGCCCCCTGGGTGTCGGTCGGCGATCTGATCATGGCTCGGCGGCAGTTGCTGAACCTGAAGTCCCTGGCCGAGGCACACCAGCACTGAGCCGCGCCGCGCCGGTCAGCGGCAGGTGCGCCGATCACCCCTCCTGGCTGCTCTTTCGTCGGTGGCTTCTCCCTCGGCGCAGGAGCGAAACTCGGACAGACATGCACAGATGCGCATATCGCGGTAAAGGGATAGAAACGCCGCTCCCTCGATGCGCGGATCGAGCGGGAGCACAGAGTCAGCCGATACCGACGAGATCGGCTGAGGCAGACCACAATTCATCGATGAGGCGACGATTGTGCGCCTGTGGCGACTCGGGGCCTCGTGCGCGGTGCCGGTGGAAGTAGACGCCGTCGATCTCCGCATCCGCGCCGCGCCCGGCCAGCTCGATCAGTGGTTCGGCGCCGCGCTCGGGCGTGATGGTGCCGACGTGCCGCAGCGGGGTCCGGTACAGCAGGCCGACAACACGCGAATCCCGGCCGAAACTCGACGCCACCGGGCCCGGATGCACTGCGGCCGACACGATTCCGTCGGCCGACCAGCGCTGGGCGATACCACGGGTGAACATGATGTTCATCAGCTTGCTCGACCCGTAGGCGCGCCAGCCGAACGCACGACGCCGCCGGAAATCCAGATCGGAAATGTCGACGTGCCCGACGAGGTTGCCGATGCTCGCGGTGTTCAGTACGAGCGCACCCGCCGCGGCGGTGAGCCGATCGTGCAGCAGATTGGTCAGCAGGAACGGGGCGAGATGGTTGATCTGGAAGTTCGGTTCGTGCCCGTCGGCGGTGCGTTGTCGCGGATCGAACAGGCCACCCGCGTTGTTGAGCAGCACATCGATCGTGCGGGTGTGTTCGCCGATCTGCTCGGCGAGCGCGCGTACCTCGTCGAGAGCGGCGTAATCGGCCGTGAACGCGGTCGCTCCGGTATCGGCGGTCACGGCCGCGAGCTTGGCCGCCGATCTGCCGACGATGACGAGATCGACATCGGGCGAGGCCAGTGCCCGCGCGGTCACCGCCCCGATACCGTCGCTCGCGCCGGTGATCACAATCCGGCGCCGGGTGTTCGATGTTGATCGGCTGTCGGTCATTGCTGCCTCCAGGAGGTCGATGACGCGGTGCACTCCACATGTCGAGCTCATCGCCCACGGCCGGATCGGCCCGCGGCGGACGATCGCAGACGGCCCGAGACCGAGCCGGCGTTCCCGCGCTTCGACTCCCACCGGGTGCCGATCCGGTCGGCGATCGGCGCAACTCTTCCGACCTCAGCCTATGCGGTTCCGGCTCGCCCTGCCGGAGCGTTCCGGGTGCCGTGGTGGCGAGCGGGGATTCACCGAGCTGCCCGAGGCATTGCCGGCGGTCGAGCAGGTCACGAACAGCGCGGGATTCGTCCCGGTAGGCTTCCGAGGTGCGTAGACCTCGACTGTCACCTCGTCGGATCCACGGAATCAACGCGATGGATCGTCGGCTCGTCGATCACAGTGCGCGTGTGCGCCCGAGCGCGGCGGATTCCGCATTGCGCTCACTCAGCCTCGCCGCCAATGCCAATCGACTCTGGATCGCCGCGGGTGTGGGTGTGATCGTATTCGGCACCGGCGCCCAGCGGCGCGCCGGTGTGCGTGGGCTCGTCGCGACCGGACTGGCGAGCGCGATCGCCAATGGTGTTGCCAAGCCGCTGTTTCCGCGCCGCCGACCCCCGGCCGAAGCGGTGCCGCTGATGCGCCGTCTGGTCTCACCCCCGGTGTCGTCGTCCTTCCCGTCCGGGCACGCCGCCTCGGCGGCGGCCTTCGTCACCGGGGTCGCACTGGAGTCCCCGGCGCTGGCATTGGCCGTGGTCCCGGTGGCCGCGGCGGTCGGATACTCACGAGTGCATGTCGGCGTGCACTGGCCCACCGATGTGGTCGCCGGCGCCGCGCTCGGAGCGGCGGTGGCCGTCGGCACCAGGCGGTGGTGGGCGGTACGGCTCGACGAGCCCGCCGCGGTCGGCTCGGCGCAGCAAGTCGAACCGCTGGTCGGCGGTGCCGGACTGCTGCTGGTGGCCAATCCGAACTCCGGCGGCGGCGATGGCGCGGGGCTGCTCACAGACCTCGCCGCCCGGCTGCCCGCCGCGCAGATACTGCGACTCGGCAACGACATCGATCTCGACGCCGAGATCGATGCGCGCATGCGCGACGACTCGGTGCAGGCGCTCGGCGTCCTCGGCGGCGACGGCACCGTGTCGGCGGTCGCGGAAGCCGCTGTGCACCACAAGCTCCCGCTGGCGGTATTCCCCGGCGGCACACTCAACCACTTCGCCCGCGATATCGGATCCGACGATATCGCCGCCACCGTGCGGGCCCTGGTCTCCGGCCGGGTCGCCTGTGCCGACACCGCGCGGGTACGCCTGGACGACGGCAGCGAACGCACGGTGATCAATACCGCGAGTCTGGGTGGTTATCCGGATTTCGTGCGCTACCGCGAACGCTGGGAGCATCGCATCGGCAAATGGCCGGCCGCCGCGGTGGCGATGGTCCGCGTCCTGATGCGCGCACAGCCGCTGCACACCACCATCGACGGCGAATCGGCGACGGTGTGGATGTTGTTCGTGGGCAACGGGGCCTACCGCCCGAGCGACCAGGTCCCGACCGCCCGCACCGACCTGCACGAAGCCGGTCTGGACATCCGCTATCTGCGCGCGGACCGGCGATTCTCTCGCGGCAGGCTGATCTGGGCTTCGATCACCGGCACGCTGCGGGACTCGCCGACCTACGTGCAGCGACGCGCGGACACACTCGGAGTGCGGGTCCACGGGGCCCCGATCTCACTGGCGACCGACGGCGAAGTCGACAGCCGGAGTACGAGTTTCGAGTTCACCGGGATGCCCGGCACGCTGCAGGTCTACCGCCCCACCGACGAATTCTGAGCCGAACCCCGCCGACAGGGAGGCAACACATCCGTCCCCGAGGTGGCGCGTCGACCCGACCGGCCCGGTCGCGCACCGCCAGCTCGGGAGATGATGCGTGACGTCCTGTTCGCCGTGACCGCGAACATCGGTGCCACCCGACCTGGCACCTCCGGATCGACGTGGCCTTCACCGCACCGCACACCGCGCCGGGCGCGCAACTCCGGGTAGCATGTGGTGACACGATTCTGTAAGGGGGACATCATGTCGGACAGTCACCGAGACCAGGTCGGCGATCCACGCGCGCGCTGGCGCCACCTGCCCGCCGAACCCGCCCGCTATGTCGAGGAAACCGACATCGACGGGAATTCTGCGAGCTACACGGTGCCCGCCGTCGACCCGACCCAGGACTTCATCCGCCTCTACGGCTGACACCGCGACCGGCGGACTCCGGTAAGTGATCCGGACGTGTTCGGCATCGCTGTTCCTGCCACCGCTCACCCGCGTCGTCTCCCGGCTCGGGCCGGCAATTCTGTTGCCCCGCAACACCTCCCCCGGTCCGGCCGCCGAACTCGTACGCACCGTGCTCGACACCGGCGCGATCGTCATCCGCGACAACCGAGTGCGCGACCGTCCGCCACGGTCCCGTCGCCCCGCAGATCCTTCGTGCCACTGCCCCGCGACTTGGCCCGGCATTTGCGCACGGCCGTCATCGAGGTCGGCCTTCGGAGGTCGCACTGCCGGGCGGCCTCCGAAGCCGACCTCCGCGGGTGGCATCGCGAAACCCGGCGTACTCAGTCCGGGGCCGGTACGTCGAGTTGCTGGTTCACGCGGAACAGAACGTCGAGCTGGGCCTTGTTGTAGAGGTCCTTCAGCGCCACCGCCAGTGCCTGCGCAGCCCGCTCGGGACCGACCGGTGAGTCGTCGACCTTGCCGAGAGCTGGGTGTTCGGCATAGAGCTCGCGGACGATCGGGGTCATTCGCTCGGCCAGCTCCGCCCGGGTCCGCTCATCGGCGTCCTCCGGCAGACTGTCGAATTCGGCGCTGTCCGGCGGGGCGTTCAACGTCTGACGCAAGGCGTCGAGCCCCGCGGGGCCCAGCACACTGTTGAGAATCATCGTGTAGGAACGGTCGGCCTCCGACAGCCCGGCGACAGCCCCGCCCAGTTCGGGCGGGAGGTCGGTGTGTACGTCATTTTTCATGATGAGTGCGAGCTCGACGCGAATACGTTGCAGGCGATCGATGGTCGAGGCCAGCTCCGCGTCCAGCGTCTGGAGCGCCTCGCGTGGGTACTGGTCTTCATCACCCATGGTGGCGATCTGCGACAGCGGAATTCCGAGAGCGGCCAGGCGCTTGACCCGCAGGACGCGCAGCAGATGGGATACGCCGTAGTGCTTGTAGCCGTTGGATCCCCGCTCGGGCTCGTCGAGCAGGCCGATGTCGTGATAGTGCCGCACTGCTCGCACGGTGGTGCCGGCGAGTTCGGCGAGCTGGCGGGTACTCCACGTCATGATCGGCTCCTCGGAATGCGGATCGGCCGGGCGCGAGTGCGGCGGCCCGTACCAACAGCCTGAACCGTGCCGCACCGGCACAGTCAAGCGCGTGGGTCGTGGCGGGGCGCTCCCCCTTCGGCGAGGACGAGCCCGTGGACGCATCCGCCCCTGCCGAACTCAGGTCACCTGAGGCGCTCACCAGCTCGAACCGCGTCCTCGGCCGACATTCGACCGCACCGGGGCCGGGCAGCTCGGAGTGATCTGGAGCACAAAAAGCCCGCTTCGACTTGAGTGTGCCGCAACGGCACACCTTTTCCTCGATGGCAGGCATCCGACGACCCTTGGAGGACCGATGAGCTCTACCCCGGAGCGCCCCGGCAACGGCAAGCAGAGTGTGCTCGACCAGCTGGGTGGCCCGCTGGGCTTCGTCTATTCCACCGTGCCGGTGGTCGTGTTCGTCGCGGCCAACGCGGTGTTGTCCCTGCCCGTGACGATCGGCGTCTCCATCGCGACCGGCCTGGCGCTGTTCGTGTTCCGGCTGGCGCGCGGTGAGCGGATCGCCTCCACGATCGGCAGCCTCGCCGGGGTGGCGGTAGCCGCCGGCGTGGTGGCGTGGACCGGTTCCGCGCGGGACTTCTTCGTACTGGGGATCTGGGTTTCACTCGCCGGGTTCGTACTGACCTTCGGCTCGGTGCTGGCGCGGCGGCCGCTGACCGGGGTCGTCTGGAACGCCGTCCACGGCGGCGAGCACCCCTGGCGCGCCCACCGGGCCGTTCTGCGGGCCCACGATATCGCCACCCTCGCGGCGGCCCTGGTGTTCGGCGCCCGGTTCATCGTCCAGCAGTGGCTCTACGTCACCGAGAGCACCGGCGGACTGGGCACCGCCCGCGTCGCGATGGGCACCCCGCTGACCGTGCTGGCCGCACTCGTCGTCGTATGGGCCTTCCGCCGCAGCACGAAGCTGCTACGCACCACCGTCACGGTGCCCGCCCTGGACCGCTGAGCAGAAAAGTGTCCCAGCATGGCTGTGCCGCAACCGATCTCCGCACAATGCGCCCTGCGCCCACCGAGCGCTCCACCCCCCGTCATGATCTCCCCGGACGGCGCCCGCACAGCCCCTCGGCCGGACCGTTCCACCGCATCTCGACGAACGGCGAGCCCCACCCGACACGCGAGCAGCGTCCCGGTCGGCGTCGGCACCTCGTGCAGCAGATCATCTCGGGAGACACCAATGTTGTTCACCAGAACGTGCAGAACCCCGCCGGTCTACCGGCGGGCAAGACGAGCCTCCAATCCATCGAACTCACCCACAGCATTGACAATACCTAAAGCTATTAGATAATTTCGATTGAGTCGAGCACACCCAGAGCGCCATCACGACCGGCGGAAGCCCCTCCGGCCCACAGGTTTCGGGCGCGCTCTTTCCGCACGAGTGCTGGTCGGGCATCAAGCAGGTCAGGCGAAGAAGGGAGCACCGTATGGATAGCCGCGATGCACCGGAACCGGGCGGTGAAGTCGCACCCCGGTATCGAAAAGCCGATGCAGCCGGGGCCATCGACGCGCGACGCACCGCGGTGGTGGTGATCGACATGGTCAACCACCAAGTGACCCCGGGCCGATGGTTCCTCGCCGATACCGAATCCCGGGGTCTGGATACGACATATTTCGTCGACCGATTGAAGACCCTCGTTCTGCCCGCGCATCGACGGCTGCTCCCCGCGGCACGTTCGGCTGGTGCTCGCGTCGTGTACCTCCGTATCGGATCCCTCGCCGCCGACTACGCCGACGCCTCGCCGGCAACCAGAGATCTCTTCCCGCTCTGGGAAGCACACGATGCGTCCCCCGCTTGCGCCGTGATCGATGAACTCCAGCCGCAGCCCTCGGACCTCGATATCCTCAAAACCGGATCCGGCGGATTCACCACGTCCTCCCTTGATGTGCATCTCCGAAATATGGGCGTCGAGAATGTGCTCTATACGGGCGTGGCCACCAACGCCTGTGTCCTCGCGACGGCGGCGTCTGGGTTCGATCTCGGCTATCGGGGATTCCTCGTCTCCGACGCGACCGCCACTTTCACACAGCGTATGCAGGACATCACCGAAGAGATCATCGGATTCGCGATGACGGAAGTCGTGACCACCGATCACATCATCGGACGGTTGCGCGCCGGCCGTGGAACCGGCAA
Organism: Nocardia sp. NPDC052254; assembly: GCF_040679495.1. Taxonomy (NCBI): domain Bacteria; kingdom Bacillati; phylum Actinomycetota; class Actinomycetes; order Mycobacteriales; family Nocardiaceae; genus Nocardia; species Nocardia sp. NPDC052254. Next base: position 132,534 of record NZ_JBFAUW010000012.1, on the reverse strand, counting down.
CTCCGCGACGGAACCCGATACCGGACAGTGCTGATCCACAGCACCCGACGGGCGCCGTCGACGACGCAACCAACGCACTGAGAGTCACTGCAAGGCAAGGGATTCAGTGACCGCCCAAGCTCTCGCCGAGGAAAATGGATTCGACCATCTCGGTCCTCTCACCACACCGTCCCTTCCTGGCGACCCCCACTACACCCGATGCCGTCGCTGCGGCGAGCTCAGCGCGGAACGGCTCGGAGACATCGGCTTTGGCTGTACCTGCAACCGCTCAACCTCTCGGTGAAGCCAGTCATCAATGTGTCGGACGGGGCTGCTACAGGATGGGGTGACACCGACACCCGATCGTGCAGCAGCCCCGCGGCATATCGACCTACTCACGACGCGCGGTGTGTCAGCGATCATTCAGCGTTCACGGGCTGAATAATCCGCATATGACGTCGACCGGGCTGTCCCGCAGAGCGATGCTCGCCCTGGCAGCGAGCGTACCGTTGAGCGTTGTGGCATCCCGACGTGCAGCGGCCGCCGCTCCGCCGATCCGATACACGATGACGGCGTTCACCAACGCCAGCCAGACCGATATGTGGGTCTACGAATCCACCGACGCAACGAATTTCCAGCTCGTCCAGGCCGACGCCTACCGTCCGGCGGACGCCGACCCCGCCGACACCCCAGCAGCGGCCCCCACGACCAAGAAGGGCTTGTGCCGCGACCCCAGCGTCTTTCGTCACCTCGACGGCGAGTACTACCTGACGTACACGACCGCATGGGACGGCAACACCATCGGGTTCGCTCGCAGCCACGACCGGATCCACTGGGAGTTCCTGTACGAGTACACGATTCCGTTCGGCGGGGTCACCCATACCTGGGCGCCGAAATGGTTCGTCGACCGTGACGGCACGGTCAGCGTCCTGGTGAACATCAACGACGGCACGGTCTTCCGGCCCTGCGTCATGACCGCGACCACCTCATCGCTGAGCCGGCTGCATTGGACCACGCCCATACCGCTGGCAGGCATCATTCCCGCACCGGACGGCCTCGGATACATCGACACCACGGTCACGTTGTCGCAGGGACGCTACTACGCGTTCGTCAAGAACGAATCGACCAAGAACGTCGAGGTCGCGGTGGCCGACCGCCTGGTCGGCCCGTACACGTTCGCGCGGACCGGGAACTGGGCGCGCTGGGGCGGACCGGGCCCGGGACAACCGCGCGAGGGACAGTGCGTGATCCCGCTTCCCGACGGCCGTTGGCGGATCTACCTGGATGCCTACGACCTCGACGAACCCACGCACGGTCACTATCTCTACAGCGACACCGTCACCGGCGACCTGCTCGGCGAGTGGACCACACCGAAGGACCTGCCCGTCCTGTCCGGGTTCGTCCGCCACTTCACCGTGTTGCCCGAACAGCTGAACACCGGCCCGCAACCGGGCCCGCAGCCCGCCACGCGGTGAGGACGATCGCGCGAAGTGCGCCGAAACCTCCCCTGTGGTCAGGCCTTTCGCTGTCAGCGACAGCACGATCTCATCCACACCGGTCAGGCGGCGCTGACGCTTACGGACGATCTTCGGGTCGAACGAGGAGTTCGTGTCTCGGGGCACGTCGATCTCGACCGGCCCGATCTCGGTGATCACTGTCTTGGATCGGGTTCCGTTGCGGGAGTTGCTGGTTCCGCGGCCGGCGCTGTCGTGTTTCTCGTAGCCGACGTGCTCGGTCATCTCCGCGTCGAGGGCGCTTTCGAGCACGGTTTTGGTGAGCTGGTTGAGCAGCCCGCCCGGCCCTACCAGGTCGATCCCTTACTCTTTGGCCTGGGCCAGCGGTTGCTCGGCCAGTTTCTCGGTGTCCGCCGCGTCGTTCGCCACGGACTCGAGTGTCTCCGACATCAGTCGGTCCTTCCTGCCGAACCATCAGGTTCAGCCGGTCAGACCGAGGTCAGATCCGCCGTTATCCCGACACTCCCTCACCAGGCGACGGGGCCGAGGCGGTCGATGAAGGTCCCGGTTGGTCCGTCGGGGTCGAGGGTTGCCAGTTCGAGGATGGAGTCGGTGCCCTCGGTGACTGTCAGGGCGCCGGTGTTGTTGTTCATGTCGGTGGCGGCGAACTTGCGATTGGCGATCTCGCCGGGGGTGGCGAGGTTGAATTTGATGTCGGGCAGGGCCTGGGCGTAGCGGACGGTGACCATGTTGAGCGCCGCTTTCGACGAGCTGTAGCCGAGTTCGTGGATGCGGGAGATGGGTTGATCGGGATCGGTGACGACGCTGAAAGAGCTTCCGGCGCTGGAGATCATGACCACTCGCGGGTTCGCCGCGGCGCGTAGCAGGGGAATGAGCGCGTTGGTGACTCGGATCGGTCCGTAGACGTTGGTGTCGTACACGGCGTGGATCTCGTCGATGCTCACCTCGGCCGGCGCGGTGCCCCGACCCGGCGTGCCCGCGTTGTTGATCAGCACATCCAGAGAGTCGGTGTGTTGGCGAACAAGCTTTTCCGCGGCCGCCACCGACTCGTCGGAGGTGACATCGAGGCTTACGGGGACAGCATGGATGCCCTCGGCGATCAACCCCTCGGCCGCCGCGCGGCCGCGGGATTCATCTCGGGAGCCGAGGAAGACCGTCCATCCGCGCACACCGAGCCGGCGGGCGGCTTCCAGGCCGAGCCCCTTGTTGGCTCCGGTGATCAGCACCGTGGTCGTATTCGCGCTCGTCATGCTCATCTGGATCTCCTTATGGTTGGTACGGTTCGATGTCTGTGCGGGTCAGGCCCGTTGGGCGGCGGTGATGTCGAATTCCAGCGCGACCGTCTTGCCGATCGAGACCTTTGTCGCCGCATTCCAATTCACCTGCCAGTCACGGCGATCGATCACCGCGGTGCCGGTCATGTGAACCAGGCCGTCGGCCGCGGCGTGGCGCTGGAAGGTCACCGCGGTCGATTTCGTGATGCCTCGGATGCTCAGATCGCCGACCAGCTCGACGGTCGATTCGCCGACGTCTCGCGCTGCGGTGGAAACGAATTCGATGGTCGGATAGTCCGGCGTGCGCAAGAATTTCGCACACAGCAGTTCGTCGCGCTGCCGGTTGCCGGTGTCGATGCTGTCGGCCCGGATCGCCACGTCGACCCGCCACTGCGACAGATCGCCGGAAAGGTCTGCGTTGCCGTCGAACTGAGCGAATCGGCCGACCACGGCAGGGCCGATGACGTGGCGGGCCCGGAAGCCGATCCCGCAGGCGGTGGTGTCGAGGACATACGCGCCGGAGCGCAGGTCGAACGTGTTCATCAGGATTCCTTCGAAGTGGTTGAGCGGCTGATGGTTCATGCACTCGTGATGCCCAGCAAGGGCGTGGTGTCGAGGTAACGGACCTCGTAGACCCGCTGGCTGAACTTCCAGCCGTCGGGGGTGCGCTGGTAGCGGTCGTGGTAGACGGCGAAGTTCGAATGGGAACTGCCGTCGCGCATTCGGCCGAACTCGTGAATGTGGGCCCGGCCGGTCGCGGTGTCGCCGTATAGCTGGATGACGCCGGGGTGGACGTTCTGGATGAAGAACTCCCACCGGCTCTGGCCCCGTTCGATGCCGGCCCGGATCGCGGCGCGGCCGACGAACTCCTGGTCGATGTGCGGCCATCGCATCGCGCCGTCCAGGGTGAACAGTGCTGCCGCACGGTCGAAGTCGCGCATCATCACCGCATCGGTGAGCTCGCCGCGCAGGGCCTCGATCTCGACTCGATCGGCGATCGCTCCAAGGTCGGTCACCGTGCCCTCCTGGGTTATCGATCTGTCGGCCGGGCGTGTGCTCCGGCCGTATCCAAAGCATTGCCGCAGGTCAAACGTCGAACAAGGTAAGGTTCGTGGACTGATCCATAACGCTGGAGTTATTTGTGGAGCTACGCGACATCGAGATCTTCTTGACCTTGGCCGAGGAATTGCACTTCGGCCGTACCGCCGAGCGGCTGCGCGTCTCTCAGGCCCGGGTCAGTCAGGCCATCAGTCGTCAGGAGAAGCGGCTCGGCACAGCGCTCTTCGATCGCACCAGTCGCAAGGTCGGTCTCACGCCGGTCGGTCGGCGGCTGCGCGAGGACCTGCAACAGGTGCAGGATCTGTTGCAGCAGGCGCTCGCCCGGGCCGAGGCCATGGGGCCCGGGGCGAGCCGAACGTTGCAGGTCGGAGTGTTCGGCCACGCCGGGCACGAACTGCGCCCGCTCGCCGACGCGTTCCGAACTCGGCACCCCGGCAGCGACATCCAATTCCGGGAGATCAACGGCAGCGACCCGTTCGGCGCCCTGCGCAGCGGGCAGCACGATATCAATGTGCTGTGGCTGCCGGTGCTGGAACCCGACCTCACCGTCGGGCCCACCGTGCTCACCGGCGGCCGTGTGCTCGCAGTGGCCGCCGATCACCCGCTCGCCGAGCGTGGCACCGCGTCCCTGGAGGATCTGGCCGACAACCGGGTCGTCGACTTCGGCCCAAATGCGCCCGAATACTGGATCACCGCAATGGTTCCCACCCGCACCCCGCTCGGCCGCCGCATCCCCCGCGGACCGGCCGCCCGCACCTTCCACGAACTACTCGCCCTGGTCGCGGCCGGACACTGCGTGCACCCGCTCGGCGAGATCGCCGCCCGCTACAACAATCCCCCCGGCATCGTCTTCCTCCCCCTCCCCGATGCCCCCAGCCTGCAATGGGCCCTCGCCTGGAGTACCGCCGCCGACAACCCCGCCATCCGCGCGCTCGCGCGCACCGCCGCCGACCTCGGACCCATCGCACTATGACGGAACCGCCGCAGCAGCCGCGCAACTGGTGACGGGGGCGACACGTCCAGGGGCGGACACAGATACGAATCGCCATGGAAGACATCGATGCGGCAATGCGGCCCGTTCGGTAGATCCAGAGGAACGGCAGGCACAGCCCCGCTGACAACATTGTGACGTATATCACTTCGGCTGACCATCGCAGATCTCAACCAGCGCACCCAATGCGGCATATCGCTTCAGGGGATCTGGCACGTATCTGGCACGAAACTAACGGCAATCCAGAAAAAGTGTCGCTGACCTGGACATAAAAAGTGGTCCCAGCTGGTTTCGAACCAGCGACCTCTCGCGTGTGAGGCGAGCGCTCTCCCACTGAGCTATGGGACCGTGGGATTCGAGGCGGCGAAGGTGCCGTTCCGAACGAGAAGGAACCTTAACACGCACCACCCGTGTCACACCAAATCGGGGTGTGAGCTGGGGAAATTCCGTGAGGCTCGACGAACGGAACGTGAACGGGCGCAGCGGCTGTCGGCGACCGCGATTCGGGTGGACGAGGGGCTGCCAGAAGGGCGTCAGCTCTGGATGCGACAGGCGGCCCAGGTTCGGCCTCTCGTCGGATACGAACCCGGGCGAGGTGTGGGCCGGAGACGGGGTAGCGGGAACATTCGGCGGCGGGGCGGTGAGCGACCTTCGGGGCTCTCTTGGAGACGAGCGCGATCACCGGCTCGATGCGCCTCGTCGCACAGGCCTCGGAACAACACTCGTGTCATTCACATTTACCCCCATCTACCAGCCGATTTGTTGAGCGCACAGGTAGTGGGCTAATGTTCTCTCTCGCAGCCGGAAGGAGCCCGCAAGGCCCCGGAGAAGCTGCATGCGGATGTAGCGCAGCTGGTAGCGCATCACCTTGCCAAGGTGAGGGTCGCGGGTTCGAATCCCGTCATCCGCTCGAAGGCCAACCCGGCCTTGGTTGGCGGTGTGGCCGAGTGGTGAGGCAACGGCCTGCAAAGCCGTGCACACGGGTTCGATTCCCGTCGCCGCCTCTTAGTAGGCGAACACGCGCGATTAGCTCAGCGGGAGAGCGCTTCCCTGACACGGAAGAGGTCACTGGTTCAATCCCAGTATCGCGCACCATATAGGCACGAAAGCCCCGGTTCACACCGGGGCTTTCGTATTTCCGTAGCTTTTCGGGCACAGCGCGTCTTGTCGGCGGTTACCGTCGAAGTGCAGCGATCGCAAGGAGATATCGTGCGTGATTCGGTCACCGTCCGGATGTCGGCGACACCCGCCGAGGTGTGGGGTCTCGTCAGCGATGTCACCCGGATCGGCGAGTTCAGTCCGGAGACGTTCGAGGCCGAATGGCTCGGTGACGCACAGGGTCCCGAGGCCGGAGCGAAGTTCCGGGGCCACGTCCGCCGCAACGAGATCGGTCCGGTGTATTGGACGACGTGCCGTGTGGTCGTCTGCGAGCCGGAGCGTGAATTCGCCTTCGCCGTGCTCGGGCCCGGCGGAAAGACCATCAACCGGTGGTCGTACCGGATCGCACCACGGGACGACGGCAGCGATGTCACCGAAGCGTTCGAACTGTCGGGGACGCTGCCGCTGCGGATGTACTGGACGGTGTTGGGGTGGGCCCGTGGCCGACGCAACCGCCACGACATGACCACCACCCTCGAACGGATGAAAGCGGTGCTCGAGGACCGTTAGCCGGGCAGGTCCACGCCCAGCACGCGGTCCAGAACCAGCGCTCCCCGATCGGTCACACGCAGAGTTCTGCGAGTGCCGGGCCGGTCGACCCAGCCCGCGGATTCCATGCGCGTCAGCACCGCCGCGCCCAGTGCACCGCTGAGATGGTGCCGCTGTTCGCTCCAGTCGACGCAGAATCGCAGAAGCGGCCTGCGCTGACCGCGGGCCGCGTCGAGGTCGACTCCGAGCTCGCCGAAGACGGATGCCGCATTCGGGCCCAGCCGATAGGGGTGTTGCGGGAGCGGCGCGGACATCGGATCACCGTGTGCGCGCTGAGTTCCCGTGACACCGTCCACCCTGGTCAAGGCCGAACGTTCGAGGAGCGCTTCGGTGACCTCGACGCCGAGCCGACCGGCCAGGTGGTCGTAACAACTGCGTGCGCGGCGCAGTGCCGCCGCCCGGGTCGATTCCCGCAACGACCGGACCGGACGGGTGGGTGCGAGTACCGCCAGCGCTTCGATCGCGGCGCCCACCTGCGCATTGGCGATGCGGTAGTACCGGTGCCGGCCCGAACGCTGCACGCTGAGCAGGCCGCCCTCGACCAGGCGGGTCAGATGTTCACTGGCCGTGGAGGCCGCCACTCCGGCTTCCGCGGCCAGCACGGAGGCGGGCAGTGCCCGTCCGTCGGCCAGGCCGACCATCATCCGTGCCCGGGTCGCATCGGCCAGCAGGGCACCGACGGCGGCGATGTCGGAGTATCCGTGGAGCGGTCGGTGGTCGGTCACAGGACCAGTGTCCCGCCACGACACTTCGGCCCGCACCGAAATATGCCGGCGGATACTTCGGTCCACACCGAAGCATTCCCGGCCGACACTGCCCTCATGATCGCTACTCCGACCACCGCGTCCGGCCGCGGCCTCGTGCTGACGGTGATGTGCGCCGGGATGTTCCTGGTACTGCTCGACGTGACCATAGTCAACGTGGCGCTACCCGCGATCGGGCACGGGTTGCGGGCAGCGGTGGCGCAGCTGCAATGGGTGGTCGACGGATATGTGGTGGCCATCGCCGGGCTACTGCTCGCGGCCGGGACGCTCGGCGACCGGATCGGACATCGCCGGATGCTGCTGACCGGCTTCGCGCTGTTCGGCGCCGCGTCGCTCGCGTGCGCGCTGGCTCCGGGCATCGAGGTGCTCATCGGGGCGCGGGTGGCCCAGGGGGTGGGTGGCGCCGTGTTGCTGCCCAGCACGATGGCGGTGATCGTGGAGGTGTTCCCGGGGCGCGCGGAACAGGCGAAGGCACTGGGGACCTGGGCGGCGGTGTCCTCGCTGGCGCTGCCGTGCGGTCCCCTGCTGGGTGGCGTGCTGGTGACGCATATCGGGTGGCGGCCGGTGTTCTGGATCGCGGTCCCGCTGACGATCGTCGCGGCGGTCGCGGCCCGGTTCGTGGTGCCGGTGGATGCCGCGCGGCGCGGTGGTCGCGTGGATGTGCCCGGTCTGGCCGGATTCGTCGTGGGGCTGAGCGCGCTGATCTTCGCCATCATCGCCGCGGGTCATCACGGTGGTCCGGTGCGGATCCTCGCCGCCGGCGCGGTCGCGGTGTCGGGTCTCACCGTGTCCGTCGCCCGCGCGCGCCGCGGCGCCGATCCGTTCCTGCCGCTGGACCTGTTGCGGCGCGGCGAATTCCTGGCACCGAATGTCGTGGCCGTGCTGATGAACCTGATCGTCAACGGGATTCTGTTCGTGAGCACGTTGTATCTGCAGGACACCCTGGGCCGGTCGGCCGCCGCCGCGGGGCTCGCGGTGGTGCCGCTCGCGGTGCCGCTGGTGATTCTCGCGCCGGTGTCGGGGCGCCTCACCGCGCGATACGGCCCGCGGCCGGCGATCGTGGCCGGGTGCGTCCTGGCCGCCGCCGGCTCGGCGGGGCTGACCCGGCTGGCCGCGGCCGGCGGAATCGGCCTGTTGCTGGGATCCTTCACCCTGCTCGGCTGCGGCGCCGGACTGATCACCGCCTCGGTCGTGGCGGCCACCGTCCGGGCCACGCCGGCACAGCGGTCCGGCCTCGCGACCGGGGTGTCCAATACCGCGCGTCAGATCGGAACCGCCTGTGGTGTGGCGATATTCGGCGCCGTCGCCGGCGCACCGTCGGCTACGGGATTCCCCGGCCGTATTCACCTGCTCGGGGCCGGATCGGCGATCGTCTGGGTGGTGGCCGCGGTGATCACCCTGTGCGCGGTGGACCGCGGCTCTCGGCCCGCCGCCGCGGTCGCCGTCACCGAACCCGCCCGCTGAGCGAACCCATCGCGGTGGACACGCCCGCGCCTGACCGTCCGAAACCGCACGAGGGCATAGGCTTTCGAAGGTACGTGCGACACGGCGAAAGGCTCGAGGTGACGACCAACCGGATCGAGGAGATTCAGGCCGGGCTGCTCGACGACCTGCGCGACGGGATGTCCTTCGCCTCCGAGCAGATGGCCGCCACGCTGGCGGAGATGGTGGCCGATCAGGCCGAGGACCGTCCCCGGGACGGAGAACTGCTCACCCGGCGGCTGGGATTGCAGGGCATCCGACCGGAGACGTTGACACTGCTCGGTGCGCGTCTCGAGCTCTCACGAGACCGGGTCCGCCAGCTCTACACCCGGGCCGCCGGGCAGGTGCTGCGGCGGGTGCAGGCCACCGGATCGCCCGATCCTTCGGTCTTCGCCGAGCGGTACCCGGTCGGCACCGGCGATCAGAGCCTGATCCGCACACTGCTCATCGAAACCTATGTGAGCGACAGCGATATCGCCGCGCAGGATCTGGCCTATCTGAAGCTCCGGCTGGCCGGGCACGGGCTGATCGATGCCAAACGGGTGGCGGGATTCGTCTTCCAGCGCATCGCCGGCTGGCAGCAGCGCGGCCGCTGGCATCCGGATCATCCCCGCGGTGGCGAACCTGTTGCCGGACAGTTGCTTCCCCTGCTCCGGCGGGCGACGTGGCCGGAGAGCGACCCGGCCGGGCTCCCCGAGCTGCCGATCACCACCGTCGACGCCGGCGACGACGCCCGCGGCCGGATGTTCGCCGAAAAGCTCGGCCGGGAAACGACATTCGACACCGCGCTGCAGGCCCGGCTGTTGCGGATTCTGGACGAGGCCGAACAGGTCGCCGGTTACGTCGAACGTCCCTTCGGCGTCGACTACGACCTGGACGGCATACCGGACTCCTACTGCCCCACCGTCGCGGTCCGGCTCACCGACGGCCGGGTGCTGCTCGTCGATGTGATCGCGCTGGGGCAGATCGGTCTACACCCCCACCGCGTCCGGATCGACGCCGCCCGCGCCGAGGCTCGTGCCCGTGGCTGGGGCTGGCTGGTGTTCACCGGCAGCAGTCTCGGCGAGCCGGATCTGCTGCAGCACAAGGTCTCCGCGCGTTCGGAGAACATCCTGCGCAACCGGCTGGCCGACGGCGCGATCGGATGGCGCGAATTCCGGGACTGCGTCGAGGACACCGGCCTGGAACCGGTGGATCTGATCGCGCTGACCCTGCGCCACGGCTGGCGCTGGGACCGCGCCCCGTTCCGGCTCGGTGCCACCTGAGGCTCAGCGCAGCATGAACCCAGCGATGATGAAGGTCACGATCACCAGCATCGCGAAACATGTCAGCAGCTGCCAGTGCAGCACCGTCTCGCGCTGACGGGCTATCCGCACCCGCAGGCCCGCCTCGAGCCGATCGCGGTCGGCCAGCCGGCGGCGGGCGGCGTCCAGGTCGGTGACGACCGATTCGGCCCGTTCCAGCCGGTGATTGAGCTTGTGGATGTGTTTGGCCCGATCCCGAGTCGCTCTGCGCGCCACGGCCAGTTCGGTGCGCTGATCGAGCAGCTCCTGGCGCTGCTGCGCGATCATCATCGCCTGCGCGTGGGTGTGGGCCTCCCAATCGCTCACCGTCGCCCACCCTCTCGTGTCCTCGTCCAGATATCCGCAGGCCAGCTCGCCCACGACCCATCTGTCAATGAATTTCCTTATATCCCAAGGTGTTTCCCGATGGGCAAGAATACCGTCGGAATCGATGACCAGGCCGCCCGACAACGCCCGGTACTCACACCCGGCGGCGGCGAAATCGTCGACACCGAGCGCGGGTATCTGCCCGATCCAGTATCCGGTCGGGCACAACCACAGCACCTCGTCACAGCCCACCGCCTTCAACCGGGCGGTGCGTTTGCCGGCGTGAGCCAGCGAAACGGGTGCGCTGCGCACCTCGATCGCACACAACCGGTCCCCGCGCCGCCACAACAGTCCGGGCGTCTGCGCCCCCAGCGGCTTGTCCACTTCGGCATCGTCGGCACCGGCCGCCAGCAGCCGGCCACGCAACCAGTACTTGAGCCGCTGGACATCCCAGTGGCAATCGCCGCATCCGGGCTCGCGGCACCGGTCCCCTGCCTGGTGTCCGCGCGGATTCGGCTCGACCACAGGAAGTTTCACTGTCTCCAGAGGAGCCAGCGTCATCGTCTGCCGCCTCGTGTCGGCCCGTTCCGTCGTACTCACGCGACCACTTCCCCTACCCGTGCACCCGGGGCCCGTCCGACCCGCTCCTTCAAGAGTGCCGTACGTGCCAGGGGGCTTCACGTACCCGTGACCGGATTCGTTATCCAACCGGGAGCCCGGCGTGATCATGTCGCATGGCGAGCAGCGAATTCAGCACGATCGGACACCGGCGTGATCGGGACGCGGCAGAACCGGAACCCGCCGGGCGGACCAAACCGTCGAGCTGTGTCGAATGCGGCGGGAACCATTAGGCTGGGCCGATGTTCGACCGCGGATACATGTCTGTATCGGCCCCGCTCCGGGCCGCCCGGACCGCGAATTCGGTGGCGTTCGCCCTGCAGGGGTTCTTCCTCGCGGTGATCCTCACCGAGCTGCCCCAGCAGCGTGACCGGCTGGGTCTCACCGACACCGTCATTCTCGTCGCGGTCGTGATGATCTCCGGACTCGCGGCGGGTGGCAGCCTGCTCGCCGAGCGAGTGGCGCTGCGGTGGTCGAGCCGGGTGGCGCTGCGGGCGGGACTGATTCTGATCGCGGTGACCGGACTGGGCATCGCGGCGGCGCCCGATATCGTGGTCGACCTGATCGCACTCGGTTGCTATGGCGTGGCAGTCGGCATGGTCGACGCGGGCACGAACATGCAGGCGGTGTTCATTCAGCACGGGTACGGGCGATTCGTGCTGTCGTCGTTCTACGCGGCCTGGAGCGCGGGGTCGATTCTGGGCGCGCTGTTCGTCTCGGGGTGCGAAAAGGCCGGGATCACACTGCCGTACGCGGTGGCGATCGCCGCCGCGGTCGTCGCGATCGCCACGGCCGTGTTCGGACCGCGATTACTCGGCCGTGAACAGGCCGAGGCGCACTCGGCGGCGCCGGACCGGACCGATGCGCAGGGCGCGGCGGCGGTGCCGCTGCGGGCGTATCTGGCACTCGGAATCGCGATGGCCCTGGTGTTCGCCATCGATCTGGCCGTCGGCAACTGGTCGGCGCTGTATCTGACCGACGATCTGCTGTCCTCGTCGGCGACCGCGGCGTTGGCGCTGGCCGCCTATCAGGGCGCCTCGCTGATCACCCGGCTCACCGGCGACTGGTGGGTGCGCCGATTCGGCGCGCGCGCCGTGGTCCGGGTGGCCGCGGCCACCGGGGCGGCCGGGCTGGTCCTGGTGGTCACCGCGCCGGGGCCGGTGCTGGCGCTGGCCGGATTCCTCGTCGCGGGACTGGGACTGCCGGTGATCGCCCCGCTCTGCTTCAGCGAGGCGGGCCGGCTGACCGGCGGCAGCGGACTGGACGCGGTGATCGCGCGCCTCAATCTGTTCAACTACGCGGGCACCCTGATCGGCGGTGGTGTGGTCGGGGCCGTGGCCGCCGTCGCCAGCCTGCGTGCCGGGTTCGTCATACCGCTGCTGTTCGCCGCGGCACTGATCGCGACCGCCCGATTCTTCCGGCCGCGTCCACCCGTCAGCGAACAGGCCGCTAACCAAACCGGACGTGCTGTACTGGACTCATGAGCGAGCACGAAGTCGTCGTCGACCGGGCCGGGCTCTGGGATGCCGAGGCCCTCAGCGACGTCGCCGCGGCGACCTTTCCTCTGGCCTGCCCGCCGGAACTCACCGACGAGAGCATCGAGACCTTCATCGCCGATGTACTGTCCGACGAGCGCTTCGGCGATTATCTGAGCGATCCGCGGCGCGTGGTTCTCAAGGCGATGGCCGGTAGCGACATCGTCGGCTACGCCATGCTGATCGCGGGCGATCCGGCGGATCCGGCGGTCGCCGCGGTGATCGATCGCCGGCCCGCCCTCGAGATCAGCAAGATGTACGTGATGCCCGGCCACCACGGGAGCGGAGTGTCGGCGGCACTGATGGAGGCGACGATCGACTATGCCCGCCGCGGTGGATATTCGGTGGTGTGGCTCGGGGTCAACCAGCTCAACGAACGCGCGCAGCGCTTCTACCGCAAACATGGCTTCCACGAGGTGGGCACCAAGACCTTCACCGTCGGCGACCAACTGTGCCACGACTTCGTGATGCGGTTGACGCTGTGAATCCGGCTGTCGCGCAGCCGGACTCACTCGCGATCTTCGAAAACCCCACTCAGGCCAGCAGTTTCGCCTTCAACGCGGCGACATCGGTATCGGTGAGCTTCAGCCCGTCGTGGACGTAGTTGCCGAAACTCCCGTAGCTCTGATCCACCTGATCGAAGGCCGAATCCAGCGCCGAGAGCACCACCCCGTCGAGCGGGTCACCCTCGGAGGCATTGCGGTAATAGTTCGACAGCAGGAAGTCGTAGTTCACGGTGTCGCGGTCCACGCCCAGGATGGTCAGCAGCACGGCCGAGGTCCAGCCGGTGCGGTCCTTACCCGCCGAACAGTGGAACAGCACGGATCCGTCGGCGTCGACGATGTCGTGCAAAACACCGGCGAAGGCTTCGCTCGCGCCCGGGGCGGTGATGAAACCGCGGTACAGATCGTTGCCCGCACTGAGGGTCGACGCCATGACCTGCGGCGGCGCCTGGCCGATCACATCGTGGACGTGCAACTGCGCCCCGGCCGGGATCCGGTCCGGGCTCAGCGCCCGCTCGTAACCGGTACGCAGATCGGCGACGGTACGCAGACTCCGCGCGGTCAGGGCGGCGGAATCGGCATCGGACAGTTTGCTCAGGTCCGCGCTGCGGAACACCAGGCCGGTCCTGACCACGCGGCCGTCGCCGGTGCGGTAACCACCCACGTCCCGGGCGTTCTGCACACTCGCCAGAGGCAATGAGCGGCCTGCGGTGTCCACCGCGACCGACGAGGTCGCGGCGGGCGGATCGGCGGCGACCGCGACACCCAGTGCCGGGCCGGTCACGATCAAGGCTCCGGCCGCGACCGCGGCGGCGAGGCGAATCGGACGAGGGGCCATGTCAGCTCCGATCAGAGATACTGGACGGTTGTCCATGGTGAGACTCGCCCCCGACGGTACGCCGTACGGAACGCGCTCAGCCCGCCGGTACCTCGAAGCGCGACAGCGCCAGCAGTCGCGAGATCGCCCGCAGATACTTCTTGCGGTACCCGCCGCCGAGCATCTCCTCGGAGAAGATCTTGTCCAGCGACGTCCCGGACACCGTCACCGGGATACCGGCGTCGTAGAGCCGGTCCGCCAGGACCACCATGCGCAGCGCCACAGCCTGATCGGTGATGGTGTGCACCGCAGAGATGTAGACCGCGGCGACACCGGCGATCAGCGAACCGTACTTCGACGGATGCAGCGTGCTCAGGTGATCGAGCAGTGCGTCGAAATCGTCGAGGGTGGAATTCGGTGTGGCCGCCGCCTTTTCGATCAGGACCTCGGCATCGGTGGGTTCCGGTGCGGGCGGAAGGTCACGGTGACGATAGTCGGGGCCGTCGACGCGGATGGTCTCGAACAGTGAACCCAGCTTGCGGATCTCGCGCAGGAAGTCCTGTGCGGCGAAGCGGCCCTCGCCGAGTTGATCGGGCAGCGTATTGGACGTGGCCGCCACCGAGACGCCGCGCGCGGTCAGCTCACTGAGCAGCCGCGACACCAGCATGGTGTCGCCCGGATCGTCGAGTTCGAATTCGTCGATGCACAGCACACTGTTGCCGCCGAGACGCTCGACCGCATTGGTGAAACCCAGCGCGCCCACGAGATTGGTCACCTCACCGAAGGTGCCGAAGGATTTCCGGCCCGGAGACGCGTGGAAGATCGAGGCCAGCAGGTGGGTCTTGCCGACGCCGAAACCGCCGTCGAGGTACAGACCCGCACCACTGACCTGCTTCTTCTTCCCGAACAGCGATTTCTTACCGGCCACGGCGTGGATCTTGCCGACCCGCCCGGCGAAATCCTGCGCCGCGCGCACGGCCGCGGCTTGGCTCGGCTCCTTCGGATCGGGAATGTAGGAGGCGAAACTGACATCGTCGAATGTGGGCGGCGGCACCATCTGGGCGATGAGTTGATCGGCCGGAACGTCCGGATGGCGATCGACGAGGCGTTGTTGCACGCTCGTAGCGTACTGACGTGGTGAGATCGGAGCTTATGCAGCGTGTCCCCGATGCGATCCAGTTCACAGCACCGACCGCCGACAGCGCGGGTGAGATCACCGACCTGGTTCAGCTATACACCTACCCGGCGGCGCTCGAGACCCCGTGGATCCGGGCCAACTTCATCGCCAGCCTCGACGGTGCGGCCACCGTCGACGGCCGATCCGGCGCACTCGGCCGGCCCGCGGATGCCACCGTGTACGCCATCCTGCGTGATCTCGCCGACGTGATCGTGGTCGGGGCCGGAACGGTGCGGTCGGAGAACTACGGCGGTGCCCGCACCGACTCCCGCCGCCGCATGCGGCTGCACCATCACGGGCTCGGCGGCGCTCGCGACGGCACACCTCCTCCGATCGCGGTCGTCACCGCGAGTGCGGCACTGGATCCGGCGAGCCGGTTGTTCACCGATACCGAGCGCCTGCCCATCGTGCTGACCACCGTCACCGCCGACGCCGAACACAAACGCCTGCTGGCCGATACCGGTGCCGAGGTGATCGAGGCAGGCCACAGCACCGTCAGCGCCGCCGACATCCGCCGCGTACTGGGCGAACGAGGTCTGTTGCGGGTGCTGTGCGAGGGCGGGCCGTCGCTGTTCGGCGAACTGATCGGCGCGAATGCGGTCGACGAGTTGTGCCTGACCGTGTCGCCGCTGCTGGTCGGCGGCACCGCCGGGCGAATCGCGGTGTCGCCCAACGCCTTGCCGACGGCGATGAGCCTGCGCCACGCACTGCTCGACGACGACGGCACGGTGCTGACCCGTTGGGAGCGGACCCGCACCCAGAGCTGAAACGGCGCACCGAACCTGGCAGGGTGTAGCGCATGCGTTGGACTCGGGCCGCCCTGCTGGCATCATCGCTGACGGTTCTGCTCACCGCCGCCTGCGGTGCCGGACCGTCGCAGCGGCCGGGAGTAGCCGTGGAACAACCCCACGGCGGCCCGGGACCCGCGGTCACCGGCACCAGCACCGCACCGCCCCCGCCGCCACAGGCTCAGGTCCCCAAAACCGATCTGTCCTGGCACGATTGCGCCGCGCCCACGTTCAACCTCCTGGGCACCGGGGCGCCGCCGCCGGGAGTGATCTTCGAATGCGCGGACTTCTCCACGCCGATCGATACCGGCGGCACGGTCCTGGGCACCTTCCGCACCGGGGCCGTCCGTGTCCGTACCGCGCAGACCCCGGCGGACGCGGCTCCGGTGGTGGTCACCTCCGGCACCGATCGGTCCACGACGGCCACCCTCGCGGGTCTGGTCTCGGGCCCGGAGGCGACGATCCTGGCCGATCACCCGCTCGTCGGGGTGGACCGCCGCGGCCTGGGCAGCTCCCAGCCGATCGATTGCCTGTTCGAAGACACGCGCCGGGATCTGGCCGACAACGGGCAGTTCACCCCCGGCGGCGACCGCGTGGACGCGACGGCGAAGCTGAGCCAGGATGCCACCGTCGCGTGTCAGGACTTCCTGCAGCCGTATCAGGCCGCCTACGACGCCCCGCACGCCGCCGACGACATCGAACAACTGCGCAAACAGTGGCAGGTCGACCGGATCGACCTGCTGGGCACCGGTAACGGCACCCGGGTCGCGCTCAGCTACGCCGCGAAGTACGGCAACGACCACCTGGCCCGGCTGGTGCTCGACTCACCCGAAACGGTCGGCGCGGATCAGGTCACTCGCACCGAACAGCAGGTCAAGGGCGCGGAAGCCGCACTGACCGGATTCGCCCGCCGCTGCGCCGATCTGAACTGCTCGCTCGGCGCCGATCCGCGCGCCGCGATCACCGATCTCGTCGGCCGGGCCGGTGCGGGCCAGCTCGGGACCGTATCGGCCTCCGCACTGACCACCACGATCACCGCCTTCCTCGGTGATCCGCGCGCCGATCAGACCGCACACACCGCCGAACTGGCCGATGCGCTGTCGGCGGCCGGACGCGGTGATCTCGGCGCACTGCAGGCCCTGATGACCCGGGAGACCGCGGCGGTCGGATCCGACGGCCAGTTCGTCTCGCGATGCAGCGACAATCAACAGGCCGCCACCCCGGACCGGGCCAAACAGCTCGAAAACGACTGGGGCACGAAGTATCCGGTCTTCGGCCGGAGTGCGGCCAGCGGTCTGATGGAATGTTCGGCCTGGCCTGTGGTACAGGCGCCGCGCCAACCCGACAAGTTCACCCTCCCGGTGCTGGTCGTCGGCACCGCCGCCGACCCGGTGACCGGTGGGGACGGCCCGGCATCGGTGACCGGTGTGCTGGGAGCGGCCGGTGCGCGCACCTCCACACTGCAGTGGCAGGGCTGGGGTCATCCGGTCCTTTCGCACTCCAGCTGCGCCCAGCAGAACATCACCAGGTACCTGAAGGACGCCGAGCTGCCGGCCGACGGGACCGTCTGCCCCGCTTGACCGAGCAGCGCCCGGCGGCGGCGAGGAGGTGTCACCGCGCCGGGCGCCCGTCGGCCGGCGGACAACTGCCCGTGACGCCGGTGGCCGAGTCCGGTCTCCGGCACGCATTACGGCGGGTCCGCGCAACCATCACCGGGGTTTCCGGTGTACCGTGCCCCAGTGTTCCTTCGCCAGCTCGAGCCGCGCACCGCTCGCACCACCGCCGAAGTGTTCAACTTCGCTCTGTGGCCCTTCGCGATCCTCACCGTGCTGCATCAGGTCGTCGTCAAAGGGACCAACTTCACCATCACCGACGACTTCGCGCCGGTCTACAAGGCATCACTGGCATTTCTCAACGGCCGGTCGATCTACGGTGAGAACTTCGATCTGGTCGATCCGCACTACCTGTACCCGCCGAGCGGAACACTGCTGATCGCGCCGCTGGCGATCATCGACCCGGAGAAGTCGCGGTGGTTGTTCATCGGGCTCAACGCGATCGCGATCGTGCTGGCCTGGTATCTGCTGCTGCGCCTGTTCAAGTATTCGATCAGGTCGGTGGCGGCACCGACGCTGCTGCTGCTGATGTTCGCCTCCGAAACCGTCATCAACACACTGGGATTCGGCAACGTCAACGGCTGCCTGCTGCTGGCCGAGGTGCTCTTCATTCACCTGCTCCTGCAGCGGCGCGATCTGCTGGCCGGGGTGGTCATGGGCCTGACCATCGCGGTGAAACCGACGCTGGCGCCGCTGCTGCTGATACCGCTGGCACGCCGGCAATGGCAGGTGTTCATCACCGCGATCGGCGTTCCGGTGGTGCTGACCGCGATCGCGTGGCCGCTGATCAAGGATCCGATGGACTTCGTCCACCGCACGACGCCGTATCTGCTGAAGTCACGCGACTACTTCAACAGCGCCATCGTCGGCAATGCCGGGTACTACGGGCTGCCCGTCTGGCTGAGCTGGGGTATGCGCATCGCGCTGGGCGTGCTGGTGCTCGTCTCGCTGTGGCTGCTGTACCGGTACTGCCGCGAGGACGAACTGTTCTTCATCTGCACCACCTCCGGCATCATCCTCACCGCCTCGTTCCTGCTTCCCGGTTTGGGCCAGCAGTACTACTCGATGATGCTGTTCCCGTTCCTGATGACGGTGGTGCTGCGCAATTCGGTACTGCGCAACTGGCCGGCGTGGCTGGCGATCTTCGGATTCATGACCTACGACAAGTGGCTGCTCGATCACTGGCAGAGCGCCGGGCGCGCATTCGAGTACCTGCGCGTCACCTTCGGCTGGGCACTGCTGCTGATCGTGGTGTTCTGTGTGCTCGGCGACCGCTATCTGGCCGCTCGCCGGGAGGGACGCCTGGATTCCGGAATCGAGCCGTCGTTCCTGCTGCCCGGCGCCCCCGGACGCGCCGCGCCGCCCGCGCGACGGACCAACGGCCGCGAACCGGTGGCGGCCACCGACGTGGTCGATCAGCAGGAATCGACGCAGGCGGGCGTCCTGAGCTGACCGCCGGGCCCACCACGTCACTAGAATCGGCTCATGAGTTCACAGTCCGATTCCCCGACCTCATCGCTTCCGGCCGCCAAGATCGAATTGAGCCCGCAGCAGTGGCGGGCACGGCTGACCCCGCAGGAATACGCGGTACTGCGCGAGGCGGGTACCGAACGCGCGTTCACCGGTGAGTACACCGACACCGAGACCACGGGCGTCTACACCTGCCGCGCATGTGGTGCCGAGCTGTTCCGCAGCACCGAGAAGTTCCATTCGCACTGCGGGTGGCCGTCGTTCTTCGATCCGGCCGAATCCGAGGCGGTGATCCTGCGCTCCGACGATTCCCTCGGGATGCACCGCGTCGAGGTGCTGTGCGCGAATTGCCACAGCCACCTCGGGCACGTCTTCGAAGGCGAGGGCTATCCGACGCCAACGGACAAGCGGTATTGCATCAACTCGATTTCGCTGCGTCTGCACCCCTCGGACGACGCGGCCGGCTGACCGGGGCCGCTTGTCCACGATCACGCGCGTCCCAAGGAGACGCGCGGTGAGCCGACGGTAATTTTACGGACCGCTCACCACCCCGGCACGCCCCGAATTACGGGGGCATGCCGGGCCGGAGCGGCGATCAGGGCAACGCGGTGACGAGCTGTTCCACCTCGACACGGGGGCCGCTGAAGAACGGAATCTCCTCGCGCACATGGTGACGCGCGTCGGTGGCGCGCAGATCGCGCATGAGATCGACGATGCGATGCAGTTCCGGCGCTTCGAACGCGAGGATCCACTCGTAGTCGCCGAGGGCGAACGAGGCGACGGTATTGGCCCGCACATCCGGATAGGAGCGGGCCTGCTTACCGTGGTCGGCCAGCATGCGGCGCCGTTCCTCGTCGGGCAGCAGGTACCAGTCGTAGGAGCGGACGAACGGGTACACGCAGATGTAGTTGCCCGGGTCCTCACCGGCGAGGAACGCCGGAATATGGCTCTTGTTGAACTCGGCCGGGCGATGGATGGCCGCATTGCTCCACACCGGTGTGCTCGCCCGGCCCAGGTCGGTGGTCCGGCGGAAATCGGCGTAGGCGGCCTGCAGATCCTCGATCCGCTCGGCATGCCACCAGATCATGAAATCGGCGTCGGCGCGCAACCCCGCGACATCGTAGAGGCCCCGCACCACGACACCGCGCTCGTCGAGCGAGTCGAAGAACTCCCGCGCCTGCTTGACCACGGTGTCCCGCTCATCCCCCAGCACTCCGGGTTTGACCTGGAACACCGAGAACATCAGATACCGGATGGTCGAATTGAGAGCTTGGTAATCGAGTCGCGCCATGGTCCCCATCGTGCCACTGCGTGCCCGATCGCGGCACAGCCGCACCCCGTGCGAACCTCCCGGGATCGACTCCCCCGCCCCGGCCGCGCCTATCGCGCGCCACCGCTGGGGGCCGGTCCCGGCCATGCGGCCTGCCCGCGACGCCCGTCCGTCCGTCCGCAGAGCGGCTACCGGGACAGTAGCCGTTGTGCGGCAGCGGTTCCCGAGGCCGCACAGGCCGGAACACCGACACCGTGCAGATACGCCCCGGCGACCGCCAGCCGCGGCAACGTCTCCACCTCGGCCGCCAGCGCGGCGATCCGCTCGGTGTGCCCGGGCGCGTACTGCGGCAGCCCGCCGCGCCAGCGCTGCACCAGGGCGGTTTCGGGCCGCAGAGACAGCCCGGTGACCGTCGACAGGTCCGCCACGGCGGCGGCGATCAGCTCCTCGTCCGGCCAGGACAACGGTGTGTCGTCCCCGAAACGGCCGAACGAAGCCCGCACCAGCGCGAGTTCTCGATCGGCCAGATGCGGCCACTTACGACTGGAGAGAGTAAAGGCCTTGGCACGCAACGATTCTCCCGTGGCGACCAGGATTCCGGAGTTGTCCGGCAGCGCGGTGTCGGCGGGCAATCCCAGCGCCACGACGGCCGAGGACGACAGCTCGATCCCACCGGCGGCGGCCGCGGCCCCCGGTGCGATGTCCCGGAGCAGTGCCGCCGTGACCGGGGCCGGAGTGGCCAGCACCACCGCGTCGACCGCTCCGATCGGATCGACCTGCCAGCCGCCCGCGGTCCGCACCAGACCCGTTACCGGCGTATCGATTTCGACCTTGGGCGCGGCGGCGTGGCGCAATGCCTCCAGCAGGACTCCATAGCCGTCGCGCAGTCCGCCGAACACCGGGCCGGTCGACGGTGGCGGGAGAGCCCGGGAGATCGCGGCGGTGAGATTCGGCGCACCGGCGTCGAGTGCGGCGGCCAGGGCGGGCAGGGCCGCCCGTACACCGATCGATTCCGCGCGCCCGGCGTACACGCCGCCCAGCAGCGGGTCCACGCTGCGCGCGACGACCTGTGCACCGAAACGCTCGGCGACCAGCTCGGCGACCGAGGCGTCGGTGCCCAGCTCCCAGCGCAGCGGCAGCGTCGGCTCCTCGGCGATCCGGGCCAGCGTGGCCTCGTCGACCAGACCTTCGACGGTGTCCGGACCGGACGGGATACCCATCAGCGTGCGCTCGGGCAGCGGATGGGTGGTTCCCCCGGACCAGATCAGCGGACGCCGCCCGGCGGGATGCACCAGCTGGTCCGACAATCCCAATTCGTCGAGCAGCGAGGGTATTTCGGGCCGCCGCCCGATGAATGCCTCGGCACCGACGTCGACCGGCTCCCCCGCGAGCGCAACGGTCCGCAGGGTCCCGCCGAGGCGATCACGCCGCTCGAGCAGAATCAGTTCCAGCTCCGGCCCGAGTGCCGCCCGCAGCCGGTACGCCGCCACGAGACCGCTGATTCCGCCACCGACCACCGCAACACGCATCGCCCCAACTCCTCGTCGTCATCACCTCGGTGCCCACGGTGACACCGGGCACGCCCGGGCCCGCACACCGAGCAAAGTACTCCCCCGCCCGCACCGGGCCCGCGCGGTGCACACGCCCGGATCGGCGGCGGGTGGCACCTACAGCGGTACCGGCAGGCTGTGGATCACTTCGACGGCGGCGGTGATGGCGCCCGGATCGGTGTCGGGCAGCACGCCGTGGCCGAGGTTGAAGATGTGGCCCGTCGCGCCGAGCGTGATCGCCTCGTCCGCCTCGTGCGCGATACGGCGGATCTCACGCTCGACGACCTGCGGCCCGGCGAACAGCACGGCCGGATCGAGGTTGCCCTGCAATGCTTTTCCGGGGCCGACCCGGCGCACAGCGTCGGTCAGCGGGACCCGCCAGTCCACGCCCACCACATCGGCGCCGGCCTCACCCATCGCACCCAGCAGTTCCCCGGTTCCCACCCCGAAGTGGATGCGTGGCACTCCGGCCTCGGCGATCTCGGCGAGGACCCGCTCCGAATGCGGCAGCACGAATTCCCGGTATTGCGCCAGCGACAACGCACCCGCCCACGAATCGAACAGCTGCACCGCGTCCACGCCCGCGCCGAGCTGGGCGCGCAGGAATTCCACGGCGATATCGGTGAGCATCCCCAGCAGTGTGTGCCAGGTCTGCGGATCGCCGAGCATCATCGATTTGGTGCGCTCGTGGTTGCGGCTCGGTCCGCCCTCGATCAGATAGGACGCGAGAGTGAAAGGGGCGCCCGCGAATCCGATCAGCGGCGTCTCACCGAGTGCGTCGAGCAGCAGGCCGATGCCGTCGGTGACCGCGCCCACCTCCTCGCGGCGCAGCCGCGGCAGTGCCCGCACATCGTCGACCGAACGCACCGGATTCGCGATGACCGGCCCCACACCGGGCACGATGTCGAGGTCGACACCGGCGGCCTTGAGTGGAACGACGATGTCGGAGAACAGGATTGCCGCGTCCACACCGTGCCGGCGAATCGGCTGCATGGTGATCTCGCACAGCAGCTCCGGATCGAAGCACGATTCCAGTATGCCGATACCGGCACGCAGTTCGCGGTATTCGGGCAGCGAGCGACCGGCCTGCCGCATGAACCAGACGGGGCGCCGACCGGGCGCGGCGCCAGTGGCGGCGGCGAGGAACGGCGCATCGGACAGACGGCGGCGGGTTGGTGTGCTCATCACCGCTATCGTAGGCGGCCACGCACGGGGTGCCCGCGCCACCGTGCATTGCCGTAGCGGCGCGCCTCCGCGTGCCGGAGACCGTTGAGGTCTACCGTTCACAGTCGTGACACCGCTCGACTTCCGCGACGGCGCCGCACCGACCCCGGGCCCCGACAGCGAACCCGCCCAGTTTCGCGCCGCGGTCGATGCGATGGGCACCGCATCCGTCCACCCGAGGATCGAGCTGGCACCGATCCGACCTCCCCAACGCCTGGCACCGTATTCGTACGCCATCGGAGCGGAGGTCGCACACCCGGACACGAACGTCATCCCCGTCGACTCCGACGACGATGCGTTCGGCCGCCTGATCCTGTTACACGATCCGAACGGGCAAGAGGCCTGGCACGGAGTGTTCCGTCTGGTGGCCTACATCCAGGCCGACATCGACGCGGCACTCGCCGGTGATCCGCTGCTGCCGGAGGTGGCATGGAGCTGGCTGGTGGACTCGCTGGAATCGCGCGGTGAGGAGTTCACCGCGCTCGGTGGCACCGTCACCTCGACGAGTTCGGTTCGCTACGGCGACATCGCCGGACCACCGCGCGCCTATCAGCTGGAGCTGCGCGCCTCGTGGACGGTCGGATCACCCCAGCTCGCGCCCCATGTCGAGGCATTCTGCGAAGTGCTCGCCTACGCCGCCGGCCTGCCCCCGGCGGGCATCACCCATTTGCCGTCGCATCCGCGGATTGCCGACGACCGGTTCTGAGGGCCACGTAGAGTTCAGCTTTATGCCCGAAGCCGACGAGTCCGACACCGCCCAGGGGGCGCCACCCACAGCACAGCCCGACCCCAGTGGTGCCGTTCCTCTGCTGGCTCCGGCCGACGGAGTCCCCCCGGTGCTCGATTCCGCGGCCGAGATCGCCGCCGCGGCCGCCGCGATCGCCGCCGGTTCCGGCCCCCTGGCCGTCGATGCCGAGCGCGCCTCCGGATTCCGGTATTCGAATCGGGCCTATCTCGTCCAGTTGCGCCGTCGCGGCAGCGGAACCTTTCTGATCGATCCGATTCCGGAACCCGGCGCGATGGACGCACTCGCCGCCGTGATCAACGAGCTGGAATGGGTGCTGCACTCCGCGGATCAGGACCTGCCGTGCCTGGCGGAACTCGGCCTGCGGCCGGACCGGCTGTTCGACACCGAACTGGGTGGGCGACTGGCGGGATTCGATCGGGTCGGCTTGGCCGCGATGGTCGTCCGGCTGCTCGGCCGGGAGCTGCGCAAGGGCCACGGCGCCGCGGACTGGTCGACCCGGCCACTGCCCCAGGACTGGCTCAACTACGCGGCCCTGGATGTGGAACTGCTCGTAGAATTGCGCGACGAGGTCGCCGCGGCGCTGTCCGACCAGGGGAAATCCGACTGGGCGGCACAGGAATTCGAGCATGTGCGCACCGCCGCGCCCGCTGCGCCGAAACCGGACCGCTGGCGCCGTACCTCCGGTATCCACACCTTGCGCCGCGCCCGGCAACTGGCGACGGTGCGCGAATTGTGGTCGGCCCGTGACGGTATCGCACGACATCGTGATGTCGCCCCGGCACGAATTCTGCCCGATTCGGCGATCATCGCCGCGGCGCAGGCGGATCCGAAGACCATCCCGCAACTGCGCACGCTGCCGGTGTTCGGCGGACCACGCCAGCGCCGGTACTCGCGCGAGTGGCTCACCGCGGTGGAACGTGCTCGGGCACTGCCGGATTCTGCGTTGCCGCCGATGTCGCAGCCGTTCGACGGGCCGCCGCCGGTCAATCGCTGGGAGCGCCGCGATCCGGTCGCGGCCGCCCGGCTCGCCGCCGCCCGGGCCGCCATGAGCGAATTGTCGCAGCGATACACGGTACCGGTGGAGAACCTGCTGACACCGGATCTGCTGCGGCGGCTGTGCTGGGACGGATTGCCCGAATTCCGCTCCGGCGCAATACCGTCGGATCCGGAGTCGGCGATCGGCAAGTATCTCGAAGCGGGCGGTGCCCGGGCCTGGCAGCGCGAGCTGGCGGTCGGCGAGCTGGCCGCCGCGCTGTTCCCGGAATCCGATCAGTCTTCGTAGACCGGAGGGCGCCGGTCCCGGCGGGCACGGATGGCCTCGTCGAAGTTCTCCGTGGTCAATCGCACGTACAGCTGCGCCGTCCCTTCGTGCTGCATATGCGATTCCAGGCTGCCCGCCTCCATACCGCTCCACAGCATGCGCTTGGTCAGCTCGGTGCCGACCCGGCTGTAACCGATGATCCGCTCGGCCAGCTCGTAACAGGTGTCGAGGAGATCTTCGGATGCCACTGCGCGCGAGACCAATCCGATCCGTTCGGCTTCGGCGGCGTCGATATCGCGTCCGGACAGCATGATCTCGAAGGCTCGTGACGCCCCCACCGCCCGCGGCAGCAGATAGCTGATGCCCAGTTCCGCGGAGGTCAGCCCGTTGTTGATGCCCGCGGCACGGAAATAGGCCTGCTCCGAGGCGATTCGGATATCGGTGGCCATGCTCAGGCAGAAGCCGCCGCCGATCGCGGCGCCGTTGATCGCCGAGATCACCGGCTGATGCATGCGCCGCAGCGTCGTCATCACATTGTCGAGCAGGTCCATCGACCGGCGAGCCACCGTGGTGCGGGTCAGGCCCTCGACATTGGGTACCCGCCCGGCCCCCTGCAGATCGGCGCCGGAGCAGAAGCCGTGCCCGGCGCCGGTCAGGACGACCACGCGCACCTCGTTGTCGGCGGCCACCGCCTCGAGGGTCTCCCGCAGCGGGATCATCACATCGAAGGCCATCGCGTTCATGCGTTCCGGCCGGTTCAAGGTGACCAGTGCCACCTGCGGACGCGGCTTCTCGACGAGCACGAACGACATACGGACTCCTACCGGCGACGGAAACTGTAACCGGTTTCAGAATCTACACGGTGCCGCCGGACAACCACCGGGTAACGCGCTCGGCGATACTCTCCGCCGTCAGCCCCAGCTCCTGATGGATCTGCGCACGCGACGAATGATCGAGGAACTGCTGCGGGACGCCGAGTTCGCGAGTCGTCACATCGAGACCCGCCTCCCGCAACCGTGCGGAGACGGTACTGCCTATCCCGCCGTGTACACCGCCGTCCTCGACGGTCACCACCAGCCGGTAGTTCTCGGCCAGCTTGACGAGGGTGTCGGACACCGGCAGCACCCAGCGCGGATCCAGCACCGTCACCGAAACGCCGTGCGCCGCCAGCAGATCCGCTGCCGCGACGGCATTGGCACCCAGTGCGCCGACGGCCACGAGCAGCACGTCACCGCGCACCGCCTGCACGGAGGCACCTTCCGGCATCCGCAGCACATCGATGCCGTCGAGCCGCTCCAGCGCCGTAACCTCCTCGACGACAGGGCCTTTGGGGAACCGCAGCGCGGTCGGCCCGTCACCGACGGCCAGTGCCTCGGCCAGTTCCTCGCGCAAGGTCACCGCATCGCGTGGCGCGGCCACCCGGATTCCGGGCACGATGCCCAGCACCGACAGATCCCACATACCGTTGTGGCTGGCGCCGTCGTCACCGGTGACACCCGCGCGATCCAGCACCAGGGTCACGGGCAGTTTCAGCAGTGCGACATCCATCAGCAGCTGATCGAAGGCGCGGTTGAGGAAGGTCGAATAGATCGCGACCACCGGGTGGATTCCGCCCAGCGCCAGACCGGCCGCCGAGGTCATCGCATGCTGTTCTGCGATTCCGACGTCGAACAGGCGATCGGGGAAGCGTTCACCGAAGGGAGCCAGCCCGGTCGGGCCCGACATGGCCGCGGTGATCGCGACGATGTCGTCGCGCTGTTCGCCGTGGCGGATCAGCTCCTCGGTGAACACCGACGTCCAGCCGACGGTCTTACCGCCGGTCGGCCGGCCGGTCTCGGGATCGATGGCACCGATGGAATGCATCTGATCGGCGACGTGATCGACCGCGGGTTGATATCCGCGCCCCTTCAGGGTCACCACGTGCACCACGGCGGGCCCGCCGAAATCCTTGGCCCGGCGCAGTGCGGCCTCCAGCGCGACCGGATCGTGCCCGTCGACCGGTCCCACATATTTGAGCCCGAGATCGCTGAACAGTTCCTGCGGCGCGACGGCGTCCTTGATCCCGGCCTTGAGCGCATGCAGCATCGAATAGGCCGAACTCCCGACCCGCGGAATGCCTTGGACGAACCGCTTGGTGGCGTCGAGGGCCTGCTCGTAGGCCGGTTGCATGCGCAGCGCGGTGAGCCGATCGGCCAGGCCGCCGATGGTCGGCGAGTAGGAGCGGCCGTTGTCGTTGACGACCACGATCAACGAGCGGTCCGGGCCGGCGGCGATATTGTTCAGCGCCTCCCAGCACATACCGCCGGTGAGCGCGCCGTCGCCGACGACGGCCACCACATGCCGATCCTGTCCCGTCAGCGCGAAGGCTTTGGCCAGGCCGTCGGCATAGGACAGCGAAGCCGACGCGTGCGACGACTCGACCCAGTCGTGCTCGCTCTCGGCGCGGCTCGGATACCCCGACAGCCCGCCGTGTTTGCGCAGCCGGTCGAATCCGTCCTTGCGGCCCGTGAGGATCTTGTGCACGTAGGACTGGTGGCCGGTGTCGAAGATGATCGGGTCGGCCGGTGAGTCGAAGACTCGATGCAGGGCGATGGTCAGTTCCACCACGCCCAGATTCGGCCCCAGATGACCACCGGTGACCGCGACCTTGCGTACCAGGAACTCCCGAATCTCCTCGGCCAGCTCGCGCAGCTGGGGTACCGTCAGCCCGCGCAGGTCCTCGGGCGTATCGACCCGGGAAAGAACTCCCACCGTTCTCGCTCCCTCTCCGATGGCTTGTTGTTTCGAACAGTCTACGGAGCCGGATCCCGGCCCGATGAGGGGAATGACCGGCGAGCTGCAATATTCGAGATCGGTGTGAGACTCGACATAGATCATCGGCATGACAGCGGGCGGCGAGGAATCCGCGCCGCGGGGAAGGACGACATGAGCACCGAGCAGCCGCGACCTGCGAACACCGCCGCACCCCGACCGGGAACCGTCACCACATTCGGCCACGGCAGCGCGTCCGCGACACCCGACCGGATGCAGGTCTCCATTTCCGTCGAGACCCGGGCGCAATCGGTGGCGCTCGCCTACGGACGGGCGGGTGAGCGGACCGCCGCGGTCACCGGCGCCCTGCGCGCCGACGGTGTCGCCGCGGCCGACATCGCCACCACGGGACTGTCGGTGCGTACCGAAACCACCTGGATCGAGAACGAGGGCAACCGCATCACCGGCTATGTGGCGACCACCTCGCTGACGATCGGGCTGCGCATCCCCGCCGCCTCCGGTGCGGCGGCCGATCCCGCGGCGATCATCGCCCGCGCGGTCGCGGCCGGCGGTGACGACGTCCGCCTCGGTGGACTGAATCTCACCGTCGCCGATCAGGCCGAACTGCTGATCCGGGCCCGCGAGGCGGCGTGGGACGACGCCCTCGACCGCGCCCGGCGCTACGCGGCCCGGGCGCAACGCGACCTCGGCCCGGTACTCGAGATCACCGAGAACACCGCGGCCGCACCGGAACCCCGCGGCGAGATCCGTTTCATGGCCGCCCGCGCCGTCGACACGCCCGTCGGTGTCGAATACGGCGAACAGCAGGTCGGCGCCGATCTGCGCGTGACCTGGCAATTGGATTGAGCCGCAGTCACTTCCGTTCGAGCATGGCCACGCATTCCACGTGATGGGTGGCCGGGAACGCATCGAAGGCACGCAATGCGCCGACCCGGTAGCCCGCATCGCGATAGAGCCCGATGTCGCGGGCGAAGGCGGCGGGGTCGCATCCGATGTGGATGATCCGGCCGGGATTCGCCGCGGCGAGCGGGGCGATGACCTGCTTTCCGGCACCGGCCCGCGGCGGGTCGAGCACGACCACCCCGGGCACGTCCGTCCGTGCGGCGATCCAGCGTTCCACCCGATCGGCATGCAGGTGCGCACCGGGGAGATCGCGCAGCGCCGCGGTGCCGTCGGCCACCGCCGACCGCGACGATTCCACCCCCTGCACCGAGCCGGTCGGGCCGGCCTGTTCGGCGAGCCGCGCGGCGAAGACGCCCGCACCGCAATACAGATCCCACGCCGTGGATCCGGAATCCAGATCTGCCCATTCGGCCACCAGATCCGAATAACATTGCGCCGCACCACTGTGCGCCTGCCAGAATCCGGTGGCCGCGACCTCCCAGCGCCGGCCGGCCACGTATTGCACCGCACGCCCGCTACCGGAGAGCACCCGTTCCGCGCGTCGGGCATGTGCCGCCGCCCGGCGCGCCGCGGTCGCGCGCCGATCCCCTCCACGCCGCGGTGTGGCCGGCGCGGCGAGCTCCACGATGTGCTGCAGTCCGTCCGCGTCGACCGCGATCACGAGTTCGGCGCCAGGGGCCCAGGTGCGATCGGCGATTCCCGCCAGCGCGCCCGAAATCGGTTGCGGACAAAGGAGATCCGTCATCACCTCGGTGCTGCGATAGCGGTGCACGCCCGCACGGCCGGCGGCGTCGACCACCAGCCGTACCCGGGTGCGCCAGCCGGTTTCGGGAACATTCCCGCGGGTCGCGCCCGACTTGCGCGTCGCGATATCGGCGGAGACGTCCGTATCGGTGCGGGGCGGATCGATCGGCCCGGGAATCGGCTCGACGACGACCTCGGTCTCCCACCGGGCCAGCCGCCGCAACTGCTCGCCGACCACCGCGGCTTTCAGCCCTCGCTGCGCGTCGGGTGTGGCGAAGGAGAAATCACAGCATCCCGCCCCTCCCGGACCGGAGACCGGGCAGTTCGGTGCGACCCGGTCCGGGGACGGTTCCAGGATCTCGATCGCCTCGGCACGGCAGAACGAACCGCCCCGATCCTCACTCACCCGGGCGAGTACCAGCTCACCGGGCAGTCCGTGCCGGACGAACAACACCCGGCCCTCGTGCCGGGCGATGCAGAACCCACCGTGGCCGGGCGCGCCCAGTCGCAGCTGGAAGGTTTCACCGAACCAGTCCGGACCCGTACTCATGGGCGATCCTCGTAGCCGCGGCGTACCGCGCCGGGCGCGTTGACCACTTCGGGCCTGTGCGCCTTGGTCGACGAACTCAGCTGCCACGGCACGCTGGTCACCATCACGCCCGGTTCGAACAGCAGCCGGCCCTTGAGCCGCAGCGCACTCTGGTTGTGCAGCAACTGTTCCCACCAGTGCCCCACCACATATTCGGGGATGAACACGGTCACCACGTCGCGCGGTGAATCCTTGCGCACCCGCTTGACGTAATCGACCACGGGCTTGGTGATTTCACGATACGGCGATTCGATCACCTTGAGCGGCACCGGAACATCGCTGTCGGCCCATTCCCGCACCAGCGCCCGGGTATCGGGCTCGTCCACGTTCACGGTGACGGCTTCGAGGGTGTCGGGCCGGGTGGCACGGGCGTAGGCCAGGGCGCGCCGCGTCGGCAGATGCAACTTCGACACCAGCACGATCGAATGGGTGCGACTGGGCAGTACCCCCGTGAACTCCTGCTCCTCGAGCTCCCGGCCGACGGTGTCGTAGTGGCGGCGGATCAGGCGCATCAGGCCGAAGATCGCGGCCATGGTGACGATCGCGATCCACGCTCCGGCAAGGAATTTCGTGATCAGCACGATGATCAGCACGGCGCCGGTCATGGTCAGGCCGATGGCGTTGATCACCCGCGAGCGCAGCATCCGCCGCCGCACGACCGGATCGGTCTCGGTCCGCAACAGCCGGGTCCAGTGCCGCAACATCCCGGTCTGGCTCAGGACGAACGAGACGAACACACCGACGATGTAGAGCTGGATCAGGCGCGTCACCTCGGCGCCGAACAGCACCACGAACGCGATCGCGGCGCCGGACAGGAACAGGATGCCGTTGCTGAAGGCCAGCCG
This sequence comes from Nocardia sp. NPDC052254, assembly GCF_040679495.1. NCBI lineage: Bacteria > Bacillati > Actinomycetota > Actinomycetes > Mycobacteriales > Nocardiaceae > Nocardia > Nocardia sp. NPDC052254. The sequence continues at coordinate 101,766 of NZ_JBFAUW010000012.1, read as the reverse complement.
GTCACCGCGGGTGTGCAACTGCCGCGGCAGGAACCGGTCCTGGGCGAGGATCGACCCCAGTACCGGGAAGCCGTTGAACGCGGTATTGGCGGCCAGCACCAGGATCAGCGCGGTGACGATGGTGATGTAGAAGAAGCCCGCCGGGAAGCCGTCGAAGATCGTGTGGGCCAACTGGGCCACGAGCGTCTTCTGCTCGTACCCTGCCGGGGCGCCGACCAGATCCGTGGTGTCGGCGGCGAACACGACGCCGAGCTTGCGAGCCATCAGAATGATGCCCATCAGCAGGGTGATCGCGATCAGGCCCAGCATCAACAAGGTCGTGGCGGCATTGCGGGACTTCGGCTTGCGGAAGGCGGGAACACCGTTGCTGATCGCCTCCACACCGGTCAGCGCCGCACATCCGGACGAGAACGCGCGCGCGATCAGGAAGGCGAAGGCGATGCCCTGCAGATGCGATTCGTTTCCGTTGAGACTGAAACCGGACGATTCGGCATGCAGATCGTCACCGAAGACGAAGATCCGGACCATACCCCAGCCCAGCATCAGGAAGATCCCGATCATGAAACCGTAGGTCGGGATCGAGAACGCCGTCCCCGACTCCCGCACCCCGCGCAGATTCACCGCCGTGAGCAAGGCGATCGCGGCGACCGCGAACAGCACCTTGTGGGTGGCCACGAACGGCACCGCCGAGCCGATGTTGGAGGCGGCCGAGGAAATCGACACCGCGACGGTGAGCACGTAGTCGACCATCAGCGCACTGCCCACGGTGAGCCCGGCCATCGGCCCGAGATTGACCGTCGCCACCTCGTAGTCACCGCCACCGGACGGATAGGCGTGCACGTTCTGCCGATAACTGGCGACCACGACCGCCATGACAGTCGCGACCGCCAGCCCGATCCACGGCGTGTAGACGTAGGCGGACAGGCCCGCCGTGGACAGGACGAGGAAGATCTCCTCGGGTGCGTACGCCACCGACGACAGGGCGTCGGAGGCGAAGACGGGCAGCGCGATCCGCTTGGGCAGCAGGGTATGTCCCAGGGAATCGCTACGGAAAGGGCGGCCGACCACCATACGCTTGACGGCCGTCGTCAACTTGGACACTCGGCACAGCATAAGCGCACCACCCGATGTGACATAGCCGGTGGTTCACTCGGGTTTCGGTATCCGCGGATGGGGGAAAATGCTGCAGGGAATCGTCAGCGGGTACGGTTCCCCCGAGAGGGAACCAGACCGCACACCACGGTTTTCGGCGGAATTGGGGTTGACACGGTGTACGTAGTGATCATGGGGTGCGGCCGGGTCGGCTCCGCGTTGGCTCGCGCCCTGATCCGGATCGGCCATGAGGTAGCCGTCATCGACCGCGATCCGGGCGCATTCCTGCGGCTGGGCAAGGATTTTCCCGGTGAGCGGGTCACCGGTGTCGGATTCGACCGGGACGTGTTGATCCGCGCGGGAATCGAGCGGGCGGGAGCGTTCGCCGCGGTGTCCAACGGGGACAATTCGAATATCATCGCGGCCCGCGTGGCCCGCGAGACCTTCGGTGTGGAACGAGTCGTCGCGCGGATCTACGACGCGAAACGCGCGGCGGTCTACGAGCGGCTCGGTATCCCGACCATCGCGACCGTCCCCTGGACCACCGATCGGTTCCTGCGCACGCTCACCGGCGACGAAACCACCGCCACCTGGCGAGATCCCACCGGTGCCGCCTCGGTCACCGAGCTCGTCCTGCACGAGGACTGGTACGGCCGCACCGTTCGCGACCTCGAGGACGCGATCCCGGTGCGAGTGGCCTTCCTGATCCGCTTCGGACAGGCGCTGCTGCCCACCAGCAAGACGGTGCTCCAGGCCGACGACGCCGTCTACATCGCCGCCGTCTCCGAACGCGTCGGCGAGGTCGTCGCCGTCGCGGCCACCGCACCTTCGAGCGAGGACCAGTCGTGAAAGTAGCGATCGCGGGGGCCGGTGCCGTCGGCCGCTCCATTGCCCAGGAATTGCTGCGGGGCGGACACCGGGTCACACTGCTCGAACGCCGGCTCGATCACATCGACCCGGCCGTGGCTCCCGGCGCCAACTGGGTCCACGGCGATGCCTGCGAACTCGAACTGCTCGAGGAAGCGGGCCTGCAGGATTACGAGGTGGTCATCGCGGCCACCGGCGACGACAAGGCGAACCTGGTGTTCAGCCTGCTGGCGAAGACCGAATTCGGGATGCGGCGGGTGGTGGCCCGGGTCAACGATCCGCGCAACGAGTGGCTCTTCGACGAGTCCTGGGGTGTGGATGTCGCGGTCTCGACGCCGCGACTGCTGGCCTCGCTCGCCGAGGAAGCGGTATCGGTCGGCGATCTGGTCCGGCTGATGACACTGCGCCAGGGCCAGGCCAACCTGGTGGAGATCACGCTGCCCACCGATACGGCTCTGGCCGGGCGCGCGGTGCGGACCCTGTCGCTGCCCCGCGATGTCGCCCTGGTGACGATCCTGCGCGGTGGCCGGGTGATCGTGCCGCAGCCCGACGATCCGCTCGAGGGTGAGGACGAACTGCTGTTCGTGTCGTCGGTGGAGGCCGAGGACGAACTGCGCCGCAGCCTCACCGGCGAACCGGCCGAGGCCGCGGGGGCCTAGGCCCGATGCGGCGACCGCTCAGGCGGTGAGCCGGGCACGCAGCTTGGTCAGTGCGCGGTGCTGCATCACCCGCACGACGCCGGGGCTGGTACCGATCGCCTCGGCGGTCTGCGCCGCCGTCCAGCCGAGCACGATCCGCATCACCAGTACCTCCCGGTGTGCGGGAGCCAGAATCTCCATCAGCTCGCGGGTCGCCCGGCGGCGTTCGAGATTCAGCGCCATTTCCTCCGGTCCCGGTGCGGTCGACGCGACATCGGGGAATTCGGCGACCGGATACGACGGATGCTGCTGTGCGCGCCGGAAGGCGTCGGCGACCTTGTTGGCCGAGATGCCGTAGACGAAGGCCAGGAACGATTTGCCCTGATCGCGATAGCGCGGAATCGCCGTGACGGTCGCGATGCAGATCTCCTGCGCGATGTCGTCGGCGGTGATGTTCGGATTGCCGGTGCCCACCCGCGCGGCGCAGTACCGGCGCACCAGCGGATGCACGATCCGGATGATCTCGGTGACGGCGCGCTGATCACCGGCGGCGGCCGGGCCGATCAGCCGATCGAGTTCGGCTGCGGCACGGCGGCTGTCGGATCCCGCGGGCGCCGATCTCGGTGAGCGGATACCCGCGCCCTTCGCCGGGCTGCTCGTCGCCACCGTGCTGTCCTCGGTAACCACTGGGAGATCCTCTCGCCGATCGCTGTTGATACAAACGATCGTGCGCGAAATCCCGCCATCGCAATAGGCACCCCAGGGGTGGGTTCACCTCACCCCACCGAGGTATTCCTCGATTCCGGGGCCGGACGCGGGCCCGTTCAGTCGGCCGTGGACGAGGCCGGCATATGACCGGCGCGGCGCACCGCCCACACGGTGACCAGCAGCGCCACCGCGGTCAGCGGCCAGCCCATACCGATCCGGGCGGCGGCGAGCCAGCCGGTGGAATCGGTGTCGTAGAAGTGGTTCTGCACCAGATAGCGAGCGACGAAGACGACCACCCACACGACGGTGGCCAGATCGTAGAGGCGCATCGCGCGGCGATCGGAGCGCCACTCGTGACCGTGCCCGTTGAGCACTCCCCAGATGACGCCGGCCAGTGGCCAGCGGACCAGCAACGACACCAGGAACACACCCGCGTACGCCAGGCTCGCCCAGATGCCGAACAGGAAATAGCCCTTCGCGGCGCCCGTGCGATGCGCGATGAAAGCGCAGACCGCGACGCCGATGAAGCCGGAGATCGCCGGCTGGATCGGTGCGTGGCGCGCGAGCCGCCAGACCAGAATGCCCGCGGCGGTGGCCAGCGCCGTCCAGATGCCGACGGTCAGACCCCACAGGGTGTTGGCCGGGACGAACACCACCACCGGCAGGGTCGAATAGACCAGGCCGCTGATCCCGCCGAGCTGCTCCAGCAGCGTCTGCTGGATCTCGCCCTCGCGCACTTCGTCGGGGTAATCGTCGGGATCGGAATCGGCGGGCTCCCGCTCGGCTTCCGTATCACGCGCGTCATGCTCCGCGGACTCGCGAAGACGGTGGCGCCCACCACCCGGGGGCATCCGAAGTCCGGCCGCGGCGGCCGGGTCGGCGCCCTCGTCGTTGTGGGGTATCGGCATACGTCAGGAATTCTCGCGGAGTTCGTAGTAGGGGTTGTACATCACCTTGGCACCATCGCGATCACCGATGCGGCCACGAACCAGGATACGTCGTCCCGGCTCGATACCCGGAATGCGACGGCGGCCGATCCACAGCAGTGTCACCGCGTCGGTACCGTCGAAGAATTCGGCCTCCACGGTGGCGCTGGCCGATTTCGGACAGGCCTCCACACTGCGCAACCGACCCAGCATGGTGACCTCTTCACCACGTCGGCACTCGGCCGCCCTGCACGCCCCTGACGCTTCCGAGGTCTCGGCCAGCTCCTCCGCATCGAGCACATCGAGATCGGCCGTCAGCCGACGCCCCAGACGCCGGAAATATCCACTGTCGGGGCCCATCTTGCCCACGGCACCGGATCCCGTCTTGTTACCGCCTGTGAAAGGCATCTCGCAACACTTCCTGCACTACAGACGGCGTGGGTCACACGTCGTCGGTTTCCCACACGACCGGCTGGTCGGCCGTACAACGCCACTGTAGATGCACCCCGATCACCCCGCTACGCGGAGTCCGGCACACCCTCGGCGCTACGACCGCACCGCTTGCCGGATTCCCCGCGCGAGCGGTCCCGAACCCTCCGATTCGCGTGTTCGACAACACGTTTTCCGAGCGGTCCGAACAGAGGCCGCAACGGGCTCGTTCCGTCCGCCGCGTAGGCTGCCGCCCGTGTCACAGCCAGCCCGCTCCGGCGGTCTCCCTCCGGCCGTCGTCGTCGGCCTGCCGGGTACCGGATCCGATGCCGACTTCGCCCGGCGTGCGTTCGAACCCGCCTGTGCCGCAAGAGATCTGCCGTTCATCGCCGTCGAACCCGATCCGCTGGCGGTGGTGGCGAGCTGCCGGGCCGCGCTCGATGCGGCGGCCGAACGCGGGCCGGTCCTCGCGGTGGGTATCTCCCTCGGTGCGGCCATCGCGATCGAGTGGGCCGCCGCGCGGCCGGAGGCGGCCGCCGGGGTGCTCGCCGCGCTGCCCGCGTGGACCGGCGCCGATACGACCGGCTGTCCCGCGGCACTGAGCGCGGCGACGACCGCGGCACAGCTGCGTGCCGACGGCCTCGAGCCGGTGATCGACCGCATGCGGGCGGGCAGCCCCCCGTGGCTGGCACAGGCCCTGACCCAGTCCTGGCGCACACATTGGCCGGAGCTGCCCGCCGCTCTGGAGGAGGCCGCCGCCTACGCCTGGCCGGAGCCGGCACTTCTCACCGCTCTGTGTGTTCCGACCACGATCGTGGCCGCCGTCGACGACCCGGTACATCCGATTTCGGTGGCCGAGCGGTGGTATGCCCTGCTTCCGCACGCGCGCCTGCATCGCATCACGCTCGCCGAACTCGGCGCCGATCCGGGCGTTCTCGGCGCCCGGGGCCTCGACGAACCGGCGACCGCCGCCGCACCACGGTGATGAACGACCGGGCGCTCGGCCATCCGCCGAACGCCCGGTGCGATCAGTTGCGGCCCAGCTGTTGCATGGCCGAGCCCTCGGTGCTGCGCCGTGGGCCCTGCTGTTCGGTCGTGACGGCCGGGAAGGTACCGGTCGCCGCGGCCTCGGCAGCGGCGGCCTGAGCCGCGACCGCCTGTTCCTGTGCGTCGACCTGCTGCTGATGCGCGGCGATGAGCTGATCGGCGAGCTGCTGTGGGAGCACCACCGGCAGCGGTTCACGGACCGGCATCGGCTCTTCACCACGCCGGACCACGGTATCGGCGAGGAGCCGGCGGGCCGCGTCGACCAGCGGGGTGCCGTCGTCGGCGGCACCGGACGGGCCGGCCGCGACGAGGCGCACCATCCAGCGGTACCCGTCGATACCGATGAAACGCAGATCGGCGCCATCGGTGACGGCGTGCAGCTCGCGTCCCCACGGACCGGTCTGAACCGACACCTGCGCGCCGTCGCCGCGCAACGATTCGGCCAGATCGGTGGCGACCGTCCGCCACTGGCCGGGCGATTTCGGCGCCGCGTATGCCGCGACCGTGAGCCGGCCGTGCGGGGTTGCCAGATGAACCGCCTGCGGGGTGCCGTCCGGCGTCATCTCCACCTGCAGCTGGCCACCATCGGGAACCGGCAGGAGGATCGAGCCGAGGTCCAGGCGTTGTTCGGAGACCTCGTCGAGGATCTCCGCGACCTCCTCGTAGTCGAACGGGCCCGTACGGGGTTCGGACGCCTCGTCGTCGGCCTCGATGTCCTCGTAATCGTCGGATTCCTCGTACTCGTCGGCGTCGTACTCGTCGACATAGCCGTCGGCCTCGTACTCGTCGGCCGCATACTCGTCGGCTTCGTACTCGTAGTCCTCGGCGTCGTAATCATCGGCCCCGTATGCCTCACCCGCGCCGGCGAACTGCGCATCGGGTTCGGCGTAGCCCTCGGGACGGACCTCACCGGCATAGGCGGCACTCGCCGGGTAATCGGGTGTCCCGGTGCGGTCGTCACGGTAGGCCCGAGGTGGTTCGTAGATGTCACGACTGTGCGCGCCACCGGTCTCCGGATGATCGTCGGCAACCGCGAAACCACCCGAGGCGGGACCGGGTTCGCCTCCTGCGGTCTCGACCGGGTACCCCCCACCACGGACGTACCCCTCGAACGGGCGCTCGTCACGGCGCGGCGCGGGAGCATTGCGGGGCACGCCGTCGCGACGCACCGGGGCCTCGTGCCCCGGACCCGTGAACGGATCCACCGGACTCGCCCCGGCGCCCACCTGATGATGGCGGCCGGTCGGGAACGGATCGGCGGGCCGAGGGCGACCACGACCGGGTTCGCCAGGCGGCGGCCGATGAGCGGGGGCCACCGGATGCTGTCCGATCACCGGACCTCCGGGCACAAGGCCGGCGGGCACGGGCCCACCCGGCACAGGTCCCCCCGGCACAGGCCCACCCGGCACCCGGCGCGGCGGCATCGGCGGTGCGGGGCGCGGTCCCGCCGGATTCGGGCGACCGGGACCACCGGGCGTCCGAGGCAGCGCGCCGGTTCCACCCGGTCCAGGACGCTGTGCCAGGCCAGGGCCACCGGGAAGGCGCGGCACCGATCCGGTCGGCGGGCCGGCCGGTCCCGGGCCGGGAGGAATCCGCGGCACGCCGCCGGTCCCCGGACCGGGCGGAGGACGCAGCGTCGGGCCCGTGCCCACCGGCCCGGGGCCCGCGGGGACTCGGGGCAGCGCGCCGGTTCCACCCGGTGCGGGCCGGCCGGGGGGCGGACCCGCCGGAATTCGGGGAATGGGCCCGGTGTCGTCGTTGTCGCCTGGAGGAAGTGGGACCGGGCGCGGCCCACCGGGCGCCCGCCGCGGCGGGCCACCCGGGAGATCACCGCGTACCGGTCCACCCGGTCGTCCCGGAACTCGCGGCTGGGCACCCGTTTCGGGGAGCCGTCCACGCGGCGCCGGATACGGCGGTTCCACCCGGCCGTGCCGACCGGTCGGGTACCGGTCCTCGTACGCCTCGAGCTCTCCGGACGGATACCGGCTGTCGGCACGGCCGGGTGGGTGGGCGAACTCACCGAAGGCGCCCCCGTCGTCACCGGGCTCGGGCGCACGGTGGGTACCGGTCCGGGCGTAGCCGCCCTCGGCGTGGTACCGCTCGTCGCGGTACCCGGCCTCGCCGAAACCGGTGTCACCGCGGCCGTGGTCGTCGCGCTCGGAATCCCGATCGGATCGGTGATCCCCCTCGCCGAACATGTTCATGCCTTCCCTCCGGCGCGGCCCGCACCGGTCTGCCCCGACAGGCTCTCGTGTCCACCACTGGACCCGTGACCACCTGTGCCGCGCGCGGTGTCGTCGAGCTGATCGACCTCTATGAAGTCCACCAGTTCGACCCGCTGCACGACCAGCTGCGCGATCCGATCACCGCGGCGCAGCTGGATCGGGGTACGCGGGTCGTGGTTGATCAGGCAGACTTTGATCTCGCCGCGATATCCGGCGTCGATGGTGCCGGGAGTGTTGACGATCGACAGACCGGTCTTGGCCGCCAGGCCCGATCGCGGGTGCACGAGGCCGACGGTTCCCACCGGCAGTGCGACGGCGATCCCGGTGCCGACGAGCACCCGCTCGCCCGGGTCCAGGATGACGTCCTCGGTGGTGCACAAATCCACTCCGGCATCGCCCGGGTGCGCACGTGTGGGCACCGGGACGCCGGGATCGAGCCGCAGCAGGGGTATGGGTGCAATTCCGGTCACGTCCAGCGAGCCTACGCGTCCGACCACCGGTCTCGGACCTCGACGCGGCACGGATGGCACACACCGGTCATCGGTATGCCCGATCGGCTCCCGCCGAGAGTGAATATGTCGGCCTGACCTAGTCTGATGTGGTGTCCGACCAGTCCCACGCAGTCCCCCCGCGCGAGTCCGCCACGCCCGCGCAATCCACTTCCGCCGCCGCGGTCCATTCCGAGCGGCTGTGGGTGCCACTGTGGTGGTGGCCGATCGCCCTCGCGATCACCGGTCTGCTGGCGGCGGAGATCCACATGGGCGCCCCGGGGATCCGGGCCTGGCTGCCCTATGTGCTGCTGTTCCCGGTCCCCGTGTGGGCACTGCTGTGGGTGAGTCGCCACCGGGTCGAGGTGGCACCGGATGCCGACGGCATCCTCGAATTACGCGCGGACCGGGCGCATCTGCCGGTAACGTATGTATCCCGGGCGGTTGCGGTTCCGTACAGCGCCAAGAGTGCGGCACTGGGCCGTCAGCTGGACCCCGCCGCATTCGTTCAGCATCGGCCGTGGATCGGGCCCATGCTCCTGCTCGTCCTCGACGATCCGGACGACCCAGCTCCGTACTGGCTGGTGAGCACGCGCAAGCCCGACAAGGTACTGGCCGCGCTCGGCGTGCCGAGCGCGGGCTGACGATACCTGCCGGGCTGTTCGTTTACTCGGTTACTGAATTCTCGGCACGCGGTCCGATCAGGCCGCGCAATCCATGCAGATCATCTGCCCACCGGCTTCGCTGGCGAGTCTGCTGCGGTGGTGAACCAGGAAGCAGCTCGAGCAGGTGAACTCGTCGGCCTGTTTGGGGATCACCCGGACCGAGAGCACCTCCTCGGACAGATCCGCGCCGGGAAGCTCGAACGACTCCGCGGTATCGGATTCGTCGATATCCACGACGGCGGACGCGGCCTCGTTGCGACGAGCCTTCAGCTCCTCGAGCGAGTCCTCCGACACCTCGTCGGATTCACTGCGCCTAGGTGCGTCATAGTCGGTTGCCATGTCGTCTTCCCCTCGTCCTTACTCCGTATATCCCGGACCGGCCCCGCCGCTGCCGCTTCCTTTCGGAATCGGCCTCGGCAAATGCCGCCCCGCCGTGGTGCACGTCACGTGTGCACCGCTCACCGACCGGCCGGATCACCGGAGATCCATACCGGATCGCGCTCGGACAACGCAGGAGAAGCCCTGGTTGTTCCCGAAATCGCTGCCCTGATTCCCATCTTCCGATTCGTGTCGGGCCGCCAGACAATAGCGGACGTCGGGGCAAAAGTCGCAATCAAAACCCGAGCGAGTCGAAACCGAGGGGTAATCGTCATTGCGACGGTGGCGTTGTGGCGATATGCCGTCGGTCCGTGTTCTACGATTCCCCGGCCCGTGATCGGACCGCGATCCGATTCCCGGCAGGGATCGTTACCGTCTCGATATCGGGGGTGGTGTCCGGCCCGATTCCCAACTCCCCCATCGCGTCCGCATCGGCGCGCGGATGTGTCCGCGTGCACGAGAGCCGGTCGCCAACTCGTAAGGTGTGCGTGTGGTTTCACTGATCACCGAAGGTCGCACGGTCGACAAAAAGGGCCGCCCGTATCTGCGTCGCCGCTACCAGCCGTGGGTCGCGCTCATCGCGGTTCTCGCCCTCATCTGCGCAATTGTGTGGATCAAGGCGATGACCACCGCGGATACCACGCATGCGGCGATGGCCTGTAAGGCGCCCGCCCCCGCCACGGATCCCAACGCACAGCAGCCGGCGGCGCTGGGTCAGGTGGTCTCGCCGTCGCGGCTGCACGATGTGGAGCCCGCGCCGCTGGCGCAGTCGAAGGTGCGCGTGCTCAACGCGTCGGGTCAGCGCGGTCTGGCCGAGCACATCGCCTCGAAACTCGGGGATTACGGCTTCGCCAGCCCGCCGGCACCGGTCTTCGGCAACGACCCCGTCTACGTCAGCGGTGATCTCGAATGCACCGGCCAGATCCGCTACGGCGTGAGCGGCCGCCCGGCCGCGGCGGCCGTTCAGCTGGTGGCCCCATGCGCCGAACTCATCGAGGATCAGCGCACCGACGACACCGTCGATCTGGCCCTGGGGTCGCTGTTCGGCAACGATTTGCAGCCCAGCACCGACGCCGAGGAAGTGCTGCACGCGCTCAAGAACCCGGCCCCCGGCAGCCCGGATGTGGATTCCGCGCTGTTGCAGGCCGCGCGCACGGCTCGCTGCTAGGGGAAGGCCACCGGGACCGCGCCGAGGCGGTCCCGGTGCGCTCAGGCCTGCGGAATGGGCGCGCTGACGCCGAGCCCGTCGAACAGGCCGATCAGTTCCGCCGCGATCCCGGGCGCGGCGGCGACGGTCAGCTCGCCGTCCGCTCCGGTGGAATCGGCGGCGGGTAGCCGCAGCACCGCTCCCGCCTCGGCCGCGACCAGCGCACCCGCGGCCCAGTCCCACGGATTGAGCCCGTGCTCGTAGTGGGCATCCACGCTGCCCGCCGCCACCATGCACAGATCCAGCGCCGCGGATCCGATACGGCGGATGTCGCGGACCCGCGGCAGCAGCCGCGCGACCAGTTCGCCCTGCCGCTCGCGCCGCGCCGCGCCGTAACCGAATCCGGTGGCCACCAGCGCCAGTTGTGTGGAGTCGATGTCGTTGCAGCGCAACCGGATCGACGTCCCGGCCGCGTCGGTGCGGGTGGCGCCGGCCCCGAGCCCGGCGCTGTAGGTGGCGGTGTTCGCCACATCGACGACGGCACCGGCGAGGGAGCGGCCGGCACGCACGGCGGCCACCGACACCGAGTAGGCCGGGATGCCGTAGACGAAGTTGACCGTGCCGTCGATGGGGTCGACCACCCACACGATGTCTGCGGCGGCCCCCAGGCTGCCGCCGCCCTCCTCGCCGAGTACCGACTCGCCGGGCCGGACCTCGGCCAGCAGCGACCGGATCAGCTGTTCGGTTTCGGTGTCCACCACGGTCACCGGATCGGTGGGCGTGGACTTCGTCCGCACGGAATCGTCGCCGGTACGACCGGGACCGAAGACCTCGGGGCGGCGACGGCGTACGTGCGCAGCGGCGGTTTCGGCCAGATACACTGCCACACGGCGCAATTCGGCGATGTCCGCAGGATCTTCGACATTCGGGCCGGTGATGTGGGCGGGAGAATTCGTCTCGGGCACGGTATCCATCCGACCACAGATCCGGTGGAACTCGCATCCGCGCCGTCGCGGCCGCGGGCAGCTCACCCGGTGTAACCTGCCGCTGGCACCGTCATCGGCCTAGACAACAGGGAACAAGGGAGTTCGCGATGTCCGCTCGGGGGCAAGCATTCGGAATCGATATCGGTGGAAGCGGGGTGAAGGGCGCGGTGGTCGATCTCGCCACCGGTGAACTCGCCCACGAGCGGATCAAGATCTCCACGCCGCACCCGGCCACTCCGAACGCCATCGCCGAAACGGTCGCCAGACTCGTCACCCAGGCCGACTGGGACGGCCCGGTGGGACTCACCCTGCCCAGTGTGGTGGTCAACGGCATCGCCCGCACCGCCGCCAACATCGACAAGAGCTGGATCGACACCGACGCGAATCAGCTGTTCTCGCTGGCGCTGGGCGGCCGTCAGGTCGCGGTCGTCAACGACGCCGATGCGGCGGGACTCGCCGAGGACCGCTACGGCGCGGCCCGCAGTATCGATGGTCTGGTGATGTTGCTGACCTTCGGCACGGGGATCGGCTCGGCGCTGCTGCATCACGGCGTGTTGGTTCCCAACACCGAACTCGGCCACCTCGAGATCCATGGCAAGGAGGCCGAGCACCGGGCCGCCTCGTCGGTGAAGGAACGAAAGAATCTGTCGTACAAAGAGTGGGCCGGTGAGGTGTCCAAGGTGCTGGTCACCCTGGAGAATTTGTTCTGGCCGACGGTCTTCGTCGCGGGCGGCGGGATCAGCCGGGATGCCGAACATTGGATTCCGTTGCTGGCCAATCGGACTCCGGTGGTGGCCGCCAAACTGCGCAATACCGCGGGCATCGTCGGAGCCGCAATGGCCGTCGATAGCGGGATCGCGCCGTGAGCACTCGTCACGGATAGTTACAATGGAACGAGACCGGCGGTGAGCCGGAAAACGAGCCCGGCCCGCGAGCCGGGATTAACCCCGACAGAACCGCTCCGCCGGAAGTTTAACTCTGGCGTGACGCCGCACGAGACCGTCACGAAAGGGCGTACGTGGTAGCCACGAATACCCGACAGACCGCCGAATCGGCCGACGCCGCCGACTCCGCAGAAGGCATCGCAGCACGGCCGGTCCGCAAGGCTGCCGCGAAGAAGGCACCGGCCAAGAAGGCCGTCGCCAAGAAGGCACCTGCCAAGAAGGCGGGCGCCAAGGCTGCGAAGAAGGCACCCGCCAAGAAGGCCGGCCCGAAGAAGGCCGGCGGCACCGACGAGAACGCCGAACAGATCGAAGACGAGTCGATCGAGCTCGACGATCTCGGTGACCTGGAGGTCTCCGAGGACGATCTGAGCGAAGACGGCGAGGAACTGGTCGACGAGGCCGAGGAATCCGAGGAAGAGGCGGAAGCCGAGGCCGACGAGCCGACCGAGAAGGACAAGGCCTCGGGCGACTTCGTCTGGGACGAGGAGGAGTCCGAGGCGCTGCGGCAGGCCCGCAAGGACGCCGAGCTCACCGCATCCGCGGATTCGGTGCGCGCCTACCTCAAGCAGATCGGCAAGGTCGCACTGCTCAACGCGGAGGAGGAGGTCGAGCTCGCCAAGCGGATCGAGGCCGGTCTCTACTCCACCGAGAAGCTGCGCGAATTCGCCGACAAGGGTGAGAAGCTGCCCGTGGCCACCCGCCGCGATCTGCAGTGGATCATGCGCGACGGCAACCGGGCCAAGAATCATCTGCTGGAGGCCAACCTCCGTCTGGTCGTCTCGCTCGCCAAGCGCTACACCGGTCGCGGTATGGCGTTCCTGGATCTGATCCAGGAAGGCAACCTCGGCCTGATCCGCGCGGTGGAGAAGTTCGACTACACCAAGGGCTACAAGTTCTCCACGTACGCCACCTGGTGGATCCGGCAGGCCATCACCCGCGCGATGGCCGATCAGGCCCGCACCATCCGTATTCCGGTGCACATGGTCGAGGTCATCAACAAGCTGGGCCGTATCCAGCGCGAGCTGCTGCAGGACCTGGGCCGTGAGCCCACGCCCGAGGAACTCGCCAAGGAAATGGACATCACCCCGGAGAAGGTCCTCGAGATCCAGCAGTACGCTCGCGAGCCCATCTCGCTGGATCAGACCATCGGTGACGAGGGCGATTCCCAGCTCGGTGACTTCATCGAGGATTCCGAGGCGGTCGTCGCGGTCGACGCGGTGAGCTTCACGCTGCTGCAGGATCAACTGCAGTCGGTACTCGAGACGTTGTCCGAGCGCGAGGCGGGCGTGGTCCGGCTGCGCTTCGGCCTCACCGACGGCCAGCCGCGCACCCTCGACGAGATCGGCCAGGTTTACGGGGTCACCCGTGAGCGCATCCGCCAGATCGAGTCGAAGACGATGAGTAAGCTGCGCCACCCCAGCCGGTCGCAGGTACTGCGCGACTACCTGGACTGATCAGCATGATCGACGATGCCGCCGAGGTTGGACCTCGGCGGCATCGTCGTTTCGTCCACGCGATCGTCCCGCTCGCCCCATAGGCTTGGCTGTCGTGGATCAGTTGGTGTTGGTTTTCGTGCTGGCGTTCGCGACGATCGTGGCGCAACCGCTCGGCCGGCGGATCGGTCTGGCGCCCGCGGTGTTGATGACCGTTTTCGGGTTGATCATGGCCGTGCTGCCGTTCGTGCCCAATGTCGACCTCGAGCCGGAGCTGATCCTGCCGCTGGTCCTGCCTCCGCTGCTGTATGCCGCCGCCCGCCGCACCTCCTGGCAGCAGTTCGCCTCCAACTCCGGCGCGATCCTGCTGCGCGCCGTGGGCCTCGTGATCGCCACTGTCGTGGCCGTGGCCGCGGTCTTCCACATCTGGTACCCGGCGCTTCCGCTGGGCGCCGCCTTCGTGCTGGGCGCGGTGGTCGCCCCACCGGACCCGGTGGCGGTCAGCGCGATGGCAGATCGCCTGGGTCTGCCGCGACGTCTGGTGGCGGTGCTCGAAGGCGAGGGACTGTTCAACGATGTGACCGCGGTGGTGATCTACGACGTCGCGGTGATGGCGGTGGTGACCGGACATTTCTCGACCTGGCGGACCGCGCTGGAATTCGTGGTGTCCGCGGTGGTGGCGGTGGCGATCGGACTGGCACTCGGCTGGGCCGGCAGCGCGATGATGCGCTGGTTGACCGAGGCGCCCTGGCAGGTCGCGCTCGGGCTGCTGCTGCCGTTCGCGGCCTACCATCTCGCCGAGGCCGCACATGGTTCCGCGGTACTCGCCGTCCTGGTGTGCGCGCTGTATCTCACCGACGCCGCAACAGATTTCAGCGATGTCGGCTACCGGCTCGTCGGCGATTCCTTCTGGGATGTGATCGACATGCTGGTGACCGGCTTCGCTTTCGGGCTGGTCGGGCTGGAACTCAGTACGGTCCTGGCCACGACCGGACCGAATTGGCCGCGGTTGCTGGGCGGGGCCGCGGCGGTCGTCGGGGTGGTGGTCGCGCTGCGGCTGCTGTGGCTGCTGACCGTCACCCGGGTGTTCCACAGCTGGTGGCGCCGGAAACGGGTCGACGAGCCGTACACCTGGCGCGAGACGATCGTGACCTGGTGGGCGGGAATGCGCGGGGTGGTGACCGTGGCGCTGGCATTGGCCGTACCGCTGACCACGGACGCGGGAGCCGATTTTCCGGGCCGGACCGAGGTCCTGTTCATCTCGTTCGTGGTGGTGCTGTTCACGCTGCTGCTGCAGGGCCCCACCCTGCCGCTGGTGGTGCGCTGGACCGGTGTGCAGGCCGACACCGAACACGAGCGGGCGCTCGAAAAGCGTTTGTGGACACGCATTCTGCGTGCCGAGCTGGCGCGGCTCGAGGAGATCGCCGACAACGAGGATCTGCCGGACGAGGTGTATCAGCGCCTGCGCGATACCGTCGAGCGGCGATTGGTGCGCGCCGATCCGGAGGCCGCGGAGTCCGCCGACGCCGGCAAGGCGGTCGAGAACGCGATGCGATTGACGGGCAAACTGCGCACGATAAGCAATGATGTGCTCGAAGCCGGCCGCGGCGAGGCGCTGGCGGCCCGCCGCGAACCCGAGATGCCACCGGATCTGGTCGACCGGGTGATGCGGCGATTGGATCTGCGGCCACCGCCGCTGCTGTGAGGTTGCCGCGGCGGGCGCCGTGGCCCAATTGAGCCATTCCGCCCCGGCTGGGCGTGCTACCAGGACCTCGAGTCCAGCAAACCCCAGCTAATTTGAATGAAATCCTTTCGGGAAATTTACTACCTGCGAGTATGCGGCTAATGTCGGCGCCGTCACCGGCGTGGCACCGGCGGCCATGTGTTTCGGCAAGGAGTCCGCATGCTCGAGATCGACCAGTTCACCTACGGGTGGTTGACACCCGGACTGGCCTACGTCATGTCCGTCATCGGATCGTTGCTCGCGCTGCGCTGTATGGTCCGCGCACGATCCAACCCCGGCCATCGCGGATGGACCGTCACGGCGGCGGTGGCACTGGGCGGCACCGGTGTCTGGGTCATGCATTTCATCGCCATGCTGGGCTTCTCGGTGCACGGTGCGACCATCCGATACAACATCCCGATCACTCTGATCAGTGTCGCGATCGCCATCGTAGTGGTGTGGATCGGCCTGTCGCTGGTGCTGCGGCGCGGAACCAGCGCACTGCTCACCGGCGGTGCGGTGACCGGAATCGGTGTGGCGGCCATGCACTACGCCGGCATGTACGCGATGAAGACCGATGTCGCGATGCGGTACGACCCGTGGCTGGTGCTGGTGTCGATCGTGATCGCCGTGGTGGCCGCGACCGCGGCCCTGTGGTTCGCCCTGCACGTGCAGGGCGTACCGGCCACGATCGCCTCGGCCATGATCATGGGTGTCGCGGTGTGCGGGATGCACTACACCGGGATGTACGCGATGCAGGCCCACATGAGCGATCACATGGGCACACCGTCGGGTGCGCAGGCGGGGCAACTGCTGACTCCCTTGATCATCGGCGTGAGCATGGTGACGCTGCTGTTGTTCCTGCAGGTCGGCATCACCGATATCCACGAGCCCGATCTGTCCCGTATCCGCGGCCAGCACGCGAGCCGATACTGGCCCAGCCGCAGCACGTCCGTCGATACGGACGAGACCGATCGATACGTGACCGGCACGTACCGGCACATCGACGACACCGGTCAGCACCGCCGCTAGCCGCCACGCGGTTCGCACGCCGCCGCCGACCGGCCATCGGCATCGGGTTACGCGGGTCGGCGAGCGCACCGGCGCCGGGCGGGCGACACTGGGCTACGTGGCGTCCTCCGCGTTGAATCACTACCGATCTCCCTGGACCCGGACGATCGACATCGGCACCGGCCGGCGGTCCGTGCTGGACTGGTGGCACGGACCGGACCGGATCTACCGTGCCGGTCGAGCGGTGCACGACCATCTGGGAGGTGCTCCCGCGTCCTGCGCCTATGCGTTCACGCTGTTCGTCACCTGGTGGACGCTGCGCGGCGTCAGCGATGTCGCCGGCCATCGCCTGATCCTGTCGGCGTCGACGAATCTGCACAATATGCGTCGCGAACCCGTGCAGGTACTGGTCGCCTCGGCGTTCTGGACCGACGGCGGCTTTCCGTGGGTGATCATCATCGGATTCCTAACCGTGATGGCCTTCGCGGAACGCTGGCTGGGCACCCTGCGCTGGATCATGGTCTTCGTCTGCGGGCATGTCGGCGCCTCGATGATCGTGGTCACCGGCATCGCGTTCGCGGTGCACCACCACTTGATCCCGCTGCACATCGTGGTCGCCTCCGACGTGGGATCGTCCTACGGATCGACTGCCGTGCTCGCGGCACTGGCCTACCACCTGCGCGGCACCCAGCGCGCGCTGTGGGCGGCGGTACTGCTGGGATGGTTCGGTTTCGCCGCCTGGCACGGCCGCACCTTCACCGATTACGGCCACCTGACGGCGCTGCTGCTCGGCTTCGCCGTGGGGGCGGTCGCGGTGGCCCTGTCGCGCCGGCTCGAACGGGCACGAGATCAGCGGGCGGACGAGACCACCGCGGTCCCGCCGCGGCGGGAGGTGCCCACCACGGCCCCACCGGTGTTCGCGGACGAGGATCCCCCGGAACGCTCAGCCGGCGGCCGGAGCGAGCCGACGCTGCACTGACTGCACCACCGGCTCGACCACCCTGGCCGCGACCGGTCCGAGAATCGCCATCAGCAAGACGTACGCCGACGCCAGCGCGGCGAGCTTGGGCTCGACCGCGCCCACCGAAACCGCCAGTCCCGCAATGACGATCGAGAACTCACCGCGCGCCACCAGGGTCGCACCGGTTCGCGCACGCCCGAGACGGCCGATGCCCTGGCGCTTGGCGGCGAACCAGCCGGTGGCGATCTTGGTCAGCGTGGTGACGATCGCGAGCAGAACGGCCCAGCCGAGTACGGCCGGAATCTTCGACGGATCGGTGTTGAGGCCGAAGGCGACGAAGAAGATGGCCGCGAACAGATCCCGCAACGGTTCGAGTAGTTTCGCGGCGCTCTGCGCGGTCGAACCCGATATCGCGATACCCAGCAGGAAAGCACCCACGGCCGCGGAAACGTTGAGCCCCGAGGCGATTCCGGCGACCAGCAGCGCGGCGCCCAGGAGCTGCAGCAGGAACACCTCGCGGTCCTTGCTGTCCACGATCGCGGAGACGTAGCGGCCGTAGCGCAGCGCGATGACCAGCACGACGGTGATCACCAACATCGCCAGCGCCAGCGAGCGCAGCCCCGCCATCCAGCCGACACCGGCGAGGATGGTGGTGAGAATCGGCAGGTACACCGCCATCGCCAGATCCTCGAACACGAGGACCGACAGGATCACCGGCGTCTCACGGTTACCGAGGCGCCCCAGATCGTTGAGCACCTTCGCCGCGATACCGGACGAGGAGATGTAGGTGACACCGGCCAGTGTGATGGCACCGGTCGGCCCCCACCCGAGGATCAGTGCCACCGCGGCACCGGGTGTGGCGTTGAGAAGGATGTCGAGCAGGCCCGCGGACCAGGATTTGCGCATCCCGGAAACCAGTTCCGGTGCGGTGTATTCCAGGCCCAGCAGCAACAACAGCAGCACGACGCCGATCTCACCGGCGAGGTGACCGAAGTCGGCGGCGGCGCGGACGGTGATCACACCACCGTCGCCGAAGGCCAGACCACCCAACAGATAGAGCGGAATCGGGGACATACCGAAACGCCCTGCTACGCGCCCCAGGACTCCTAGGGCGAACAGGACCGCTCCGAGCTCGAACAGGGCTAGTGCGGTCGACTCCACCGGCTCACCCGCCGGTCAGGATCTCTAGGGCCTCGTCGAGACCATGTGGCGTACCGACCACGACCAGCAGGTCCGAGGACACGAGGACGAAGTCGGGGCCCGGCGACGGGTAGATCTGCCCTGCTCGCATCACCGCGACGATCGACGCCTTGGTTCGGGTGCGCAGCCGGGTCTCACCGAGCGGCCGCCCGGAGTACGGCGAGTCCTCGCCGATCGGCAGCTGCCGGGTCGTGATGCCCGGCAGATCGCGATGGTCCTCTTTGAGCTTCTCCACCAGCTGTGGCACACCCAGCAGATTCGCCAGCACCGCGGCCTCGTCCACGGTGAGCGGTATCTGGGCGGCGCAATCGTCGGGATCGTCGCGTTTGGAGACGATCAGATCGATACCGCCGTCACGGTGGGTGACGACCCCGATCCGGCGACCCGAGCGCGCCTGGAAATCCTTGCGCACGCCAATACCCGGCAGCTGTGTTACATCGACGTTCACGAAATCCAGCCTAAATCAAGCACTTCGAGCGGCCGGCCACTGCTCCGGATCTGCGGTGAGCGCCGGAAATGTCCCTTTTTCATCAGGTGCATAGTAACTGGTACCCACCACGGCCGCGACCGGGAGCGGCCCGTACAGATGCGGAAAGCGCATCGACCCCGGGTCGGTCGCCACCCCCGCCTCCCAGCGCAGCGGCGCCTGCAGGCGCGCCACGTCGAGCCAGAGCAACACCAGGTCGGTACGGCCCGCGAACAGCCGGTTCGCCGGCAGATGCACCTGATGCGGCGCCGACAGATGAATGAATCCCTCCGATTCCAACGACGGCGCGACGCGTTCGCCGACTCGGCGCGCCTGCTCCCACTCCGGACTCGTACAGAGGTGAACGAGCCTGCGGCCGTTGCTCTTATCGGGTTCGGCGGCGGGCGCGGCGCGATCGTCGGCAGTCACGGCAGCACCATACCCAGATCCCGCGCCACGCCCATCGGATCGGACGAAACCGACGGTTGATTGTCGTATACCGCGGGTAATCTGCGGGCAGACAACTGGATAGGCCTGTTCCCGATTTGTTCAACCGCAGGTGGCGCACCGAGGTTCCCAAGCGTGGCCATGCTGTTCGCCAGCAGCGAAATACCTGGTCATGTTAGGGAAAACACATACGAACATCTTCGGGAACAAAGCCCCCGTCCCGAACGTCTGACAAAGTAGTTACCAACCCCTGCTGGGAAGTAGCGGTAGCGAGCCCGCGGAAGGGACCGTGGGCCCCACACCAGGCGAACGGCTTTCTGCGCCGGGAGCCAGGACGGAGGAGTCATGCCAGGAACACTGACAAGCACCCCACTGACCGCGGTCGATCGTTGCGACCGTTGCGGGGCGGCGGCGCGCGTACGCGCGACACTTCCCGCTGGTGGCGAGTTGCTCTTCTGCCAGCACCACGCGAACGAGCACATGGAGCGCTTGCGCGAACTCGAGGCCGTCATAGACACCGAGTCCGCACCGGCGCTGTAATTCCACGGCTCCTCACGTCCCCTTATCGACCAACGGGCGGCCCCTCCGGGGGCTGCCCGTTCTGCTGTCCGACGCCGGAAGCCGGACCACCGGCCCAGCCTTCGACCAATCCATCGATCAGGCGCGACAACCCGTACTCGAACGCGCCGTCCGGATCACCCGGCGCCTGGTAGAGCTCCCCCACCGCGGTACCCACTCGCTGCGACAGCGGAAAGTCCCGGCCCGACATGGCCTCGGCGAGCGCGGGCCCGTAGACCTCCCACCACTGCGCATCGCTCATCTGCCCGTCCCGGCGCCGCGCCGCGACCGCGGTACGGGCATTGCCGGTCGCGAAGTCCGACAGCACGGCGATGACGCGATCCATCACGACATCCGGCAGACCCTCGTCCACCAGTGCCGCCAGCTGCCGTTCGTATCGGCGCAGACGGCCCGGCCCCAGATCCAGACGCCAGGGCGGCACCTCCAGCAACCACGGATGGGCGAGCACCTCCGTGCGGACGGTGCGGGCGATGCGGGCCAGCCGGTCCCGCAGGGGCGCCGCGGAGTCGATCGGCGCGTCGTCGTCGCACACCAGGTCGACCATCGCGATGATCAGCGCCTGCTTGTCCGGCACGTAGGTGTAAAGGCTCATCGGTTTCAGCCCCATCGCGGCGGCCACCGCGCGGATCGACACCGCGCCGTACCCGTCCCGGTCGGCGATGCCCACCGCGGTCCGGATCACCTCGTCGACCGCGACGGTCTGCTTGGGGCCGCGCAGGACCGGGCGGGCGGGAAGTTCCCGGCGCCACAGCAGTGCGATCACCTGTCGCGCCCGGTCGGCGGCCGATTTCTGTGCCACATCACTCCTCGGGAATCTCAGTACATCGTACGTGGTTATAATACTTCGTACGCTATACGTAGATAAGCGAGGGTTCTTCTGCACACCACACACGCCACCTACCTGCCCGATCGGCACGCCTTCGCACTGTGGACATGGACCGGACGAGCCCCCGGGCCGGCGGCACAGGGCGTGGACGACCGGGTGCGGCTCGCCGTACCGGAACCCGATGGCGCCGCGATCACCGTGACCGAGGTCGACTGCGCGGTCGTCGACGTCGAACGCATCGCCGAGATTTCCGGCCGGCACGCGGGTGCGTCGGTGCCGGCCTGGCAGACCGTGGCCCGTGGGGACGCCGGACCGGAGGTGCTGCCGCCCGCCGCACACGCGGTGGCCGATGCCACCGCCACCGCGATCGTGTCCGCCGATCGTGCCGTCCGCGCGTATCGCGATACCGAACGCGTCACACGAGAACTGCGCGAGCCGTTGCGGGCGACGTTGCGGCCCTATCAGGCTCGGGGTATCTCCTGGTTGCACCAGGCCACCGCCGAGTACGGCGGCGCGATCCTCGCCGACGAGATGGGGCTCGGAAAGACCGTGCAGGCCATCGGCTTCCTGATCGGCCGCGCCGAATCCGGTCCGCAGCTGGTGGTCTGCCCGACCTCACTGGTGGGCAACTGGGTGAACGAGATCACCCGGTTCGCACCGGGACTGCGGGCGATCGCCTGGCGCGGCGGCGCATTCGACGATCCCGCGCCGGGCACCGTGCTGGTCACCGGATACCCGACGCTGCGGGGGCACGGACCGGCCCTGTCCGGGGCGGACTGGGCGACGGTGGTTTTCGACGAGGCGCAGGTGCTCAAGAATCCACGCACCCAGGTGTCACGTGCCGCGCGGGCGGTGACCGCCCGGGCGCGGGTGGCCCTCACGGGCACACCGGTGGAGAACCATCTCGACGAGCTGTGGGCGCTGCTCAATCTGGTCACGCCCGCGGCCTTCACCCACAAGGCGCGGTTCCGGCGCCGATTCGTCCGCCCGATCGAGGAGGGCTCCACGACCGCCGTGCGGCGATTGCACGACACCATCGAGCCGATTCTGCTGGGGCGCCGCAAACTTCAGGTCGCCGCTCCCCTGCCACCGAAGATCCACACCGATCTGGTCTGCGATCTGACCGGTGAGCAGCAGCGGCTCTACGACGAACTACTCGACCGCGCCGAGGCCGACGGATTCGGAGTCGGCGCCGAGCGCAACGCCCGGGTGCTGGCCGCGCTCACCGCGCTCAAACAGGTCTGCAACCATCCGGGGCTGATCTCCGGTGATGTCGGCGAACTCCCCGGCCGCAGCGGCAAGTTCGACGTCTGCTCCGATATTCTCGTCAACAATCTCGAACTGGACTGCCCGACACTGGTGTTCACGCAGTACCGGGCCACCGCCGAGCTGCTGGCGCGGCACTGTGCCGAGGCGTTCGCGGTGACGGCGCCGGTGTTCCACGGCGGGCTCTCGCAGGCCGAGCGGGCCACGATCGTCACCGGCTTCCAGGAACCGCAGGGTCCGCCGATCCTCATTCTGAGCCTGCGTGCCGCCGGAACCGGCCTCACCCTGACCCGGGCCGCCGACGTGGTGCATTTCGACCGCTGGTGGAATCCGGCGGTGGAGGCCCAGGCGTCCGACCGCGCCCATCGCATCGGCCAGACCCGCCCGGTCACGATCACCACGCTGACCAGCGCCACCACCGTCGAGGAACATATCGCCGGCATGCACGATCGCAAATCCGCACTGGCCGGCCTCGGCGCCGGAGACGGCCGGTCGGCGGTGGCCAGGCTGGCCCGCCTCGACGACGACGATCTGCTCGCGGTTCTGCGCCGGAAGCGAGGTAACTGATATGCCCGACAACGAATTCGGCTATACGCCCTGGGGAATGGGCTGGGTACGGCTGGCCGAGCCGCTCAGCGCGTCCCGGCCGGAACCACTGCTGCCCCGCGCCCGCAGTATCGCCCGCAACGACGGGGTGCAACTCGAGATCGAGGGCACCTCGGTGTGCGCGCGCATCCACCGGGGCGGTCAGGCCTCGGTCACCCACCTCGAGATCGCGGCCCTGCCATCGACACAGGTGCGCGCAATCGCAGAGCGGATTCCGGCGCACACGGTGGATCTCACCGACGGTGTGCACGCGGAGCTGTCGGCGGCCGGCCTGCTTCCCCGGCCCCGGCTGGCGGATTCGGATTGCTCCTGTTCGGCCCGGACGCCGCGCTGCCTGCACCTACTGGCCACCTGCTACGCGCTGGCCCGGCAGGTGGATGAGAACCCTTGGCTGACATTGGATCTACAGGGTTGTCGTTCGGGCGGGCGGAGCGAGGAGCACGATGGCGCCGCGCCCGCCCGCTGGACTCTCATCGACACCCTCGATCCGGCATCGTTCTTCGCCTGCCCGGCCGAGCCATGAACCGGCACCCGCCGAGTCGAGGGCGCCACCTCAGGCGTTGGTGCCGCCGTCGACCGTCAGCGTCGCACCGGTGAGGCGCGCGCCGTCGGGACCGGCCAGGAAGGCGACCAGACCGGCGACATCGTCGGCGACACCGAAATGCCCGAGCGCCGAGGCACGTATCTGCCGTTCGGCGTGGGCGGCCGCGGCGGGATTCATATCCGTGTCCGTGGATCCCGGCTGCACGAGATTGACCGTGATCCCGCGCGGTCCCAGCTCCCGTGCGAGCGCGCGGGTGAATCCGTTGAGCGCCGATTTGCTGAGGTTGTACAGCGTGAGCCCGTCGAACAGCGCACGCTCGGACAGGTTCGAGCCGATGCTGATGATGCGACCGCCGCGATCCATATGAGCCACGGCGGCCTGCGCCGCGACGAAAGCCGCACGGGCGTGGATGTTCAGGGCACGGTCGATCTCGGCGAGGGAGAACTCCTCGAACGGTTTCGCCGGGAAGATACCCGCGTTGTTGACCAGAATGTCCACCCGGCCCAGCTCCGCTACCACCCGGTGCACCGCGTCGGCGACCTGCTCGGCGTCGGCACTGTCCGCGGCCAGCGTGAGCGCGCGCCCACCGGCGTCGCGAATGTCGGCGGCCACGGCCTCGGCCGCCCGCGCACCGTTGCGGTAGGTGATCGCGACATCGGCTCCCGCTGTGGCCAGCCGCCGTGCTGTCGCCGCGCCGATCCCCCGGCTGCCACCGGTGACGAGGGCCACGGTGCCGGTCAAGTCGCTCATACGCGCTCCTATTTCTGTGTTGATCAATACAGAAATAGCCAAGCAGGCGGGCGACCGGCCGTCAAGAGATATATTCAGCGATCGACACAGAAAGAGGATTCGGATGGCCGAACGCGGACGACCACGCGGGTTCGATCGCGACATCGCGCTGCGACGCGCCATGGAGGTGTTCTGGGAACGCGGCTACGAGGGCGCGGCGATGAACGATCTGACCACCGCGATGGGTATCAACTCCCCCAGCCTGTACGCCGCGTTCGGCTGTAAGGAACAGCTGTTTCGCGAGGCGGTGGAACTCTACGGCCGCACCGAGGGTGGTTACACCGACCGTGCCCTCGCGACCGCGCCGACCGCACACGCCGCGATCGAGGCGATGTTGCGCGACAACGCCGCGGCCTACTGCGATCCCGCGACCCCGCGCGGCTGCCTGGTGGTCGTCGCGGGCAACACCGCCGGACTCCGCAACGGCGCCGTACGCGACTTCCTGGCCGAGCGCCGCCGGCACACCGTCACGGCGATCCGGCGACGGCTCGAACGCGGCATCGACGAGGGCGACCTGGCGGCCGGCACCGACACCGACGGCCTGGCCGACTTCTACACCACGGTGCTCTTCGGCCTGTCGGTGCAGGCCGGCGACGGCGTCGAAGCCCAGCGCCTCGGCGCGACCATCGACCGCGCACTACGCGCGTGGCCGGAGTCCGCCGGCGCGCACCGCTGACCCCGGTGCGCCGCGGCGTGGCCCGTCGTCACATCCGGCGCAGGGCCGAGATGCGCTGCGACAGCTGATCGGCGGTGGCCAGGGCGGTCGGCGGTCCCCCGCACTCGCGGCGCAATTCCCCGTGGATGACCCCGTGCGGTTTCCCGGTGCGGTGATGGTGCATCGCGACCAGCGAGTTGAGTTCGCGCCGGAGCTCACCCAGCCGGTCGGCGGTCGCGACCCGTTCGGCGGCCGCCGCCGCGGACGGCCCGGCCCCGGGCGCCTCGGTGACGGTCGCGGCGGCGCTGCGCTCGCGGATCTGGCGAGTCTGCCGGTCCCGCAGCAGCGCCCGCATCTGATCGGCGTCGAGCAGACCGGGGATGCCGAGGTAGTCGGCTTCCTCATCGCTGCCGGCGAAGGTGGCGGTGCCGAACGAATCACCGTCGTAGATCACCTGATCCAGTTCGGCATCGGCGGCCAGCGCGACGAACGCGCGTTCCTCCTCGCCCGGCTCGTCCTTCTGCTTGTTCGCGTCGATCAGCAGTTCGTCGTCGAGTGCGTTCTTCTCCCGATGCGGTTTGCCGATGACGTGATCGCGCTGCACCTCGAGCTGTGCGGCCAGATCGAGCAGCACCGGCACCGAGGGCAGGAAGACGCTCGCGGTCTCGCCGGTGCGCCGAGCTCGCACGAACCGCCCGATGGCCTGGGCGAAGTACAGCGGTGTGGAGGCGCTGGTGGCGTACACACCGACGGCCAGCCGTGGGACATCGACTCCCTCGGACACCATGCGCACGGCCACCATCCACGGATCGGTGCTGTTGCTGAACTCACCGATCCGGTTCGACGAGCTGGGGTCGTCGGACAGCACCACGGCGGGCTTGCTGCCCGAGATGTGTTCCAGCAGTTCGGCGTAGTCGCGAGCTTTGTCCTGATCGGTCGCGATCACCAGACCACCGGCATCGGGCATGCCGGTGGCGCGCAACTGCCGCAGCCGGGTGTCGGCGGCGGAGAGCACCTTCGACATCCAGTCCCCGGCGGGGTCCAGCGCGGTACGCCAGGCTCGGGCGGTCTGCTCGGCACTCAGCGGTTCGCCCAGCCGCGCGGTGTACTCCTCGCCGGCGCTGTCGCGCCACTGTGCCTCACCGGAATACGCGAGGAACACCACGGGGCGCACGACGCCGTCGGCGAGAGCCTCGGAATAGCCGTAGGTGTAGTCGGCGCTCGATCGCGGGAAACCCGATTCGTCGGGTTCGTAATTGACGAACGGAATCTGCGAATCGTCGCTGCGGAAGGGTGTGCCGGTGAGTGCGAGCCGCCGGGTGGCGTCTCCGAATGCGTCCGCGGTGGCCTCACCCCAGCTCTTGGCGTCACCGGCGTGGTGGATCTCGTCGAGGATCACGAGGGTGCGGCGATTCTCGGTCCGCACTCGGTGTTTGAACGGATGCGAGGCCACCTGCGCGTAGGTGACCACGACACCGTGGTAATCACCCGAGGTGCCGCCGGTGCTGTTGGAGAAGTTGGAATCCAGGGCGATACCGATGCGCGCCGCGGCGGACGACCACTGATGTTTGAGGTGCTCGGTCGGAGCCACCACCGTGATCTGATCGACCGTGCGGTCGGTCAGCAACTCGGTCGCCAACCGCAGCGCGAAGGTCGTCTTACCGGCACCCGGCGTAGCCACGGCGAGGAAGTCGCGCGGTTTGGTCGTCAGATATCTGGTGAGTGCCCTGCGCTGCCATGCTCGTAACGAACCGCCACCACCCGAAGTCACTCCAGAGAGATTAGCGACCGCCACCGACACCTAGCCAATTCGACACCAGCAGATCCGTGACGCATCGGAGCGAACCCCGGCTCACCTCGGACATCCTCGCGGGCATGTGCCGCAGAACACGGTGCGCGCCACCGCGGGGTCGCCCGGCGACACGATCGGCACCTGCTGCTGCCAGAACGGCCCCGGTGGGCAATGCTGTACACACGATGTCCACCCGCCGTCCGAACCAGATGCCCGGCACAGCCCGCCTCCTGCGGCTGCTGTGCGGCCGGGTCGCGGCCGCCGGACGGCGGATCGGCCAGGTGATCACCCGGGTGGCGGTCAAGGCCTGGAGTGATTCGATCTTCGCGAAATCCGCGGCCGCGGCCTTCTGGCAGACGCTGTCGCTGGCTCCGCTGCTGCTGGGACTGCTCGGCAGCATCGGTTATATCGGCGGCCTGTTCGGTCCCGACACCGTGCACATCGTCGAGAGCAAGATCATCGCCGCGAGCGGTCATGTGTTCAGCGCCAACGTCGTCGACGAGATGATCGCGCCGACCGTGCGCGACGTCCTGCAACGCGGCCGCGGCGCGGTGGTGTCGGTGGGATTCGTGCTGTCGCTGTGGGCGGGGTCCTCGGCGATGGCGACCTTCGTCGATGCCATCGTCGCCGCCCACGGCCAATCCGACGCCCGGCATCCGGTATGGCAACGCATCTTCGCCCTCGGGCTGTACCTGCTGTTCCTGGTGGCGGCCGTCTTCGTGCTGCCGCTGGTCGCGCTGGGCCCGACACTGATCGGGCGCACGCTCCCGGAGGGATGGCGCGAGCCGGGCCTGCGGCTGATCGACAATTTCTACTATCCGGGCGCGGGACTGCTGCTGGTCGTCGGGCTGACCACGCTCTACAAGCTCGCCCTGCACCGGTCGCTGCCGTGGCATCGGCTCTTCGGCGGGGCCCTCATCGCGGTGATCCTCTTCATGAGTGCCAGCGACATCCTGCGCCGATACCTCACCTGGGCCGCGCGCGCCGGAATCAGTTACGGCGCGCTGGCCACGCCGATCGCCTTCTTGCTGTTCACGTTCTTCCTCGCGTTCGCGGTGATCCTGGGCGCCGAGTTCAACGCGACCGTGCAGGAGTTCTGGCCCGCCCGCGCCACCCGGTACGAACAGTTCAAGCAGTGGTGGGCGCGGCGGCACGAGACACCGGCCGCCGACAGCGGCGCTCCGCGGGACCCTGCCGCCGAGACGGGCACGGCGGATCTGTCACGGGGTGGCTCCGACCGGACCGCCGACCGGCAGGACGGCGCCGATCAGGCCTCGGCGCCGGGCCGGTCGGCGCTCGGTGACGGCGCGTCGGCCGACGGTGATTCGGCCACCGCCGGTTCCGGCGCCGAGCCCGAGACGATCGGCGACCGCAGCCGCAGGCGAATCCGGCCCACCGGGTGATCGCGCATCCACTGCGTGACGACGGCCACGGCGGAGATCACCGAGAGCGCGCATGCCACCATGCCCCACGGTGTCAGTCCCGCGCTGGAGTAGTCGCTGCGCTTGACTCCCGGGATCGCCAGCGATCCGTTACCGAAGGCCCACGCCATCAACGAGCCGAGCTGCCCGCCCATGTCGTACTTCCGCGCGGTCATGGCCTTGAGATCGGGCGCCTTGGCATTGATGTACACGAGGGTGATCAGCACCAGCGCGGCGACGACCACCGCGCAGATCGCCGTGCAGCGGGCGATCATCTCCGTGCGCATGCGCATGCTCACCACCGCCAGCAGACACAGGACGACGATGGCCGCCGCGGCCAGAATGGCCCAGATACCGCTGATCCGGGCTATGCCGCTGTGCTGTTGCGACCATGCGCTGAGATAGGTGGTGCTGGCGCGGACCTTCCCGAAGGCGTTCGCGCTCGCCTTGCCATCCGGGCCACTGGCGCTCGCCCATGGCTGGAACAGCAGCACGAGTGTGATGACCCCGGCGACGAGAGCGCACCAGGCTCCCCAGGATTGTCGTAATGTGTCCGCCTGCAAGCGAACAGGAAACCGGCCGGATGTCGATGGTGTCGTCGACGGCGCCGACGTCGATGGGGCGGGGTGGCCGGGCGAGGCATTGCTCGACCCCCATGGGGTGGGCTGAGCCATTGTTCGAGCGTAGGCATCGGAACGTCCGAATGACCGATCGGCTATAGCCAGCGCTGGGAACGGCGCCGCCGCTCGTCAGCCCGGCATCGTCAGACCCACGATGAGATTCGCGTCGACGGAACCGTCGGCCTGTTCGGCGCCATAGACCATGATCATCGAGCCCGAGCCGATATCGCTCACCTTCGACCCGGGGAACACGTGCGTCGAGGTCCCGGCATCGGTGTGCACGGTCGTCGTATCGCCGGTCAGTCCGCGCACTCGAAGCGTCCGGCCGTCGTTGTCGACGACCGAGCCGACAGCGATGCCTCCGGCGAGCCGCCCGAGCGGATGCGCGGCCTGCACCGCCCGGGTGTCGCGGTGAGCACTCGCGGGCGAACCCGACCACGAGACATCCTGCAGGAGGACGACGAGCAGAACACCGATCACGCCGACACCGATCCAGGCCACCAGTTCGGCCACCGGGCCGATCTGCTTGTCGGGGGGCCGGGGCGGCTCGGTGGCCGCCTCGACCGGACGCACCGGCTCGGGCTGCGTGACAGCCTGTGACACAGTCGCTTTCGACCACGGAGTCGCCGAGGCAGCCATATTCCGAGAATAGAACCGAACCCCGGGCGGGTATCTCCAGCAGCGGGAGCAACGGTGCCGCAACCCCTGGGCGGTTGTTTGCCGCGGTCACCGTGACGCATCGGCGGCGTATCGCTCAGTGGCCCGGCAGCCCCATGCCCCGCGCCAGCAGCGGCCACGAATCATGCAGTGCCGCTTCCCAGTACGGCCAGTAGTGGGTGCCCTCCGGCGTGAATCGGAAGGTGGCCGGAATGTTCAGTGCGCCGAGGCGAGCCTGGAGATTGTGGGTGCACATGTCGGCCACCGCCTCGATCATCATGCCGAGCGCCAGATTCACACCGCCCATCGGCCCCGGCGACGCAGCCGAGTAGTTGCGCACATCCTGCATCTCCGGAATCCCACTGCCACTGGAGAGATAGAGCGCCGTGCCGCGCAGCTTGTCCGCGTTGATCACCGGATCGTTGGCGGCCCACGCCGGAGCACCGGGCGGGCCGTACATGTTCACGGTGTCACCACCCGACCACAGCTCGACGGACGCCTTCACCGCCGACTGCCCCACCGGATCGGCGATCTGCGCGCATCCGCTGTAGGCGGCGACCGACTTCCACAGACCCGGGGCGGCCTCCGCCAGCTGGAGTACCGAGGTCCCCGACATCGACAGCCCGGTCAGCGCGTTGCGCCCGGTGGAATGCAGTGTCGCGTCCAGCAGTGGCGGCAGTTCCTCGGTGAAGAAGGTCTTCCATTTGTTCACGCCCAGTTTGGGATCCGGGCGCAGCCAGTCGGTGTAGTAGCTGCCCCGGCCACCGATCGGCTGGATCACGTTGACGGGCTGGTCGGCCAGCCAGTCCAGCGCCTTGGTCTGGCCCTGCCAGTTCATTTTTCCCAGACCGGCGTCCAGACCGTTGAGCATGTACAGATTCGGGGCCGGCCGCGATTCGTCGGCCGGGCGCAGGACATCGATCCTGATCTCGGAGTCCATCGCCGCGGAGTGCACCGTCAGATGCCAGGTACGCCCGTCCTTCTCGATGGCGGTGATCGCCGGCGGCGCCGCGGTGGCGGTGCCACCCAACAGCACCGTGCCGGACAGCACGGTCAGTGCCACGGCGAACAGCCGCGACAGGAGGAGCTGAATTGACGCAGCAGACTTCATCGAATATTGCTTCCGGTCCAAGGCCACGAACGGCCACCGAGTCGAATTGTTTTCCCTTGCCGTCGTTCTCGGCGATCCGGCCGCGACGCCGAGAACCGAGTGGCCCGGAGACGAGGTCCGGGCCACTCGGACCGGCCGCGAGGTCGTGCGGGCCCTCGCGGCCGGCGTTCCACTGCGACGGATGACCGTTGCAGCGTGGCGATCCGGTGCCCGGACCGCCATCGGATCGAGCGGGGATGCGCGATACGAGCGGAGAATCCCGCGGTCAGTGATCCCAGATGTGCGGCTTACCCTGTTTGTAGAGACCCGCGTCCTGTGCCCGGATACCGTCGAATTCCTTGATGGTCTTGCGCGCCCAGATCTTGGCCTTCTCCGAAGTCGACCCGGAGGCGGCGAGGATGCCGTTGGCCGCCATCCGGCCACCCTCGTTCGCCCCCTCCATGGTGGCGAGGTCGATCTCGGTCTTGTTGTAGTCGCCCGCCAGGAACATGTTCGGAATCTTCGTCGGCGACTGCGGACGGATGTCCCACGAGCCGGCCGTATTGATCAGCAAGGGGTCGTCGTTCGTGTATTTCGAACCGTCCCACACCAATCCGGGATCGAGGAACCAGCCCACCAGGTTGTTGGCGTGGATCTTGTCGCTGGTCTTGGTGATCTGGTACCAGGCCTCCTTGGCGACGTCCTCCGGGCTCAGCTGGTCGGCCGCCTTCTTGTTCTGGACGCCGGGCGTGTGCCAGTCGGAGATGTCGACCGACAGGATCCCCTTGACGCTGCCGTCGCCGTATTCCTTGGCGATATTCGGATGCAGCTTCTTCCAGTGCGCGGTCTGATGGATACCGGACATGCGCCACGGCGACTCGAGCCAGCCGATGTGTCCGGGCGACTCGACGACATCGGTGTTCAGGTAGAACTGGATGCCGGTCATCCAGTCGCAGAACAGCTCCTTGATCCGCCCCAACGAGGGATCGAGAGTGAGAATTTCCTGGTTGAACAGTGCGCTGACCTTGTCGGGCGGCAACGCCACCACGAACCAGTCCGCCTCCACGTCCTTGGTGGCCCCCGAGGCGTCCTTGATGGTCGCCGCGGCGATCTTGCCGTCCTTCACGGTGAGTTTCTGGACCGACGAACCCAGTTGCATGTCGACATCGAGTTTCTTGAGCTGGACGGCCCACGGGTCGATCCACGTCTCGGTGGTCGGCCCGCCCAGTGCATTGTCGCTGTGCATGCCGTTGTTGTTGCGGCCGAGGAAGTTCAGCAGGAAGTTCTCGGCCTGGTTGCACATCGTCTTCGTACTCGCGATGTCTTCCTTCGCCGCGACGAAGGTGCGAGCCAGGGTCGAGACCAGAACTCGCATGGTCTCGTTGGAGCCGGCGCCCAGATGTGCGAAGTCTCTGAAGGAGGTCTTCTCCCACTGCCCGACACGACGCTCGTCGGAACTGGCGAAATACACCAACAGCCGTCGCACGAAGGTGACCAGATCGCCGTAGGGCAGCTTGGGCAGCCAGTACATCCCACCCAGCAGCGTGTCGATGAGCCAGTTCGCATCCAGTGCGGTCCCGATGTCACCGGTCCAGAAACCGAACGGGATGGTGATGTTGCCGCCGCGCTGCTCGCCCGCGGCGGTCGGGACGGCGACCAGATTGTCCTTGACGCCGTTCTTGTTGCTACCGAACGGAATCCGCTCCATGGTGTCGAAGACGACGCGATAGTAGCCGGGAAAGAAGCGGAAGCCGTGCTCACCCGGCAGTGGCTTGCGGCCGTTGGTGACCGGCAGCGGAGTGTCCATACTCCGCGCCTTGCCGCCCCAGGCCCGCGGTTCGAAGATGGAGACCCGGAATCCGCGCTCGGCCAGTTCGTGAGCCGCGGTCATACCGGCAACCCCACCACCCAGGATGGCCACCCGGTTGGCACCGGGCGCGGTCGCGGTGGTGTTCATCGCCGCCGACGGCGCGGAGGTCGTCGGCTTCGCGGGTGTCGCGGTTCCGGATGTGGTCGAGGGCTGCGCCGACGTGGTACCCGACGGGGTCGGTGTTGCGCTGGGTGTCGTCGTGCCCGACGGGGCAGGGGTCGTGGTCGTGGGCTGCGCTTGCGCAACTCCCGCCGCCGCGGCGGCAGCCACGGCGAGCGAGCCGGCGGCTGCGCCCTTCAATACCTTGCGGCGGTTTACTTCCGAGTCGGCCATTGAATCCGTCCTCATCGACAGCAGGCCAGCGGTCGAGTCCCGACAACTTTAGGCATGCGTCATCCATGAGGTCAACAATGTGCCGCCAATTGGTGCATTGTTACAACGCTCCATCGCTGTACTCAAAGATGTTCCGTCACAGCCTGTTCGACATACGGGAATGCCACGGCGGACCGGGCGAAGAAGAACCACTCCCTCGACACACGAGTGGTGCCCACCCTCACCTTTCGATGAGGATGGGCACCACGATCGTGAAACTACCGGGGCCCGTATCGAACCCGCGGAATCAATCGATCATCCCGGCACACAGAGCGGAATACTGGAAGCTGTGGTCGCACCACACAATCCCAGATTCGCGCTGAAACTCGCCAGGGCCGGAATCGAGCCGACCGAGCCGGCACTCGATCCCAGATCCGGAACACCGGAGCTGAGGAATCCGGGTACTCCGGCGGTGGAGCCGGACAGGCTGTCGTCCACGAACGACACCCCCGAGGGCGCCGGCTCCGCGGCGACGGCGGCGCCCGCGACGCCGGCGCCCATGGACAGGCCGCCCGCGACAACGGCTGCCACACACAACTTTTCGATGACACGCATGCTGAACCACAACCTTCTGCGCGGCTGAATTCATGAGGGCGAGCGCCCGGCCGCCCAGGGCGATCCGGGCGCTCGCGTCGATCCGGCTAGCTGCAGCCGGGCAGATCCGGCACCGAGGAGCCGATCACCGATGCGCCCGAACCGGTGATGCCGGTGATGAAGGCGCAGCCGAATTCAGTCACCCCGTCGAGGACGCCCGAACCGGTGGCCGGCAGCGACGAACCGGTGTCGCCGGAGCCGCTGTCGGCGACCGGGGTCACGGTGGCGGCTCCCGCGGGTCCGGCGGCCAGCACCAGACCTCCGGCGATCGCGGCAGCCGCACATGTCTTCTTGAATGCACTCATAACCTGACAACTCTCTCTTGCGCGGCGACTTAAGTGGTCGGAGCAAAGACTAACCGAGTTCCACTGTGCCGCAATATCATTCGTGACAATGCACAACTCGCAGGATGGGTACGGATATGCGTGGATACAGCCCACGAGAAAGGCCGGGCCACCGTGAGGCAGCCCGGCCCGATCGGCGGCCGCACTTCTTTCGAGGAACGCCGCGATCAGATTTCCACGGCCTGCCTGCCGCTCCGGTCCGCCGCGGGCGGACTGGATGCCTGCGCCGGCGACGGCGGCAGTTCCGGCTGTACGGAGACGCCCTCTGGCGCCTGCTGTGATTCTTTTCCGCCCGATTGCATTTCCTGCACTTCGGTCTTGAAGATACGCAGGGATCGCCCCATGCTGCGGGCGGCATCGGGCAACCTCTTCGCTCCGAACAACACCACGAACAATCCTGCGATGACCAGCCAGTGTGTCGCGCTCAGCGAACCCATGACAGTGACCTCCTACCGTGCGAAAGGTGAACGGTCCGCCGAGGTTCGGCCACCGGATCGGGTGATCGGATCCGGGAATACGACGGGACCGGCCCGATTCGGCGAGCTGTGGTCCATTCACCGAAATCAGGGCATTTCCGCAGACAGATTATCCGGAACAACTCCAGAAACAAGACATGTCGTGAGAATGCACAAAGAATAACCAGAAACAGCCGGAGCTCGATATATACAACATAATTCGACATTTCCCTGTGCATCGGCACAGTGTCTTTCGCATGGCAACTCGAAAGTCCGTACCCGGACGCTATTCTCCAGACATGTTCGGTGGAATCGGCTGGCCCGAATTCATGATTCTGCTCGTTGCGGCGCTGGTTGTTCTCGGCCCGGAACGACTGCCCGGCGCCATGCAATGGACCCTGAACGCCGTACGGCAGGCCCGCGATTATGTCAGCGGCACGGCCGAGCAGCTGCGATCGGAAATAGGTCCTGAAGTGGACCAGTTCCGCGAACCCCTGGCGCAGCTGCGCGAACTGCGCGGGATGTCTCCGCGCGACATCACCACGAAATATCTTCTGGACGGCGATGATTCGATCCTGACCGGCGAATTCGGCTCGGCGCCGAAGACCGGCGCGGAACCGATCGCACAGAGTACGGCCGAGCCGAGCGCTCCCGCCGCGGCTACCCGCTTCCAAGAGAAGATCGATCCCGGCAACTGCGGGATCGTACGTCCGTCGGAACCGGTGGACCCGGCCAACTGCGGTGTCGTCGACCCGGACGCTTGGGCGGCGGCCGAACCCACCGTGGTGCCGGAGCTGCCGCGGATCGACACCGACGCCACCTAGTCTCCGCAGTTCACCGATGGTGGGCCGGCTACTCGGCAGCCCGGTCACCCGGAGTCACCGGGCACATCGATGCGTTTGCCGCCCTGGCGGATCGAGGTGTGCGGGCCCGGACGAGCAGCGGCCTGCGAGTGGGTGCGCGGCCACCGCACCGGTCCTGTCACCCAGCGCGACAGGACCGGTGGGCGACTTACCGGTGGCCGTACTTCAGCCCGGCACGGTGGCGAGCCCGTCCAGCGTCGCCGCTGTCGCGGCGATCAGCTCGACCGTCGAATCCAGTTGCCGCTCGGTATGTTCCGAAGTCAGGAAGAAGCGCAGGCGCTCCTTACCCGCCGGAACGGTCGGAGCCACGATGGCGGCGGCGTAGATCCCGTTCCGGAGCAGGGTGGCGGAGACGTACCCGGCTTGGACCTCGCCGGGAATGATGACCGGGCAGATGGGGGTCTGCTGGGATTCGCCGAGGTCCATGCCGCGCTCGCGCAGAGCAGTGTGGAAGTGTTTCGCGTTGTCCCACAGACGAATCAGCCGCTCCGGCTCGTCGGCCAACACGTCCAGGCCCGCCAGCGCCGCGGCGATCGCCGACGGCGCGGGAGCCCCGGTGAGCATCGCGACGCCCGGCGCGCTGGACTTCATCGCCCCGATCAGATCGGCGTCGCCGGCGATGAAACCGCCGCAGCTGCCCAGAGCCTTGGACAGCGTACCCATCCAGATGTCGACGTCGGCGCCCGCCATCCCGTAATGCTCGCGGATACCGTGCCCGCCCGCACCGAACACACCGAACGAGTGCGCCTCGTCGACCATCACCGCACAGTCGTATTCTCTTGCCACAGCAGCCAGTTCGGCAACCCGGCCGACGGTGCCGTCCATGCTGTAGTGGCCCTCGATCACCACCAGCGCACGATCGAAACCCGCTCGCGACGTGCGCAATACCGCCCGCAACGACTCCGGATCGTTGTGCCGGAAATTGATTCGGCGGCATCCCGCCCACTGCGTGCCCGACACCACGCTGCCGTGAATCAGCGAGTCGCAGAACGCGACGTCGCCGCTGCCGAGCAGGTATCCGATGACACCGGCATTGGTGAGATAGCCACTGGTGGTGACCATCGCGTCGCCGACGTCGTAGATCCCGGCCAAGCGCTGCTCGATCTCGTGGTACAGCGGGATCTCGCCGCCGACGATCCGGCTGGCCGACGCCGAGGCGCCGTACTCGCCCAGCGCCGCGGTGGCCGCCGCCACCACCCGGGGATGGCTGGCCAGACCCAGATAGTTGTAGGCGCTGTAGTTCACAAGTTCGCCTGCGGCGGAATTGATTACGTGATCGTTGGGGCTGGTCCGCGGCAGGAAGTACGGGCTGGGCAGCCCGGACTGCTCGGTCAGCGCGGCAATCGTCGCATTCTGCGCCGCGGCCGCGACCACCCCGGGATGATCGGCGAACTGCTTCCCGGGGCCGCGCACGACACGACCCGGGCGCGGTGCGGTGGTCGTGCGCGGGGCCGTGGTGGCACTCACGCCCGGAGCGGACCCGCTGTACCGGTCGGCGGCAGCCTCACTGCCGGACAACAGCTTCCGGGCCAGATCCCGCGCCGACTCGCTCATTACCGCACCTCCTCGGCCGACACGCCGATCAGCGCCGCGGCGACATTCGCCCCGAGCTGCTCCAGCGTGAACGCCCGGCCCATCTGCACCGATGTGATGTCGACACCCAGATTCTTGGTGACAAGCGCCGAGAATTCCACGGCCATCAGGGAATCGAGACCGAGCTCCGGCACCGGCACGCTCTGGTCGACCGACTCCGCGGTCACGCCCATCACATCCGCCAGCTGTTCGGCGAGCATGTGCGCGACCACCTCGTTGCGCTTGCCGATCTCCAATTCCCGCAGGGCCGCGGCCAATTGGGCGGACGCCGAATCATCCTGGGCGGAGGCGGCGATGACCGCCTCGACCCGTCCGGTGCGGGCGAACAGGCCACCGGCCGCAACGATCTTGTTCCAATCGATCGGAATGATGTCGGCGTGGTGGTGCAGGCGCAGGCGCAGTGCGGCCTCGAGGTATTCGGGCCCCTCGTCCATGTCGATGGTGTCGAATCCGGTATTGCGCAGGAACCGGGCCATGGTGTCGGTGTCGACCATGCCCCCGCCCTGCATATGGCCCCAGCCGATGGCCAGCGCGGTGCCGCCGGAGCGCACGATCTCGTCGGCGAGGGCATTGACCGTCAGGTTCGCCGCCGTGTAGGTGTAATGGCCCAGTCCACCGAAAATCGCACTGCCGGAGGAGAACAGCACGAACATCTCCGGCGTGACACCCGCCGCGGCAAGGCCCGACACCAGCGCGCGGGCACCGGCCACCTTGGGGTCGAAGACCCGGGCGAGGCTGTCGTAGTCGACGTCGGCGAGCAGCTTGTCGTCGACGGCGCCCGCGGCGTGGAAGACACCGCGCAGCGGATGTTCCGGGGTGTGCGCCCGCCCGATCATCGCGGCGACGGCCTCGGCGTCGGCGATGTCGAGCCGTTCGCCCGTCACCTCGACGCCCATGTCCTGCCAGGCCCGCAGCTGCGCCCGCGCCGCGTCCGTCCTCGCGCCGCTCCGGCCCGCCAGCGTCAGCCGTCGCGCGCCCTTGCCGACCAGCCAGCGCCCCACGGCCAGGCCGAATCCGCCGAATCCACCGGTGATCAGGTACTGCGCGTCCGGCGCCACGGTGACCTCGTCGAGGGCGGGCCGGACCAGCGGCGCGGCATCGGCGAGGTTCAGGACCACCCGCCCGATCCGGGTGGAGCGCGCGACCTCCTCGAAGGCCTTCGCCACCTCGGCGGTGCCGTAGCGTTCGTACGGCAGTGCGGTGTATTCGCCGGCGTGGATGGCCTCGTTGACGTGCCGGATCAGCGCCATGGATTCGGTGATCTTCAGCGCCATCATCCGGTCCATGTCGATGGAGTGGTAGGCGACGTTCTTCTCGAAATGGTGCAGGTCCAGAACCCCGCCGGCGTAGGCGTCGGTCTTGCCGACCTCTACGATCCGCCCGAATTCGGCGACCGCGTCGAAGTTCTTGCGCAGCAGGTCGCCCGGGGTCGTGCTGATCACGATGTCGGCCCCGCGCCCGTCGGTGAGGGCCAGGACCTCCTCGGCGAAGTTCAGCGACCTCGAATTCAGCACGTGATCGGCGCCCTGGGCGAGCACGTAGTCGCGGCGTTCGCCGGTGCCGGCGGTGCCGATGACGATGGCTCCGTGCCGTTTCGCGATCTGCACCGCGGCCGAGCCGACACCACCTGCCGCACCGTGCACCAGCACCGTCTCCCCGGCGCGCAGCCGGGCCGATTCCATGAGTGCGTACTCGGCGCTGAAGAACGCTGTTCCGCTGGAGCAGATTCCGGGGTCGCTGTCGGCGGGAACTGCGAACGCGACGGAGGTGTCGACGGTGTTGTAACGCCGGATCATGCCGCGCTTGCAGAAGTTCACCCGGTCACCGACCCTGAAGTCGTCGACGCCCGGCCCGACCCGCACCACTTGGCCGACACCCTCCATACCCGGCTCGAGGCCGTAATAGGTTGCGCCCAGCTCTCGTTCGGTCAGCACACCCATGACCTTCATCGGGTCCTTGAAGTTCAGGCCGATCGAGTGGGTCCGGATCTCGATCTGCCCGGCGCCCGGCTCCTGCCGGCCACAGCGCCGCCAGGCCAGTTGCGAGAGCAGGCGCGTCCTCGGGATCTCCAGGGCGTAGTTGGCCTCCGGATCTTCCAGGGGCGCAGCCTGATCGAGTGCCTCGAGGCGGCCCTCCAGAGTCCGGCCGACCACCGGCACCCAGCGCAAGCCGTCGCGCAGGTACACCTCGTCCGCATGGTCATAGGTGAATGCGCCGGGGATGGCGAGTTCCGCTGCGAGGTCGGCCGATTCGGTCCCCGGCTCGACATCGACCAGGCGCCAGCGCAGCACGGGCTGTTCGTTGAGCAGTACCCGTCGCGCGCCGACCAGCGCGGCGTGCCGCGAGTTCGGCAGTTGGTCGCTGTCCGGATGGACGAAGGCCCGCTCGGTGATCAGGGTGGCGTGGATCCTGCCGTCTCCGGTCATCGGCCGTTCGGCGACGTCACCATAGCGCTCTTCGTCGTATGCGCGCAGGGTCAGCGCCAGCCTGCGCAGGGTCAGCAGATTCGCCGGATCGTCGTAGCCGGCGCCGGCGACGACCACGACGTGCACGCGCGACGCGTTCGGGTCGGTGTCTCGAAGCTGTCGCTCGAAAGCGGCTTCCAGGTCGTCGCGGTCCGGATCGCCGACGGTGAAATCGGAGGCCGACGGTGACAGCGAGGCGATGTCGGCGGCCCGCGCACTCGGCTGCGCGCCCAGGGTGACGACGAGCGTATGGACCTCACCGCTGGCGGGCAGCGCCGAGGTGTCCACGGGATCCCTGAGCTCCCAGGCGGTTTCGTAGAAGAAGTCCGTCATCCGTTGCAGCGCACCACGACCGGGGTCGATGGCACCCAGCCGCATGCCGAGGATCTGCATGACCACCCGCCCCTGCGGGTCGAGCAGGTCGTAGTCGATGAGCAGCGCGTCCGCATCGATCAGCCGGGTCACCACCGTCACCTCGTCGGGTAGCGACCCGAAGACACGCACCCCCTTGACCGCGACCGGGACCATGGCCCCGCCCCTGCGGCCGGCGCCCATGCGCAGCGCGCCGATGCACTGGATCGCGGCGTCCACCACGGCCGGGTGCACGAGATGCCCGGACCCCGCCGCAATGGTCCCGTCCACGGTCGCCACCACGGTCGCCGTGGCGGCCCGGAGCGAGGTGAACCGCCGGAACGCGGGACCGTACCGCAGCCCGGTCTCCTCCATCGCGGAGAACACCGATTCCGGGTCCACCGGCAGCGTTTCGCCGGCATCGGGTATCGGCACGCCGGTCGGCGGGTCGTAGTAGCCGTCCACCAGGCGCCCGGTCGCATTGACGGTCCACAGGTCCGCGTCGGCGGACCGGGAGCGGATGGTGAATCGCCCGGTCGATTCCTCGACGCGCAACTCGGCCACCGGAATATCGCCGTCGGCGATGATGAGCGGGGCCAGGAAGCGCACGTCCTCCACCGCCAGCCGCTCCCCCTGGGTCCGCGTCGCCAGCGCGCTGAGCGCCGCGTCCAGATACGCGGCGCCGGGCAGGATCCGGGAGCCGCCCACGACGTGGTCGTCGAGCCAGGGCAGCGCGGCGACGCTCACTTCCGTCCGCCAGAGGTGCTGGGGTTCGTCCAGATCCGGGTCGCCGAGCATCGCGTACGAGCCGGGTGTGCCGCGCCGCTCCTGCGCCACGAAGGGCAGCTCGTTGCACAGCCGGGTGCGTTGCCACGGGTAGCGGGGCAGATCGACGTGCGGAGTGGGCCGGGCGTGCACGGCGGCGAACAGCGCATCGATGTCCAGCACGCCGGCGCCGTAGAGCCCGGCGATCATGTGCCGTACGCTCGTGTGGTCGTCCTGTTTACGGTTGAGGGTGGCGATCGTGGTGCCGGTCTCGCCCGCGCCGATGAGGATCTCGCGAATATTGGCGCCCAGCACCGGATGTGGGCCGACCTCGAGGAAGGTGCGGCTGCCCGCGCCGACCAGCCCGATGATCGCCTCGGCGAACCGCACCGGCTGCCGGACATTGCGGCACCAGTACTCGGCATCCCACTCCGGCCCGGTCACCTGGGCGCCCGTAACGGTCGAGAACAGTGGGACGTTCGGCGCAGCCGGGGACAGATCGGCCAGGGCGGAACGCAATTCGTCGAGAATCGGCTCCATCAGATAGCTGTGGTACGGCACCTCCACCTGCAATCGCTTGGCGAAAGCGCCTTCGGCCGCGAGCTTTTCGGCGATCTCGTCCAGGCGCCGCTCGTCGCCCGCGAGGGTCACCCCGCTCGGGCTGTTGATCGCGGCGATATCGACCAGATCGTCGCCGGCCAGCAGCTCCCGCGCCGCCTGCTCGGCGATACCGACGGCCAGCATGCCGCCGGAACCCGCCGTGGTGGCCTGTAACCGGGCCCGGTGACAGGCGACGGTGAGGGCGTCGCGCAGCGACAGCATCCCGGTGACATAGGCGGCGGCGACCTCGCCGACACTGTGCCCGACCACCGCCGCGGGGGTGATGCCGTGGGCCTCGAGCATCGCGTACAGCGCCACCTGCACCAGGAAGTTGGCGGGCTGCGCCACCGCGGTGCCGGTAACCCGGGACTCGGCCTCGGGTTTGCGGAGTTCCTCGATGATCGACCAGCCGGCGATCTCGGTGAACACCGCATCGATCCGCCGCGCCTCGGCCGCGAAAGCGCCGTCGCTCGCGAGCAATTCGCGTCCCATGGCCCAGTGCTGCGGGCCCATGCCGGTGAAGACGAATACCGGTTCGGCCGCCTCGCGCGGGATCACCTTCCCCGCACGCCCTTCGCCCCCCGCGAATTCGACCAGGCCGCGGACCAGTTCGGCATCGTCGCCGAAGGTGATACCGGCGCGCACCGAACTGTGCCGCCGCCGCGTCCATGCCGCCTCGGCCAGCAGTGCGGGATCCGCGCCCTCGGCGATCCGCTCGGCGTAGCGCCGCGCCAGCTCGCGGACCGCCGCCTCGTTGCGGCCCGACAGCGGCAGCACGCCGAAATGCGCCGGCGTGTGCGGGGTACCGGCGGCGGCGCGGTGTTCGGTGAGAATCGCGTGGCCATTCGTGCCGCCGAAGCCGAAACCGTTGACCGCGATCGTCATTCGCTCCTCGGGCGGGACAGGCCGCGCCTCGAGCTGCAGGGCCAGGTTCAGTTCCGCGAACGGGATGTCCGGGTTCGGTGTGTCCAGCCACCCCTGCGGGGCGATGGTCCGATGCGAGATCGCCAGCGCCGACTTGATCACGCTCGCGATGCCGGACGCGGCCTCGGTGTGCCCGATCTGGCCCTTCACCGATCCGACGCCGAGTGGTGCGGTGCGCCCGTCGACCGCGCCGTAGGCCCGCCCGATCGCCCGCAACTCCAGGGGATCGCCGACCGGTGTGCCGGTGCCGTGCGCCTCCACGTAGGTCACCTCGTGCGGTGCGATTCCCGCCCGCCGGGTCACCGACTTGGCCAGATTCTCTTGCAGATCCGCGTTCGGCACGGTGATGGCGCTGGTGCGCCCGTCCTGGTTCGATCCGGTCGCCTTCACCACCGCGTAGACGCGGTCGCCGTCGCGTTCGGCGTCGGCCAGCTTCTTCAGCACCACGACGCCCGCGCCCTCGCCGCGCCCGTATCCGTCGGCGGCGGCGTCGAAGGGCTTGCTGCGCCCGTCGGCGGCCAGGAAGCCGCCCTTGCACATGGTGACGAACGTTTCCGGCGCCATCAACATCGTGACGCCGCCGGCCACGGCCATCTCGCAGTCGCCGTCGGCGATCGCCCGGCAGGCCAGGTGGAAGGCCACCAGCGACGACGAGCACGCCGTATCGACGGTGATGGCGGGTCCGACCATGTCGAGCGCGTACGCGATTCGGTTGGAGATCAGTGTGTACGAGGAGCCGGCCGCGGTGTGCATGTCCGTATGGGGCAGTGCCGGGCCGCCCACCGTGGCGATCCCCTGGTCCACGGTGAACGCGCCCATGTAGACACCGACGGGCGCGCCGCCGACCCGGCCGCCGAGACCCGCGTCGTCCAATGCCTCCCAGGTGACTTCGAGGGCCAGCCGCTGCTGCGGATCCATGG
This sequence comes from Nocardia sp. NPDC052254, assembly GCF_040679495.1. Taxonomy (NCBI): domain Bacteria; kingdom Bacillati; phylum Actinomycetota; class Actinomycetes; order Mycobacteriales; family Nocardiaceae; genus Nocardia; species Nocardia sp. NPDC052254. The sequence goes on along the minus strand of NZ_JBFAUW010000012.1, from coordinate 59,024 downwards.
TGGTGGCCTCGCGCGGGGAGATGCCGAAGAATTCGGGGTCGAATTCCCACGGGTCGCCGGTCGTGAACGCGCCCCGCTTGGTGTACATGCGGCCCGGTGCGCGGCGGTCCGGGTCGTAATAACGGCGGTAATCCCACCGATCTGCGGGGATGTCGACGACCCCGTCACGCTTCTTCAGCACGAAATCCCAGAAGGATTCGGGGGATTCGATACCGCCCGCGTAGCGGCAGCCGATTCCGACGATGGCGATGTCAGACACTGGAACTCCTAGAAAAACTCTGATCGAAACTTCGGTTCTCCCCCGAGAAAACCGTTGTGGTACAGCGGGATCCACCCGCGATTCGCGCAATACTTCCCGTGCGCTCGATAATTCAGCCGGCGTCGACTCCAACCGCCGGGCGGAGCAGGAAGTTCACCTCGGGACCCCGGCGGCCGAGCCTGGTCTTGCCGACGAACTCACCGCCCAGCGCCTCGTAGAAGGGCAGATTCGCGTCCTTGCAGATCCCGCCGACCATGACGCCCTGCGCGTCGGCGTCCGCCACGGCCCACTTGGCCAGGTCCATGCCCACGCCGGAGGTCTGCCACTCGGGCACGCAGGCGAGGTAGACCAGCATGCTGTGCGGCTGGGCTGGAGCCATGCGGGCGATCGCGGCGTCGACGTCCATGCCGCGGCGCGTCCCGAGGCCCATGGCTTTGAGCAGCAGTGGGCCCGAGACCATCTCGCGCCAAATCGACGCGCGGTACCCGGGCGGATACCACAGCAGCACAGCCACGATCCGGCCGCCGACGGTCGCCACCGCCGCGCCGCCGACGGGCAGGAACCGGTATTTGATCATGAGGCGCACCATCTCCGGCGCCCGCCGGTGCCGCACCCGCGGATCCGGGAAGATGTACTCCTCGATCGGATCGTCGACGTCGAATGCCCGGGCGACAACCTCGGCCATTTCCTCGATATCGTCCGCGGTCGCCGGACGAATGACGGGTATGGCCGAACCGTCGCCATCGGTATTCGCGCGATCCGCCCACCCGGTCGTGATGGACCGCAATCGGGTTGCGATTCGCCGCTTTTCGCGATCGTCCCAATCCCCGGCGCCGAGGGCGGCTTCCAATTCGTCGAGTACCGTGGCGACCGCCCGGACTTCGATTTCTTCTTCCTTATCGCCTTCCTTGTCGCCGAGTTGTTCGTGGAGATGGCCGGCGAGCGCGGTGGCGGTGGGGTATTCGAAGGCGACCGCGACCGGGAGTGACAGGCCGGTGGCCCGCTGGAGCCGGTTGCGCAGTTCGACCGCGCCCAGGGAATCGAAACCCTGCTGGGTGAACGCGCGATCGGGGTCGACGGCGGACACGCTGTCGTGACCGAGTACGGCCGCGAGGTGCTCGAGCACCGTGTCGAGGACCGCCTGCCGCTCCCGCAGATCCCGCACCTCCGAGGTCGCCGCCGACCGCCGGGAGGCTGCCGGGCGCCGGCTCGGCGCCAGTTCCCGCAGCAGCGGCGGCAGCAGACCGGCATCGGCCCGGTCGCGAAGCGCCGTGGTATCCACCCCGGCGATCACCGCGTGTGCCGCGTCCGCCGCGAGCGCCGCGCGCCAGCCGGCGAACGCCTGCTCGTCCGGCATCGCGACGAAGCCGGCGCGGGCCATCCGGGCCACATCGGCCGCCGCGAGCCCGCCGGTCATACCGCCCGAGCGGGCCCACAGACCCCACGCCAGCGATTGCCCGGCCAGCCCGCGCGCCCTGCGGTACGCCACCAGGGCGTCGAGGAAGGTGTTCGCGGCCGCGTAGTTGGCCTGCCCGGGACTGCCGATGATCCCCGCCGCGGACGAAAACATCACGAACGCAGCGAGATCAAGCTCCGCGGTCGCCTCGTGCAGCTGCCAGGCGGCGTCCACCTTGGGCGCCAGCACCGCATCCATCCGGTCCGCGGTGAGCGAGGCGACGGTCCCGTCGTCGAGCACGCCGGCGGCGTGGATCACGCCGGTCAGCGGCCACTGCGCCGGTACATCGGCCAGCAGACCGGCCACCGCCTCGGCATCGGTGACATCGCAGGCCACCACCCGCGCCTGCGCACCCAGTTGCTCCAATTCGGCGGTGAGCGCCGCCGCACCTTCGGCCCCGGGACCGCTACGGCTGACCAGCAGCACCGACTGCACGCCGTGCTCGACGACCACGTGCCGGGCCACGGCCGCACCCACATCGCCTGTGCCGCCGGTGATCAGCACCGTCCCCGCGCCGAATGCGGGCACGCCGCCGAGCTCCCCGGAGGGCGCGGCGGGCCGGACGAGCCGAGCGGTGTGCGTCACACCGGCGCGCACGACCACCTGGGGTTCGTCCACCGCCACGGTGGCGGCCGCGAGTCGTTCGTCGATACGAGTGTCCAAGTCCGCCAAGACGATCCGGCCCGGATCCTCCGCCTGCGCGGCCCGCACCAAACCCCAGACCGCGGCACCGGCCAGGTCGGTGAGATCCTCGCCCGGCAGTGCCACCGCGCCCCGCGTGGCAACCAGCAGGGTGCTCGCGGCGAACCGGTCACCGGCCAGCCACGCCTGCACCACCTCGAGAATCCGAGCGGCCTCGGCGTGGGTAGCGCTCACCACGCCGGCGCCGGTGGATTCGTGCCACCCGTCTCCGGCCTCGAGCACCACCACCGCGGGTGCCGGCCCTTCGGGATCCAGTCGGTCCCACCACTCGACATCCGAATCCAGCAGCGCGGCGGCGGATTCGGCCGGTGACCAGACGAGTTCGAGGACCGAATCCGGCGGGCTGGCCGAACCCGCGGCGGTGAGTTGCCCGACCGGCATCGGCCGGCTCGTCAACGACCCCGACAGCACCGGCTGTCCCTTGCGATCGGTGACCCACAGCGACGCCGACGAACCGTGCACGGTCAAGCGCCCACGCAACGCCGACGCTCCGGTGGCGTACAGCGACACCGACTCCCACGAGAACGGCAACACCACCTGACCCGCCGGGATCTCGAACGCACCGGCCAGCAGTCCCGACTGCACGACCGCGTCCAGCAGTGCCGGATGGATCCCGAATTCGGTGCCGCTCACCCCGGCGTCCGGATCGAGGGCGATTTCGGCGAATACCTCCTCGCCGCGCCGCCACAGCTCCCGTACGCACCGAAATGCGGGGCCCATGTCGTAATCGGCGGGCAGTGTCGTCCGCGCGAGGTCGATTCCGGTCGCCGCTTCGGGCGGCCACGGCTCCGAGCCCGGTTCGGTGGTCTCACGCTCGGCAGTCAGCAGACCGCGCGCGTGCAGTACCCACTGTCCGTTGTGATCGTGTTCACCACGGGAGTAGATCGATATCGGGCGCTGCCCGGAATCCCGCGCGGGCTCGACCGCGACCTGGATCCGCACACCGCCGGTCGCCGGAAGTACCAGCGGCGCCTGCATTATCAGTTCCTCGATCACCGGGCACCCGGCTTCGGCGCCGGCGCACAGTGCCAGCTCCACGAACCCGGTCCCCGGAAGCAGTGCGACCGCACCGATGGCATGGTCGGCCAGCCAGGGCTGCGACAGCGACGACAGCTGCCCGGTCAGGACGAGCCCGCCATCGGCCATCGGCACGACCACGTCCAGCATGGGGTGTTCGACCACACCCAGACCCGCGGCTTCGGCACCGGCGGCGCCGTAGGAGGGCGCGAGCCAGTAGCGGTGACGCTGGAACGCATAGGTGGGCAACGGGATTCGGCGCCGGACTCGGCCCGCGAACCAAACCCGCCAGTCCACCCGGGCACCCGCGACATGTACCTGCGCCAGGGCGGTGACGAACTGCTCCACCTCATCGGCCGACCGCCGGGCCGTGGCCGTCACCGACGAGATGGACTCGATCTCGGGCCGCTCCGCCAGGCAACCACGCGTCATCGCCGTGAGCACCGCATCGGGCCCCAGCTCGACGAACCGGCGCACACCGCCCGCGATCAGCGTCTCCACGCCCGGCGCGAACCGCACACAGGCCCGCAGCTGCCGCACCCAATACTCCGGGTCGGTCACCGCGTTGCCTGCGAGCTCCCCGGATGCGTTCGACACGATCGGCCAGTGCGGCGAACGATATTCGACGCCAGCGGCCACCTTCCGGAACTCGGTCAGCATGGGATCCATGCGCGCCGAATGGAACGCATGGCTGACCCGCAACCGAGTAGTCTGCACCCCCTCCGCGGACAGCGAGCGCTCGATGTCCGCGATGGCATCGATGTCTCCGGACAGCACGGTCGACGACGGGCCGTTCACCGCCGCGATCGAAACCCGATCCGAGAAGCCGGCGGCTCGGTCCGCATCGATCGCCACCGCGAGCATCGCGCCGCCCTCCGGTAGGGCACCCATCAACCGGCCCCGGGCCGCCACCAGCTTGCAGGCATCCGGCAGCGACCACACCCCGGCCACATACGCCGCGGCCAGCTCGCCGATCGAATGCCCGATCAGCAGATCCGGTGTGACACCGAAGGATTCGAGTAACCGGAACAGCGCCACCTCGTGTGCGAACAGCGCCGGTTGGGTGAATTCGGTCCGATCCAGCACACCGTCGGCATCGGCGAACATCAGGTCCCGCAGCGAGCGGCCCAGCAGCGGATCGAATTCCGCGCACACCTCGTCCAGCGCCGCCGCGAACCTCGGGAAGGCCCGATACAGGCCCTGTCCCATACCGATTCGCTGGGCACCCTGACCGGCGAACAGGAACGCCGTCCGATCGGAACCGGCCCGCCCCTCGATCGTGCCGGGTGCGCCCGCGGCCAGATCGACCAGACCGGCGAGCAGTTCGTCACGGTCGCGGCCCACGATCGCGCCGCGCCACTCCAACTGGGCCCGCGACGTCATCGATGAACAAGCCACGTCCCTGATGTCGGCATCGGGATCCTCGATCAGCCACTGCCGCAGGCGATCCGCCTGGGCGCGCAGCGCGTGCTCGGACTTGGCCGACACCAGAAGTGGAACACACTCGGCCGCAATGGGTTTCGATTCCGGCTCATCCTCGACGAGGACCGGCTGGGTGGGGGCCTCTTCGAGGATGAGGTGGGCGTTGGTGCCACTGACCCCGAACGACGACACCCCGGCACGCCGGACCCGGTCCCCCACCGGCCACGGTTCGCCGTCCTGTAGAAGCCGTACCGTGCCCGCGGACCAATCCACATGTGGAGTGGGCGAATCCACGTGCAAGGTCTTCGGCAGCACGCCGTGCCGCATCGCCTGCACCATCTTGATCACGCCGCCCACCCCCGCGGCGGCCGAGGTGTGACCGATATTCGACTTCAACGACCCCAGCCGCAACGGCGCGCCCTCGCGCCGGGTGCCGTACGCACTGATCAGTGCCCGCGCCTCGATCGGATCCCCGAGCATGGTGCCGGTGCCGTGCGCCTCCACCGCGTCGATATCCGACGGCGCCAGACCGGCACTCGCCAGCGCGGCCGCGATCACCCGTTCCTGCGACGGGCCGTTCGGCGCGGTCAGGCCGTTGCTCGCACCGTCCTGATTGACCGCGCTGCCACGCACCACGGCCAGCACGGTGTGACCGAGCCGCTGCGCGTCCGACAACCGCTCCAGCACCAGCACCCCGAGGCCCTCGGTGAAGCCGGTTCCGTCGGCGGCCGCCGCGAAGGCCTTGCAGCGACCGTCGGAGGCCAGCGCACGCTGCCGCGCGAACGCGATCAGCATGGACGGATCCGACATGATGGTCACGCCACCGGCCAGCGCCAGCGACGTATCACCCTGCCGCAGCGCCTGACACGCCAGATGCAACGCCACCAGCGACGACGAGCAAGCGGTGTCGACCGCCATGGCCGGACCCTGGAACCCGAAGCTGTAGGCGATCCGGCCGGACAGCACCGCATTCGAAACACCGAGGGCGGCGTGGCCTTCGGTCTCGGCGCCGAGTTTCGCCGCGCCGATGCGGGGACCGTAGTCCTGATGCATCACGCCGACGAAGACGCCGGTATCGCTGCCGCGCAACGACAGCGGGTCGATACCCGCGTCCTCCAGCGCCTCCCAGGACGATTCCAGCACCAGGCGCTGCTGCGGATCCATCGCCGCGGCCTCCCGCGGCCCGATACCGAAGAACGCCGCGTCGAAATCGCCCGCGCCTTCCAGGAATCCGCCGTCGCGGGTGTTGATGGCGCCGGGCACGTCGGGATTCGGGTTGTACAGCCGTTCCAGGTCCCATCCGCGATCGGCCGGGTAGCCCCCGATCGCGTCCACACCGTCGGCCGTGAGGCGCCACAGGTCTTCCGGTGTGCGCACCCCACCCGGATATCGGCAGGCCATGCCGACGATCGCGATCGGCTCCCGGGACCGGTCCGTCAGCACGCGCAGTTGCTGTTTGGTGTCGTAGAGCTCCTTCGCGGTCTTCTTCAGATATCGCCGTAGCTCATCGGTGTCGGTCAAGGGTGAAGCTCCAGATCGTGCGTGCTCGGTTGCGTGGCGGTGTGGCTGGGTCAACTGATGTGGTCGATGAAGTCGAACAACTCGCGGTCGTCGGCGGATTCGAGAGCGTCGGCGCCACCCGGGCCCGGGGGCTCGGCGCCTTCGAGCTCACGCAGCAGTGCGGTCAGCCGGTTGGCGAGGCCCGATCGATCTCCCGCCGACAGCTCGGCGGTGGTGTAACTGCGCGCCAGCGCATCGAGTGCCGCCGCAATGCGTTCCGCGGGCGTCTCGACCGGCACGAGTTCCTGCCGCAGGTGCGCGGCCAGTGCCTCCGGGGTGGGATGGTCGAACATCGCCGTAGTGGACAACTGCACGCCGGCGGTCGATTTCAGCCGGTTGCGGAATTCCATCACGGCGAGCGAGTCGAATCCGATGTCGCTGAACGGTTTATCCGGCGGGGTCGAATCCGCACGGTGGTGTCCCAGCACAGCCGCGGCCTCGGTCCGGATCACCTCGAGCAGGACGCGTTCCTGTTCGGCGGCCGGGCGGTCGCGCAGTTGGTCCACCAACGACGCCGAAGACCTACCCGCCGTCCCGGCATGCTTGTGGCGGGGAGTCCCGTTCGGCTGTTGGATTCCGGCCGAGAGCTCGCCGGAATGACGAGCGGACCTGCGGCCCGATGGCCACGTGAGGTCACGCATGAGCGGGCGCACCGTATCCGGCTGTGCCGCACCGAGAGCGGTCCGATCGATTCGAGTCGCCACGAACACCGGCCGGCCACCCGCCAACGCGGCATCGAGCAGCTCCATTCCGTCCTCGTCGCCGAGCGGCAGTAGACCCTCGCGTCGCAAACGGGCGAGATCGGTTGCGCTGAGCGCACCGGTCATACCGCCGCTCTGCTCCCACGGTCCCCAGACCACCGAGGTCGCGGGCAGCCCGTGCACGTGCCGATGGTGCGCCAGCGCATCGAGGAAGGCATTCGCGGCCGCATAGTTCGCCTGGCCCGCATTGCCGATCACCCCCGAGATCGAGGAGTACAGCACGAAGGCAGACAGCTCCATGTCCTGGGTCGCCTCGTGCAGATTCCAGGCCGCATTCACTTTGGCCCACAACACCTTCGAGAACTGTTCCCGGGTCATCGTGGCGAGCAGGCCGTCGGCCAGCACGCCCGCCGCATGGACGACGGCGGTCAGCGGATGCCGGTCCGGGATCGCCGCCAGCACCGCGTTCAGCGCGGCCCGGTCGGCCACGTCGCACGCGACGATCTCGACCTCCGCACCGAGGGCGGTCAGCTCGGCGACGAGCTCGGCCGCACCCGGCGCGTCCGGACCACGTCGGCCCGCGAGCACCAGCCGCCGCGCACCATGCGCGGTGATCAAATGACGCGCGGTCACCGCCCCCAATTCCCCTGTGCCACCCGCGATCAGGACCGTGCCCTCGGGACGCAGCGACCACGCCGGGGATTGTGGCGATGCGGGTTCGAGGGCATTCGAATCACCGCGGTTCAGCCGCGGCGCGTACACCTGCCCATGCCGAAACGCGAGCTGGGGCTCGTCGTCCGCACCCAGAGCCCGAACCACCGCGCTCCGATGATCCGCCCAGTCCTCGACATCGACGAGCACGATCCGATCCGGGTTCTCACTCTGCGCGGTGCGTATCAGACCCCACACCGCGGCCGTGGACAGATCCACCGACTCGTGCGGGTGCACCGCGACCGCCTGCCGCGTCACCACGACGATCAGCCGATCCACGGCCAGCAGTCGCTGTATCCGCGCCGCGAGTGCGATCACCGAATCCCGTACCGCCGTCGGGAGATCGTCACCGGTGGCAGCTCCGGTGTACAACAGTGCATTCCACCGATGCCCATCGAGCGGCGGCATCGACGCGTCACGCCGTGCGCCCGTGCCGGTGCCGTCGGCGGCGAAGCCCGTCGCATCGGCCCGCGCACCCTCGGATTCGGTGCCCAACAGCTCATTCCACCGCTGCGCATCCAGCCGCAACACCGTCGCATCCCGTCCGGCGATCGTCGCGATCTCGCCGTCGTCGGTGGAGCTCCAGGTGTCGACCGCGGAGAGCTCCCCGCCAGGCGGCCCTTGGGTCATTCCGGTCGGGTCTCGGCCGAAATCTTGACCACTGTCCGGGATTTCGGCCACAAACATGCCCGTTCGGCGGGACGCGTCCGGATGACGAACGATGCTGTCCGCGCGCCCATCGGACTCGGGTAGCGCGACCCAGGTCAATTCGTATCCGACGCCGTCGTCGCGACGGTGCGCCGAGCGGAGTGCATCGGGTGGCAAGGCCCGCAGCGTCAGTGCCTCGATGTCGGCGACGGCCAGGCCCGACGGATCGGCGAGTGTCAGGGCGATCCGCGCACCGCCCGGCCCGGAATCGGTCACGGCGGCGCGGACCCGCACGGTGGTCGCGGCGGTTGCGTGCAGGGTGATGTTCTCCCAGGAGAACGGGACGACCACCCCATCGGTCTCCGAAACCAGCCCGCCGAGCAGGATCGGGTGCAGCGCGGCATCCAGCAATGCCGGGTGCACACCGAATTTCGCGCCGTCCGATGCGACGGGCTCCGGCAGTGCGACCTCGGCGAACACCTCGCCGTCCCGCGACCACAGGGCGGTCAGCCCGCGGAATGCCGGTCCGTACTCGTAGCCTCGCTCGGCCAGTTCCGCATAGGCGTCGTCGATCACCATCGACGTCACACCTGCGGGTGGCCAGCTCGGGCCGAGATCCGGAGCAGGCGTCGCCGGTCCCGCGGCGAGGGTCGCTACCGCGTGCCGAATCCACCGGTCCGCTACTCCATTCGGCACATCCGCGGCATCGCTGTCGGACCGCGAGTACATCGACACCGTCCGTGCACCGGTTTCATCCGGTGCGCCCGCTACCACTCGTAGTCCGACGGACTTGTCGTCCGGCAGCGGCAGCGGCGCCTCGATTACCAGGTCCGCCAGGCGCGGGCAATCCATCACCGATCCCACGTGCACAGCCAGTTCCACGAAGGCAGCACCGGGCAACAACACCGTCCCGGCGACAGCGTGATCGGCCAGCCAAGGTTGCGCCGCCGGCGACAATCTCCCGGTGAACACCACGTCCCGGGAATCCGGCAGTCGCACCATCGCGCTCAACAACGGATGCCCCGCAGCGTCGAGGCCCGATTGCCACAGATCCGGAGCGCCGACCGGCCGCGCCCAGTAGCGGCGATGTTGAAATGCGTAGGTGGGCAACGTTATCCGGTTCGCGGTGCGGCCCGCGAACAGCGGCGCCCAATCCACCCCGACACCGGCGACAGCGGCCTGCGCCAGTGCGGACACGAATTGCGCCGCCTCATCACCAGATGCCTCGACCGAAGCTCCAGTCATCATCCCGGCACGATCGCGGCCGGGATCTCGCCCCAGCGCGTGGATTCCGGCCGAGGGGTCGCCGGAATGGGGAGAAGAACCTTCGCGCTGTTGCGTCGCGCGCCGGATGGTCGCGACCACGCTCGACTTCGCCTCGACCGCCGGCAGCTCGGCCAGGCATCGCCGAGTCATCGCGGCCAGCACCGCATCCGGCCCGATCTCCACGAATCGCCGCGCACCCGCCTGCGCCAGAGCCTCGATACCGGGCGCGAACCGGACGCACTCCCGCACCTGCCGAACCCAGTACTCGGGATCGGTCAGCTCGGCCGCGGCCAGGTCCGCCGACACGTTCGACACGATCGCCAGCAGCGGCTCCCGATATGTCACTCCTTCGGCGACGGAACGGAACTCGTCGAGCATGGGATCCATCAGCGCCGAGTGGAATGCGTGACTGACCCGGAGGCGGGAGGTCTGGACTCCCGCTCCGGCAAGCCGTGCGCCGATCTCGTCCAGCGCAGCCGCTGCCCCGGAAAGCACCACCGACGCGGGCCCGTTCACGGCGGCCAGCGACACCCGCTCGTCGTACTCGGCGACCACTCGCTCCGCCTCGGCCTCCGGCATCGCGATGGCGAGCATCGAACCCCCCGCCGGCAGCGCGCCCATCAGCCGGCCACGCGACGCCACCAGCCGGCACGCATCCGAAAGCGACCACACCCCCGCCACATACGCCGCCGCCAGCTCACCGACCGAATGCCCGATCAGCACATCCGGCGTGACACCGAAGGATTCGAGCAACCGGAACAACGCCACCTCGAACGCGAACAACGCCGGCTGCGTGAATTCTGTCCGATCGAGCACATCGGACGCGTCATCGAGAGCCTCCGGATGATCGCTGTGAGCGCCGCCGCTTCCCGTCATCCCGGCAGGCTTTCGGGCGGAATCCACCACGTCGCCCGAGATCCCGGCTACATGCGTGCCAGGCCGGGTGCGACCGCTATCGACCAGGCGGCCGGTGAACATCAATTCCCGCAGCGAACCGCCCAACAGTGGATCGAACTCCGCGCACACCTCGTCCAACGCATTCGCGAACGCCGGGAACGCCCGATACAGGCCCGCGCCCATACCAACTCGCTGCGCACCCTGACCGGTGAACAGGAACGCCGACTTCCCCGGAGTCTCGGCCCCCTCGATCGTGCCCGGGGCACCCGCCGCCACATCGGCCAGACCCGAGAGCAATTCGTCCCGATCCCGGCCGACGACGACCGCCCGCCGGTCCAGCAGTGCCCGCGTGTCCACCAAAGACTCTGCCACCGACCAGATATCGGCCTCCGGACGCTCGGCCGCCCACGCTCGCAACCGTTCCGCCTGCGCCCGCAGGGCTTCCGCCGACGTGGCCGACACGGTCCACGGCACCGTGTCGACGTCGATCCGCGGTTCGGGACCGGGCGGCGGCACCGAAACAGCTTGTGCCGGAGCCTCTTCGATGATCACGTGCGCATTGGTGCCGCTGATCCCGAACGACGACACCCCGGCCCGGCGCACTCCGTCACCGGCCGGCCACGCCTGCGCCTCGGACAGCACCCGCACCGACCCCGACGACCAGTCCACGTGCGGCGACAGGGAATCCACGTGCAGGGTCGCCGGCAGCGTCTCGTGCCGCAGTGCCTGCACCATCTTGATCACGCCGCCGACGCCCGCGGCCGCCTGCGTGTGACCGATGTTCGACTTGAGCGAGCCGAGTCGCAGCGGCGCTCCCGCACGGTCCTGTCCGTAGGTGGCGAGCAAGGCCTGCGCCTCGATCGGATCGCCCAGTGCCGTTCCGGTGCCGTGCGCTTCGACCGCATCCACATCCCGCGGCCGCAGCCCGGCATTCGCCAGCGCGGACGCGATCACCCGCTGCTGCGACGGCCCGTTCGGCGCGGTCAGGCCGTTGCTCGCACCGTCCTGATTGACGGCGCTGCCGCGCACCACCGCCAGCACGTCGTGCCCCAACCGGCGCGCATCCGAAAGGCGCTCCACCACCAGCACCGCCGCGCCCTCGGACCAGGCGACACCGTCGGCGTCGGCGGAGAACGACTTGCACCGGCCGTCGCGAGCCAGCCCGCGCTGCCGCGAAAACTCCTGGAACACCATGGGGGTCGACATCACCGTCGCACCACCGACCAGCGCCAGCGAGCTCTCACCCTGGCGCAGCGCCTGGCAGGCCAGATGCAGCGCCACCAGCGACGACGAGCACGCCGTGTCCACCGTCATCGCCGGTCCCTCCAGACCCAGCGCATAGGCCACCCGCCCGGACACCACACTGCCCAGGCCGCCGGTGAGAACATATCCTTCGGTCTCGGACCCGGCCTGGCCCGCCACCGTCTCGTAGTCCTGATACATCACGCCCGTGTAGACACCGGTATCGGTGCCGCGCAACGATGTCGGGTCGATTCCCGTGTGCTCCAGAGCTTCCCAGGACACCTCCAGCAGCAATCGCTGCTGCGGATCCATCGCCGCCGCCTCGCGCGGACCGATCCCGAAGAACCCGGGATCGAAATCACCCGCGTTATGGAGGAATCCACCACGCCGGGTGTAAACGGTGCCGGGCCTATCCGGATCCGCGTCGAAGAGCCGCTCCAGATCCCAGCCGCGATCCGACGGGAAATCGCCGGTCCCGTCCCTGCCGGACAACACCAGATCCCATAATTCGTCCGGCGATTCGACACCGCCGGGGTAACGGCAGGCCATGCCGACGATCGCGATGGATTCGTCCACGCGGGTACGGCGCGGCACGCGCGTCGCCCCGGAACCGGAGTCCGTGCCCTCGATCCGCGACTGCACGAGGGTCGCGACCGCCGCGGCGGTGGGATGGTCGAACACCAGCGTGGACGGCAACCGCACACCGGTGGCCTGCGCCAGCCGATTCCGGAATTCCACGCCGCCGAGCGAATCGAAGCCCAGCGAATCGAAGCGCTCGCCGGGACCGACATCCGCCGCCGAACCGTGCCCCAGCACCGCTGCCGCGTGCTCCCGAACCAGGTCGAGCACCATCTCGGCGCGCCGGACCTCCGGCACCCCGCGCAACCGGGCACCCAGCGAACTCGACTGTGCCGCCGACCGATCCGTGGCACGGGGCAGGAAACCGCGCAGTACCGCGGGCACCGCACCCCGGCCCGCTGCCCGCCGCAGCTCGGCTGGGTCGAACCGGATCGCGATCGAGTGTGCGGCGGCACCACTGATGGCCGTATCGAACAGCCGCAGCCCTTCCTCGTGCCCGAGCGCGTGCAGGCCGAGCCTTTCCCAGCGGGCGACCGCGCTGCGGTCCATTCCCCCGGTCATGCCGCTCACGGAGTCCCACGGCCCCCACGCCACCGAGGTCGCGGGCAGCCCTTCGGCCCGGCGACGCCGCGCCAGCGCGTCGAGGAACGCATTGACCGCCGCGTAGTTCCCCTGCCCCGCTGACCCGATCGTCGCCGCGACGGACGAGAACAGCACGAACGCCGACAGCTCACAGTCTCGGGTGAGCTCGTGCAGATGCCATGCGGCCTCGGCCTTCGGCCCGAACACCCGCTCCAGCTGCCCGGCGGTGAGGCCCGCGACGGTCCCGTCATCGAGCACACCCGCCGCATGGACGACACCGGTCAGCGGGCGATCCGCCGGAATCGAATCGAGCAGCGCGCGAAGGGCTTCGCGATCGCCGACATCGCAGGCCGCCACCGCGACGGCAGCGCCGCTCGCCGCGAGATCGGACACCAATTCCGGTGCACCGTCGGCCGTTTCGCCCCGACGCGACACCAGCAACAGACTACGAACATCATGCACGGCGACCAGATGCCGAGCGACCAGTGCGCCGAGGCCACCGGTCCCACCGGTGACCAGAACGGTCCCCGCACCGAACGAGCCCCCGGGCTCGCCCTCGTACCCCGCTCGCACCTCGCGCGCGCGAGCCGCACCCTCACCCCGCGACCCCGCAGGCCCCTCGCCGATCGCCCTGGCAGGAGCCGCGGTGGCCTCCGCGTCCGCCGATCCGGAACGACGAGGCGAGGTTGCCGCCGGGCGCTTCACCAGCCTCGGGACGTGCATTGCTTCGTCACGCACCGCGGCCTGCGGTTCGCCTGCCGCGATCACCGCACCGACCAGCGCCGGAATATCCTGTGGCACACCAGCTGCCGGATCGGTGTCGACGAGTACGAAGCGGCCCGGATGCTCGGATTGCGCGGTGCGCAGCAAGCCCCAGACAGCAGCCCCGAAAAGGTCCGGCGCCGCGCCCGGTAGAGCTGCGGCGTTCGCGGTCACCAGGACCAGCCGAGTGTCCGCCAGACGGTCCTCGGACAGCCAAGCCTGCACTGTCATCAGCACCGTTTCGAGGTGACCCCGTACAGCTACCGGACTGCCCGGCGTGGCCCCGCCGGGGAGGATGATGTCACCCTGCGTGCGGTTCGGACGGCCGTCATCACCCTCGGTACGGCGGCCATCGTCCCGGTTCGAAACTCGGGGAGCGTCCGGTTCCGGGCGCCAGATCACGACATCCGGAACTTCTTGTGCCGCAGCCAGTTCCGATGGGCTCGCGAAGCAGGTGTCAATTCCGTCGACTGGTTGCGGACCGAGCACGGCCATCCGGACGGCGGGCCCACTCGGTGCCGCGGCGAGCGTCCACTGGACCTCGTACAGGTCGGCGTCATCCCCGGCCAGGGTGCGGCGCAGCTGTTTCACGTCGTGGGGCCGCATCACGACCGCGTCGACGGAGACCACGGGCCGCCCCGAACCATCGACAGCCGCAACGGCAATCGTCTCCGGACCGTTCTCGGTCGCGATGACCCGCAGCGTCGTCGCACGTCCCAGCGGCCGGTACAGTCGAGCTCCGCCCCAGCGGAACAGCAACCTGCCGGAGTCCGGGCCGGGCTCCTGATCACGCCAGAGCAGCCCGGCCAGCCCGGCGTGCAGCACCTGGTCGAGCAGGGCCGGATGCAGCTCGAACCGCTGCGGTTCGGGCGCGGCCACCGGATCCAGGGTGATCTCGGAGAAGACGGTTTCGCCCCGCCGCCACGCGGCTTCCACACCGATCAGCGCCGGACCGTATTCGAGCCCGGTAGCTTCGGCGATCCGCCCGGGAATCCACGCCGGGTCGAGAATTTCAGCGTCGACCGGCGGCCAGGCCTCGTCCTGCAGCCGGTCCAGCAGCCGGTGGTCACCATCCCACGAGGGCGCCAGTACACCGCTGGCGTTGCGCACCCATTCGCCCGCCTGGCGGAAGTAGAAGCCGAACTGCCGCCGTCCGGACGAGTCCGGCTCCCCCACCGACACCTGAAGCTCGACCTCACCGTCGCCGGCCGGCGGCACCGGAGCCTCCAGGGTCAGCTCCTCGACGACACCACAATCGATACGATCGCCTGCGGCAAAAAGGAATTCGACGAGGGCGGAACTGGGCAGCACCACGGTGCCGTAGGTCATGTGGTCGGCGACCCACCGATCGGCCGACAGCGAGAACCGGCCGGTGAATACGAATTCGTCCGCACCGGCCACCGGCACGACACCGGTCAGCAGCGGGTGAGCGAGAGCATCGGCGCCTTCGGCACGCGGCGGCAACCAGAACCGCTGATGTTGGAAGGCGTACGTGGGCAAGGGAACTCGCCGACTCCGCCGCAGCAGCGGCGCCCAATCCACATGCACACCGGATACGTGAGCCTGCGCCAGCGTGGCCGAGAACTGCTGGGCCTCATCGTGATCCCGGCGCGCGGCGGCGATCACAATCGTTTCGGTGTCCGCCGCGAGCGTTCGCCGGGTCATCGCCGCCAGTACCGCGTCGGGCCCGATCTCCAGGAACCGCCGCACACCCGAGGCGTGCAAGGTCTCGATCCCGGGCGCGAATCGCACCGCGGTCCGCACCTGCCGAACCCAGTAGGCAGGCTCGGTCATTTCCTCACCGGCAAGCCTGCCCGACACAGTGGAAACCACCGGAAGCCGGAGCCGGTTGTAGGTCAGTCCCTCTGCGACAGCCTTGAATGCGGCCAGCATCGGCTCCATCCGATGCGAGTGGAACGCGTGGCTGACCCGCAGTCGTGACGTCTTCGCGCCACGCTCGGCGAACACCGCCCCGATCTGCGTGACCGCATCCTCGTCTCCCGAGACCACCAGGGCCGCAGGCGCATTCACCGCGGCGACCGAAGCTCGCCCGGGATACCGTTCCACGACGTCGTTCACGTCGGCTTCGGATGCTCCGATGGCCAGCATCGCCCCGCCCTCGGGTAGCACTCCCATGAGCCGACCGCGCGCCGCCACCAACCGGCAGGCGTCCTCGAGCGACCACAGTCCCGCGACACAGGCGGCCGCGATCTCGCCGATCGAATGCCCGATCAGCACATCCGGGGTGACGCCGAACGATTCCAGCAGGCGATACAGCGCCACCTCGAAGGCGAACAGCGCGGGCTGGGTGAACTCCGTCCGGTCCAGCACGCCGGCGTCACCGAACATGATGTCCCGCAGGGGGATCGTCGCGGAGTTCTCGCGTTCGGAGATCGAATCGAATTGGGCGCATACCGAATCCAGCGCCTGCGCGAATACCGGGAACGCCTCGTACAGCCCGGCGCCCATACCGGCCCGCTGCGCACCCTGACCGGTGAACAGGAACGCCGTGCGCCCCGAACCCGCGACACCTTCGATCACACCGGCGCCGGACCCCGAGTCGGCGAGATTCGCCAACCGCTCGAGCAGCTCGTCCCGATCGTGCCCGAGGACCACACCGCGTGAATCCAGCTGCGCCCGCGACGTCGCCAGCGCATAGGCCGCATCCGCCATATCGATCTCCGGCCGCTCCGCCAGCCAGGACCGCAGCCGCGCCGCCTGCGCCCGCAGGCCCGCCTCCCCCTTGCCCGACACCAGCAACGGCGTGACGCCCGTATTCGGCCGCTTCGCAACGTCTTCGACAAGCCCCGGTGTGGCGGGCGCCTCTTCGAGGATCACATGCGCATTGGTGCCGCTGATCCCGAACGACGACACACCCGCGCGACGCGACCGCTCCCCGGCGCTCCACGGCTCGGCCGCGGTCAGCAGCCGCACCGCGCCCGCCGCCCAATCCACATGCGGCGACGGCGTCTCGGCGTGCAGCGTGCGCGGCAGCCGCTCGTGCCGCATGGCCTGCACCATCTTGATCACACCGGCCACCCCGGCGGCGGCCACGGTATGGCCGATATTCGATTTCACCGAACCGATCCGCAACGGTTCCCGTTCGCCGCGATCCTGTCCGTAGGCGGCGATCAATGCCTGCGCCTCGATCGGATCACCGAGTCTCGTGCCGGTCCCGTGCGCCTCCACGGCATCCACGTCGGCCGCCGAGATCCCCGCGTCCGCGAGTGCCTGCGCGATCACCCGCTCCTGGGACGGTCCGTTCGGAGCGCTCAGGCCGTTGCTCGCACCGTCCTGGTTCACCGCGCTGCCGCGAATCACGGCCAGGACATCGTGGCCGAGTCGGCGCGCGTCCGAAAAGCGTTCGAGCACAAGTACACCCGCGCCCTCCGACCACGCCACACCGTCGGCCGCCGCCGAGAACGCCTTGCAGCGGCCATCCGGTGCCAGGCCGCGCTGACGGGCGAAGTCCACGAACAGATCCGGACCGGCCGCGATGGTCACGCCACCGGCCAGCACCAGCGAACTATCGCCGCCTTGCAGTGCCCGGCACGCCAGATGCACGGCCACCAGCGACGAGGAGCACGCCGTATCCACCGTCACCGCCGGACCTTCCAGCCCGTACACATACGCGATCCGGCCCGAGACGACGCTGTGCGATGTCCCGGTCAGCCGGTAGCCCTCCAGATCGCCGGTGACCCGGTCCGCGTAGCCCGAGGAGCAGGCACCGGCGAATACGCCGGTATCGCTGCCCCGCAACGACATCGGATCGATGCCCGCGTCTTCCAATGCCTCCCAGGATGTCTCCAGCAGCAGCCGCTGCTGCGGATCCATCGCCAGCGCTTCCCGGGGGCCGATACCGAAGAAGCCCGGATCGAAATCGCCCGCACCGTCGAGAAATCCACCGCGGCGGGTGTAGACCGTCCCCGGCTTGCCGGGGTCGGTGTCGAACAGCCGGTCCAGGTCCCAGCCGCGGTCGCCGGGGAAGTCGCCGATCACGTCCCGGCCCGCGAGCATCAGATCCCACAGATCCTCGGCGGAGCGCACTCCCCCCGGGAACCGGGCGCCGATGCCGACGATTGCGATGGGTTCGTCCGTGCTCGCACGCCGAGATACCCGGTGCGTGGTCGAATCCGTGCCGGTGACCCGGCCGGACAGCAGTGCCACCACCGCATTCGCGGTGGGGTGGTCGAAGACGAGCGAGGCGGGCAACGGCAGGCCGGTGGCCCGGATCAGCCGGTTCCGCAACTCGACTCCGCCGGCCGAATCGATACCGAGCTCGGTGAACGGCAGATCGGGGTCGATCGATCGGGGCGCATCGAGGCCCAGTACCGCGGCGGCGTGATCTCGGACGATATCGAGAACCACTGTGGCACGCTGATATTCGGGAACGGCCGGCATGGTGCGGGCGAGTGGCCCGTCCAGCCATCGGCCGGCCGTCGGCTGCTCGGCGATTTCGGCGTCGGCACCGGTGACGACCGCCGCGTCGGTGCGGAAGTTCCGGCGCTGGAACGCGTACGGCGGCAGGTCGACCCGGGATCCACCGGCGACCAGCGCACCCGGATCCACGCCGATACCGGTGCAGTACGCCTGTGCCAGCGATGCCAGGAACCGTTGTGGGCCGCCCTCGTCGCGCCGCAGGGATCCGACCACCGCGATATCCTCGGCCGCTTCGGCGGCCTCGATGCCCATGACGAGTACCGGATGCGGGCTGACCTCGACGAATCCGTTGACTCCGTCCGCGATCAGCGCCGCGACGGCCTCGGCGAACCGAATCGGTTCCCGCTCGGAGCGATACCAGTACTCGGCGTCCAACTCGGCCGTATCCAACCGGTCGGCGAATACCGTCGAAAAGAACGGCACCGGCCCGGATTGCGGCCGGATCGGCGCCAACTCCGTGAGCAGCCGGTCACGGATCTGCTCGATCGCCGTCGAATGCGATGCGTAGTCGATCGGCACCCGGCGGGCCCACACGCCGTCGCGTGAGCACTCGGCGAGAAATTCCGTCACCGCCGATACCGCACCGGACACCACGCATTGCGCGGGTCCGTTCACCGCGGCGAGTGACAGCCGATCCCCGTACGCCGGCAGCCGTTCCCGGACCGCGTCGGCGCCGAGTCCGACCGAGACCATGCCCCCGTGTCCTGCCAGTTCCTCGGCGAGAGCCCGCGACCGCAGCGCCACCACCCGCGCCGCATCGGCCAGCGACAGTCCTCCGGCAACATGGGCGGCGGCGATCTCGCCGTGGGAATGACCGATCACCACATCTGGTTCCACACCGGCCGCTCGCCACATCCGGGCCAGCGAGACCATCACCGCGAACAGCGCCGGCTGCACGACATGCACTTGATCCAATGCGGGCGCGCCGGGTTCACGGCGGAGCACCGCGGTCAGCGACCAGTCCACGTACGGCTCGAGCGCCGCTTCACATTCCGCGATCGACTCCGCGAACACCCCAGCCGATTCCAGCAGCCCGAGAGCCATCCCCTCCCACTGACTGCCGTTCCCCGGGAAAACGAACGCCACCCGCCGCCGCGCGGCCCGCCCGGTCACCGGCTCGATCGCCACCGCGGGCGCGGCCGGGTCGGCCAGTGCGGTCAGCCCCGTCAGCAGCTCCTCCCGGTGACGTCCGATAACGCCTGCGCGCCAGGGCATTTGGGCACGTGTGGTCAGCAGCGAATGCGCCACGTCGTGCGCGCTCAGCTCCGGATATCGCAGGATCCACTCCCGCAGCCGGGCCGCCTGCGCCGCGACGCCGCTCGCGCTGCGTGCCGACACCAGCCACGGCACCGCGCCGGGAGCCTCGCCCGCCGTCGCCGCGAGGACCGCCGATGCGGGCGCCTCCTCCACGATCACACGAACGTTCGGTCCCGCCGCGCCCGATGACGCCACGGCCACCCTGTGTGGTTCGGCCACGGGCCGCTGTTCGATGCCCGCCACCGGTGGATCCGAATCCACAGGCGGAACCGGTGACGCGGCATCGGCCGTGGATTCCCGGCGACGCACACTCAGCACGATCTCGATCAGGTCCGCGATATCGGCGGCACCCTCCAGATGTTCGCCACTCCTCGCGACCGATCCGATGGCCGGTGGCACATCCGGGTACCCGGTGCCGGATTCGCCGAGCGCGGCGGTCGCCGGATCATCGGCACCACTTCCGGTGGCGTCGATCGCGCTGCCGCGAATCACAGCATGAATACGATCACCGTCGGTGACGGCCTGTGCCAGTGGTTTCACCACCACCACACCGCCTGCCTCGCCGCGCATGAACGCGCCCGCCAGGGCCACCTCACACTCGCCGCGACGCAGGCTCTCAGCGGCCGCGTGCACTGCGACCAGTGAGGAGGCCTCTGCACCGTCGATCAGGACGCGGGGACCGCCGAAACCGAGGCAGTCCGAGACACGGTCGACAACACTGCTTCCGGCACCACCCAGGAACACACCGCACCGCCGGGGTTCGCGGCCCGGCGCGGTCAGGCCCGCGTCCTCGAGTGCCTCCCAGCACAGCTCCAGCGCCAGCGCCTGGGGTGGATCGACCAGCCGGGCCGCGGCCGGCGACATCCCGAAGAAGGTCGCATCGAACTCCCCCGCGGTATCGGCGAATCCGGCCTGATCGGTGCCGCTTTCCCACTCGGATGTGCCGATCGCTTCGCGCCCTGGTCGCAGCAGCCGCCGAAAACTGTCGAGATCGGCCACGCCCGGCATCCTGCAGGCCATGCCGACGAGTGCGACGGCAAAAGCCGATCCGGTCACCTCAGATCATCCTTCCTCGTGGCGCACGAACTTCGCGCCCCCTCATCCGCCCCCGATCGCCACGAGCCACCGTGCCGGACAAGTTCCGTTCCATCAGGGCAGACCACCCGTGAAACCGCGCGACGCCGTGACCGAAGCCCACGACGTCGCTATCGGAGACAATCGTGGTGTTTGTCCGGATCGCCGAACAGGCCGTGGCGTGATCGAATCACATGTCCGGCCAGAATCTCTGAAGTGCGTCGATGCGAAACACTGTGATTTCGGCGCGACGAATTCCGATTTGAACGAGACCTGTGAATCACTCGGAGGATGGGGAGCCGCTTCGGCAGAGCCTGGGCCCGACCGCGGCGTCGATCACCGTGGTGCTACCACTCAGCGGGCGACACTGTTCACTGAACATTGAGGTGCGCACACCTGCACTGAATCAAGCACACAGAGTCTTCGAGCCGCTGATCTCATCGTTCCGAACCTATTGGGGCATTCTCGGCTTTGTCAAACGATCCAAACTTTCCAGCAATGGGAAATCTACCGATCGGTAACGATGTTTGAACTGGCCATCCTCGGAACGGCGGATCCGCACCGGCTGTGACGAACGGCAGCGAACCATCCAGTCGACGACCACGATCCGTAAGACTCGATGCCGGGCACCGGCCGCAGATCTCGCAGTGGCCCGGACCGCATTCCGATTGGTACCGCATTGTGAAAAGGATTGACGGCGAGTCGAATTCGAATCAGAGCTCAGTGCGAGTGAGCGAACTCCCGCGATGCCTCTCGACGCGAATTCGGGATGACTCCGGGAAATGTATTGCACTCGTGGACAATTCGACATCGACCGGACCCGCACCAGGTCTGATCGTGAGCGAGTTCGCCTCATCGTGGAACACACGCGCGACGGGAGCCGGTGCCGGTCCCGCCGGTATCCAGGTTGGTTGCGCCGACCGACGACAGCGTCGACAGATGACTCGCCACCGGCGCCGCCGGTGGCGCTCACATCGTTGGTCCGATATCCGATGCCGAGATTGTCACTGGGCGCCCGCCTCGCGGCAAGCGCAAAAATGCCACGCGCAGGTGTTCACCGCGGCCTCGATCATCTCCACGGATACAGCCGCGCGCGGGAGCGCCGGGCGATCAGTCCTTCTTCATCATTTCGTAGATGCGCTTGCAGTCCGGGCAGACCGGCGAACCGGGCTTGGCGGAGCGGGTCACCGGGAAAACCTCACCACAGAGGGCGACGACATGGGTGCCCATGACCGCGCTCTCGGCGATCTTGTCCTTCTTCACATAGTGGAAGAACTTGGGAGTGTCGCTGTCGGTCGACTCGTCGGTGGTCGTATCCGGGCGTACCAGAGTATCGGTGCTCACCCGATCGATTCTGCCATCGTCGCGTGCCGAGGGTCGCCGGGTGTCGCCAACCCGGGGCCCGACCGTGGGAATGCGCGGGTGGGCGCGTGTGCATTCGATCATGCGGAGTGGAAGACTCGAGGTATGCAGCGTGAGCGCGACTCCTCCGATCCACCGCCCGAGTCCCGGGCGTCGGGCCCGGGGCAAGCCGGCGCGGAACGTGGTGACGCGCGGGCCGAGGAGACACGCGCGGCCAGCTCCGATGCCGGGAGCACCGAGGCGCCGCCGACGGATTCCACGGGTGACGATGAGCAGACGACAGCCGATCCCGGATTCGAGCGCCGCCCGCCGGGCTCGGTCCCCCGCCCCACCCACGTATCGGTCGGCTACTTCCCCGGTGAGGACAAACATCCGGCCCTGATCACCGAGGCCGCGCCGTCGCTCGATCAGCAGCATCGCGCTCGCGTCAAGCGGTACTCCATCCTGATGGGATTCCGTATCCCCTGCCTCGTCCTGGCGGCGGTGGCCTACGGACTGTGGGGCAATGCGCTGATTTCACTCGCGATCATCGGGGTCTCCATTCCCCTGCCGTGGATCGCGGTGCTCGTCGCCAACGACCGCCCGCCGCGCAGCAAGGACGAGCCCAGCCGCTGGGACGGGCGGCGGGACGCCACAGCGATCGAATCCCGGCCACACCGCTCGATCGACGGCTGACGCCCGCGCGAGGCGTGCCCCAGCGCCGCCGCCGGCGCTCACCGGTGGCAGAGTTCTCCTGTGCCTGCCGATCCGACGACCGCATCCCCGCTGACCGCTCTCGCACCCGCGCTGCGCACCGCGCTGATCCGGGTTCGCTACGACGCCGATGCGGTGCTCGACGCCCTGGGCGCCGACGCGCACAGCGCACTGGGCCGTTCGGAGCCGGTACCGGTTCGCCGCGCCGCCCGGGACGCCGGTGAACTCGGCACGCTGATCCGGCTGCTGCTCCTGGGGGACGCCCTGCCCGAAAACGAGGTCGCCGCGGCGCTGGCACCGCTCGACATCGACCGGGCGCTGGCCGCCGGACTGCTCGAACGCGACGGCGACCTGGTCCGGGCCGCCCTGGATCTGCGCCCGCTCGACCTGGGATCGGGCCCCCGGTGGGTGCTGTCGGACCTCGACGATTCGATGCGCAGGCGCACACTCGACGCCGATCACGTGCTCGGTGTCGGGCACGCCTCGCTGTCGCTGCTGCGCGCCA
This sequence comes from Nocardia sp. NPDC052254, assembly GCF_040679495.1. NCBI lineage: Bacteria > Bacillati > Actinomycetota > Actinomycetes > Mycobacteriales > Nocardiaceae > Nocardia > Nocardia sp. NPDC052254. The sequence goes on along the minus strand of NZ_JBFAUW010000012.1, from coordinate 35,889 downwards.
CCCCCACCGATCCGGTCGGGTCGGTGCTGGACCTGGGCACCGGCTGCGGTGTGCAGGCGGTCCACGCGGCCGGGTACGCCGCCGCGGTGACCGGCACCGATGTCAGCCGCCGGGCCCTGTGGCTGGCCGAGGCGACCGCCGCCCTCAACGAACTCGCCATCGAATTGGCCGAAGGGCCCTGGTTCGAGCCGGTGGCCGGACGCCGATTCGATCAGGTGGTGGCCAATCCCCCGTTCGTGGTGGGGCCGGCGCGAATCGAACACACCTACCGGGACTCGGGCCTGGCCCTCGACGGCGCGAGCGAGCTGGTGATCTCGCAGGCGCCCACCCTGTTGAATCCGGGCGGTACCGCGGCGATGCTGGCCTCCTGGATCCACACCGGCGACGCCGATTGGCGGGCCCAGGTCGCGGGCTGGCTGCCCGATCACGGTGTCGACGCCTGGATCGTCCAGCGTGATGTCGCCGACCCCGGCCTGTACGTCGGAACGTGGCTGCGCGACGCGGGCCTCGATCCCCGCGACCCCGAGGCCCAGCAGCGGGCCGAGCAGTGGCTGGCGGCCTTCGACGCCGCCGATGTCGAGGGCATCGGATTCGGATTCGTCTATCTGCGTGCCATCGACGGCCCCACCGAGGTCCTCGCCGAGGACCTGAGCCACGGATTCGACGACCCCCTCGGTGCGGAGGCGCCGGACTATTTCCGGCGCTCGGCGTGGCTGCGATCGGTGGCCACGAACAACGACATCGCCTGGGACGCGCGCTTCGCCGTCGACGCTGCCACGGCACTGGAGCGGGTGCTCCTGCCCGGCGCCGACGGCTGGGAGCAGCGGGTCGTCCGGCTGCACCGCGGTGACGGTCCACGCTGGCAACACGAGATCGACGACACCCTCGCGGCGCTGCTCGCGGGAATGCGACCCGGCGGCCTGCCGTTGGAAGAACTGGTCGAATTGCTCGCAATAGGCCACACCGGCACACCCGCCACACCGCAATTCCGTTCCGAAGCCCTCGCGGCGATCACCGGGCTGGTACGGCACGGCCTGATCGCACCGGAGGAGCTCACCGCGCGCTGAGCGACCACCCCCGTTCCGGGACCCGTTCCTTCTTAGGAACTTCTCAGACGAAGGTTGCGAAAGCCGCAGCTCAGAACGGTTTATCGGTGGCGGGGCGGGGAACTTTCCCAATGTCGGGTCCGTTGATCGGAGTGAGACACCACCGACAGGAGGCAAGTCATGACAAGCCCCGCCACCACCCGAGTGCGCGCCATCGATTCCGACCTCGACGCCCAGAGCCCGGCCGCCGACCTGGTACGCGTGTACCTGAACGGGATCGGCAAGACCGCGCTGCTCACGGCGGCCGACGAGGTCGAGTTGGCCAAGCGCATCGAGGCGGGCCTCTATGCCCAGAACCTGTTGGAGACGGGCAAGCGGTTGTCCGCTACCCGCAAGCGTGATCTGGCGATTCTCGTCCGCGACGGCCAGGCCGCTCGTCAGCATCTGCTGGAAGCCAATCTCCGCCTGGTCGTATCGCTGGCCAAGCGCTACACCGGCCGCGGCATGCCGCTGCTGGATCTGATCCAGGAAGGCAACCTGGGCCTGATCCGCGCGATGGAGAAGTTCGACTACGCCAAGGGCTTCAAGTTCTCCACCTACGCGACCTGGTGGATTCGCCAGGCCATCACCCGCGGTATGGCCGATCAGAGCCGCACCATCCGGCTGCCCGTGCATCTGGTCGAGCAGGTCAACAAGCTGGCGCGGATCAAGCGAGAACTGCATCAGCAGCTGGGCCGGGAGGCCAGCGACGACGAACTCGCGGCCGAGTCCGGTATCCCGGTCGAGAAGATCGCCGATCTGCTCGACCACAGCCGCGACCCGGTGAGCCTGGACATGCCGGTCGGTAGCGACGAGGAAGCCCCGCTGGGCGACTTCATCGAGGACTCGGAGGCCACCTCCGCCGAGAGCGCCGTGATCGCCGGACTCATGCATCGCGATGTGCGCACCGTGCTCGCCACCCTCGACGAGCGGGAACAGCAGGTCATCCGCCTGCGTTTCGGACTCGACGACGGCCAGCCGCGCACTCTCGACCAGATCGGCAAACTGTTCGGTCTCTCGCGCGAGCGTGTGCGCCAGATCGAGCGCGAAGTCATGGCCAAGTTGCGTAAAGGTGAGCGGGCCGATCGCCTGCGCGCCTACGCCAGCTAGGTCACACAGACGCTGGGCCGCCCGGAATCCGGCCCAGCACCACCCAGGTGACCGGATATCGCGGTCACCTCCGCAGCGCCGGCCGATGCCGGTGTGCCCCTCCCCCTCCGGGGTGCACCCGTCGGCCGGCGTGCCTTTCCACCGCTAGCCCGAGTTGCGCAGGGCGGTGGCCAGGCCGTTCATGGTCAGCAGAATGCCGCGTTCGACCAACTCCGACTCATCTCCCGCCCGGCGACGCCGCAGCAGATCCACCTGCATCTGATTGAGCGGCTCGAGATACGGGAAGCGATTGCGGATGGATTCGGCGAGAGCCGGGTTGTCCGCCAGCAGCTCATCACTGCCCGTGATCGCCGCGTGTACATCGGCGGTGCGGTCGAATTCCGCCCGGATCATGCCGAAGATGGTGTCGCGCAACGTCGTATCACCGACGAGTTCGGCATAGCTCTCGGCGATGTCCATATCCGCCTTGGCCATCACCTGCGCGAGATTCGACATCACGGTGCGGAAGAACGGCCAGCGCCGGTACAGCTCGCGCAACGTCTGCCAGCGCTGCTCATCGGTACCCGCCCAGTCCCGGATGGCGCTGCCGGTGCCGTACCAGCCGGGCAGCATCACCCGCGCCTGACTCCACGCCATCACCCACGGGATCGCCCGCAGATCGGACACGGAGTTGGTTGGTTTGCGTGAGGCCGGACGACTGCCGAGATTGAGGTCGGCCACTTCCGCGATCGGTGTGGAAGCGCGGAAGTAGTCCACGAATCCGGGAGTTTCGTGCACCAGCCGGGCATAGGCCGCGCGCGCCGCCTCGGCGAGTTCCTCGAAGATCTCGTAGGCCGCCTCGGCACCGTCGCCGAGCCCTTCCACGTCCAGCAGCGAGGATTCCAGGGTGCCGGCCACCAGCGATTCCAGATTGCGGTGCGCGGAACCGGATTCGGCGTATTTCGTGGAGATCACCTCGCCCTGTTCGGTGAGCCGCAGAGACCCGCGGACCGCACCTGCGGGCTGCGCGAGGATGGCATCGTAGCTGCGGCCACCACCGCGGCCGACGGTTCCGCCCCGGCCGTGGAACAGCCGCAATCGAATTCCGGTCTTCCGCGCGGTTTCCACGAGGTCCAGTTCCGCCCGGTACAAGGCCCAGTTCGCCGCCAGGTATCCGCCGTCCTTGTTCGAATCGGAGTAGCCGAGCATCACCTCCTGCGCCATGGCGCGGGCGGCGACGAGGCGCCGATAGACCGGAACATCCAGGGCCGCAGCGAGAGTCGCCGCACCGCCACGCAGATCGTCGATGGTCTCGAACAGCGGGACCACCCCGACCGGCGAGTGCGGCGGTGTGCTGTCATCGCCCGGGTCGAGAATGCCCGCCTCCTTCAACAGCAGCGCGGCCTCGAGCATGTCACTGACCGAGGTGCACATGCTGATGATGTAGTTGGGCACCGTATCGGGCCCCAGGGCGTCCAGTGCGGCGCGGGCCGCACGCAGCACACCGAGCTCCTTCGCCGCCAGATCACTCAACTGCGCGCCGGGACCCAGCAGTGGTCGCCGAGTGCTCAATTCCCGTGACAGCAGGTCGACTCGCTCGGATTCGGTCAGGCCGGCGTACTCGGAATGCACTCCCGACCAGGCCAGTAATTCGGCGACGACCTGCTCGTGCACCTCCGAGTTCTGGCGCATGTCCAAGCCCTGCAGATGGAAGCCGAACGTCTCCACCGCACCGCGCAGCGCCGCGAGCCGGTCATCGGCCAGCAGCGCGTCACCCGACGCCCGCATGGACGAGTCGACGATGTCCAGTTCGGCGAGCAACTGCGCCGCACTCTCGTACGGTGCGACACTGTCGAGCCGGTCGCCGGCAAGTTCGAAGACCGAGGGCAGTCCGGCCGCCGACCCCAGTGCGGCACGCGCGGTCGCGGCGGTGCGCAACCGGATACCCCGGATCGCGCGGCGGTAGGGTTCGTCGGCCCGCTGGGGGGAATCGTCACCGGCGGCGTCGCCCAGCTGCGCCAGCTCGGGTGTGATGTCCACCAACCGGATCGACTGGGACAGTGATTTCTCCAGTCCGACAAGCTCTTTCATATAGTGCGCGAAGATCACCGAGGCGGCCCGGCGGGTGGCCCGCTCCACCACCTCACCGGTGACATTCGGATTGCCGTCACGGTCGCCACCGATCCACGAACCGGGCCGCAGAATCGGGCGGGCGAGCAGTTCATATCCGGGCCAATGCGCCCGCAGTGCGGCCCGCACCTCGGCATTGATCCGCGGGATCACCTCGAGCAGGGTCAATTCGTAGTACCGCAGACCGACCTCGATCTCGTCGGAGATCCGCAGGCGTGCCAGCCGGATCAGCGCGGTCCGCCAGAGCGTCAGGATCTGACGGCGGATGTCGTGGTCGATGGCCGAGTAGTCGGGTTCGTCGTCGCGGTAACGGGCTCGCCGCCGCATCAATTCGGTGATGTGGGCCTGCACATCGAAGACGGTGCGGCGGCGCGTCTCGGTGGGATGTGCGGTGATGACCGGCGAGACCAGCGCGTCACCGAGCACATCGGCGGCGACAGCGCCGTCGATGTGGGCGCGATCCAGTGCGCTGTAGGTCGCGGCCAGACTCGACTCCTGCGGTGGCTCACCGGCACCGACATGGACCGCCCGGCGGCGGTCGCGCTGCAGATCCTCGGCCAGATTCGCCAGCAGCAGGAAGTGGCTGAACGCCCGGATCAACGGGATCGCGACCCGCAGATCGGTACCGCGCAGCATCTCCGCGACAGCGCTGCGCTCCACTTCGGAGCGGCGCACGCGAAAGGCCTCGACCCGGACCCGTTCGATGAGGTCGAACACCTCCGCGCCCTCGTGATCGCGAATCGTCTCGCCCAGAATCGCGCCGAGAAACCGGATATCGTCTCGCAGTGGCGCCGTAGCGCTCTCGATCTGATCTTCGCGCATACCGTCAGTATCGACCATCGACGGGGATCGGCCGCGGTGGCACCGGTCACTACGGTACGGCGAGCGCCCGTCCCCGGTCTCAGACCAAACGGCGCGGACCGTTGTCGAACCGGCTCGGTTCCGGACCGATGCGTACCCGCGCATACAGGATCGCGGCTCCTTCGGGCGAGGCCAGCACCGGTTCCACCGACAGTTCCCGGACCTCGGGCAGATCGTCGCACAGCGCCGAAATCCGTTGGGCCAGTACTGCGAGCGCCGCTTTGTCGGCCGGTTCGCCGATGGTGCGGCCCGCTCCCGCCTGCCCGTCCAGCAGCGGGGCGGCGCGTGGCGCATCGATCAACTCCGCGGCTTCGGCCTCGGTCAGCGGCAGCGCCCGGTAGGCCCGGTCACCGAGCAGATCGATGATGGTGCCCGACAAGCCGAATCCGATCACCGACCCGAACGACGGATCGTCCTGCACGCGCAGCACACATCCGACCCCCTTGGTGGCCATCTTCTGAATGTGGATCACCTCGTTGCCGGTCAGCTCAGCCAACTCGGTGTAGGCACGCCGCACCGCGGTGTCACGCCACAGATCGAGGCGGACGCCGATGAAATCGGGACGGTTGCGCCACATTTCACCGGTGGCCTTGGCAGCCACCGGATACCCGAGCTCCGCCGCCGCGGCAACCGCCGATTCCGGGTCCCGCGCCTCCCGGAACTCCACCACCCGGATTCCGTAACAGGCGAGCAGTTCGGCGGCTTCCAGATCGCCGAGCCATTCGCCCTCCGGGCGGCGATCGGTCCACCGCTCCACCAGCTCTCGTGCTCGCCCGACCGCCAGCCCCTCGGGCCGCACCACCAGCGAGGCCGGCCGCGTGCGCCAGGCCGCGTAGCGCCGCACTCGCGCCAGCGCCCGGGCGGCACGCTCGGGATCGGGATACGACGGGATCGACCCGCGCTCGACAGCACCGCCGGTGCCGCGCACGGTCAGCAGGTTCGGCATGCCGTGGTCGGCGACGAAAGTGGTGAGCACGGGTTTCGTCGCCTCCCGCGCACCGGTCCGGATGGCCTCGGCGAACGTGGTCACCGCCACCGGCACCGGCGGGGCGAAGATGACGATGACGGCGTCGACCGCGGCCGAGTTCATCGCCTCCGCCACCGCACTCAGATAGTCGGCTGGTTCGGCCTGCGGCCCGAGATCGGTCGGTTCCCCGACCTCGAGCCCCTCGCCGCGAGCGGCATCCACCGCCAGCCAGCCCAGTGCGGCACTGTTCCCGACGACCGCCAGGCGCGGGCCATCGGGCAGCGGCTGATAGGCCAGCAGCATCGCGCAGTCGAACAATTCGGCGATGGTGTCGACCTGCACGATCCCGGCCTGGGCGAACAGATCGCGCTCGACCGAACGCTCCAGCCCACTGACCGGCGCGTTGGCGGCATTACGGCCGCTGCTCACCGCCACGACCGGTTTCGTACGCGCCACCCGGCGCGCGATCCGCGAGAACTTGCGCGGATTTCCGAAGGTCTCCAGATACAGCAGGACCACGTCGGTGTCGGGATCGGTATCCCAGTACTGCAGCAGGTCGTTGCCCGAGACATCGGCACGGTTACCCGCGGACACGAAGGTCGACAGTCCCAGTTTCCGGGCGGCCGCCTCGGCCAGGATGGCCGCGCCCAGCGGACCCGACTGGCAGAAGAACCCGACCCGCCCGCGGCCGGGCAGTACCGACGCGAGCGTCGCGTTGAGCGATACCGCCGGATCGGTGTTGGCGATCCCCAGCGCGCTGGGCCCGACCACCCGCATCCCGTGCCCGCGGGCGGCATCGACCAGGTCTCGCTCGGCACCGAATCCCGCCGGGCCGGTCTCGGAGAAACCGGCGGTGAGTACCACGAGGCCTTTGACCCCCTTGGCCATACAGTCGTCGAGCACCGACTTGATCTCACCGGCCGGAACCGCGATCACGGCCAGGTCCAGTTCATCGGGGATGTCGTGGACGGTGGGATATGCGCGCACCCCGCGCACCGAGACCCGGTTCGGATTGACCGGGTACACCGGGCCCTGGAACACCCCCGACAGCAAGTTGGCCAGTACCGCACCACCGACCCGTCCGGCCGCGGGAGTGGCACCGATGACCGCGATCGATTTCGGGGCCAGCAGATTGCCGACACTGCGGGCCTCCGAGGCTCGCTCCCGCGAATCACGTACCGACAGCAGTGCTTCGGTGGGATCGATGGCGAATTCCAGATGCAGCACCGAGCCGTCGCGGCTGCGTTGCACCTGATATCCGGCCTCGCGGAAGACGGTCACCATGGTGTGGTTCTCGGCCAGCACCTCCGCGACGAAGGTGTCGATATCGCTTTCGGCGGCCGCGCCGGCCAGGTGTTCCAGCAGAATCGATCCGAGCCCGCGGCCTTGGTGTTCATCGGCCACCACGAACGCCACCTCCGCCGCCCGCGGCCCCTCACGATCGGTGAGCAGTTCGTAACGGCCGACCGCGATGATCGACGAACCGAGTTCCACCACCAGCCCGACCCGGTTGTGATAGTCGACATGGGTGGTGCGGTAGATGTCCTTCGGCGTCATGCGCGGGTAGGGCCCGAAATAGCGCAGGTACCGGGTGCGGTCGGACAGGGCCGCGTGGAAGCGCTGCATCGGTTCCGCGTCGTCGGGAGTGATCGGCCGCAACCGCACCACGCCGCCGTCGGCGGCGAGGACATCGGCGAACCAGTGCTGCGGCGGGGGCGGCGGATCTGCCGGGGTGTTGTCGGCGATCGATGCGGCGGGCGGCTCAGTCACGAGGGTCCTCCGGGTCCAGGCCCAGCAGTCCGTAGGTCGCGCGGCGTGTGGCCAGCACCGCGGTGTCGACAGCGCGCTGAGCGCGATCGAGGTGAGCGTCACCGGTGCCGAGCGCGCCACCGGGCCCCTCCCAGGGCAGGAAAGCGGTGTCACCACCGTCTCCCATGGTGATCGGCGGTCGCACGGTCGGGGCGTACGCGCCGACCAGTTCGCGCCATTCACCCGGTGTCTCGGTCGCGGGGTCCACGTCGCGGTCGAGCGCGATGGCCAGCAGATGCGTCCACGCGCGCGGCACCACCCGGACCAAGCCGTATCCACCGCCGCCCACCGCCAGCCAGCGGCCCTCGGCATGGCGATCGGCGAGTTCACGCATGGCTCGGAACGCCGCGCGCTGGCCGTCGACGGTGAGTTCGAGGTCGGCGAGCGGATCCTCACGATGACTGTCGACCCCGCATTGGCTCACCACGATCTGCGGGCGAAACGCCGCCAGCGCACCGGGTACGACGGCGTGGAATCCGCGCAGCCACTGGGAATCCCGGGTTCCGGGCAGCATCGCGAGGTTGATCGCGGTGCCCTCGGCACCACCTGCGCCGACCTCTTCCGGCCAGCCGGTGTTGGGCCACAGGGTCGCCGGATGCTGATGCAGCGAAATCGTCAGTACCCGAGGGTCGTTGTAGAAGGCCCGCTGCACGCCGTCACCGTGATGCACGTCGACATCGACATAGGCGATGCGGTCGAATCCGTTGTCCAGCAGCCAGGAGATGGCCACCGCCACATCGTTGTACACGCAGAATCCGGAGGCGGCGTCCGGCATCGCATGGTGCATCCCGCCGCCGATGCTCACCGCCCGGCGGGTCCGCCCCGCCGCGATTTCACCGGCGGCGGCGAGGGTTCCGCCGACGATCACCGAGGCCGCCTCGTGCATGCGCGGGAATACCGGATTGTCCATCGAGCCGAGTCCGTGCGGGGGCGCGGCGGGGGGCGTGGTCCCCGGTGGTGCGGGGACCGCGTGCCGGACGGCCTCCAGGTACGCGGCGGTGTGGATCCGCAGCAGATCACCGTCACCGGCGGCACCGGCGGTGAGAGCCTCGACACCTTCCAGCACTCCGAGGCTGCGCGCCAGTGCCATGGTGAACCGGAGCCGAGCCGGTTTCATCGGATGTTCCGGAGTCCAGGTGTAGTCCAGGAACCGGTCGGTCCAGACCACCGTGGCGTCGTCTGCCATACCCGTCACGCTAGCCCACCACCGCCGGTCGCCGTGGCGTTGCTCGCACCCGTACGGACACGGGAAGCAGACCGCCCGCGTTGTCGTTGTGATGCAGTAGAAATGCAGGACGACATCGACCGAGTCGGTCGCGCGCGTGGATCCGGCAACGCGCGCAGGCACCGGCGAGGGTCGCGCGGGACCCGCAACGTACGTGGACGCCGATTGTGCGGCCGGACGTGGGTAGAATTCGTGCCGACGAAGGGGTAACAGGTGAAGGATCTGGTCGACACCACGGAGATGTACCTCCGTACCATCTACGACCTCGAGGAGGAGGGCGTTGTACCGCTGCGTGCGCGCATCGCCGAGCGCCTCGAGCAGAGCGGCCCGACGGTGAGTCAGACGGTCGCGCGGATGGAGCGCGACGGTCTGCTGATGGTCGCCGGCGACCGACACCTCGAGCTCACCGACAAGGGCCGGGCCATGGCGGTCGCGGTGATGCGCAAGCACCGCTTGGCCGAACGGTTGCTCGTCGATGTCATCGGGCTCGATTGGCAGAACGTGCACGCCGAGGCCTGCCGCTGGGAGCACGTGATGAGCGAGGAGGTCGAGCTGCGTCTGCTCGAGGTCCTCAACAACCCCACGACCTCCCCGTACGGCAACCCCATCCCCGGCCTCGACGAACTCGGCGTCAATTCCGGCAATTCCGGTGAAGAGGTCCTCGTCCGGCTCTCCGATCTGCCCCCGGGGCAGGTGTCCGCGGTCGTCGTGCGTCGACTGTCGGAGCACATCCAGTCCGACCCCGACGTGATCGGGCAGTTGCGTGAGGCCGGCGTGGTACCCGACGCTCGCGTCACGGTCGAGACCAAGCCCGGTGTGGTGATCATCTCGGTCCCCGGCCACGAGGGCTTCGAACTGAACGAGGAACTGGCCCACGCGGTCCAGGTGAGGCTGGCCTGACAGATGAAACTCCTGGTAACCGGCGGTGCCGGATATGTCGGTGGCGTGTGCGCGCAGGTTCTGATCCAGGACGGGCACGACGTTGTCGTCGTCGATGACCTGTCCACCGGTAACGCCGACGGCGTGCCCGCCGGCGCGAAGTTCGTCGACGGCGACATCGCGACCGTCGGCGTGCAGCTGATCGAATCCGAATCCTTCGACGGTGTCCTGCATTTCGCCGCGCAGTCGCTGGTCGGCGAGTCGGTACAGCAGCCCGAGAAGTACTGGCAGGGCAATGTGGTGAAGACGCTGGCGGTACTGGAGGCGATTCGCCGGTCCGCCACACCACGGCTCGTATTCTCCTCGACCGCCGCCGTATACGGCGAGCCCGAGCAGGTACCCATTCTCGAGTCCGCCCCGGCCCGTCCGACCAACCCGTACGGTGCGTCCAAACTGGCGATCGACCATGCCATCACCTCGTATGCGAATGCTCACGGACTGGCCGCGACCAGTCTGCGGTATTTCAATGTCGCCGGCGCCTACGGCGGTCTGGGCGAGAACCGCGCGGTCGAAACACATCTCATCCCGCTGATCCTGCAAACCGCTCTGGGCCATCGTGATTCGATTTCGGTCTTCGGCGACGACTACCCCACCCCGGACGGCACCGCGATCCGCGATTACATCCACATTCGCGATCTGGCGGCCGCCCACGCGCTCGCCCTGGCGCAATCGAAGCCTGGTGAGCACCGAGTCTTCAATCTGGGTAGCGGTACGGGATTCTCTGTGCGCGAGGTGATCTCGGCGTGCGAGCGAGTTGTCGGCCGGCCGATTCCCGCGGTCGACGCACCGCGCCGTGCGGGCGACCCGGCGGTATTGATCGCCTCCAGCGCGAAGGCCACCGAGGAACTCGGCTGGCGGCCCGAGCACAACGATCTCGATGAAATCGTTTCCGACGCTTGGGATTTCCTCGTATCCCTCGGCGATCGCGCGCACAGCGCGCGCTAGTCGGCCGTCCCGATGCCGGGTCGCGGCGATCACCGCGATGCCTCGTCGGCCGGCGGGTCGTACGGTTCGGTGATGCCGAGGTCGACCCCCAGCCCGGCGGCGGTGTCCCGCCCGCTGCATGCGAGTTTGCGCACATCCCCGGGCCGCATTCCGGTACGCAGCGCCGCATCGAGCAATCGCGCGATGCGGTGCCCCGGTTCCGCCACCAGGGCCGCATCGAAGGCGACTCCGGCCAGCGGCCCGTCACCGCGAGCGTAGGCGCTGTATCCGAGCAGTGTGGCGACCTCGGCACGATCCGGGCCGCCGAGTCCCCGGCACGCTCTGGCCCACAGCGTCTCGGCAGCCGCGGCATGCTCGGTCAAGGCCACCGCGAACAACGAATCCCGCACCGCGTCGTCGCGGATCGCGACGGCCACATCAGCCAGTTCCGGTGGGTCGAGTTCGTCTCCGGATGCGACCGTGCAGATCTGCCACAGCACCATCTCCAGGGCCGCCCGGCTGTAGGAACGCGGTACGCCGGCCTGCAATGCCTGTCGGAAACGCGATCGCGCCGCCTCGGCGGCAGCACCGATCACCGCGTCGATGCGGTCGCGCAGTGCTTCGTCCTCGGCGACCACGGCGGTCAGTTCCGCCCGCGACGCGCGGATCGGCCGGCCGTCGAGCACCTGGGCGAGCGCCACCGGCGAAGCCGCCGGGTCCGATTGCCTGCCTCGGTGCCCGGCATCGACGACACTCCACCAGTCCGCGCCGGCGGCGATGTCGGTGACCGCCCATGCCTGCACCAGCGTGACACCCCGAGCCCCCAGCGCGCCGTCGAGCGTGCGGACCAGATCGCGATGACGCGCGCCGCGACGCCCCGCTCGCCCGGCCCGCGGCGCCGTCGCCCGGTCGTCGACGATCAGGACCAGCACTCCCACCGCCTCTTCCTGCCCGCAGATCGCGGCCAGTTGCCCGGCCAGCCGCACCCACGCCCCGCATCCGGCGACGTCGAGATCATGGCGTGCGAGCGCTCCGAGATACACCGCCCCCGGATACTTCCGCGAGCGCAACAGCAGACACACCACCAGCGAACGCTGCGGCCGAAACCCCAGCAGAGCCGGCACTGCCGCGATGAACTCCCCCGGTTCGCTCATCGTCGATGCCATGGCCGCCCAGCACTCTTCGGCCTCCCGCGGGCCCGGTCGCTTCGGCCCGGCAGCCGGATCGGCTCCGCCGCGCCCCTCGCGCGTGGGTCCCTCGTGGCCGGTCGCGCCGTCCACCGGATCCGATGTTGCGGACCGGTCGTTCCCCGCTGGTTGGGTGGGCTCCGCACCCGATCGGTCCGCACCCTCTCCGCCGCCGGGACGCACCGGCTCGACGTCGTCGGTACTGCAATCGAATTCACACAGCCGCGAGCCGGATGTCTGCCCTCGTCCGGTGCTCGCCGGATCCCTGCGGCTCACGTCCGCACAGATGTCCGCCCCACCGGAGGTCCGGCCCCGAGCGCGCGGGTTCCGTCCGCAACCGATACCGATCCGGCCCCTCCCGAGTACCGTCTCGCCGGCCGGATCCGAAGTCGCCGAGCGTGTGACGCCTGCGCATCGCCGTGCACCTGCGGCACCGGTCGCCGATTCGGGACGCACTTCGGACGAGACGCGGGATGCCGCGCTGTCTCGTGTCCCTGCCGGCGACGTGTCGCCCGGAATGACCGCGGCGCGCAGTGATTCGGCACCGCGGCCGGCCGGTTCGTCGGATGGCGGCGCACCGGTGGGGTTCGGATCGACGCGCGACCAGGCGGGTGCGGACCCGGGAACGGCGGATTCGGAGGGACGGCCTGCGCCGAGGCCGGGCCGGGTGGGTTCGGTGGGTGTGGTCATGGCTCCACCCTCCGGCACCGGCGAATCCGGACGTCCGCGCCGACCAGGGCATTCATCTTCGCTGGGGATGGCTCCGCGAACTGGGGACCGGATCATGCGACACGCTCGGACCCGAAGTCCGGTTGTCGGTTCCAGCTGTTACGGTGCCCGCGGGGAGCACGCGCCCGCCGCGGGGTCAGCGCCCGCGCACGTCCGCGACGGTCGCGGTGAAGACCTGATCCAGCCCGGTCGTATCGGGTTGAGCGGCACCGAAACTCATCGCCGTGGTCTGGATACGGACATCGCCGATCTGCGCGAGCAAGGTCCGCATGGTCGGATCCGCCGCACTACCCGCCGGTGCCCCCGTCGTGGTCCGGGCGAAGGCCAGGGTGTCGTCGGCGTCGACCGGTGGCGGCGGCAACAACTCGGTCGTGACCGTCCGGTCGATCGCCGCGTGGCGCACCCGCACCGTCGCGCAGTGCGAGAGCTCGGCGCCGAGCCGGGACAGCGGCTCATCGGTACGGGTCAGGACCACGGTGATCGTGGCGCGGGTCCGGTCGTCGGTACCGACCGTCACGGCGGTTCGTTCCGGATCGGGCGGGTCGGGGGCACAGTCGGGCGGATCGATGGTGGCACCCGGCGTGATCGCGGACAGATCGGTGACCGCCGCGGCGGCGCCGTCCCCGGCCGGGACGACCGTCGTGTAGCCGGAGGGAAAGCGGTCGGGTCCCGGCAGCAGACTCGACAGATCCCCTGCGGCATGCCTGGTCATCGCACTGCGCTGAACGGAGACCGGATGTCCGGGCACCGTGGACCCGCACGCGGCGAGTACACAGCCCGACATCGCGAAGCCGAGAATGCGGCCGAACCCGCGGCGCCTCCGCGAGGCCGGCGGATCCGGGACGCTCACTCCCACACTATGACCGATCCGGGCGATCGGCGCCGAACTGCCACGCCGCGATCACCGCGGGAATACCACCACCTGATCCGGAGTTGTGTTCTCCGGTAGGGCGAGAGGGTGGCCTACTTCCGTCGGGTACGGTGCTAGACCGCTAGTCTGCGGAGGTTGGATCCCCCGGTGGACCGGCGGTTTCCGCCGGATCGCACCACCGCACGCCGACCGGTACGCGACCTCCGCGCGCGTACCCTGGAAGGTGGCGGGATGGCGGGATCCGATAGCGAAGCAGCACCGGAAACGACATCGAAACGACTGAGGCGGATAGGGCTTGACCAGGGAGTTTGGCAAATGAGCAGTATGTACGAGCTGGAGTTCCCCGCTCCGCAGCTGTCCTCGGCCGACGGCGAGGGTCCGGTGCTGGTGCACGGCCTGGAAGGGTTCACCGACGCGGGCCACGCGGTCCGGCTGGCGACGACCCATCTGCGCGAAAGTCTCGAGTCCGAGCTCGTCGCGTCCTTCGATGTCGACGAGTTGCTCGATTACCGGTCCCGACGCCCGATGATGACCTTCAAGACCGACCATTTCTCCGATTACGCCGATCCGGAGCTCAATCTGTGGGCGCTGCGCGACACCGCAGGCACCCCGTTCCTGCTGCTCGCCGGGATCGAGCCGGATCTGCGCTGGGAGAAGTTCGTGACGGCGGTGCGGCTGCTGTCCGAACAGCTGGGTGTGCGCCGCAGTGTCGGCCTCTCCGCCATTCCCATGGCCATCCCGCACACCCGTCCGCTGGGTATCACCGCGCACGCCAGCGACCGCGATCTGATCGGTGAGCATCAGCGCTGGCCGGGCGAGTTGCAGGTTCCGGGCAGTGCGTCCTCGCTGCTGGAGTACCGGATGGGTCAGCACGGCCACGAGTCCATCGGATTCTCCGTGCACGTGCCGCACTATCTGGCACAGACCGCCTACCCGGAGGCCGCACAGACGCTGCTCGAGAGCGTGGCCGACAACGCCGGGCTGGAGCTTCCGCTGGCGGCACTGACCGAATCCGCGGCCCGGGTGCGTGAGCAGGTCAACGAGCACATCGCGGGCAATGCCGAGGTGGAGACGGTGGTCCAAGCGCTCGAGCGGCAATACGACAGCTTCGTCACCGCGCAGGAGCGCCGGTCGAGCCTGCTCGCGGGCGAGGCGGACCTGCCCACCGGTGACGAACTGGGTGCCGAATTCGAACGGTTCCTGGCCGAGCAGAGCGAATTCGGCGACGGAGACGACAGCGCCCAGCACTGACCGCGTGGCGCGCTGATACCGGGGATGCGGCCCGGCAGCGCGCTCCCGGTAACGTGGACGCACGTGCAGCTGTCCGAACTGGTTCCCGACCGTGCCGTGCCCGATGTGGATGCCGACTGGCTGTACGAGACATTCGCCGAATGGACCACCGCACAGGGACTGACGCTGTACCCGGCGCAGGAAGAGGCGCTGCTCGAGCTGATGACCGGCGCCAACGTCATCCTTGCCACACCCACCGGTTCCGGTAAATCCATGGTGGCGGTCGGCGCGCACTTCGCCGCGCTGAACCGCGGTGAGCGCAGCTACTACACGGCACCGATCAAGGCGCTGGTCAGCGAGAAGTTCTTCGCTCTGTGCGAGGTTTTCGGCGCGGACAAGGTCGGCATGGTGACCGGTGACGCCGCGGTGAATCCGACCGCGCCGATCATCTGCGCCACCGCCGAGATCCTCGCGAATCTCGCACTGCGCGAAGGCCCCGAGGCCCCGGTCGGCCAGGTGGTGATGGACGAATTCCATTACTACGCCGATCCCGACCGCGGCTGGGCCTGGCAGGTGCCGCTGCTCGAACTTCCGAAGACCCAGTTCCTGCTGATGTCGGCCACTCTCGGCGAGGTCGACCATTTCGCGCGCGATCTCGAGCGGCGCACCGGTAATCCCACAGCCGTCGTCACCGGTACCGAACGTCCGGTGCCGCTGATGTTCTCGTATGTGCGGACCCCCATCACCGAGACGCTGGAAGATCTCGTGACCACCAGCCAGGCCCCGGTGTACGTCGTGCACTTCACCCAGGCCGCGGCGCTGGAACGCGCGCAGGCCCTGACGAGCGTGAATTTCTCATCCAAGGCCGAGAAGGAGGCGATTGCCCAGGCGCTGGGCGGTTTCCGCTTCGCGACCGGATTCGGCAAGACGCTGTCGCGGCTGATCCGGCACGGAATCGGCGTGCATCACGCGGGCATGCTGCCGAAGTACCGGCGCCTGGTCGAGCGCCTGGCCCAGGAGGGGCTACTGAAGGTCGTGTGCGGCACCGACACACTCGGCGTCGGCATCAACGTCCCGATCCGCACCGTCCTGCTGACCGGACTCACCAAGTTCGACGGGGTCCGCACGCGGCGGCTCAAGGCGCGCGAATTCCATCAGATCGCCGGACGGGCGGGCCGCGCCGGATACGACACGGTCGGCACGGTGGTGGTGCAGGCACCCGAACACGAGGTCGAGAACGCCCGCCTGGTGGCCAAGGCCGGTGACGATCCGAAGAAGTTGCGCAAGGTGCAGCGGCGTAAACCGCCGGAGGGCTTCGTGTCCTGGTCCGAGGACACCTTCGACCGGCTCGTCACCGCACAACCCGAACCCATGGTCTCGCGGTTCCGGGTCACGAATTCGATGCTGCTCAATGTCATCTCGCGCCCGGGCAACTGTTTCGACGCGATGCGGCATCTGCTCGAGGACAATCACGAACCGCGCCCGGCTCAGCGCAAACACATCCTGCGGGCGATCCGGCTGTATCGGGCATTGCGCGATGCCGGGGTGGTTCAGCAACTCGACGAGCCCGACGCCACCGGCCGCCGGGCCCGGCTCACGGTCGACCTGCAACGCGACTTCGCGCTCGATCAGCCATTGTCGCCGTTCGCCCTGGCCGCACTGGAGCTCCTTGACAACTCCGCGCCCACCTACACACTGGATGTGGTGTCGATCATCGAGTCCACACTGGAGGATCCGCGCCAGCTGCTGCTCGCTCAGCAGCACCGGGCGCGCGGTGCGGCGATCGCCGAAATGAAGGCCGACGGAATCGAATACGACGAACGTATGGAGCTGATCGAGGACATCACCTGGCCACGTCCACTGGCCGAGCTGATCGACCCTGCTTTCGAGACCTATCGCGCCGGCCATCCGTGGGTCTCGGAATTCAGTCCCGCCCCGAAGTCGGTGGTGCGCGAAATGATCGAGCGCTCGCTGACTTTCGCCGAGCTGGTGTCGCAGTACGAGCTGGCACGCTCGGAGGGACTGATTCTGCGCTATCTGGCCGATGCCTACCGGGCGCTGCGCCGTACGGTGCCGGAGACGGCCCGCACCGAGGAGCTCGAGGACATCACCGAATGGCTCGGCGAGCTTGTCCGGCAGGTGGATTCGAGTCTGCTCGACGAGTGGGAGCAGCTCACCGATCCGGGCGCCGAAACCGACGACGAGCAACTCGCCTTCGGTGCCGACACCGTGCGCCCCATCACCGCCAATGAGCGGGCGTTCCGGATCATGGTGCGTAACAGCATGTTCCGCCGAGTCGATCTGGCTTCCCGGCAGCGCTGGGACGAGCTCGACGATATGGGCGACGGGCCGGACTGGGCCACCGATCTCGCCCCGTACTTCGCCGAGTACTCGACCATCGGCACCGGCCCGGACGCGCGCGGCCCGGCATTGTTCGGAGTCGAAACCGACCCGAGCTACTGGCGGGTGCGTCAGGTCCTCGACGATCCCGCGGGCGATCATGGCTGGGCCATCGAAGCCGTGGTCGACCTGGCCGAATCCGATGCGGCCGGTGAGGTCGTCTTCGACGAGATGACGGTGCGTGCGGGATGAGCGCGCGCACCCGCCGCGATCCGGCCGTCACGTCGATCCGGCGCCGAAAACCTGGCGTCGACACGCGAAACTGATCCTGTCCGCGACTCCGGCGCATCCCGGTTCACCGCAGCGTGATCAAGACGACCCCGTTCCGGTTCGTTTCCCGTGGCTCCGCGCTGATACTGTCTCGCTCGCTGCCTGCAGCGGGAGGCTGCCCAGAAGAAAGAGAGTTCCCTTAGATTGATCGGTACAAACGCGCCCGAGTCGCCCTATCTCGTCATCGATCTCGATCGGGTGCGCGGCAACTTCCTCGCTCTCCGCACGGCCTTTCCCTCGGCACGAATCAGGTTCGCGGTCAAGGCATCTCCGCTTCCGCAGATCATCGGTCTGCTCGACGAATTGGGCGCCGAATTCGACGTCGCCAGTGTCGGCGAGATGGAAATGTGCGTGGGTCTCGGTGTCGATCCGGCGATGCTCTGCTACGGCAACCCGATCAAGAAGGCCGCCCACATCGCCACCGCCTACGCCGCGGGGGTACGACGGTTCGCCTTCGACACCGAGGACGATCTGGACCGGATCGCCACCCTCGCGCCGGATGCCGAGGTCGAGTGCCGATTCCTGGCCTCGGTCCCGCAGTCGCAGACCCCGTTCGGCACCAAGTTCGGCTGCGCCCCCGGTGAGGCGGTCCGGCTGCTGGTGCGTGCGCGCGATCTCGGCCTGACCGTCGCCGGGCCCTACTTCCATGTCGGATCCCAGCAGCTGGATCCGGTGGCCTGGGAGATCGGAATCGAGCAGGCGGCCGCGATCACGGAAGCGCTGGCGGTCAAGGACATTCCGATCACGTCGGTGAACATCGGTGGCGGACTGCCGATTTCGTATGCCGAGCCGGCACCGGAGCTGTCGGAGTTCGGCGCGGTGATCGCCGAGGCCGCGACGCGGCATCTCCCCGAGCACGTCGATCTCGTGGTGGAACCCGGCCGGGCCCTGGTGGGCAATGCCGGTGTGATCCACGCCGAGGTCGTGAACGTGCGCATGGCGCCGGACGGGCGGCGCTGGGTGTATCTCGACATCGGCCGTTACAACGGTATGGCCGAGACCGAGAACGAGTACATCGCCTACCGGATCGAGACAGATCGAGACGGTGACCTCTCCGACGAGGCGGTGATCGCGGGTCCGACCTGCGACGGCGACGATGTACTGTATCAACGCACGCGAGTCCTTCTGCCGACCACGTTGCGAGCCGGTGATCCCGTTCGGATCCTCGATACCGGCGCTTATACGGCGAGCTATTCGTCGGTGTCCTTCAATGGTTTCCCGCCTTTGACTGTGCATGTCATCGGCGCTGAGCGAGAGTGAGTTTGCCCATGACGGCAGAATTCACCGGCTGGCACGTGCTGGCCGAGTTCGGTGGTGTCGACGTAGCCCTCTGCGACGATCTCGAACGACTCGAAACAGCGCTTCGTGAATCGTTGCTCGCCGCGGGGGTGACGATCTGCGAAGTGGTGCGCAAGAAGTTCGAACCGCACGGGGTCACGGTGCTGGCGCTGCTGTCGGAATCACACGCCTCGATCCACACCTATCCGGAATCCGGCGATATTTTCGTCGACGTATTCACGTGCGGCAGTATCGGTTCCGGCGCCACCAAGGCCGTCGAGCTGCTGCAGCAGGCGCTGAATCCGGAATCGGTGCACCTCGAGGTCGTGCAGCGCGGGCACAACGCCCGCCGGGTGCACGAACCCGTCGGTGCCGGACTGACCCGGGTGTGGGACCTGTCCGACGTCATCGTGGATGCGCGAACTCCGTTCCAGCACATGGTGATCGCCCGCACCGCGCAGGGCATTTCCCTGTTCTCCGACGACGATCGGCAGTCCACGGAATTCTCCCAGCTCACCTACCACGAGGCGATGCTGGTCCCGGCCTACGCCCTGGCCGCGAAGCTGGACAATGTGCTCATCATCGGTTCGGGCGAGGGTGTGGCCAGCCAGATGTCGGTGGCGGCGGGCGCCACGCGCGTCGACCACGTCGATATCGACCGGATGGAGGTGGAGCTGTGCGCACGACACCTGCCCTATGGCTACACCTCGGCCGACCTGCAGGACGCGGTACGCGGTGACGGTGCGATCCGTATGCACTACGCCGACGGCTGGGATTTCCTCGCCGAGGCCGAATCCGCGGGTGTGCGCTACGACGTGATCGTGATCGACCTGCCCGACGAGCGCGTCGAGGACGCTCAGCACAACCGGCTCTACGAGGAGGAATTCCTCACTCGATGCCGGACCCTGCTGGCCGAGGGCGGGGTGCTGGCGGCCCAGGCCGGCTGTCCGACCATGTGGCGCAACGAAACCCTCGAGCGTTCCTGGCGGCGGTTCACCGATCTGTTCGACACCGTCGTGCCCTACGGAAGCGACGAGCACGAATGGACATTCCTGTTCGGCGTCACCGAGCGGATCGACGACCCGGTCGCGGTGATGTGCGAGAAGCTGGGGCAGCTGCCCTATCGCGCCCGGACCGTCGACGAGCGTGCGCTGATCCGCGGCGCCATCGAGCCGTACGCGCTGCGGGAGATCGCCGCCCGCGCCTGATCGCGAGCAACGGCCGACGACGATCTGGTTGCACCACAATCGAATACACGAGGGCCGCCCGGGAATCGACTTCCCCGGGCGGCCCTCGCTGTCGGTCGACCTGTCAGCTCAGGCGCGCTCCCGTCGCCACTGCGCGGCGCGGTCGACGTATCGGTCGAGGTGATCGGAGACGAAGACCTCCGGCAGCCAGTCGTTGCCGGTGACCGCCGCCGACCAGACGAACGTCGGCACGGGTTGCTCCGCGCCGATCAGCTCGATGGGCCGCAGATCGTATTCCGGATCCTCGAACGCCTCGATGATCCGCCAATCCGCGACGGTCAGCCCGCGCAGCACCACGCCGCCCGCCATCCGGCCCGGCTGCGCCACCAATCCGGGATAGAGCCGTTGCGGCAGTGTCGCCACCCGCCAGTCGCGCGCGACCGCGACATCCATATCCGGAGTGCGCCCGAGCAGCACATCGAGTACGGGACCGAACTGCAAGGTGCCGTAGGCGAACAGATCGGGCCCGGGATCGTCCGGACGAGCCCGGCGCTGGGGAGCGGGCTTCTTCGCGGCGCTCATCGCCCGGCCCGTCCGACGCCGGCACCATGCCGCCGTGCGGTCATCCGATCACCACATCCGTTTCCACTCACAGACCCGTTTCCCATCTCTCCACTGTGCCCAATGCGCGGAGGGCGACTCACACCAGGCAAATGTGACCTCCATCACAATAATGAAGATACCGGGTCGGCGGTTGCCGGAAAGTGGCCGAGAGTCGGCTAGCCCACCGAGCGGACCGAATTCCCGGTGACCCGGGCGAACAGATCCGGATCGTGGGAGTTGACGATCGTGATCTCGCCACCATGTCCGCGGTTGAGCGCCACCAGCCGCCGCCGGTTCTCGTGGTAAGCGTCGCGCACGACGGTGCCGAGTTCGAAGGTCCACCAGAACAGCGGGGTCTTCGGTGCGACCGGATCGATCTCACTCGCGACGTAGAACGCGTCACCGGCGTGCAGCAGCCAGCCCGCTCCACTGTCCACCGCCACTCCGATGTGTCCGCGGGTGTGCCCCGGCAGCGGGACGACAAGGATCTCCGGCGGGATCCCCGGCAGATCCCGCACCGTACGGAAACCGAACCATTCGTCGGTGCCGTCGAGTTCATTGACCATCCAGCGCGGGCCGTGCGCCCACTGAGAGGCGCGATACCGGACCCGCTCCGCCAAGGTGCGCCCGGCGGTCGCGGCCCGGAACTCCGGTCCGTACACGTGCACGGTCGCCTCCGGGAAATCGGCCAGACCGGCGGCGTGGTCGAAGTCGAGATGGGTCAGGATGATGTTTCGCACATCGGCCGGGTCGTAGCCGAGGGCCTGGATCTGGCGGATCGCGGTCTCGTGTTCGGCCGGCCGGATACCCAGCAACGTCCGGCTGGGACCGACGAACCGCCTCGGATCCCGCGCCGCGTCGAGCCCGAACCCGGTGTCCACCAGTACCAACCCGGTCCTGGTCTCGATGAGCAGGCAGTGGTCCACCATGCCCATGGCCATGGTGCCGCAGTTGAGGTGATGAATCCGCACGCGCCGAGCGTTCCAGACGCTCACCGCCCGGTCAATCGGGGCGAGCGCCGGTGGAATTTCTCATAACGGACGCTGGGTGCGAATGATTTCCGCCAGTTGCTCGTAGTCCTCCACCCGGGCGGTCGACCCCCGGAAGACCAAGCCGATCGTGCGGCCGGGCGCCGGTGTGACGAATCGCGCGATATCCAATGTGCCGCGCGAGGTTTCGGCCGCAACCGCCATCTCCGGGATGAGCGTCACCCCCAGTCCGCCGCCGACGCACTGCACCACCGTGGTCAGCGAGGCCGCCCGAGTGTCGCCGACCGGTCCCGGCCGCACATCCTGGGAACGGCACAGGTCCAAGGTCTGATCCCGCAGGCAGTGCCCCTCGTCGAGCAGCAGCAGCGGCAGTTCACCCAATACCGCGGGGGTGATGTCGGACCGGCCCGCCAGTTCGTGCCCGATCGGCGTGACCAGCACGAATTCCTCTGCGTACAGCGGAACTTCGATCATGCCGGAGGCATCGGCCGGCAGGGCCATCATCGCGACGTCGAGGACACCGGTGCGCAACCCGTCGAGCAAGCGCGCCGTCTGGTCCTCGATCACGTGCGGGACCAGGGCGGGCAGGCGGCGGCGCAACTCCGGCAACAACGTCGGCAGCACGTAGGGCGCCACCGTCGGGATGATGCCCATCCGCACCGTGCCGCCCAGTCCGTCACCCGCCGCGGTGGCCACGAAGCGATCGGCGGCCTCGAGCGTCGCCATCGCCTGCGGCAGTAGCCGTTTGCCCGCGGCAGTCACCAGCACCCGGCGCGTACTGCGCTCTATCAGTTGCAGGCCCAGTCCGTTTTCCAGTGATGCCAACGCCTGCGATAACGTGGGTTGGCTCACATTCAAATGGGCCGCGGCGGTACCGAAATGGCGATATTCGGCGATCGCCACGAACGCACGCAGCTGTGACAGGGTGGGCTGATAAGTCTGATCAGTCACGCCTATCAGTGTAATGCAACTGATCACCTTTACCTTTTAACGGCTTTTCGGCAAGATCGACTGTGCAAGCTTCGACGGCGTCCCCGCACCCAGGAGGCGCCGTCACCCCCATGTCCCGCTGCGACATGACTCCCACAACACGACACAAGGAGACACCATGGCTCTGCTGACCATCGGCGACCAGTTCCCCGCCTACAACCTGACCGCGGTCATCGGCGGCGACCTGTCGAAGGTGAACGCTCAGCAGCCCGACGACTACTTCACCCAGATCTCGAGCGACGACCACGCCGGCAAGTGGCGCATCGTCTTCTTCTGGCCGAAGGACTTCACCTTCGTCTGCCCGACCGAGATCGCCGCCTTCGGCAAGCTGAACGAGGAGTTCGCCGACCGCGACGCCCAGGTGCTGGGCGCCTCGGTCGACAACGAGTTCGTGCACTTCCAGTGGCGGGCCCAGCACGAGGATCTCAAGACCCTGCCCTTCCCCATGCTGAGCGACCTCAAGCGTGAGCTCGCCGAGGCCACCGGCGTGCTCAACGCCGACGGTGTCGCCGATCGCGCGACCTTCATCGTCGACCCCAACAACGAGATCCAGTTCGTCTCCGTCACCGCCGGTTCCGTGGGCCGCAACGTCGACGAGGTGCTGCGCGTTCTCGACGCGCTGCAGTCCGACGAGTTGTGCGCGTGCAACTGGAAGAAGGGCGACCCGACCATCGACGCCGGTGAACTGCTGGCCGCCAGCGTCTGATCCGAGGAGTAATACGCAGTGTCCGTGGAGAACCTGAAGAACTCGCTACCCGAATACGCCAAGGACCTCAAGCTCAATCTGTCGTCCATCGCACGCTCGACCGTGCTGAACGAACAGCAGCTGTGGGGCACCCTGCTCGCCGCGGCGGCCGCCACCCGGTCGGGCACCACGCTGCGCGAGATCGGTGAGGAAGCCGCCGACACCCTGTCCGAGCAGGCGTACAACGCCGCGCTGGGCGCCGCGACCGCGATGGGTATGAACAATGTGTTCTACCGCGGCCGCGCATTTCTCGAGGGACGCTACGACGACCTCCGGGCCGGGCTGCGGATGCAGATCATCGGTAATCCGGGCGTCGACAAGGCCGACTTCGAGCTGTGGTCGTTCGCGGTGTCGTCGATCAACGGCTGCCAGCACTGCCTGGAGGCCCACGAGCACACCCTGCGTGAGGCCGGTGTGTCGCGCGAGGTGATCTTCGAGGCGCTGCGTGTGGCCGCGATCGTCGCCGGTGTCGGGCAGGCCGTGCAGGCCAGTGAGACGCTGGCGGCCACCACCGTCTGAGTTCGATCGTCTGTGCCGATGCCCCGTTCCGCACCCGCGGGCGGGGCATCGTCGTATCGGCGCCGGCCGAGTACCGCACCATCGGCGCGAAGTCCCGATTCGATCACTAGCTGCGAGTACGCTGGATCAGCATGAGCGAATTCGGCAGCGCAGGCGCACAGGTCGAAGTGGTCCGGGTGTTCACCGATGTCGCGGGCCGATTCGGCAACCCGCTCGGCATAGCCCGCGCGTCAACAGTGCTCGATGCCGACCACCAGGCCCTGGCAGCGCGCGTCGGCCACAGCGAGACGGTCGTCGTGCGGGACCCAGAGGCCGGACGTACCCGAATGCGGATCTACACCCCCACACGTGAGCTGTCGTTCGCCGGGCACCCATTGCTGGGCACTTGCTGGTGGCTGGCCGATCAAGGACATCCGGTGAAGGTCATCGACGTTGCGGCCGGACCGGTCGAGGTACAGATGCTCGACGACGGACTGGTATGGCTCCGTGCCCGTGCCGAGTGGGCACCCGAGTTCACCTTCGATCAGTTCACCGACGGCAAGTTGCTCGACACCGTCGACCCGCGTCATTTCACCGAGGGTCAGCACTACATCTGGACCTGGACCAATGAGGCGCGCGGTGCGATCCACTCGCGAATGTTCGCCCCCGCCATGGGAATCGCCGAGGACCAGGCCACCGGTGCGGCCGCGATCGCGCTCACCGCACAGCTGCGCCGCAGCCTGATCATCACCCAGGGGTCGGGCTCGCAGCTGTTCACCGAGTGGGACTCCGACGGGTGGGTTCGCCTGGGCGGGCGCGTGGTCGCCGATCACCCGGTGCTCGTATAGCGGCGGCGCCCGCCGCGGTATCCCGTACTCCTCAGCCCGCGACGCTCGCGACGAGCATGTACGCCGTACCCAGATCCATCACCACGTGCGGCACGGCGCCCAATGCCCCCGGAGCCCCCGGCAGATGCGAGATGTTGTGCCGCAGGAGATGTCTCGTACGCGGAATGATCAGCAACAGCGCGTCGAGTGCGAACAGCGCGGCGGCGATCGCCACGGGCACGGCGGGTGCCCTCGCCATGTCACTCGCGCCGTGCCGATGCCCCGACATCACCCACAGCATGGCCGCCGCGGCGACCAGGTGATAGCCCAACGTCGGCGTGCGAAAGTCCGCGGCGGTGAATGTCTTGCGCCACCGACCGATTCGAACCACCAGCAGGATCGCGTACACGACGATCATCGCGATGAGTACGCCACGGATCGCATCGGGCGCCGCGGTGGCGGGGAACAGCAGCATCGCCAGCATGACCAGACACATCATCAGGTGGGCGGCATCGGCCTCGTGGTCGGCCTCCCCCGCCGACCACATCCCGGCACGCAGAGCACCGGACGAACCGGATGCCACCGGCACCGAGATGTGGCGCACCGCCACGATCGCCGCGGCGACCACGAAGGCGGCGGCCACACCCCACCGCAGCGCCTCGTGCTGAATCATGAAAGAGCCCACACCCGACCACCTTCCGCCGCGACGCGTCCGTCTCACCATGCTCGCATCCGGCGAAGGAATGCGCTGCCCCTCCGGCGGGGCTCGGGCACCGGAGGGGCAGGTGACGGACCGGCCTCAGCGGCTGGTTCCAGGTGTCATGGGCGGCGACTCGGTCGATACCGCCGTCCGGCTCAACCCAGGGCGCGTTCGATCGCCGCGGCGAGTTCGGCGACCTGCTCGCCGGTGATCACGAATGACGGCGAGATCTGTAGTGCACCCTGGCCTGCCGCGCGTCCCGAGACCCCCTGGGCGCGCATCGCTTTCACCATCGCGGGCCCCTCGGACGGTTCGGCGAGCTGAATCGCGGCGACCGCGCCCAGACCGCTGCGCACCTCGGCCACCCGCGGATGATCGGCCAATGGTGCGAGATGCTCGTGTAGCAGTGATTCGACGTTCTTGCTGGCGTCGAGCAGATTCTCGCGTTCGACGATGTCCAGATTGGCCATGGCGGCCGCGGCCGAACCGGCATGACCCCCGTAGGTGTAACCGTGCCGGAACCACACCCCGCCGGAGAAGAACGGCTCGGCCACCCGCGGGGCCACGAACACCGCGCCCATCGGCAGATAGCCCGAGGTCAGTCCCTTGGCGGTGGTCATCAGATCGGGTTCGAGACCGAATCTCGTGGAGGCGAACCAGGATCCGCCGATCCGGCCGAAACCGGTCACGACCTCGTCGGCGACGAAGAGGATGTCATTGTCGCGGCACAGCCTGCGGACCTGCTCGAGATAGCCCTCCGGCGGCAGGTACACCCCGCCGGCGCCGATGATCGGCTCACAGAAGAACGCGGCGATGCGCTCGGCGCCCACCTCGTCGATGAGAGCGCGCAACGACTCCGCCGCATCCCATTCCACCGTGCGGGTATCGGCCATCAGTTCGCCGTAGCCCTCGTGGTTGACCGCGATACCGGCCAGTGCCGTCCCGGCGACGTGCATACCGTGATAGGCCAGCCGGCGGCCCACCAGCAGCGTCTTGTCCGGGCGGCCCAGCTCGCGCCAGTAGCGCCGAGCGAGTTTGGCGGCGGTGTCGACCGAATCCGAACCACCCGAGGTGAACATGACCTTGCTCCCGGGCACCGGGGCCAGCTCCGAGAGCCGTTGCGCCAGCCGCTGGGTCACCGGGGCGGTCAGGTCACCGAAATTCGAATAGTGCGCGAGGGTCGACAGCTGCTCCGCGACCGCGTCGGCGATCTCGCGGCGGCCGTGGCCGACATTGGTGAACCACAGACCGGCAGTGGCGTCGATGTAGCGTCGCCCGGCCTCGTCCCAGATGTAGGCGCCCTCACCGCGAGCCACCACGAAGGCGCCCTCTCGTTCGACTGCGCCCATATCCGCGAATCCGTGCCACAACGCGCCCATCGCCGACTTCCTCCTCGGTCGTACCTGGCGGCGACCACCTGTCCGCCGCGTCGCCAGACTACCCGTGCCATTACTCATCGGCTCAGCCCGCGAAGTTCTCGCAATCGGTGGGCAACCTCAGTTTCCGGACGACGTTCAGGCCGGGACCACCGCATCCCGGTGCCCACGCAACGATCCCAGCCACGCCACGGCGATCGCCATCAACCCGATCACCACCGCCAGGATCATCACGCCGATCAGCAGCGACGGATATCCCTGACTCCGCGGATCCAGGAACGGATACGGATACCAGTTCACGGCGTGCCCGCGGAACAGGCTGTACCCGCAGTAGACGATCGGAGCGGACAACCACCCGCCGATCAGCGCGGCACTGATCCGCAGCCCCGCCGGGACGAGGATCCAGTCGGCGACCAGCACGATCGGCAGCACCCGGTGCAGGGTGTGGTTGACCCACCGGTCGGTGAGCATCACGTCGATGCCCGACAGCAGCACCGCGTACACCACGCCGGTGATCAGCAGATACAGCGTCGCCGCACCGCGCACCACCTGCCAGCGTGCGGAGCGCGGATCCAGGACACCGCCGATCAGCAGAACCACGACACCGAGGATGTTCGATTCGATGGTGAAGTAGCCGAGATAGTTGCCGAGGGAGAATCCGGCGTCGGTACCGGTACGCAGCGGGATCCACAGCAGGGCAACGATTCCCAGCGCGGCGAAGGTGACGCGCAGGGCGCGGATCAGCATCGGCGTCCGCGCGCGGGCGATCATCGGGCCGAGCCGGCCGCCACGGTACGCCTGTCACCGGATCCGGTCCGTGGCGGCCGCAACCGCAACGCGTTGGCCACCGGCACCACCATCGCCCGTACCCACTCACGAACCACAGCGGCGATACCCAGCAGCACCGACAACACCTGAAGTGCGCGGACCCACATCGGCCTTCCCGAACCTGCAGTCATGGCCCGATGGTGACATACCGCCCCCCGAATCGGGACCAAGCTCACCGCAATAGCAACATTTTGGTTATCCATATGGTCCGGTTCTGCTTCGGCGCCGGAACCGGCCTGGTCGGGCCGTTTCGCTACCCTGGTCGATGCAATGACCTCGACTGCCGCCCGCACCCGTGAACTCCGTGCTCGCCTGACCGATCTCACCATCCGTGACGAACACCGGCTCCGCCGGCGGCTCGACAAGATGCGGTCGGACGCGGATTTCGAGCGACTGGACCAGGAGATCGACCAGGCGAACGGCCGGGTCCAGGCCCGCCGCGCCGCGGTTCCGGCGATCCGTTATCCCGAGCAGCTTCCGGTATCGGCCCACCGCGACGATATCGCCGCCGCGATCGCCGCCCATCAGGTCGTGGTCATCGCCGGCGAGACCGGATCCGGTAAGACCACCCAGATCCCCAAGATCTGCCTGGAACTCGGGCGCGGCATCCGCGGCACCATCGGCCACACCCAGCCGCGGCGGCTGGCCGCGCGCACCGTCGCCGAACGCATTGCCAGCGAGCTCGATACCGAACTCGGCGACGTCGTCGGCTACACGGTGCGATTCACCGATCAGGCCTCGGACCGGACCCTGGTCAAGCTGATGACCGACGGCATCCTGCTGGCCGAGATCCAGCGCGACCGCCTGCTGCGCCGTTACGACACGATCATCATCGACGAGGCACACGAACGCAGCCTCAATATCGACTTCCTGCTCGGTTATCTGCGGGCGCTGCTGCCGAAGCGCCCCGATCTGAAGGTGATCATCACCTCCGCGACCATCGATCCGGAATTGTTCGCCCGGCATTTCACCGATCCGGCCACCGGTGAGCCCGCGCCGATCGTGGAGGTCTCGGGCCGGTCCTACCCCGTGGAGATCCGGTATCGGCCGCTGGCTCCGGAGATGTCGGCCACCCGCGACGACGACGAACTCGACGACGGTGACACCCCGCGCGAGAGCCGATCCCCCGGGCGCGGCGGCGCGCAGCGGCGATCCGCCGCCGAGGAGGCCCGCGATCAGACCGATGCCATCGGCGACGCGGTACGCGAATTGCTCGCCGAGGGCGACGGTGACGTACTGGTGTTCCTCTCCGGTGAACGCGAGATCCGCGATACCGCCGATGCGCTGGCGGATCTGCGACTGCCACGCACCGAGATCGTGCCGCTGTACGCGCGACTGTCGGCGGCCGAACAGCACCGGGTGTTCCAGTCACACACCGGCCGTCGCGTCGTCCTGGCCACCAATGTCGCCGAAACCTCACTGACGGTGCCGGGCATTCGCTATGTCGTGGATCCCGGAACCGCTCGCATCTCACGCTATTCGATGCGGACCAAGGTGCAGCGGCTGCCGATCGAGCCGATCTCCCAGGCATCCGCGCGCCAGCGATCCGGGCGCTGCGGCCGCGTCGCCGACGGCATCTGCGTCCGGCTCTATTCCGAGGACGATTTCGACAATCGCCCGGCCTTCACCGAACCGGAGATCCTGCGCACCAATCTCGCCGCGGTCATCCTGCAGATGACCGCGCTCGGCCTCGGTGACATCGAAAGCTTTCCCTTCGTGGAACCACCGGACCGGCGCGCGATTCGCGACGGCATCGCATTGTTGCTCGAACTGGGCGCGCTCGGGCGCAATATCGCGCCCGAGGAGTCCCCCGCACGCGGGAACCGCCGGCGACGCGGTGGCCGGCGACGCGATGCGCCCGCCGCCACCGACGGGCGGGTGCACGCACCGGAAGGCGGTGACGATCTGGCATTGACCCCGGTCGGACGGCAGATGGCCCAGTTGCCGGTCGATCCGCGGATGGCGCGGATGCTCGTCGCCGCCGAGGCGGGCGGCTGTCTGGCCGAGGTACTGGTGATCGTGGCGGCACTGTCGATCCAGGATGTCCGCGAAAGACCGGCCGAATTCCAGCAGGCCGCCGATACGAAGCACGCCAGGTTCGCCGTGGACGGCTCGGACTTCCTCGCCTATCTCCGGCTCTGGGATTACCTGCGCGGACAGCGGAAGGCGCTGTCCTCCAATCAGTTCCGCCGGATGTGCCGTGACGAGTTCCTGCATTATCTGCGAATCCGGGAATGGCAGGATCTGCAGGGACAACTGCGGACCATCACCCGCGGGCTGGGCTGGTCGGCGAGTGATTCGGCTGCGACGCAGGATGATTCGCCGACGATGTCGGCGGACGGGGACGGCCGGGGCATACCGAACGGTGACGCCGTCCATCGCGCACTGTTGGCCGGGATGCTGTCGCATATCGGGGTCCGCGAGGCCGAATCGCGTGAATTCCTCGGCGCGCGCGGGGCCAAGTTCATGATCTTCCCCGGTTCGGGGCTGGCGAAGAAGCCACCGCGCTGGGTGATGGCGGCGGAGCTGGTCGAGACCTCTCGGCTCTGGGGGCGGATGGCGGCACGGGTCGAACCCGAGTGGGCCGAACAACTCGCCGGTGAACTGGCCAAACGCAGCTACTCCGAACCACACTGGTCCTCGCGGCGCGGAGCAGCGATGGCCTACGAGCGGGTGACTCTCTACGGCATTCCGCTGGTCACCCAGCGGCGCGTCGACTTCGGGCGCATCGACCCGCAACTGTCTCGCGAACTGTTCATCCGCCACGCTCTCGTCCAGGGGGAATGGCAGACCCGGCACCGCTTCTTCCAGCGCAACCGCGATCTGCTTGAGGATGTGGCGGATCTGGAACATCGGGCACGCCGGCGCGACATCCTGGTCGACGATCAGGTGCTGTTCGACTTCTACGACACCCGCGTTCCCGCCGATGTCGTATCGGTACGGCATTTCGACAGCTGGTGGCGCAAGGCCGAATCAGATGACCCCGACCTACTCGACTTCTCGACCGCCACCGTGGTCAACGCCGGGGCCGCCGCATTGGATCCGGCTGCCTACCCCGACAGCTGGCGGCAGGGCGAATTGAGTTTCCCCCTCACCTATCAATTCGAACCGGGGCAGGCCGACGACGGGGTGACCGTACACATTCCGGTGGCCCAGCTCGCCCACGTGCGGGCGGTCGGCTTCGACTGGCTGGTCCCGGGTATGCGCGAGGAACTCGCCGCCGCGCTGATCAAGACACTGCCGAAGCAGCTGCGGCGCAGTGTGGTTCCCGCTCCTGATTTCGCCCGGGCGGCGCTGGCCCGGCTCACCGCGCGGGCCGAACCCCTGCGCACCGGCCTGGCACGGGAACTGACGACGCTGGCCGGGGCGCCGATCGCGCCCGCCGATCTCGATCCCGGCGCATTGCCCGAACACTTGCGGATGACCTTCGCCGCCGAGGGCCCCGACGGCGCCGTCCTCGCCCGCGGAAAGAATCTCGCCACCCTGAAAAATCAACTGTCGCAGCAGATTTCCCAATCCGTCGCGAAGGCGACCAGCGCGGCCGAGCGCGCGCCCGCCACGAGCTGGACCGCACAGACACTGGGCACGGTGCCCCAGACCATCCGGCGCGAGGTGGGCGGGCAGACGATCACCGGTTACCCCGCACTGGTCAGCGAGGGCGACGGCGTCGCGGTGCGCGTGCTGTCCTCACCGGCCGCACAACACGCGGCGATGCGAACCGGAACCCGCACATTGCTGCTGCGCGAACTACCGACCGCCCAGCGGGCCGCGACCGCGGGGCTCTCGGCCTCCGACCGTCTGGCGCTGAGCCAGAATCCGTACGGATCACTGGAGCGGTTGATCGAGGACTGCCGCGCCTGCGCGGCCGATGAGCTGATCGCCGTCCACGGCGGACCCGTGCGGAGTCCCGAGGAGTTCACTCGGCTCGTCGAGAAGGTCCGGCCGCAATTCGCGACGACCGTCGCCCGGGTATTGGCTCTGGTCGTGCCGATTCTGGCGGCCGCACATCAGGTGCGCGCAGCCCTGTCGGAGACCACCGATCGCGAGATCGCCGACGATGTGCGCGGCCAGCTCGACGATCTGGTCTTCGACGGCTTCATCGGTGAATTCGGCAGCACCCGGCTCCGGGAGATTCCACGATATCTGCGTGCGGCCGAGGCGAGGCTGCGCGCACTGCCGGCCTCGGCCGACCGTGATCGCCACGGCTCGGCCGAGTTGGACCGCGTGCACGCGGTCTATGCACGATTGCTCGGGCGGCTTCCCGAAGCACGTCGCGGTGCCGCCGACGTCACCGAGATCTGGTGGATGATCGAGGAATTGCGGGTGAGCCTGTTCGCACAGCAGCTGGGCACACCCCAGCCGGTCTCGGCCAAGCGAATCATCAAGGCGATGGACGGAATCGGCGCCGCACCGGCCCGATCGCGCTGATCAGTCCGCGCCGGCGGCCACCGAGCGCTCGGTGCGATGCCGGCGCAGATCGGCGATCTCGCGTTCGAAGTCGTCGGCGGAGCTGAAGGACCGATACACCGAGGCGAACCGCAGATAGGCGACCTCGTCGAGATCGCGTAGCGGTCCGAGAATCGCCAGACCGACCTCGTGACTCGCGACCTCGGGCGCCCCCTTGGCTCGCACCGCGTCCTCGACCTGCTGGGCCAGCAGGTTCAATGCGTCGTCGTCGACCTCACGCCCCTGGCAGGCGCGGCGCACACCGCGGATGACCTTCTCCCGGCTGAACGGCTCGGTGACACCACTACGCTTGACCACCGACAAGATCGCGGTCTCGACGGTGGTGAAGCGGCGCCCGCATTGCGGACACGCGCGACGGCGCCTGATCGCGCTACCTTCCTCGGCCTCACGTGAGTCGACCACCCGCGAATCCGGGTGCCGACAGTACGGGCAATGCATCCGGGATCCTTTGTCGATGCCTGCGTCGGTACATACCGAGCCGCCACGTCCGACCGGGCGGTCGGCAGGTGCGGACTCAGCACGTATGTCCTGAGCTTTTCCAGGATACCCGCACGCTGATCCCCCTGGCCCACGCGGACCCGGCCCCTGCCCCGCTCAGGCCGTCAGTTGCCACTGGCTGGTCATGTCGGCGAGCAGATCCGGCAGGCGGGTCAGCAATCTCCCGGCGGCGAGATCCTCGGCGAAAGGCACCGACAACACCCGGTGCGCGAAACCCGGATTCGCTTGCAGGCGTGAATAACACGGCACCAGATCGCCGGTGATGTAGGTCCACCGCTGATCTCGATCGGCCCAGTTGAAGCTGGGCAGCGGAGTGCGCAGCGACACCGTGTGCCCGTCCATCACGGCCGAGACCGTGGTCGGAGCGAAAACCCCGGGCGCCCGTACGCCGGGTACCGCGGGTTTGGCGGCCACGGTGCTGACATAGGTCAGCACCCGGCCCATCGCACCGCGCCCCTCGGAGGTGGCATCCCACTGATCGGCGATGATCTGGTTCTGCTCGCGGTCGGTCATCCGCATCAGCGCATCGTCGGCACCGGCGGCCGTGCCCGAATCCAGCGACCGCCAGGCCTGCACGGCGTTCCGGTCGAGCACACCGGCGGCGTACATCTCCTCGATCGCGGGCAGCCCCTCGGCGGCGTATGCCTCGTGCATCGGGACCTGATCGAGAAATATGTGCTTCTGCATGATCATCAGCCGAGCCCGGAACCAGGACAGGTCATCGGAGGTCAGACGTGATCCCTCGGCGGCGAGCAGGCGGATGTCACCGGGGAGGAGGTCGACCAGTTGCGGCGGCGTGATCCGCAGGAGGTCCGCCACCGCGGCACCGAGCTGATGGATGCCCGGCACGCTGAGAATCGTTGTCACATCGCTCATATCGAAGAACCCCGACGCGAAGGAGCCTCCGGCCAGCCCCGCCAGGCCGGTCCACTGGAATTCGGGGTGTGCGTTGGTCAGCCGCAGATAGTTGACATAGACCTGGGTGAAGGTGCGGGAATTCGCCGCCACTCCCAGGTTCGGATCCCACGCCGCGAGGTCGATATCGGCATTGCCGGTCGCGACGACGAGCCAGTACTGATGCAGCAGAGCGGAATAGTGACGCGGTGCGACCCCGTCGGCGCGGGCGCCGTCGATCGCGGCGCGCAGCGTCGAAACATCGGACGGGAGTTCGGGATTCAATCCGCCGGCGGCGGCGCCGTCACCATTGACGACGGGGAGGTCGAGGTAGGTCGTGTACACCGCCTCTGCCCGCACCACGGGCATCCAGACGAATGCGAGCGCCAGACAGACGAACAGACCGGCCACGCGTGTGAGCCAACGCGCCCGCGGCGGAAAAGGGGTGTGCACCATGCTGGCTGGTCCTCGAAATCCGTTGTCGGCGAATGTAGCCCCGATCACATCTCGAGCACAGTAGCAATATGTTCCGGGCGCCACTCGAAAATTCCGGCCGGTCGGATCGATGCGGCACCGGACTCCGGACGCGAGCGCCTATCGCGCGGCGGGCACCAGCAGCGTGCGCCCGCCGGCCACTGCGGCGCCACGCAGACCGTTCAACTCGACAATGCGAGCGACGGTGTCGCGCACCGGATCCGCCGGCGCCACCCGTTGCGCCACCTCGGACAACGACTCCCCCGGCCGCACCTGAACCGTCTGCGTGGCCGCGGCCGGCGGCACACTCCGAACGTGCGCGATCCCGATCAGGGCGCATACCGCGGCGGCGGTGAACAGCGCGGTCGCGGCCAGGGTCGCCAGGTTCGCCCGGGCTCGCTGCACCCGCTGAACCGGATGCGGGCCGCGTGGCAGCCGCGTCACCGAGACCCGGTCGTACCCGGCGACGCCCGACGGGCGCACGCCGCGAGGGCGGCGGGAGTCGGCCCGGTCCACATCGCCACGCGCCGGGCGGGCCATGCGGACCGGACGCTCATCGAGCGAGCCGAACCGGATGTCGATCGTGCTGAATTCCTCGACCGCGGTACGCATCTGACGACCTCCAGGGAAATGTGCGGAGTGGATCACCGTTGGGAGCTGTGGCGTATTCGATCATCTGTTCGACGAACTGATGTTCGATTTTCTACCACGACGAGGCGGCAAAGTCATCAGCCACGCCGACATTCGTCGAACAGATGTTTGAAACCTGAGCGCGGGCGGACTACATTCGAACCCACGCGATCCGGCAGTGCCGGCACAAACCGACAGACATCCACGAACGGAGGACGGCGAGCGTGAGCGAACGTACGGTGGTCGGACACGAGGAGGCAGCCGCGCGCGGCTCGGTCTCCCCCGGTGGTGCCGCGGCATCCGCCGGTGACACCGAATCCCCCGGCACCGGCGCGGATCTCA
This sequence comes from Nocardia sp. NPDC052254, assembly GCF_040679495.1. Classification (NCBI taxonomy): domain Bacteria; kingdom Bacillati; phylum Actinomycetota; class Actinomycetes; order Mycobacteriales; family Nocardiaceae; genus Nocardia; species Nocardia sp. NPDC052254. Next base: position 847 of record NZ_JBFAUW010000012.1, on the reverse strand, counting down.
CCGTCCGCCAGCGCAGGGTGCTCGAGGTCATCCGGACCTCGGTGAACGAACGCGGTTATCCCCCCAGCATTCGCGAGATCGGCGATGCGGTCGGACTGACGTCCACCTCGTCGGTGGCCCACCAGCTGCGCGCTCTCGAGCGCAAGGGCTACCTGCGCCGCGACCCCAACCGGCCACGCGCGGTCGACGTGCGCGGTCTCGACGAGACAGCGATCCGGGCAACGGGTGCGGTATCGGGCCCACAGGCCGTGGCCGCCGAGTCGGGTGAGGCCACACCGATCCCGACCTACGTCCCGGTGCTGGGCCGGATCGCGGCCGGTGGTCCGATTCTCGCCGAACAAGCCGTCGAGGATGTGTTCCCGCTGCCGCGCGAACTGGTCGGTGAGGGGGCACTGTTCCTGTTGAAGGTCGTCGGCGAATCGATGGTCGATGCGGCCATCTGCGACGGCGACTTCGTGGTGGTACGCCAGCAGAACGTCGCCGACAACGGCGATATCGTGGCCGCCATGATCGAGGGCGAGGCCACGGTCAAGACGTTCAAGCGCACCGGCGACCAGGTCTGGCTGATGCCCCACAATCCGCTGTTCGAACCCATCGACGGTAACGACGCCCAGATTCTGGGCAAGGTCGTCACGGTGATCCGCAAGATCTGAGCGCTCGACTCCGGTCAGCGCCGGAACCGAGCGCGCAGTACCGGATCGTCCTCCCACCACAGACCGCTCCGACTCGGCTCGTCCGCATCCGTGGTGACCACGGATCGCGGTCGGGTTGGGCCGCACCACCGTCATCGATGCCCCGGATCGAGACGTTCAGGCACGACAGCGCCTGGTCGCACCGCTGGTGGAGC